>JAXLYJ010000012.1:0-257426 GCA_046351515.1 Polyangiales bacterium
GCTCGCGCCGTTGAGCGCGCGCTTCACCGCGCCGTCGAGCGCGCGTCCGTCGCCGTTCTCGATGATGGTCTGCCACGCCGCCGCGAGGTCCGATCCGTCGCTCGCGAGCGCGAAGGTACGAATGGCAGTGCACGACCGTCGCGCGGGCGATCCTGCGTCCACGCGGAGCTGGTGATAGAAGCGCCACCGCAACACGACCTGCCGAATCGCTGACAAAACGGGATAGCGATGCGGGTCTGCGAGCTGCGAGAGGATCGACTCGCTCTGTTCGATGGCCGTGGGGTACTCGACGCGCGCGCCGGTCGAATCGCGCGCGGTGGCGGCGAGGTTGGCTCGCTCGAGGACCAGGTGAGAGCGCCCTTCGTCGACGAGCCACGCGCGCTCGGATTTGACCAGCGGATCGAGCGAGAACATCGAGCCCGACTCGCCCGAGCCCGAGGGCAATCCGAGGGCGATTTCGTAGGCGAACAGGTCATCGTCGACCCGCACGCGCACGCGACGCGGGCCGCTCTTGTGTGCTCCGGCCCACAGGACCGAGGGCATTCCGCCTTCGTCCGCGAGGGTGCGCGCGAGGGTCCCTGTGACCGCGGCGTGCACGAGGCGGAGGGATTGGTAGAGGTTGGTTTTTCCTGCGCCGTTTTCGCCGAGGACGACGGTGACGTTGCGCAGCTCGAGCGACGCGGCGCGAAGCGAGCGGTAGCCTTCGACATCGAGTCGCGTGAGCGCCAAGGCGAGCGCGAGGGTAGCACCGATGCCCCGCGGTTCGCGGAGGGGCGCGGCGCAACGCAGCAGCGCATCGGGCGCAGTGGACTCGTACGCGGCAGCGAGGCAGCCGCGCACAGTGCTTCGCTGACGGGGTGCTCCCGATGCGCTGCCGCGCTCCCTCACGCTCGCGCAGTCCTCGATCTCGTCGATTCGTGGTACCAAGCGCACTTCCCATGAAGGCTCTTCGAATCGCCCCATTCCTCGCGCTCGCAGCGCTCGCTGCGTGCAGCAATCCTCCGGCGCCGACGCCCGATGCGTCGGGCAACGACAGCTCGACCTCGCAGCCCGACGCGACGTCGATGGACGACGGAGCGACCTCGCAGCCCGACGCGAGCTCACTCCCTGATGCGAGCTCACTCCCCGATGCGGCCTCGCAGCCCGATGCGACCTCGCAGCCCGACGCGGCGGCGGGCGACGCGTGCACGCCGCCGATGGGGATGGCGCCGAACCTCATGGGACCGGGCCTGTGCAACACGCTCGAGTTCGGCGCGCCTGCGGTGATGGCGACCACCGTCGCGAGCGCGATCACGTTTATGGGCGGGACGATTCCCCAGGGAATCTACGACGCCGTTTCCTATCAGCGTACGACGGGAACGACGGCGAGCACGTATCGCGCGACGCTCGTCGTGGGCCCAGAGAATCGCTACACCGAGATTCGTCAGATCAATCTCAGCTCGACGAGCATGGCGCCCATCACGCGCCGCTCGGGCGTGCTCATGCCCTCGGGCACCACGCTCGCGCGCACGGTGATGTGCACCGACGGCGACGGAGGGACGGACATGATGACCGGTCCGTACTCGGTCGAGACGCGCTGCGACGGCGTCTATCTACACTACGGAACGGCGAACCTCTGGTTCACCTACCGTCGTCGCTGAGACCGGTCGCGGGGGCGATTCACAGCGCTCGGGGGACTTGCTTCGCAGCACGCATTGCGCACGCGCGGCGAGCGTACGGTAGGGCTGCGTAGCCCGTGAAACCGTCGCGAAGCCGCTCGTGCGCATTTGCGGAGGCAAGTTGTTCATGCGGGATCGTTCGCTGCCGCGGCGTAGCGCCGAGGACTGAAAGCTCGCTCCGAAGTACGAATCGCGCCCCGCGCCGGTCACGTTTCGCTTCTACCACGGCACGTGGCTCCGATGGACTGCGGGATACGCTCGATGAGTTCATCGCCGAATCACCGACGCGCGGAACTTTTCTCTCGCGCGAGCGTCGATAGCCCCCACTCATTCCCATGCGAACGCAACGCTCACTGCTCGCCTCGCTCTCGCTGCTCTCGTCTCTCGTGCACGGCTGCGCCGCGGGGCAGCGCACGACGCAAGAGAACGCGATCACCATCGCCAACGACCCCCTCGCGTCCCCGCAAGACGCGAGCCCCGCGAGCGCCGACGCCAGCCTCGCGAGGCAGAGCGCGGGGTCCATCACGCAGTCGATCGCGCGCGTCGCGAGCGCGGACGCAGGGGTCTCGAGCGCGGGCTCGCCGGCGAGCACGGTCACCGCGCGCGCGGTCATCCGCAGCGCAGACAGCGCGGATCGATGGAGCACCGTCGCGACGATGAGCGCCGTCGGCTCTCGCGCGGGTCTCACGGGGTACATCCACGCGATCAACCAACGCCGCATCGCCGCGATGAGCGCAGAAGAGCGTCGCGAAGCGCTCGAATGGCACCGAGCGAGCCTTCGTCCTCGACGCCTTCGCGGCCGCATGCGGCGCTCAGCGGGGGGGCTCGGATCAGGCGACGGCCTTGGCGAGGGGTACGGCTTCGGGGGCCTGGGGTCCTACGGCGCAGGGGCGGGCGCCATGTCCAACTCGGTGACCGCGTCGAGCGCCGCGTCGCCGAGGAGCGCGCCGAGCAGCACGAGCACAGGCAGCTCGAATAGCATCACCAACAATCAAGTCGCCAACGTCGACGAAGGAGACATCGTGAAGGCGTCGGGAGACGACCTGATCATCCTCCGCCGAGGGCATCTCTTTCGCGTCTCGACCGCGAACAACAGCGTGCGGCCCGTGGGGCACGCGCCCGCGTATCCGCCGCACACCAGGCCGGGCGATTGGTACGACGAGCTGCTCGTGGACGGCGATATCGCGCTGGTGCTCGGGTACAGCTATCGCGCGCGAGCGACGGAGGTGAATCGCTTTCGCCTCGAGCGCGGCGGGGCGATTCGCTATCTCGACAGCTTCTACGTCCGCTCGGACGACTACTACTCTTCGGAGAACTACGCGACGCGGCTCGTCAATGGTCGATTCGTCGTGTACGTCCCGATGTCGCTCGAGCGCGAGGACCCGTGGGACGACCGCCTTCGGTTGCCCTCGGTTCGCGTCGGTCGCTCGGGCGCGTTTCGCGAGCCGTTCGACTACTCGCACGTGTTCGCGACGAGCGCGGATCGCTCGGCCACGACGCTGCACACCGTCGTGCACTGCGACATTCACAGCGCGCGCGTGGGGTGCTCTGCGCAGGGCGTGCTCGGCAACGGATCGCGCACGTTCTACGTCTCGAACAGCGCGGTGTACGTGTGGACCGAGCCCGGTGACGCAGAGATCGACTCGCAACAACGGCAGACGGGATCGTGGATCGTGCGGTTGCCGCTCTCGCAGCAGCGCGCTCCCGGCGCGGCGCGCGTGCGCGGAGGCCCTGTGGATCAGTTCGCCTTCGACGAGCGCGGAGACTCGCTGCACGTGCTTCTGCGCAACGACGGGCACGGCGACGCGATGTGGCAGGCGCAAGTGTCGGGGGGCGCGGTCGCGGCGGTGAAGATTCCGATCGCGCGATTGAACGGGCAGGTGAGCGACGCGCCGGCCGAGGCCTACACGATGATCGCGTCCGTGGGCGGCGGAGGGACGTACGGCGGAGCCTTCAAAGAGCGCTGGGTCGGAGACTGGGCGCTCTTTGGCACGGGGCGCTCTGCGTACGCGCACACGAACGGTCAGCGCGAGGGGCTGTTCTTCGCGTATCGAGCGAGCGATCAGCGATTGTTCGAGATCCAAACGGACCACGGGATCGAGCGCATCGAGCCGATGGGCGCGCACGCGCTGGCCGTCGGAAACGCGGGGAGCACCCTGGTCCTCACGCCCGTCGCGCTCGACGGAGCCACGCCCGAGGCCTTCGCCGCGCTGCGGCTGCACGGCCGCGCGCAAGGAGAGACTCGCTCGCACGGGTTCTTCTTCAAGCCCTCGGGCGTGCGCGACGGAGTGTTCGGCATCGCGACCGCGGGGCAGCTCGACACGGGGCACCGGCAGCTCAGCGGCTCGTCGGACGTGAGCTTCTTTCGCGTCGCGAACCTCGCGCTCTCGCAGCTCGGGACGATCGAGTCCCGCGGCAGCACCTCGGGCCGGTGCTCGGTCTCGTGCGCGGATTGGTACGGAAACACCCGGCCGATCTTCTGGGGCTCGCGCGTCTTCGCGCTCATGGGAGACGAGATCGTCGAGGCCACGATCGAGCAGCGCTCGCTCACTGAACGGCTGCGCGTCGACTACGGCGCGGGCGTCGAAGAGGTCGTCGACGAAGGCGAGTCCGACGAGTGAGGCTCGATTACGGCGCGGGGATCAGCCCCAGCGGTCGATCGACGCGATGACACGAGTTGCACGAGCCGTGATCGACCTCGGCGCGCATCGCGAGCGCTCCTCCGTCGAACGCAACCCGTGCGCTCAAGGGTGGTGAGAGCTCGACGGTCGTGGCGAAGTTTCCGAGCTCGCTGGTGGTGAGGCGCACTTCGCGGCCGGTCGAGTCGCGGAGGATCACGGTGGCGCCTGGGCGGCCGTCGCGGCAAGCGGGGGAGACGAAGACCGTTCCTGCCGCGGAAAATACCGATGATCCTGCGCTCCCGTCGGCGCGATGACACGAGAGGCAGTCGCTTCCTGGGAGCATGTCGATGCCGCCTCGCCCCCACGCGAAGGCGTCTTCGCTTCGACACGCGGGGCTCGCATCGCTTGCGTCGACGAGCGCTGAATCGTCGCCGAGCCCATCGACGCTCGAGTCTCGCGCAGCATCTGCAGGCTCTGCGCGAGGCGCGCACGCGACGAGCGGCACGAGCGCGAAAACGACCGTCAAATTCCAGGGCAAACGACGAGTGACCACGACGAGCATCATGGCACACTGACCGTCGCTGCACATGCCCACCGAACGCGCCGACGCGGTGATCATCGGCTCTGGTTACGGCGGAACGATCCCCGCCACCCGCCTCGCCGAAGCCGGGATGCGCCGCGTGATCGTGCTCGAGCGAGGGCGCCGCGCGAGCACGAGCGACCTGCGACAGAGCGACGCGCTCGACTATCAAACCGCGGTCGTCGACCTGGTCGTGTCCTCGCAGAACATCGCGTTTCGCACGGGAAAGCTCGTCGGCGGCGCGTCCATCGCCATGGACGGCGCGATGTTTCGCGTCCCGCGGCGCTCGTTCGACCGCGTCGACAGCGCCGCGCGTCGCAACTGGCCCGAGCGCTACACGCCCGAGACGATGGCGCCCTATTACGAGCGCGTCGAAGCGATGTTCGGCGTTCGACGCTTCGCGTGGAGCGAGATCCCCAAGGCCGGAGGGCTGTTCGCCAAGATGCTCTCGCGCGCGGGCGCGAGCTGCGATCGCGCGAGGATGAACTACGGCGACTGTCTTCAGTGCGGGTTCTGCGCGCAGGGCTGCATCTACAACAAGAAGCACACGCTCTTGCACACGTACATCCCTCGCGCCGAGCGCGCGGGAGCCGAGTTTCGCGCGGGCTGCGGGGTCTCGACCATCGAGCGCCGCGGAGCGCTCTGGGCGGTCAACTACTCCGAAGGAGCGGAGAGCAAGACCATCCTCGCGGACATCGTCTTCGTCGCCGGCGGAGGGCTGCACACGCCTGCGCTCTTGTTGCGATCGCGCGCGGCGGGGTGGAGCTTCGCGAGCGAGCACGTCGGCGAGCACTTCAATCACAACGGCGAGCTGCAGTTCTTCGGAGTCTTGCCGCCAGAGTTCGACGACCTCGATCGCTACAAGTGCTACGCGGGCATGGACAACGCGGGCTTGATGAGCTGGAACTGGTTCGAGTCCGACGATTTCACCCTGCACCCGGGCGGAGGAATCGAGCCCACGGTCTTCGCCGCCGCCGTGCAGTCGAGCAGCGATTCGAGGCTCCCTCGCAGAGCGTGGGGGATGGAGTTCAAGCGCTGGGTCGAGAGTGTTTACCCGCATCGAGTGTTCGGGTTCAGCTCGCTCGGCCTCGCTGACAGCCACAGCGCCGTCACGATCAAAGCCGACGGGAGCCCCGACGTCGTCGCGCGCCCGCGCGAGTCGTACGACCGCTATCTCGACCGCCTCGAAGCGCGCGTACAAGAAGTAGCCCGCGCGACCAACGTCGCGATCATCCCCGGCTATCCCCGACGGTACGCAGGGATGACCAGCGCTCACTTGCTCGCGAGCTGCCGCATGAGCGAGCGCGCAGAGGACGGCGTGGTCGACCCGTTTGGACAAGTGTGGGGACAAGAGAACCTGTTCGTGTGCGACGCGAGCGCCATCCCGTACGCGCTCGGGGTGAACCCCGCGCTCACGATTTCAGCGGTCGCAGAGCGGGTCGTCGACGGGATCATCAACCCCGCCACTCGGATGAGCTGAGGTTTTGATTCATGAGCACTGATTCAAGTCCGCGTATGGCGCTCCCGCAGCTTGTCCCCTCGGCGGCGAGCGCCGAGCGACGGAGGTTTCTGCAGCTCTTCGCGGCGCTCGCGGCGCAGCTGGCGCAGGCGTGCGGGCCGCGCGCGGTGCTCTCTTCGGACAGCGGCGACGCGACGAGCGACGGCGCAGACACGGACGCGACGGACTCGAGCGCCGCCCCACCAGCGCACGTGACAGGGCTGCCCATGTTGGGGGGCGCGCCGGACACGCTCGTGGGCCACGCGATCGCGTGCTTGTGCGACACGGTGATCCCCGGCGCCCATCGCGATCCCACGGGCGCGCCCGGAGCGATCGACGCGAGGGTCCCCGCGCTCTTCTTCGACCGCGCGCTGCCGGCGGCGGCGCTCGTCGGGCTCATTCGCGTAGTGCTCGACGGCGTCGCGAGCGAAGTGGGAGGGCGTCCGTTCGCGCGGCTCTCGATCGAGCAGCGAGAGACCGCGCTGCAGCTCGCGCTCGACCGCGTCCCCGAGGCCGAGTTCGCCGTGCAGCTCGTGCGACTCGGGTACTTCGCCAGCCCCGTGGCGGCGCGGCACCTGGGTTATCCAGGGCCGAACCCTGGCTATCGATCGGACCCGGATTTCTCCTTCGGAGAAGCGCCCCTCGCCCGTGAAGTGACGCTCGCGACGGACGGCAATTACCCGTGACGAAGGTGTAGTTTCGAAGAATGTCGTTTCGTCGTAGCGCTCTCGTCGCGATCACCGCCGCAGCCCTCGCGCTCGCGACCGCGGATGCCCGAGCGCAAGCTCGTCGCGTGGTGATCCGCGCTCCGTCTCGCTCGCTCTCGCTCGCGTGCACTGCGGCGCTCGGCGGGCACACGTTCAGCTTCAACGAGGACGCGTGGTACACGCAGGCGCGCGCGTCGCTGCGAGACCCAGTGAATTTTGGTCCGACGGGGACCGTGCGGATCGAGTTCGTCTTCGGCCCGCCGTTCGACGCGCTGCGGCCCGAGGTGCTCGACGGCGCGGACCTGCTCGTGCTCAACCCGTACAGCCCGATGCCGCAGACCGAAGAGCTGCGCGCGTTCGGCGCGTACGCGCGGCAGGGCGTCGGGTTCGTGTCCTTTCAAAACGCCGCGGCGACGTTCTTCGCGAGCGCGGGCCGGTGCGTCGGAGAAAACCAGGCGACGTTCGCGAGCGCCGCAGGAAACCCGGCGCTCCAAGGGCCGTTCGGCACCGTCTCGAGCCCGTACTTCACGGGGTACAACTGCGCCTTCACGATGCTCGACCCGATGGCGCGCGCGCTCTCGAGCAACAGCGCGGGGCCCAACGGAATCATGATCGACCTGTCTGCGAGCATTCCTCGCGCGGGTCGGGCCGTCTCGTTCGGCGACGAAGAGCACTTCGGCAGCCTCTCGATCCCGGGCTGCGGCTCTGGCGGTCTGATGCGCGGAAACAACAACGACACGCTGCTTCGCAACGTGTTCGCGTGGGTGGGCGAGACGGCGCACGACCCGATTCCGAGCAGCGTCGAAGGGATGATGGACACCGATCGCGACGGGATCACGGACGACCTCGACGGAGACACCGACAACGACGGGGTGCTCGACGGATTCGAAGCGGGCGACCTCGATCCCGCGACGCCGCCGATCGACACGGACCGCGACGGGACGCCTGACTACAAAGACGACGACTCGGACAACGACGGGATCGTGGACACCGCCGAGCACGGCGGGAGCATCTACGACCCGCTCGTCGACACGGACAACGACGGATTGCCCGACGCGCGCGACCTCGACTCGGACAACGACGGATTGCCCGACGCGCGCGAGGCGCCCGGCGACGCGAACAACAACGGCGTTCCCAACGTGCGCGATCGCGACTCGGACTCCGACGGGCTGATCGACGGAATGGACGTGTGCCCCACGGTCGAAGACCCCGAGCAGCAAGACCGTGATCGCGACGGGGTCGGCGATCGCTGCGACAATTGTCCGACGATCGCGAACAACAACCAGGCCGACTCGAACAACAACGGCGTGGGAGATGTGTGCGAAGGCTCCGACGCAGGCGCCGACGCAAACGCCGCGACCGACAGCGCGACGGCGACGGACGCGGCGCTCTCGGACGGCACCAGCGCGCCCGACGCCAGCGCGGCGGACGCGGCGCGGGCCGACGGAGGATCGGTCGAGCCTCGCGCGGCCGCGGGGTGCGGCTGCAAGGTATCTACGCACACACAATCAAGAACGCGCGATGCCTCGTGGTGGATCGCGCTCGTCGCGCTCGGGTACGTCGCGCGAAGGACGAGAAGAATCCCGCGTTCTCGTTGACAGACACGCCTCACTAGGTACCATTGCCTAGCCTGTGCTGACGCTCCTGACGCTATCTCAAGCGGTCTCGGACATTGATCGAACGCACATCGACGAGGGGCTCGATGCGGTGCGCGCGCGGGTGCACGAGGACGTGCTGCGATTGGACCCCGAGCGAAGGATCGCGTTGATCGGCGCATTCGTTCGAGGAATGCGGCGATTGGACGTGAACACGTCGCTGGCCGCCGAGCGAAAGCTGCTCGCTGCGGCGAAGCTCTCTCCTCCACCTGCGGTGAACTTCTCGCTCGACACCGCCATTGGACTGCTGTCGGTCCGCGGCCATTTGCGTTGGGTATTGCTCGACGCGGGGCTCAGCTGGCACCAGATGCAGTCGGTGCTCGCGGTGGTGGGGACGGTGTGCCGCGCGGCGATCGACACGCACTCGAGCTTGGATATTCGCTGCGATCACGGGCAGTGCACGCTGGTGCTTCGATGCCGGCCCGAGGTGGGCGCGAGGCTGCACGACGAGCGCGCGCTGCTGCGCGAGAGCGCGACGGAGCGAGAGAGAAACGACGGATTCGAGTTCACGCTGAGCAAGGTGAAGCGGTGACGGTGCGCGCCCTCGCCCGAGCGCTGTGAGCCTCGCTCACGGGCAGCCGAAGACCATCGTCGAGAAGCAGGCTGTTCGAGCGGGCGCCGCGAACGAGCACGGGCTCGCCTCGCTCTGCGCGGTGAAGCGCTGCGCGGGCAACACGAGGTTCATCTGCCGCGTGCGCGGGTCGATCGGCCCCGACCACGAGTAGCCGCGCTCGTCCGTGAAGCGCACGGCGAACTGCGTCGAGTCGAGCTCGTCTCCGTTCGACGCGCGCACGACGCGAAGGCGATCGCGCACCGTGACGTGCTCGATCGAGACGCGCTGCTGCGCGCTCTGCGCGAAGTCGAGCTCGGGGCCGAGCGGCGCGCCCTGCGCGCACAGGACCGGGTCCGCGATCGAGCACGCGCGGGACACGACGACGGGCTGAAATCGTCCTGGCAACAAATGCACGGCCCCCGCTGGGCGGCCCGCGGCGAAGGGCTCGAACTGCCACGAGGACGCTCCGTAGCGCAGCGCGAGCGCGACGCGGGCGGACTCTGCCTCGGTGGCGGCCCGCTGGTCGACGCGAACGTCCGTCGATACTGCGATCGAGCGCAGGTCTGCTTGAATACGTGTGTCTGCGTCGATCGCGCCGAACGCGCGCACCTCAGCGCGGCCGCAGGGGCGACGCTCGGAGCACTCGCCGTTGAGCACCCACGCCTCGACGCTCGCCTCCATCGGGACGAGCTCGAGCGTGGGGAGCGAGGACCTTCCCGCGCTTGCGAGCACGGCGCCGTCGCGCCCACGAAACAAGAGAAACACGCTCGATCCCGGGTCTGCTGCCTCGATCGGCGCGCCGTCGAGCGTGATCGCCGTCGGGACTCGCACGGTGCGCAGGTCCATCGCGAGCGGCGCGCCTCCGTCGAGCTCGACGTCGCGCGTGTCAGCGTTGGACGTGACGAGCCCGCCCGCCCGCACGACGGACACGCGGTACGAGCCCGCGAACATGCGGCGACGCGCCTGGTTTGCGTCGAGGCGAATCGCGCACGAGCTCGAGCGCTCTCCGCCGAGCGCGCGAAGCTCGATGTCGGCGCGATCGGCGACCGCAACGCGCTGACCGTTGCGAGAGAACTCCGCGGTGAGCTCGATGGACTGCAGCGCGAACGCGAAGCTCGACGAGGCGCTCGTGTCGATCGCGCCGAGGTAGGCGCACGCGCAGTGAATCGAGCCGCTCACGCACGAAGGCTGCGCGGGACGCAGGGCCTCGAAGCGCGCTCCGGCGACGTGCTCGACGACGACGCGAGCGCTGCCAGCGGGCTGGTCGAGCTCGGTCTCGGCGCCGTCTGCGCTGATGAGCCGCAGGCGCTGCGCGGCGGTGATCGCCGCGCCGTCGAGCGTCAACGCAATGCTCGTCAACCGCGTGTTGATCGCGAGGTCGAGCGAGCGATCCGACTGCACGTCCAACGATTCGACGACCACCGACCGAGGGACTGGCGAGTCCTGCGAATCGCCGTTGGACGCTCGATACGCGACTCGATATGTCCCTGCGGGCAGATCGATATCGAATTCACCTGGGCCGACGAAGCCCATATCGAACTCTGCGTGAGTCCTTCGATCGAGCGATTCGAAATCGATGATCCCTCGATGTCGACCGGCGATCTCTCGGGCTGATCGCCCGTTGATCGAGACGGCGACGCGCACGCGAAACGCGGGCACGACGACGGCGACCGAGCGAGTTTGCGCGACGGCTCCCGCGCACGAACCGGCGAGGTTCGGCGTCTCCGATCCGACACACGAATTCAAGATACAAAGCGCCCCGACGAGACAAAGATCCGCCCCGCGGGACGCGAACCAGCGATGCTGTTTCATGGCGTCCTCTGCCGAGAGAGAACAGCAACGCGCAGGCCAACTCAGATTATCTGGCTTTTCGCAGAGTATTTCGACGCGCCTGTGATTCGTCGTCGAGCGAGCGTCAATTCGTGCACGGTCAGTCGAGCTCTCCGTCGATCTCTCGACCGCGCGGCGCGCTCACGAGGACGCCGAGGCGCCAGCGGTCGCTCTCGCCGGCGGTGAGTCGGACGTTCCAACGCAGGACGCCTGGGGCGTCGCCCTCGCGGCGGGCGCTCGGCGAGCGCGAGTCCGACGAAGTACGAACGGTGAGGCCCTGTGATCGCGAGACGGGGATCTGCTCGTACACGACCAGGTCCACGGGCTGCTCGCGGTGGTTGCTCACGCGGTACTCGAAGCGCACTCCGCGCTGCTCGCGGCCGCCCTCGGCGTGAACGTCCCGCGACGCGAGCGTTCGATCGACGCTCACCGACGGATCGATTCCGAACGGCAAGACCACTTCTTCTTCGACGGGGACGTCTCGCAGCGCCGTGGTTCCCACGTACTCGTTGTCCACGAACAGCGCGACGTTGCCCGCCAGAAGAGGAAACGCGTTGGAGTTGCGCAGCTTCGCCGTGAGAAACACCGCGCTCGACTCGCGCGGCGCGGCGTGATGCTCGACCGCGCACGGGATCTCCGAGTGCGCCGCGAGGATGCGACGCGCCGGCGCTCCGCTGCGAAGCGTGACGGGCATCGCCACCTCGAGCCTGGCCGACAGGAGGTTCTGACGGACCGCGGCCGCGCGATGCTCGATGCGAGTGGGAGGCGCGGCGACGGCCATGTCCCCCATCGACGCGGCCGAGGGTCGCGCCATCCCAGCGCTCGCGAGGCCGGGCATCGTGGCCACCCGTCGTCGCAACACCACCTCGTCGACCTCTTCGCGCTCGGGCAACGCGACGAGCGAGATCGCCCGCTCTCCGAGCGTCGGAAGCGCGATCGCGCCCGTGGGATTGACGGACGAGACCGTGACTCGAACCCCGGACCAATCTTCGCCCGTGCTCTGCTGCATCGACGCGAGCACGTCGAGCGCCACGGTCCTTCCGTCGCGCGAGAGGTACGCGGCGTACGCAGGACGCCAGGTCGCTCCGCCCGGAATCGCGTACTCGAGCGAGAGCTCAGCGGCGCCAGCGCGCGCGGCTTGCACGTCGACGGTGACGTACTTCACGGGCGTGTTCGCCTGCGCGGTGAGCTGCGCGAGCGTCTGCGTTCGCGAGGCGATTTGCTGGTTGACCGCGATGATCTGCGTCGTGAGCGCCCGCAGATCGCTCGTGCGTTGCGGGTCGCGCAGGCCTTCGATGCGCTCGCGCCGAGCCGAGAGCGCTGAGAGCTGCGCGCGCAGGCCGTCGATGGACTCTTGCAGCGATTGGCGCTCGAGGGCGGTGCGCTCGCCGAGCGTTCCGACGCGCACGGTGACGGCGTCGGTGACGAGGCCGGGGCCGACGCCGTTGAGCCGCACGGACTCGTCGGTGATCGTCGTCGGGAGCGGTCCGAACACGAGCTCGTGCTCTCCTTGCGCGAGCTGAACGCTCGCTGACCGTCGCACGCTGGCCGCGCTGGGAAACACCGTCGCCGCGCTCACTCGCGACTCGACGCGGATCGTGTCTGCCCACCCCGAGACCGGGACGAGCGAGAGGGCGAGAGAGCAGAACACAGACGAGCGACGAAGAGAGTGCATGGCGAGCGAGCTCCGTGGAGGGACAGCGTTGTCGAGGCTCATCTCGACGGGGAACGCGCTCGGATGATCTACGATTCTGTCAGAGATTTTTCAGGTAATTTCTCATCCAAGGACCTCATCACTGCCTGTGTTGAAGCGAGCTTGCGCCGCGCTCGTGCCGCGCTATGACGCCGAGAATCATGGGAGAGACGCGGGAGGTGATCGTGGAGGGCACGCCGGTCAGCGTGAACAGCCACGGAGCGAACTACAATCGCTGGAAAGAGAAGGTCCGCGAGACCGCGTACGACGCGATCAGCGAAGACGACAAGCTCGGCTCGCTCGAGTTTCCGCTGGTCGCGCTGCAGCTCTTCTACTTCGCGCAAGACGAGTCGCAGCTCGACCTCGACAACATCGCGAAGGCGATCCTCGACGGCATCACCGGGCCGCTCTTGTCCGACGACTCACAGATCGTAGGATTGTGCATGCGACGAGTCGCGCTGCGATCGTTTGTCGCGACGCAAGAGCACCCCGCAGCGCTCAGGTCCGCGGTCATGGTCGCAGCGACAAACCAAAGCGAGTTCATCCTGATCCGCGCAAAACCTGACGACTGGGACGGAGTCTTCCAATGACCGGAGTGAGCCAAGCGCTGCTGCAGGCGTCGATCGATCGCGTTGTCGCTCGCTACCAGGCGCAAGGGTTCTCGGTGCTCGTCGTCGCCCCGCGCGGCGCGGACCCTGGTTTCGACCTGATCGCGCGGCGTGACGGCGAAGAGAGAGGGGTCGTGCTCGTGGCGCCGCGACGACCGGTGCATCCGTCGCAACTGCAATGGATGGAGTCGTGGACCAAGAGCGCGCCGGGGCGCTCGTTCGACATCGTGACGCTCGGACCAGAAGACCTCGCGTTGGCGACACAGTCGCCCGCGGTGCTTCGCGCAAAGCTCGCTGCCCTCTCTGGTCTGCGCGACGCCGGACAGTCCGACGCTGCGCTGCTTCTCGCTTGGAGTGTCTTCGAGGCGGCCGCGCGCACCCTTCTCGCACGCGAGCGCATCGAGGCCGGAGCGGGCACAACGGTCATCCGTGAGCTCACGCGAGCAGGGCTGATTTCGCAACAGCAGGCAGCGACGCTGACAGCGGCCGCGATGCAGCGCAATCAGGTCGCACACGGGGTGTTCGACACGATCGACGAGGGTTTGGTGAACGAGCTCGAGCTCGCGACCCAGCAAATTCTCGCGCAGATCGACGAGCAGCCGACGCTCGCCGTCGCCTCGGGCGATCGCTGACAGCGTCGGGTCGGGCTCGTTCGCAGCGCCGCCGTTACCCGAGCGCTTTCGACGCAGTGCGCGGTGAGTCCTGGCTTGAACGGACAACCCGTGCGGAGGTATTGGACTGACACGTCAGTTCAGCGTATCGGCGCACTCAATTCGCGAGCGCGCCGATCGCCTCGCGGCTTGCCCTCACTTTCTGTTCGACCTCGACCCACCACCACCACGCGCTCACGCGACGGATCTCACTCCATGCCCGCCAGCTACTTCGACGTCGACGGAACGCTCATCCGCACCAACCTCCTGCACCCCACGGCCTTCTACCTCGTCAACCAGGGCTCGCCCGCCAAGGCGCTCTCGCGCATCGCGAAGGCAGCGTTTTCAGCGCCCTTTCTCGCGCTCAGCGAGTGGCGCGATCGCCGCGCCTTCAACGAGTCGCTCTACGCCCTGTACGAAGGCATGACCGAAGATCGCCTCTTCGTGCTCGCGGACGAGGTCTACGAGAAGGTCATCGAGCCCGCGATCTACAAGGGAGCGCGGGATCTGGTCGCCTCGTGCAAGGCCAACGGACACCGCATCGTGTTCGTCTCGGGCTCGCTGGACTTCATCGTTCGCAGGCTCGCCAACGAGCTCGGCGCGGACGACATCATCGCCAACCGTCTCGAATTTCGAGACCGAAAAGCCACGGGCAAGCTCATCCCCCCCGTGGTCGCTGGCCCCGCCAAGGCCAAGATCATCCGCGATCACGCGCGCTCGCGCGGCCTCTCGCTGGATGACTGCTTCGCGTACTCCGACAGCCTCTCGGATGTCCCGATGCTGTCGGTTGTTGGTCACCCCGCCGTCGTGCACCCCGACGGCGCGCTCGAACGACTCGCACGCGCCAATCAGTGGCCTGTGCTTCGACTGGACGGACTGTCGTGAATCATCCCTGCGTCATCACCCTGGACAAGAAGAGCCCTCCCCGCACGCTCTTCTCGGGCGACAAGCTCGTGAAGGTCGACCTCCCCGCAGGCACCAGGGTCATCTACCCAAAGCCCCCGCTCGCGGGTCTCAAGGACCCGGACGCAGCGATCCGCTACGCGATCAATCACCCGCACGGGTGCGCGCCGCTCTACGCGCAGCTCAAGCCCGGGATGAAGGTCACGATCGCGGTCGACGACATCTCCGTGTGCTTGCCGCCGATGAAGCGGCCGGACGTGCGCCAGCGCGTGCTCGAAATCGTGCTCGAGATGCTGCGCGACCACGGCGTCGATGATTTTCACATCGTCATCGCGACGAGCTTTCACCGTCGCATGCGCGAGTGGGAGCTGCGCAACATGCTCGGCGACAAGATCGTCGACGCGTACTGGCCCAAGCGCTTGTACAACCACGACGCCGAAGACCCGGCGGGGATGAAGTACGTCGGCACGACGGACAACGGCGAGCCCGTCATCCTCAACCGACGCGCGGTCGAGAGCGACCTGCTCATCTACGTGAACCTCAACCTCGTCCCGATGGACGGCGGGCACAAATCCGTCACCGTGGGTCTGTGCGGCTACGACAGCTTGAAGCCGCATCACAACCCGCACGTGATGCGCAAGTGTCACTCGTACATGGACCCGCCCAAGTCCGCGCTCAACACCGTGGTCGAGCGCATGGGAAAGGTCACCGACGCGGCGCTCAACGTCTTCACGATCGAGACGACGATCAACAACCGCATGTTCGACAAGCCCCTCGGATTTCTCGCGAAGAAAGAAGAGGACTACACGATGGCCGAGAAGGCCGCGCTCGACGGGATGATGTACGCCCTCGACCGCACGCCATCGAACCTGCGGCAAGAGATCTTTCAGAGGGTTCCCGCGCCGTACGAGCTCACGGGAGTGTGGGCGGGCAAGACGGAAGCGGTGCACCCGCACACGCTCAAGCGTTGCTTCGAGCAGTACGCGGTGCCCGCCACGGGACAAGCGGACATCGTCGTCGCGGGCGTGCCGTACATCTCTCCGTACAACATCAACGCGTACCTCAATCCCTTGCTCGTTCAGGTGATGATCGAGGGGTACCTGCACAACTTGTACAGGGGCGTTCCCGTGGTGAAAAAGGGCGGGACCGTCATCGCCTTCCACCAGTGCACGGACAAGTTCGACCCCGATCAGCACGCGCCGTACATCGAGTTCGTGCACCGCGTGCTCCCAGAGACGCGCGACGCGATGACGATGCACAAGAAGTACGAAGAGGAGTTCAGCAAGAACCCGTCGTACATCGAGCTGTACCGCAAGGGCCACGCGTACCACCCCGTGCACCCGTTCTACATGTGGTACTGGGGCGAGGCCGGAAGGCAGCACCGCGGACGCGTGATCATCGTCGGCGCGGACAACGAGTACATCCCGAAGCTGCTCGGATACGAGACGGCCAAGAGCTTCGCGGACGCGCTCGAGATGGCGAAGGACACGCACGGTCGCAACCCCGAGATCACGTGCATGCACGTCCCGCCCATCGGCATGGTGGACATGACGCCCGCGGGATCGAGCTCGATCAGCACGAGCAATAACGCAGCGCTCGCTCACGGAGGCGAGGCGTGAGCGAGATCGTCGAGAGCAGCAGCCACACGGAGGTCGAAGCTCGACCGGTCGTCGACATCACGACGGCGATCGACGGCGCGCGATTGGTGGTCGTCGGCGGAACGGGCTTTCTCGGAAAGGTCTGGCTCGCGCAGCTCCTTCATCGCTACCCCAACGTCGGAAAGATCTTTCTCGTCGTGCGATCGAAGAAGGGCGTCGATTCGGACACCCGCTTCTGGCGAGAGGTCGTCACCGCGGGGCCGTTTGATTCACTGCGCGCGGACATGCCCGGCGCGGCGTTCGAAGACTTCATCCGCGAGAAGATCGAAGCCGTCGACGCCGACGTCAGCAAGTTCAACTGCGGCATCTCCGACGAGTGGATCTCTGCTCGCGCAGGAACGGTGGACGCGCTCGTCAACGTCGCGGGCGTCGTGGACTTCAACCCGCCGCTCGACGAAGCGGTGCTCGCCAACGCGCGCGGCGTCGCGCACCTCGTCGAGCTCGCCAAGGCCCTCGGAAACATCCCCGTCCTTCACACCAGCACCGCGTACGTCGCGGGCTACCGCACGGGCAAGATCCGCGAGATCGACCCGAGGGTGTTTCCCTTTCCGAAGTGCGACGAGATCGACCCGACGCGGTGGAATCCCGCGCGCGAGATCGATGAATGCCTCGCGCTCGTCGACGACGTGAAGCGCCGCGCGAAAGAAGCGCACCGCCAGACCGAGCTCGACGCGAAGGCCAGAGAGAACCTCGAGAAGAAGGGCGAGCCGACGAGCGGCCCCGTGTACGATCAAGAGCGCGCGAAGGTCGAGCGCAAATGGCTCGAGGCGCAGCTCGCGGACATCGGACAAGAGCGCGCGAAATACTGGGGCTACACCAACGTGTACACGTACACGAAGAGCCTCGGCGAGCAGGTGCTCGCGACCTCGGGGCTGCCCTTCACGCTCGTGCGACCGACGGTCATCGAATCGACGGTCAACTACCCCTTTCCGGGATGGAACGAGGGCATCAACACGATGGCCCCGCTCATCTATCTCTGCATGAAGGGGCACATTCAGATCCCGACGAGCGACGTCACTTCGCTCGACGTGATCCCCGCGGACATGGTGACCTCGGCGATGACCGCGGCGCTCGGCGCGCTGCTGCTCGGCCGCGCGAAGCCCGTCTATCACGTCGGATCGAGCGACACGAACGCGCTGAAAATGACGCGCTTGATCGAGCTCGTCGGCCTCTACAAGCGCAAGCACTACCAGCGCACGGGGAAGGGAAACCCCTTTCTCAACATCGTGCTCTCGCACATCGAGCCGCAGCCGATCACGGTCGACGAGTTCTATGTGCGCGGCGCTCCGGCGATCGCGAGCGCGGCCAAGGGCGTCTCGGGGCTCTTGAAGAAAGCGGCCCTCGGCCCGATCGCGTCGCTCGCGAAGGGCGCCGCCAAAGCGCTGGATTCGTACAGCTCGCTCGCCGCGAAGAACGGCGAGATCTGGGAGCTGTTCATCCCGTTCACCGCGGAGACCGAGTACGAGTTTCGCTGCGACGAGATGCGCGGGCTCTTCGCGGATTTGAGCGAGCGAGACCGCGAGCTCTTGATCTACTCGCCCGAAGCCATCGACTGGCGCGTGTACCTGCACGACGTGCAGATCCCCGGTCTCGAAAAGTGGTGCTTCGGTCAGATCGACGAGAAGCTCGAGCGCAAGCTCACCGCGCTGCGCCCGTACACGTCGCTGCGACAGATGCTCGAAGAGCGCGTCGAGCGCACGCCGCACGGCGCGGCGCTCTCTCGCTTCGAGAAGGACGGCGTCGCGCAGATGACCTGGGCGGAGGTCGGCCAGGCCGTCGAAGCCGCCGCCGCACGCCTGCACGCGCTCGGCGTGAAGCCCGGTGATCGCGTCGCCATCGCAGCGAAGAACCACCCGGCGTGGGTGATCGCGTACTTCGGCGCGGTGCGAATGGGCGCGGTGCTCGTCCCGATGGACGCGGGGCTGGACGCAGAGCCGTTCGCCAACGTGCTGAGCGCGTCCAAGGCGCGCGTGCTCGTGTGGGACAACGAGTGCTCGCAGAAGCGCGAAGCGGCGGTGCGCGCGAAGTGCGCCGACGTGGTCCTCGCGGACCTGCACGTGCTCAGCGAGCCGTCGAGCGCGCTCACAGCGCCCGAGGTCCCCTCGCCCTCGAGCGACGACCTCGCCTCGGTGATCTTCACCAGCGGGACGACCGGAACGCCGCGCGGAGTCATGCTCACGCACGGCAATTTCTGCTCGCTCGTGGCCGCGCTTTCACCAGTGTTTCCTCTGACCGAACGCGATCGCGCGGTGAGCGTCCTGCCGCTGCACCACACGTTCGAGTTCACCTGCGGCCTGCTCTTGCCGCTCTCGCGCGGCGCGCAGATCGTGTACCTCGACGAGCTCACGGGAGAGCGCCTCGGCGAGGCGATGAAGACCGTGCGGGTGACGGCGATGGTGGGCGTTCCGGCGCTGTGGCAACTGCTCGAACGTCGCATCGAAGCGAAGGTCGCCGAGCGCGGAACCTTCGCGAAGAACGCCTTCGACGTCATGCTCGAGGTCAACCGCGTGCTCGGCAAGACCATCGGCGCCGACGCAGGAAAAGCCCTGTTCGGCGCGGTCCACAACGAGCTCGGCGGCAGCGTGCGCTTCTTGATTTCGGGCGGCGCCGCGCTGCCCAAGGACACGGCGAAGCTCTTTCAAGGGCTCGGCTTGCACTTGTCCGAGGGCTACGGGCTCACGGAAGCAGCTCCGGTCCTCACCGTGCAAAAGGGCGGTCCGGGCAAGCCCGTCGGCGTCGTCGGCGTGGCGGTGCCCAACGTCGAAGTGAAGATCTCAGCGCCCGACGCGAGCGGCGTCGGAGAGGTGCTCGCGCGCGGCCCCAACGTGATGGTGGGCTACTCGGACGACAGCGAAGCGACGACGAAGGCGCTCGACAGCGACGGATGGCTGCACACGGGCGACCTCGGTCGCATCGATCGCAAGGGCCGTCTCGAGTTGGTGGGCCGCAGCAAAGACGTGGTCGTCACCGCGTCGGGAGAGAACATCTACCCCGACGACATCGAGCGCGCGGTCGGCGAGCTCAGCGATGTTCGCGAGTGGTGCTTGCTGGGCGTGACCGACCCCAAGGGCGGCGAGAAGCTCGCGTGCGTCGCGGTCCCCAAGCGCCTCGAAGAGGGCGAAGAAGAGACCGCAGAGAACAACACCGGCGTGCGGCACGAGCGCGCTCGCAAGGCGCTCGAACGCGCGTTTGCGAAGCTGCCGATGAACCAGCAGCCCGCCCTGCTCTTCGTGGTCGAAGCGGACCTTCCGCGCACCGCGACGCGCAAGGTTCAGCGCAACAAGGTGAAGGACATCGCCGAGCGCATGGCCGAAGCGCAGCGCGCGGCGAAGCAGAGCGCATCGATCAACGGAAAGAAAGCAGGGCACACGGCCTCGGTCGTGCGCGCGGCCATCGCGTCGATCGCCCGCAAGGATCCCGCGATCATCACGGCGAGCACGAAGCTGCGCGACGAGCTCGGCTTCGACTCGCTCATGGCGATGGAGCTGGCGACGACGCTCGAGTCCGTGCTCGGGACGCACCGGATCGGCGAAGAGCTCTTGAAGATCGACACGGTGGGCGCGCTCGAAGAGGCGCTCGGCGTGCAGGTCGAGAGCGCGTCGATCGCGAAGTCCAAGACCAGCGAGGTCACCAAGGACGACGAGGGCGAAGAGAAGACCGAGCTTCCCGCGGCGCTCAAGGACCTCGGGCGCGCGGCGGCCGCGGTGGCGCAGCGCGAGTTCTACGAGCGAGTGTTGAAGGTGGCGGTGACGGGCAAGGCGTTCGTTCCGCACAATCGAAGCACGCTCGTGGTGGCGAATCACTCGAGCCACTTGGACATGGGTCTGGTGAAGTACGCGCTCGGGACGTACGGACGGGACCTCGTCGCGCTCGCCGCGAAGGACTATTTCTTCGAGGGAAATCGCGTTCGAACGATGTTCGTCGAGAACTTCACGAACCTCGTTCCGCTCGACCGCAACGCGGGCATGCGCCAGACGCTGCGCGCCGTCGGCTCGCTCATCGACGAAGGCAAGACCGTGCTGATCTTCCCCGAAGGCACGCGCAGCACCGACGGAACGATCCGCCCCTTCAAGGGCGCCGTCGGCTACCTCGCGCTTCAGCACCGCATCGACATCCTGCCCGTGTACGTGGGCGGGACGTTCGAAGCGCTGCCGAAGGGCGCCAAGTGGCTGCGCCGCAGGGACGTGACGGCGAAGATCGGTCTGCCGCTCGAAATCCAAGAGCTCGAGCGCTTGTGCGAGGGCCTCGGCCCCGTCGATCGCGCGCGTCGCGTCGCGCAGATCACGCAGAAGGCCGTCGAAGAGCTCAAGGCCGGGCGCACGCTGGACCTTCGCTCGATCGAGCGCTGGAGCGAAGAAGACGGCGAGCGAGTGCACCCGCTCGTGAGCTTGTTCGACGAGCTGGGGCGCAAATTCAAGCCGGGCGCCGTGAGCGATCCAGTGAGCTTCTATTTCACGTTGGGCAACGAGCCCGAGGCGAAATGGACGGTGAAGGTGAACGCGCGCGAGTGCTCGTTGAAGCAAGGCAAGCCCGACGGCGGCAACGCCGACTGCGTGCTCAAGACCACGGCGGACATCTTCACGAGGATCGTCCGAGAGAACTACACGCCGGGCGCGAGCGAGTTCATGGCGGGGCTCATCAAGAGCAACGACGTGGCGCTGCTCGAGACGTTTCAGAAGGCGTTCGGGCTGGGCTGACGCGCGCCGGGGGAGGCGGAGTTCAGAGCAGCCTGAACGGTGCCCGAAACACGCACCGCGGTTGCCCTCGAGCCGTTGCAAGATGTCGAGTATGATTTTTGGGACGAGTGTGAGTGCCACTGAGTTCTAGGGTGCCCAAACCGCTTGGCGTATGAGCGGTTTGGGGTTGTCGAGAACTCGTAACCGCTCATCGTGTGAGCGGTTTTTTGATCGAGAGCTGTCCCACACTCCGCCCGCGCTCGGTTTGGGTTATGGGGCGGCCAAGCGTTCTCGCGACAGCGAATTCAGGGCGGGAAGCACTCTCCAGACGGAAGCACGCCACGCCAGACGCGGCCGGCTATACGCGGGCTGAGTCGCGAGCGAAAAGCTGGCTTGCATGTGCGCAGAGATGCTCGACGAGGTCGAGCAAACATGTGCGGCTATTGGAGTCGACTTGGGGGGGGTCTTCACACGGGGTGGGGATCGCGGACCAGGGAGACAGGTCGCCTCGAGTTTTCGAGGATCAATCCAAGGAGCAGGTCGATGAAGATCGAACCTCCAACTGTCGCTGCGCGCTCCCAGCGCAGCACCGCTGCGTGCATAGTTGTCGCAGTGTCCGTCTCCGCTTGCGTTGGAACACCGAGTTCCGAGACGAGCGGAGTGGTCGGCAGCGTCGTGGTGGGGACGCGGCGAGTCATGGCCGAAGTGCAGCCCGTCAACGGCGAAGTTCGCTTGGCGAGCAACAACCTGATGGAGTTGCTCAAGCCGCTGGCCGCGACGCAGATCGCGCTGAGTGCTGAAGCCTCGACGTTGCAGTGCCGTTTGGGAATGGCAGCGGCGACGAGCATCCAGTTCTCTGGCATGCGGTTGCCCGTGGCACCCACGCTGCCCGGCGCCGACGGTCCCGTACCGAACGCATTCTTGGTGGCGGAGCAGCCAGCGTCCGTCGTGCCCATCATGACGTTGGCCGACTACCCACTCGCGGCGCTCACGCAGTTTCCGACGGCGCGAGTGCTGAGCATGTCGCTGTCGAACACCTTGCGATCTGGGACTGGGTTGGGTGTGGCCGCCGCGCAGATTGACCCGATCAACCTCGACGCCGCTCGAACAGCGCTCGGACGCCGGGGTTCGAACGTGATGGCGTGTGCGCAAAACGGACTCAACCCGCGCCTCGACGTCGAGCTCTGCCTCGATCGGGAGTGGCCGACTGCTGATCGCCCTTCGAACAGCACAGAGTTTCCAACGAGCTGCGGGCCCGTGGGTTGGGCCGTCGCGTCCGGAGGCGCATCGATCCCAGGCGCTCCGATCCTGCGAATCCCCTGGCGCGTTCGGCTGAGCAACCTCGCGCTCAACGCGTTTCTCTCGTGCGATCGACGGTTCACGCCAGAACCGGATTCGCTCTCGGCACAGATTTGTCCTGCCCTGCGGGACACGTGCTTCGGCAACAGCAGGATCTTCGCGACGGTCGGTCCGCAGAGCACAACGCAACCCATCGAGTTGGTGCTCGAGACCAACCTGACGCCCGTTCGATGCTCTCGTGATGGCACTGGTGGTGCACCGCGCTGCCCCGAGTTCGCAGGGAGCGCACTGTCCGTCGAGACGCCGATCAACGCGCCGGGCATCGCGCTCGTCCCCTCGGTCGCGATCAGTTCGATTCGCCCCGTCCGCGCAGACGGAACGCTCGGCACACCACTCTCCTTCGTTCGATTGAGTGCGCAGAGCTTCGAGCCCGGCATCGGCTGCCGTGATCTCGCTGAGCCGCTGCTCAACGCACTGGCAGGCGTGGTCGTGCCGATTCTCGAGCCATTCTTCCTCAATCTTCTCTCGGCTCCACTCACGAACATGCTGATGGGAACCGTCGACAATCCCGGCATTCTGCGCGGCGCGTTTCCTGCGCCGCAGATGGGCGCTACCGTTCGGATCTCGCCGCCGACGTGCCAGGTCATCGCGAGTCCACCGCAAACCATCGGAGCAAACCCGAGCTGCCTGCAGGAGTGGATCGAGTACGCGATGCAGCGCTCGGCCTACCGCTACATCACAGGGCCGTTCAACGGCCCCGAGGGCAACAATCCGCTGCAACCTTCGTGGCAGTGGAGAACCTGGCGGATCGACACGTCACGCTCTGCCGATCAACGTCGCGATTTGATCGTCGAGGTCGCGCGAGGCTCGGGCAACCCCGCGCTGCTCGCGTGCGCTCCAGGCGCACCGACGAACCCGGCTCTGAGCGGAGCGACCGACATCGACGGCGACGGTATCCCGGACAACTGCGACAACTGCCCGTCGATCCCCAACCGCTCCCAGCACAACTGCAATCAAGAAACCGAGTTGAACCTCGGGCGCGATATCCCGGGTGTGTCAGCGCTGGGCGACGCGTGCGACCCCAACCCGTGCGCGACGCTGGGACCGACGAGCGTGGGCACCAACGCGCGACTCGACGGCGAGCACACGGGCAGCGCGTGGTTCGGCAGGATCACGACGCACCCCACCATCGGCTCGACCACCGCGTCCACGCCGCCGGATTCCGCGAGCCTGACCGAAGTCACCGCGCTCCGTCGTTGTGGCTGCGGAAGCATCGACCGAACTGGCATGTGGACGTCGGATCGCAGCACTGCACGATGCATCGCGGACCGGTGCCGCCGTGATGGTGTCGTTGGTCGCGCAGACAGCAACGCTGGCTTTCAGCTCACTGATTTCCGCCTGCGCCGTTCGCCGTGCGTGAGGCGCGCGCGTGATGGTCGCTGCGATGTCCGCGAGAACGAAACGTATCTGCCCGAGGTGACGCAGACGACTGTCGCGCACGGCCGAGTTGGGCGAGAGCGCGACAACTCCACATCGTACGAGTGGGACTACAAGGGTGAGTACCTGCGAGGCGCGCTCTTCGACGGGAACGAGCTCTTCACCGAAGAGCAGAACCGAGCACGCTACATTCGAGGCGCATCAATGTTCCTGTGGACACGAGCAGACCGGCGCGAAGGGACGACAACGCCCGAGCGGCTGCGCGATCACTACTCGCCCGTGTCCGATCCCGTCTCGGTGAGCCTGGGTGCGCCGGTGTTCGCCGGGTTCGAACGGCTTGGACTGAACGAGTGCTTGCTCGTGCCGCGACTCTGCTCTCGCATTCCGCTCGGACGGCTGCGCGGAATCGCGAACTTCGTCGCACCTCGTCCGCCCTTCGGTCAGCCGAAGCTTCATCGCTTCGTGACCGCGGTGGCGCTCGATCAGAGCGAGCTCGCGCTGTACCCGTGGCTCGACGGAGACCGCGGCGATCTTGCGCCGAATGTTGGAGCGCTCGCAGTTGGCGTGTACGACGCCGAGTCTGCACAGTTCACCGCGCTCGGCCCGAGCGTTGGCGACGTTCCGCCGTTCGACGGGACCGCGTTTGCGTTCGGCACGGGCGCGGATGGAGAGCCGACAGCGTTCGCGTTCGGCGGACGCAACAGCCTCGGCATCAGCCCGTTCGTATACGAAGGTCGGATCGAAGTCTCCGAAAACGGAGCGCTCACGCGCTGGACGAAGTACGCACTGCCAACGAATGGCGACGTCGCGCTCTCCGGACCGCTCCCGCGCACCGATTCCGCCGCTGCAGCCAGCCCCGACGGTCGGTCGATCTTCATCTACGGAGGCAGTGCGTCGTTTGGCGCGTTGCACGACGCGTGGCGATACAACCTCGCGGACCACACCTGGGAGCAGGTTGCGCTGCCTGTGCGACCGATGGGCTCAGCACGCGCGGCGATCGCTGTGAGCGACGACTGGCTCGTGATCGCAGGCGGCCTCGATGACAACGACGTCGCATCGCCACAGCTCACTGCAGTGCTGCGAGGGACGAACCACTCTGCTCAGTGGTCGCTCTCGACGGGCAGCACGATCGACGCTCGAATCGCGATCGATCACAACCGAGTGTGGCTCTACGGTGGCTCGGCCACGCAAGCCGCCTCGGATCAGCTCGTCGAGTTCTCGCTCGACTCGGGCTCGGTTCTTCGCTCGATCGCGACCGGCGTCGCGTCCAGCGCAGGCGCTGGGCTCGGCGTCGATCCCGACGGAACGCTCTCGATCTTGCCGATCGGCCAGCAAAGCGCGGTTGCTCGTGATGTCGTGCTGATCGGCACCCCTGATCGGCTCATCGCCCTCGGCGAGCGCACAGACGCAGGGTCATCGACGTGCGGATCGACGGCCAGCGCGAGGCTCGGACTGCCGTGCCAGCTGCCCTCGGCCACTTCGACGCTCGGCACGATCGCGTGCAGCGAGAGCGAAGCGCGGTGCGTTGGTAGTCGCGAGACATCACCGAGTACGACGCTCGAAGGGACAACGTTTGCGCTCGACGACGACTACCTCGCCGTTGCGCAACGAGAGCACATCCGGCTCGTGTCTCGCTCCGCCCCGGATGTGGTGCTGGGACAAGCGAGCGACCGAACAGCAGTTCGCTCGCTCGCGCTCACTTCCTCGTGGCTGCTTTCGACGAACGGCCGGTCGATTCAGTGGCGATCGCTTCGTTCGTCGTCGTTGCCCATCGCAGGCGAGTTGCCGTCGTGCGGAGAGCTGTACAACCTGCGCGTGGTGGACAACACGCTGTACGCAGACAGCTCGTTCGGCGTGGAGCGCTTTCGCATCGAAGCGACGGGCGTTCGACGCTGGCCCGATCATGTGTTCGCGTCCGCGCTCGAAGACGACGAGTCCAATGCTCGCGCCGTGCACTCGATGGATGAACGCGGGCTGTCGCTTTGCGGCGCTCTCTCGACGTTCTTCCGTGTTCCGCTCGAGCGACTGCGCTCGCGCAGGTCTTTCGACGTGACGAGCGACGGAACGCTGTGGATCGCTCAGGGATCGCGCTTGTTCGCGATGCAGCAGCGACAAGATGGACGCCTGTCCATCGCCGCGACGCGAAGACTCGCGTCGGACACCAGCTCCGTTCGCGCTGTCGGAACGCAGCTCGCCGTGATCGGCAACGAAGGATCGCGTGCGCGCGAGACGTTCGAGCTCGTCGCTGGAGAGAACGGTCGCAGCAGCATCCGCGCTCTCGGAGCGCACGACTTGGACGCGTGGATCGTGCGTAGGCCCGAGCAAGCCAACAGCACGCTTGTGCAACGCGTCGGCGAAAGGATCGAGATTCGCAATGTTCACTGAGCGACTGCATCGGGCGTTGGCTGCGTTGGCGTTGCTGCTCACTGCGTGCAACGGGTGCGCGACTCCGTCGCATCCCGACGCGAGCGCATTTGCGGACGCGTTTGCGGATGTTGACGCATTTGCTGACGCAGCGAATCGCGTCGATCGCGTAGCGCCCGATGCGTCGCTCTCGTTCGAAGCTGGGTGCTATGCCTATCCGGCTGGACCCGAGAGTCCGCTCTTCGACGCGTCGTGCGGAGAGGGGTGCACGAGAGTCTGGCACCCAAGCTACGCGCGTGAAGTCGGGACCTATCGCGAACGGAACGGCGAGCTTGAGATGCCCAGCCGAGACTCGTTCACGTACTATCGCCCTGGTGAAAATGCGCAGAGGGTGATCAACAACGACTGGCGGCGACCCATGCCAGGCTTCTGCCCGCCAGGCTCACAAGGGTCTGTAGCAGGACTCGGCGTGGACGGGGACGGACTGCTCATTGGTTGCTTCGTCGGTGACGCCGACCTGTGGCAAATGCAACGAGCCAACGAAGCTCGCAGCGAAATCTGCCCGCTGTTCTCGCTCCCGCTCGGAACAGCACTCGGCTTTGCACCGACCTACCTCACGCACGTTCGTGGCGCGTACGCGTTCGTTCGCGGCTACGTCGGGCAAGGACCGGGAGACCTGACGATCGTGGACGAAGGGTCGAGCACACCGAGGCGCATCGCAAATTGCAACTGCGTGTTGGAGGCAGGCGGTGCGGACGACACGATCTTCTACATCAAGGACAGCGCGACCCGACAGTTCGCTGAGCTGTGGATTTTGCGGTATCCCTATCGTCAGCCGCAGTTGGTGTGGGCCCCCGACATGACGATGCAGAGCATCGCTCAGGACCCAACCGATCCGCATCGCTTCGTCTTCGTCGGCCACCGAAGCGGGCCCAACTGCCAGCAGCGCGGCGACATCTATCTCTTCGACACTCGAACGGTCGATCGAGAACCGCCTCGCAATCTCACCAACAGTGCCACCACGCAGGTCTGGCCTGTTGTTCGCGGCGATTGGGTCGCCTTTCTCGACTTCGCGAACGACCCTGCCTCGCCCAACGGTTGCATCGACGACCGCCACGACGCTTGGAGACGCATGCTTCTGCAGATCAGCACGGGTCGCACGATGCCGTTCGCAGAGGGCATTTCGAGTGGCGCGCCGCCCGTCGCACTGTTTCGCACGCACGCGTTGGTGGGTACGGGCTACATCGTCCCGCTGCCGCCAGAGGCGAGGCAGTAGCGCACGGGCATCGCGCGGGCGGGCGCAAGCACGCGTGAAGTACGAGCAGTTGCCCATCGCAGGTGAGTTGCCGTCGTGCGGAGAGCTGTACAACCTGCGCGTGGTGGACAACACGCTCTACGCAGACAGCTCGTTCGGCGTGGAGCGCTTTCGCATCGAAGCGACAGGCGTTCGACGCTGGCCCGATCATGTGTTCGCGTCCGCGCTCGAAGACGACGAGCCCGAGGCGAAATGGACGGTGAAGGTGAACGCGCGCGAGTGCTCGTTGAAGCAAGGCAAGCCCGACGGCGGCAACGCCGACTGCGTGCTCAAGACCACGGCGGACATCTTCACGAGGATCGTCCGAGAGAACTACACGCCGGGCGCGAGCGAGTTCATGGCGGGGCTCATCAAGAGCAACGACGTGGCGCTGCTCGAGACGTTTCAGAAGGCGTTCGGGCTGGGCTGACGCGCGCGGGGCGGGAGTGAGCTCAGGCCGCAGCGAGCTCGGGCGGAGGCAGCGCGCCGCCGCCGCCGCAGATCCAGTTCAGGTATGAGCCCGAGCCGTCGGGGCACGGGTCCAAGCGACACACGCAGCCGAAGGACGCGGCGCCGCCAGGACCGCCGCAGGCGAGCTGTCCGGGCACCGCGCAAGCGCGCCCGGCGAGTGACGAGCACACGCCACCGCCGTCGCCCGCGGGAGCGTCCACGGGCGCTCCGGCCTCGGCTGCGCACGATCCCCACACCACGTCGGCGCTCGATGAATCGCCGAGCGGGGTCGAGCCATCCACGGGGCTCGCTCCGTCGGACAACGGCTGGGCTTCGTCGAGGGCATCGCTCGCCGCGACGTCGTCGGCGACCGAGGCTTCGCCGGGCTTCGCGTCGCTCGAGGAGTCACCAGTATTCAAGGGAGCCGCGCAGCTCGAGGCCGCGGTGAGCAGCGCGAGGGACTGAAGAAAGCGTAGAGATCGAAGGTTCATGCGCTCGACTGTGCGCGACCGAGCGCTCGGCCGCAACGCGATGGCCGCAATGGTGGGGCCTCAACGGTCCGACGCGCGCGTCGGGCCCGAAACGGCCGCGCTCTTGTCAGCGGACACGGGGCGCGGTACACGCCCCGCCGCGCGATTTTCACGCAATCTCAACAGGAGTGTCTCGGATGTCTCTCTCTCGCACCGTCGTCGCCGCTCTCGCCCTCTCTCTCGTGGCCTGTGGAAGCCCGACGCCCGGCAACGACGCCGGCAACGACAGCTCGACCACGCAGGACTCGGGCATGATGATGGCCAACGACAGCGGCATGATGATGTCGGGCGACGCCAGCATGTCCGGTGACAGCGGCGGATCGGGCGGCGGAACCTGTGGCGCGGCCACGATCCAGTGCATGTGCGCGTGCGGGATGGGCGCGGGCGCGGCGGCGTGCCAGAACCAGTGCGTGAACAGCAACATGGCCTGTGGCCAGTGCGTCGTTCAGGCGCAGCTCTCGTGCTGCCCGGCGCAGGCGCAGGCGCTCTCGCAGTGCGCGATGGCCGCGCAGATGGCGTCAGACGCGGGCCCGGCGTGCACGGATCAGGCGTGCGTGACGCAGCGCTGCTCGATGGAAGTCCAGGCGTTCCAGAGCTGCTTCGCGATGGCGCAGCAGAACGACATGGCGTGCCGCAGCGCGCTCGGAACGTGCTTCGGCACGTTCCCGTTCACCTGCAACTGATCGCAGAGAAGAGCGGCGGGGGAGATGGCGCGCGGGGGAGCGCGCGGGCCCGAGACGGACCCACGAATTCAAGCGTCGCGACGGCGTTCGCTCAGACGATCGTGAGCTTCTGCTCGCACTCGGGGTCGAACGGCGAGCCCTTCACGTCGACGATCACCTTGATGAACACCTCGATGGGCGCGTTGGGCGTCGGGACTCCGTAGCTCTTCATCAAGAAGTCCTGGATGCGCACGTCGCCGATGCAGAAGCCAGCCTCCATCACCTGCCCGGCCTTGAGCGTGTACGGAAACTGGTAGGGCGCGCCGATCACCTGGTTCTTCTCGTCGACGCGATCTTCGACGTGCATGGTGCCGAGCGTTCCGTCGCGCTCGGCCCAGCGCGTACGAAACTCAGCGATGTGCGCGAGCACCACGCAGTCTTTGACGGCGGTGATCTTGAAGTTGCCCTTCACCACGCTGTCGCCGATCGGAAGCGTCGCCGAGTGCGCGGGCTGACGCTCGATCTCCGTAAACTCGATGTTCACCATCGAGCTGCCGCCCACAAACGTCTTCACCTTGTCGAAAAATCCCATGACTGCCTCCGAGCGTGTCGCTCGCACGGCGAGCAACATCGCTCTCGCCGCTACCATCGCGGCGCGCGACGAGGCCAATTCACGACGCGCTTCAGCGCGCGCTCGTCGCGCGAGCGAGCGCCGCGAGGCAGGCCCAGCCGATCGCGAGGCCCGCGCACGGATGCACGAGCACCCACACTGAGCGACGCGCGTCTTCGCTGCCGATCGAAGCGCCGAGGCACCAGAAGTCGCGCTCACGCGTCGCGACGCGCGAGCCGATGGGGACCACCGGCGCGGTCTCGGGCGTGTCGGCGACGATCGCCTGCGCGAAGAAGCGACGACGGCGCTCGATGAGGGCGATGGTGTCGTCGATCGAGAGCGAGGCGCGTCCGGCGCCTGCGGTCACCGCGCCGTTGGCGTCGGCGACGAACGCCGCGAGCACCTCTCCGTGCGCGAAGAGCGGGTCTGCCTGAGAGAACGCCTCTTCGCCGATCGCCCAGTGCTCCGAGCCGTGCTCGAGCGCGAGCGCGGTGCTCGCGTCCGCTTCGATCGTCGGCAGCATCGCCGCCAACGGAACGAACACAGCCCCCATCGTCACCGCGGTCCCGAGCACGATGCACAGCCGATCGCGCGAGCCCGCGAGCTGTCCGCCCACGAACGAGTGGTTGACCGCGTGCACCGCCACGAGCGAGGCGCCGTCGTCGAGCACGGGCATCACTCGCAGGACGTTCTCGCGATAGGGCAGCGCGCGGCCTGCCGTGTCGATCACCGCGCCGTCGCGCAGCACCTCGACGCGCTCGGCGCCGCGCACCGTCACCAGCACTTCGCTCGCTGAAATCGCAGGAAGGTCCGAGCCCGGCGGCGCCGGCACGCTCGGCCGCAGCGCCACGTCGGGCCGTCGAAACGTCCCCGTCACGAACACGCTCTCGTCTCGCTGCACGAGCTCGAGCAGCGGAGCGAGCTCGAACGTGAGCCGCTCGTCGTAGTCGTTGAAGCGCACGCGATCGAGAAACATGTGCGGGTCGCGATCGAGCGAGGACAGCACGCGCAGCGCGCTCACGAGCTGCTGCTCGAGCGCCCAGCAGATGTCCTCCCAGGCCGCGAGGCTCCATTGCACGAGCGTCTCGCCGAGCGGCCTGCGCGTGCGGCGCCCCTCGTCGAAGGCCAGGCGAAGGTCTTCGTCGCTGATCGAGCAGCGCTCTTTCAGGGCGCGGATGAAGGCGAGTGGCTTGGCCGCTTCGACGGCCCACGCGACGCGTCCGCCCTGCAAGAACACATGCACTTCAGCGGAATTCGAGGCGCAGATGAACTCGCCCGACGCGCCGCGAAGGACGTAGGTGCGAAGCGCGTCGAGGGCGTTGTTTCGGGGAGTGAGCGCGTGCAAAGTTGCGGTCAACGCGCGCTCCTCTCAGGGATTTGACGGGCGTTTGACGGGCCCTCACCGCGCGAAGGCAGACGCTCTGCTGCGCTGTTGGTCGGGGTCCGCATCGAGTTCACAGTCTGGCGCTAGCACGACGAGCGGCGCAAGCGAGAGGTGAATCGTTGCGTCATCACAACGCATTTTGCTACGGAAAACACACGCGTTCTGCCACATCGTGCGCCGAGCGAGGGCGCGTTCAATTCTTGCGCGCGACGCGCAACAGTTGCGAACCAGTGAGCGCGGTCAGCGCGTTTCATCGCGCGACACAGAGAGCAGCCAAGGCCATGAGCGGAGCCCCGATCACCATCGTTTGCTACGGAAACGCCGTGCTGAATCACCACGAGTGGGTGACGGACAGCGCCGTCGTCAACCGCATCAAGAACCTCGCACAGCAGGGCGGACGCGAGCTCGTCGAAGACGTCCTCTACTTCCAGCGCGAGCCCTGGGCGAAGAAGCTCGCGAGCAGCTGGCCCGCGATGGACTCGCTCACGGTCGAGCTGCGTTTGGACGAGGATCGTCCGCCGGCGCGCTGATCGTCGCGGCTTCGTTATGGCTCGTAGTGCGGCCGATCGCGCCTCGCGCGTACAGTGATCGCGCAGTGAACACTGAACCTTCGACCGAGCTCTCGATGGGCGACGGAGTGGCCACGGCCAGCGTCGGCGACGCCCTGCTGATCCTCTGGCGCTCAGGCGCGACCGCGCCGCGCATCCGCTGGGTCAACGATCGCGCTGTCTCGCTCATCGAGCGCAGCCCCGACGGGATCGTCGCCGTGCAATTTCTGCTGCCGAGCGCGACGCCCCCCGGGCTGCGCGAGGTGGCTCCGGTGCGAGAGAGCCTGCAGCGCGTGCAGCCGCGATCGAGGCGACTGGTGGTCGTGCCGTTGGGAGACTCGGGGTGGCAGTCCGTGGTGCGCTCGGTGATGAAAGCGGGGCTCGCGATCCTCGGGCAGTCCGAGAAGATCAAGGTCGCCGGCCATTCGCACGAGGCCTTCTCGCTCTTGCGCGACGCGGCCTCGACGCGCACGCCCGAGCTCTCTGCGCTCGATCAACAGTGCGCCGCGCTCTTCACGGCGCTCGGCGCGCCCCCGCCCCCGGCGCGGGCTTCATGAGCGTCTCTGTCGAGGCATCAACGCCGCCCTCGCTCGCGCGGCGCTTGACGGACGCGCTCGATCGTCGCGCGCAGCAGGCGCGAACGGCGCTCGTCCCGCAGCGCTCTCCCGCGCGCGCCGTCTCGCTGCTCGGGCACGTGCTCGCGCGCACGCACGCGCGATGCACCGCCGAAGACGCAGGGATCGCGCAGTCGATCGCCACGGCGGCGCTCGAGTGGACCTTGCTCGAAGGCGCGGCGCTGCTCTTCGGTCGGGGCTCGATCATCGGCGACGGAAGGGCGCTGCTCGCGCCGAGCTTTCTGCCCGACTACCACGGGCCCCATTTTCAACGGGCGCTGCGCAGGCTGCTCGTGCCGCACGAAGGGCCGTTCGTCGTGCACTTCTCGATGACGGGGACGTGCCCGTGGACGTGCCGGTATTGCTTCGCGTCCGCGGGGGGACCGGACGCGCCCGACGTGGGAGAAGAGCTTCTGCGCGTGGCGAAGGCGCTCGGTGAACAGAGGGTTCCGATCGTGATTCTGGGCGGAGGAGAGCCGCTCGGACGCTTCGAGCGCGCGCGCTCGGTGATCGAGATCCTCGCGCCGTCGAGCGAAGTGAGGCTGGCCACCTCGGGCTCGGGGCTCACCCCCGAGCGCGCGCGCATGCTCGCCGCGTCGGGCCTCAAGGTCCTCGCGATCAGCCTCGACTCGCACGACCGCGAGCGCGTCGATGCGCAGCGCGGGCGGGGCGCGTTCGACACCGCCGTCAAAGCGCTGCGCGTGAGCGCGGACGCGCCGTTCGACACGCTCGTCACCGCCGTCGTCAGCCCCCGCACCTTCGCTCGCGAAGGTGCGATCGAAGCCCTGCTCGAGCTCGTCTCCCGCTGCAACCCGCGCGCGGTCGTCAATTTTCTCCCCGAGTTCGCCACCGGTCGCAGCGACGAGGGCTTCTCGACGCCCGAGCAGTACGCGCGCTACGCCCGCGCGCTCGAGCGCTCTGTGCGTGATGGACGCTATCGCGCCGCGGTGTTCTACAACGCCGCGATGGAGCAGCTCGTCGGCTGCGTCGGCGCAGGACAACGGCAGCTCGTCATCGACACGCGCGCCAACCTCAGCGCGTGCGTGAGCGGAGCCTCGTTCGGCAACCTGCTCGAAGAGCCCTTCGAGGTCGTGTGGCGCCGAATGCTCGCGGCGCCATCGAGGCTCAAGCGCGGCTATTTCTGCGCGCACGTCAACCAGCGCGACGAGCCGTTGCCCACGGACGAGGCGACGATGCTCCGCGCGCTGCGCGCGTTTCACGAAGCGCACGGCGACGCGCTCTTGCAGCGGGTGATCGACCTCGCGCTCAGCGCCAGCGGCGGCTCCACGGCTCGAGCTCGTTCGGAGTGAGCTCGAAGCCCCCTTTGGATCGACGGACTTTCGTGCGAGCCAGCGAATTCGACGAGGGTATGACGATCATCAAACTGCTCGCGCGTACAAAGAACGAGACCCTCTCGCCACCAACACCATGAAGAAGCTCTCGCTCTCGCTCTTTGCGCTGGTCTCGCTGCTCGCCTGTGGCGGCGGCGGCAACCCGACGCCGGACGGCGGAAATCAACCCATGGACAGCTCGACGCCGAGCGGCGACTCGGGCCCGACCTGCGCCGCGCCGGGCTTCGTGTGCTGCACGGCGGGCAGCGGCATGGCGCAGCAGCCTGCGTGCGAAAACGACGTTCCGGTGTGCCCCGAGAGCAACCCGCCGTCCGTTCGCACCCCTGGCACGATGTGCCCTGTGGCGCAGGGCGACGCGAGCGCTGACTGACGGGTTGCACGAGCCCGCCGCGTCGGTACCGTCGCCGACCGAGTGAGCTCGCAACGGTCGCGCTGGACACGAATCGCTGACGTCGAGATCGATCCCCTTCGTCTCGACGCTGCGATCACGCACGGTCACATCTCGCGCGACGAGCAGCGGCTCTACCTTCGCACGACGAGCAACGCCGTCTACGTGCACGAGATCGAGCGCGGCGCCCGACGCTGCGAGCGACGCCTCGAGCGCTCGCTCGAGTTCGCGGGATTTCTCGGCGATTCACAGGCGTTGCTGTTCGGCCTCGACGGCGCAGGCTCGCGCGGCGCGTGGATCCTCGCGCTCGACGACGAGCGATCCGAGCCGCGACGAGTGTGCGACGAGGCCGTGTTCTCAGCCTCGGTCGCGCCAGACCACCGCAGCGCCGCGCTGCTCACCGCCTCCGGTGCGCTCGTCGTGATCGACGGCGACGGCGCGCGTGTGCGGCTCGATCGAGAGCCGCGGATCACCGAGCGAAGCCGCGTGATCGCGCTCACTCGCGAGCGCGTCGTGCTCGTCATGGCAACGCTGGCCGCTGCTGCGTTCGTTTGAAGCACCGCGCGGGCGCTGCCTTTCACGAGGCTATGTTCGGCGCAACGTGGGTCGAAGCGAAGGTCACGCCGAAGCGACGAGGACCGCGATCGCCCGCTATGTGTGCAGGGCTCACCGAGGCGCCGAGGCCCTTCGCGCGCGCCGCCTGCGGTACGCTCGCGACGTCTGCCCCCCCCACCACGAACGGAGCCTTTGCCCCATGCGCCTACGGATCGAGAACGACCTTCGTCGCGCTGCGCGCACCGTCGGCTTCACCGCGTTGTTTGTGCTGTCGATCGCGTCTTGTGATCGCCCCGAGTACGCGGCGATCGCGAGCGCGTCGACAGCGTCCACCCGAGGCGACCGCGCCGCGTCCGAGCGCGTGATCGGCCGCGTCGGCGGTCGCACCGTCGTCGCGCGCGTGGCGTGGCGCGGCCCCGAAGCGAGCGACGCGCCCGAGAGGATCGAGCTCGGGTGGCGCACGATCGGCGACGGGCTGCGGCCCATCGACGCGGGCGCCGCGTTGATCGAGGCCGCGGTGTGGGACGGCTCCATCGTCGCGATCACCGCCGACGAGACGCTGATTCGCATCGACGAGCGCGGGCAGCGCGACGAGCTCGATCGCGCGGTGACCGGCGAGCTCGCGGTGTCCGACGACGGGCGCGCGCTGGCCTACGCGCGCTCGGATGGCAACGACGGAGCGCTCTGGGTGCGACGTCGCGGGGCGCAGCCCGAGGCGATCGCGGTGGCGCGAGGGTTCGCGAGCGTCGGGACGATGCGCTTCTCGTCGAACGGCGCGGCGCTCTGCTTCGTCGGCGCGCGCAACGGCGGGGTGCTCGGCGTGCACGTCGCCTCGGCGACGAGCGACGAGTCGCTGCGCTGTTTGACGAACTGCGCGCTGCAGACGGGGACCGATTGGCAGCGAGAGTTCATCGAGCCGCCCGCGAGCAGCGAGGCGCTGCAATGCGGCGCAGAGTCGGTGCGCTGGATGACGCGCGCGGGACAGCACGTCGCGATCGCGATCGGAGGCGAGCGATGAGCGGCGCGAAGACGATCACGGCGGTGGCGGCGATGGCGGCGGTGCTCGGCGCGAGCGTCGATGCGTCTGCGCAGCTCGCGCGCAGGTCGGTCGAGTGCTCGGGCTGCATCGCGAACTACTACTACTTCGACGAAAACTCCGCGTCGGGCGCGCACCGCGATTGGAACTGCGGCGCCAGCAGCTACGACGGCCATCGCGGCTCGGACTGGTCGCTCGCGGGGGGCCTGGGCGCCATCGACGCGGGCAACAACGTCGTGGCCGTCGCTGCGGGCACCGTCGTCACGACCAACGACGGAGCGTTCGACCGATGCACGTCGTGTCCGTCGAGCGGGACGTGCGGGACGAGCGTCGGGTTCGGCTACGGAAACTACGTTCGCATCGACCACGGGACGCGCAGCGTGATCTACGCGCACATGCGCACGGGCAGCGTCCGCGTTCGCGTGGGCGATCGAGTCACGTGCGGCCAGGTGCTCGGGCAGATCGCGAGCTCGGGGTGCTCGACGGGAGCGCACTTGCACACAGAGTTTCGCGCGGTCGGCGGCACGAGCGCGACCGCGTACGACCCGTACCTCGGCATGTGCTCCCCGGCGCGCGCGAGCGCGTGGACCACGCAAAACGCGTATCGAACGCTGCCCGGGCCGAACTGCGACGGCAGCGCCCCGCCGCCGATGTGCCCGGCCGGGACGTTTCCGATCTGGACCTGCAACGCTGACCGTACTGCGCGCGTTCGCTGCGTCGACGGAATGGTGATGACCGAGCCCTGCCCTGCGGGCTGCATGGTTCGCGCGGTGGGCACCGACGACGTGTGCAACACCCCCGCGAGCATGTGCTCGGCCGGCGTGACCGCGGAGTGGGCGTGCAACGGCGCCCGAACCGCGCGCGTGCGATGCAACGCGGGGCGCGACGAGACGCAAGCGTGCGCGTACGGCTGCACGGTCAACGCGGGCGACGACACGTGCAACCCCGCGCCGATGTGCCCAGCGGGCGTGAGCGCCGAGTGGACGTGCTCGACCGAAGGCTCGATGCGCCAGCGGTGCGTCACGGGCGCGGTGCAAAGCGAGCCCTGCGCCAACGGCTGCGAGACGCGCGCGGGCGACGACGCGTGCTTCTCGCAGCAGCCGATGACCGACGCGGGCGCTGGCCCTGCGCCGGACGTCGTGGCCACGATTCCCGACGCGACGCGCGCCGCCGACAGCGGCTCGCCGCGCGGCGACGCCTCGACCCTGGTACGCGACGCGAGCGCGAGCGACGCTGGGCCTGGGGCCATCGAAGGAGGCTGCGCGTGCCGCGCGCGCCGCACGATGAACGGGCGCGGGGCGTGGCGCTGGGCCGCTCCGATCGCGGCGGTGCTCTTCGCGCAGCGACGACGGCGTCCCCTCGCGACTCCTCGACGCTGACCGGTCGCGCACGAAAAGGGCATTGTTTCGGGGGCTCGGCACGAGGCGCGATCTCTTAAACAAAATCGTACTTTGCCAGTGAATTTCCCATGCATCCATGAGCGAACGAACACGACTGCGCTGTCGTGTTAGCGTCGTCTTCGGAGGTTGCCGATGGGCGTATCGACTCGGTCGACGACAGGCCATGGCGACGCGAGCGGCGATGAAGCGCTGTTGCTCTTGCGTATGGCGTCGCGCGTGAGCCGCATGGCTGCGTGGTGGGTCGAGCTCGGCCCCGAGCCGCAGGTCCACTGGACCGACGATGCGTTCGAGGCGATCGGGATGGGCGAGGCGCGCTCGATGAGCCTCGCGCAGATCGTCGAGCGCATCGGCGCTCCGTACAGAGCGGCGGCGCTCGCGGCGTTCGCGGCCTGCTCGAGCGAAGGGACGCCGTACGACATGCAGCTCGAGTTCGTCGGCTTCGACCAGCAGACGCGGTGGTTTCGCACGATCGGCGAGGCGGTGCGCGACGAGCGCGGCGCGATCGTGCGCGTGCAGGGAGCGTTTCAAGACATCACGCGGGTGAAGATCGTCGAGCGAGACCTCGAGGACAGCATCGCGCGATTTCGACAGCTCTCGGACGCGATGCCCTTCATCGTGTGGAGCGCGACGCCCGACGGGGCTGTGGACTATTCGAACCGACGTTTCTTCGAGTACACGGGGCTCTCGGAGCAGACCGAGCCGGCGACGCGATGGCAGCCGTGCGTGCACCCCGAGGACCTCGAACGCGCGATTCCCGTGTGGCAGCGCTCGGTCGAGACGCACGCGCCGTACAGCGTCGAGTTTCGCCTGCGCCGCGCCAGCGACGGGGCGTATCGCTGGTTTCGGGTCAACGCAGAGCCGGTCTTCGACAGCGCCGGAAGGCTTCTGCGCTGGTACGGAACCGGCATCGACGTCGACGAGACCAAGCAGCTCGAGCAGCACGCGACGCACTCTTCGCGCAGGCTCTCGACCACGCTCGAAGCGATCACCGACGGGTTCATCGCCGTCGACCTCCAGTGGAAGATCACCTACGCCAACGCGCGCACCGAGCGGCTGCTCGAGGTCGAGCGGGATCGGTTGCTCGGGCGCAACATCTGGGACGCGTTGCCCGAGTCCATCACCGCGGCGATCCGCGAAGACGTCGAGCGCGCGAGAGAGGCGGAGCAGAGCGCGCGCTTCGAAGCACGAGACGCTCACAACGATCGCTGGTTCGACCTGCGCGTGTATCCGTCGGAGGACGGGCTCGCGGTGTTCTTCTTCGACGACACGGATCGGAGGAGATCCGTCGAGCAGCTGCGCGACCAGGCCACGCTGCTCGATCACGCGCAGGACGCGATCTTCGTGCAGGACTCTGGGCGCAGGATCACGTATTGGAACCACGGCGCTGAGCGCGTCTTCGGACGCTCTCGGGCCGAAGCGCTCGGCCAGTCCGTCGACGCGTTGCTCGGCGTCGATCCGCTCGCGCTGCTCGTGGCCACGCAAGAAGTGATGGCCACCGGATCGTGGGCCGGAGAGCTCGAGGTCCACGCCTCGACGCAGCGATCGAAGACCGTCGCCTCACGCTGGAGCCGGATGCGGACGAGCGGAGATCGCGAGCGAATCCTCGTGATCAACACGGACATCACGCAGCAGAAGTCCGTCGAAGCGCAGCTGTTTCGCGCGCAGCGGCTCGAGAGCATCGGGACGCTCGCCGGAGGAATCGCGCACGATTTGAACAACGTCCTCACGCCGATCCTGACGTCGATCGACATGCTGCGCGACGACGAGCGAGATCCCCACAAGCTCAGCGACCTGCAGACGCTCGAGACCTGCGCGCGGCGCGGGGCGGACATGGTGCGGCAGCTGCTCATGTTCGCGCGAGGGACCAACGCGGACTCGCGCAGCGAGCTCGACCTCTGCGAGATCGCGAAGGACGTGCTGCGAATCGTGAGGGACACGTTTCCCAAAGACGTCCGAGGGACGCTCCACGTGAGCGCGAGCGCGTGGCGCGTGCGCGGCGACGCCACGCAGATGCATCAGCTCTTGATGAACCTCTGCGTCAACGCGCGGGACGCCATGCCCACCGGCGGGACGCTCACGGTCACCGTCGAACCCGTCACCATCGACGAGGTGTACGCGGGCATGAACGTCGAGGCCAAGCCTGGCTCGTACGTCGCCCTGCGCGTCGAGGACACAGGGTGTGGCATCGCTCCAGAGCTGCTCGAGCGCATCTTCGATCCCTTCTTCACGACGAAGGAGGTCGGTCGCGGAACGGGGCTCGGCCTCTCGACCTGCCACGCGATCGTCCGGGCGCACGCGGGGTTCATCAACGTGTACTCCGAGCTCGGGCGGGGGACGCGGTTCGAAGTGTACTTTCCCGCGATCGCCGCGGTCGAGAGCGCCGCGAGCAGCGCGGATTCGCCCGTGGATCTTCCGCGCGGCGACGGCGCCCTCGTGCTCGTCGTCGACGACGAAGAGCTCGTGCGGCGCATCACCTCTCGCACGCTCGAGCGCTACGGCTATCGCGCGCTGTGCGCGAGCAACGGCGCCGAAGCGGTCGCGAGCTTCGCCGTCCACCGAGAGCAGATCGCGCTCGTGCTGACGGACATGTCCATGCCGGTGATGGACGGCGCCGCGGCCATCGTGGCGCTTCGCTCGATCGACGCGAAGGTGAAGATCATCGCGTGCAGCGGGCTCGACGCAAACTCTCCTGCTCATCGCGCGGCGATCGACGGAGCGCTCGATTTTCTGCCGAAGCCGTACTCTGCCGCCGCGTTGCTGCACGCGGTGCATCGCGCCCTGTCGTAGCGAGCGCTCAGAAGCTCAAGAGCCCCCGCAGCGCGAAGCTCGGGTCGCCCTCGGCCCACGTCGGCGCGGTGATCTCTGCCTGAAGCCCGAAGCCACACGTCTTGCGCGACGAGCGGTGCCACTGCACGCGACCGTACCAGCCGACAGCGCCGATCCACGGATCGCTCCCCCATTCGCCGAGCGCTGGACCGCCTCGCAGCACGACGCCGGTCGACGCGGTAAACACGCGGTTCGAGTGCGATGGACGCGCCGCGGTCGTCACGATGACCACGCCGGGCTGCAGCGAGAAATCGACCGCGAGCTGCGCGCGCTGCGGCCCAAAGGCCCAGTGCGCGTGCACGTCGAGCGCCCCCACGAGCTCGAGCCAGTGCCAGCGGACGCGCGCGCCGACGCCCACGGTCCCCGCCACCGCGCGAGCCGTCCACGGCGCGGCGCGCGGGTTGACCGCGATCGCGACGCCCAAGCGCGCTTCGGGCGCGACGCCGATGGGCGCGTCGAACCACAGCGTCTCGCTCGTCGAGGGCGCCTGCCCCGCGAGCGTCGGAAGCTCTTCGCGCGAGCGCGTGTCGATCACATAGCCCCGCGCCACGCTCGCGCACGACTCGAACGGCGCGGGGTCGCTCGAGGCGCACAGCCCCTGCACCACGCTCGCGCTCCACGCGCGCTGCTCGATGAGCGAGTCACAGACCTGCACCCACGCAGGACGCACGTTCGGCCCGCCCTCTCGACGACCGATCTGCGCGCACACCGAGCGAGCCACGTCGAGCACGCTCTCCGACGAGCCGTCGGACGGATGCGCCATGCGCTCGCCGAGGCGCCCCTCTCGCGCGTGCAAAGAGACCATCAACGCGCACGTGTCCGTCGCCATCGCGTCAGGCGTTTTGCAGTACGCGCGCGCGGTGTCCAGGCCGCTCTCGAGCAGCGAAGCCTCGTTGGAGACCGCGCTGTCTTCGAGCAATCGCACGACGCCTCGGCACGCTCCGTCGCGCAGCGCAGAGGCGTCGGTGTCGCTCACCGACGGCGCCGCGTGCGCGCACGCGAGTCGATAGCGAGTGAAGGTCAGCCGTCGAACGACCTCGCACGCGAGCACCACGGACGGGGTCTGCGCGCACGCCGCGCGAAAGCGCAGCTCAGCCGCGTCGAACGCGTCGGCGACGAACGCGAGACGATCGATCAACGCCTCGCGATCGGGCCCGAGGATCTCCGACGAAAACGCCCGCGAGAGGTCGGCGCACGCGTTGATCGCGCCCGAGCGACAGCGGTCGACGCACGCGAACCAATCGGCGTTGCTGCAGTCCTCGGTCGACGGGTTCGACCAGTCGACCTCGACCGCGACCGCTCTTCGATCGCGGCCCGCGATCCTTCGCCACGCAGCCTCTCCCGGCCCGAGCTCGGCGCGCGCGACGCGCGTGAGCGCGACGAGCGAGAGCCCCGAGAGCAGCGCGAGCGCGGCTCGAGCACCGAGCTTCATCGCGAGCCTCCGGGGCCGTCGACGCCGACGTTGGGACACTCGGGGGCAGACTCGACGCTCCACGGGCACGCAGCGCTGGTGATCGCGGGATTCGCGAGGCCCATGCGATCGGCGGCGAGCTCGGCGCGCTCCCACATCGAGACGTACTCTTCTGCAGAGCGAAGCATCGAGTCGATGGCGGTCTCGTGCACGCCCTGCACACGGAGGTCTTGGACGACGTCGGGCAGCATCCCTGCGTGCGCGAAGCCGTCGCGCGAGAAGTCGAAGCGGTGCGCGCTCTGGGGAGTGACGCCGACGGCGGCGAGGGCCGTCGCAGCGGCGGGGGAGTCTTCGATCGTTCCGCGGTCGGTGATGTAGTGCGGGCCGAGGCGATCGAACGAGGCGCGATCGCTGGACCATCGCTCGGATACGACGCTCGCGCCCGCGCGATACGAGCCTTCACACAGGCCCGAGCCGTCCAAGACGTCGCGCGTCGAGAGGCAATACCAGTGGCCCTCGGGCCAGCGCGGACCTTCTCGTCGCGGGCCGAACTGAATGTTTCCCCCGTTGGCGTCGGTGCCGAAGCCCACCCCGCTCGGCATCGCCGCGGCCGCGAGCAACAAGTGATGCGCGAACGTCTGCGAGGTCTGCGGCTCGGTCCACGGAAGCTCGTCGCGCGCCCACTCGAGCGCAGCGCTCTGAGCGTGAGCGCCGCCGCGCTGCCCGTGCCGAACGAGCCACGAGGCCTCCTTCGCGATCGTCGTGATCACCGAGACCATCCCGCCGCTGTCTCGAATGCGAACGAGCTCTTCGGGCGTCATGTTGCCCTCTTGCCTCGCGTCTCCCGCCATCCACGCGAGCGCCGTGATGTGCCCGCCCGTGATGGGGTACGCGTACTGATCGCCGCCCGCCCGCCAACGCGCGCGCGCGTCGTCGCACACCTCGAGGGTCTCGAGCGTGCTTCGATCGCTCTGGTGATCGACGTCGATGATCATCCGGCGCGCCATCAGCTCGCGGATGAACTCGCGTCCGAGCTCGGTCAAACCTCTGCGATTCACCGCTCCGTTCGCCTCGAGAAGCGGGTCGACGAAGGGCAGCCGCCCGTAGTCTCCGAAGTGCCTCGAGGCCGGCCAGTCGTAGCGATCGTCGGGCGAGGCCATCGCCGCCGCAGACGGGCCCGAGAGCTGGTGCTGCAACCCCGCTCCGCCAAACGCGTTGTCCCAAAAGTGAATGGGAAACATGTGCCGCACCCCGCACGCGTACGCCTCGTCGAGCTTGCGTCGAACGTACTCGCTCGTGCAACGCGGGTTGTTGGGGCCGCAGCCGAAGGGAGAGTCCACCTCGATGCCGAGCACCACGGCGAGCTTTCCGTCGGACATCACGCGGCGCGCCTCGCGCGGGGTCTTCACGATCCGAAACCACCCTCGCCCCGGCCCTCCCCACTGCGCATCGACGAACGCCTGCGTCCAATACGCCGCGCGAATCTGCCGCTCGGTCGCCGCGTCATCGTCGGTGCATCGCGCGTCTTGCCCGCGCGCGAAGCTCACCGCGCCGATGCAGCCCGAGTAGTTGTTGACCGCGAAGCCCACCATCAACCGCTGCCCGCCTCGCCACGCGCGGTACAGCATCGCGGGGTGCGAGACGAGGTGCGTCCAGTTGTCCCACCGCGGCCAATCACGAAACGTCGGGTAGCCGAGCGCAGGAGAGCTTCCGTGCGCGTCGCCCGTGGCCACCGCAGTGAGCCCGACGTGCGCGTCGTGGTTCGCGGGGCAGCCCCGCCCGTGCGTCGAGAGCGGACACCACGCGCGGCCCCACACCACGAGGTTGTCGTACCCCAGGCTCGCCCACGGATGATTGTGCGCGTCTGCAAAGCCCGCGGCGGGCTTGCGCAAGAACAGCTCGATCACGCGCGACTGCCCCGACGGCTCGATCACCGTCGCGCGCGCGAGGGTCGCGCCGTGACGCAGCGCCGTGATGCGCGGAGAAACGAAGACGTCCACCGACTCGACCGCGCCCGCGCGACGATGGACCGAGAAGTCCACGAACGCCTGCTCGATCATCACCTCGCGCAGTCGCCGTCCGCTCTGCGGCGCGATGTTGCGTCGCTGCGCGTCGAGCGCGTCGAACAAGCTCGCGATCGCCTCGTCGACCGACGACAACGTCACGACGCGGTCGACCTCGAAGGGACGCGCGGCGTTGTACGGAGAAAACGCGACGAGCACGCGGGGCGCGCGCTGCCCTCCGCTGCTCGCGGTCGGGCGCAGCTGCGGCTCGGCGGCGGGCGCGTGATCGCAGCACGCGAGCGCGAGCGCGAGAACACCGTGTATCGCGCGGCGTTTGTGGCTCATGGGGCCCTCTGGTAGTCGTCGAAGTGCGCGCGCAGCGCCGCGGGAGGCTGCGCAGCACGAGGCTCGGCGCGCTCGGGTTGGCGCTCGGGTTCGGGCGTGGGCCCGGACGCGATCGGCGGCATCCAGTCGGACGCGATCGGCGGCATCCAGTCGGACGCGATCGGCGGCATCCAATCAGACGCTCGCCTTCGATCGCGGCTCGAGTCGCGACGCGCGACGAGCACGAGCGAGAAGCGGTCTTGCGGGGCGTCGACCGCGCGCTCGATGGGATAGCCGCTCGCCGGAGCGAACACGATCGAGCGATCGAGCCCTTCGCGGCGCAGCGCGCGCACGATCGCGGCGAAGGCCCACTGTCGAAGGGACGGCGCGGCGTCGGGCTCGCGCTGATCGACGCGAAGCCAGAGCGCGACGATGGACTCGCCCGAGGACTGCAGCTGCGAGAGCTCGTCGCGAAGCGCGCGCGCGACGACGCGATCGTCGAAGACGTAGCCCGGGTCCGTGCGAGGACCGTCGGTGCGCGAGGGATCGACGCGCTGCGAGAGGACGAGCGGAGCGACGAGCGTGGTGACGCCGTCGACGAGCAGCGCGTTGCGCTCGCGACGAACGGCGGAGAGCGAGGCGATCGTCGGGTCGTACGCGCGCTGGACGGGGTCGGCGAGCACGCACTGATCGAGTCGATCGTTGGGACACGGGTCGCTCACGTCGGGCCGCCCGTCGCGATCGGTGTCTTGATCTTCGTGCGAGGGCTGCGCGCCGCCTGGCAGCGGGTGGGTCACGCGTCGCTCGGTCGCGCGATCGAGCACGCGATCGTGCAGCGCGTACGAGAGCCGCGCGGTGAGCGCGTAGCCCCACGGGAGGGTCGCGCCCCAATCGCTGTTCGGCGAGGTCGTCGACGGAACCAGCGAGATATCGACGTCCTGCGAGAGCACCACCGCCACAGGAAACGCCAGCTCGAGCGACGGCAGCGCCTCTCTCGTGAACATCGGCCGCGCGGTGACGGCCTCGGCCCCGACGCGAAGCTCGAGCACGCCGTTGCCGCGAACGAACCCGCGATAGCGATACGCCCCGGCGACGCCCACGCGAAACTCATGGGCGCCCACGGGATCGCCCGAGCGCTGCGCGAGCAAGCGAGGACGGATGTGCGCTCCGATGTTGAGAGCCCAGAGGGCGGCGTGCCCCGTGAGCTTCTGCGGCGGACAAGCACCGGCGCACCCGCCGGCGAGCAGCTCGATGGTCCCGCGCACGGTCTGGTCGTTGATGTTGGTGGCGGCGCGGTTCCACCAGTTCGAGTCCAGTTGAAGCTCTGCGCCGAGGTGCAGCGAGACGCCCTGGTGCGCGTAGCCGAACGCTCGCACTCGACCGCCGATGCGCGGGTCGCCGACGAGCGGCGTCGCGCGAGAAGGCCCCACGCCCACGCGCGCTTCCCCCGCGATCTGCAGGGCCGAAACCGGAACGCCCGCGTACAGCAAAAACGACTCGTGCGGCGCGACCGAGAGCAACGACTCGGTCGTCAACAGCCCCTCCAACGCCGCCGCGCTCCTCGCATCGCGCGGGATCGCGCGCCATCGCAACGTCTGCCCGAGGCGAATCACCAGCGGCCAGCCGCCTTGGTACTTGGGCAGCGAGACCTGCGAGAACGGCTCGCCAGGCAGCGCTCCGCGAGCACCGTCGAGCGCGATCGGCGCCGGCATCGGGACGGGCTGAGCGTCTGCGCGACGAGCGAGCCCCGCCGCGCCGAGCCCCGCGGCGACGATCCACGATTGCGAGGGTCTTCGAGGGGACGTTCTCATGGCGCGCGAGGACGAGAGCACAGGCCGCAAATGGCCCGAAGAAATCGGCGAATTCGCCCGCGCGGTCCGGTGAGCGGTCCTGCCGTGCGGTGGACGATGGATCGCAGCCTGGGTGATAGGCTTGGTCGCTGTGCAAAGCGTTGGGAGACGATGGGCATGCGCGGCGCTGCTCGCGAGCGGCGCGCTGGCTTCGTGTACGAGCCCCGCCACGGCGGTGCTGGTCATCGTGGACACCGACGCGCGCGAGCGAGTGCTCTCGCTGCGGGTCGTCGCCTCGAGCGGGACGAGCCGCTCGATGAGCGCGCAGCCGAGGGCGTGGACGCGGACGGGGGCGGCGGACGACTTCGGGTTTCCTGCGTCGTTTACGGTGTTCGCGGGGACGGGCGCCAAGGACAGCCCCGTGGTGATCGAGGCCACGCTGCAGCTCGCGCCCGCGGCGGCAGGGCAGCCCGTCTCGAACGTGAGTCGAACGGCGCGGTTTCGGTTCGTTGCGAGGACGCCGTCGTTCGTGCGGCTGTTCATCCCTGCGGCGTGCGCGGCGATCGTGAGCGCCCCTGCGCAGTGCAACGACCCGAGCGCGCCGTGCACCGTCGCGCGCTACTGCGAAGAGCGCGGGCAGACCTGCGGAGACAACGGCGAGTGCACCACGCCCGACGTGCAAACACGGCCCATCCCCGAGGCCGGCGTTCCTGCAGACGACGCGCGCGCGGTGACCGACGCGAGCGCTGAAGCGTGCGCGCCCGTCTGCGCTGGCCGCGAGTGCGGCGACGACCGCTGCGGAGGCTCGTGCGGAACATGCTCGACGGGCTCCGCCTGCGGAGCGGACGGCCGCTGTTTCGCCTGCGCGGAGGGGGCCTCGTGCACGCCCCCCGAGCCGTGCCGCACCGGCGCGATCACGTGCGGCGCGAGCGCTCCGTCCTGCGTCGCGCAAGCGAGCGCCCCCGCGGGAACCCGCTGCGCAGGCGGCGTGTGCGACGGCCGCGGCACCTGCGTCCCGTGCGTCGAGGGGACGAGCTGCACGGCGAGCAACGAGTGCTCGAGCGGGTTGATTTCGTGTGCGTCTGGCGGGCCCGAGTGTCAGCCCGGCGCACCGCGGTCCGCGGGCGCGCCGTGCGCGGGCGGCGTGTGCGACGGCACAGGGACGTGCGTCGCGTGCACCGCGGGGATGGCGTGCACGCCGAGCAACCCGTGCGCGGTCGGGATGATTTCGTGTGCGTCGGGCGCGCCCGTCTGCGTCGCCGGCGCCAATCGCAGCGCGGGCGCGAGCTGCCCCGGAGGAGTCTGCGACGGAATGGGCCGCTGCAGCGCGTGCACCGCGGGCATGGCGTGCACGCCGAGCAACCCGTGCGAGACGGGGATGATTTCGTGTGCGTCGGGCACGGCGGTCTGCGTGAGCGGCGCGAACGCGCCGCCGGGCGCGAGCTGCCCCGGAGGAGTCTGCGACGGAATGGGCCGGTGCGTGGCGTGCGTCACGGGCGCCTCGTGCACCCGCGCGAACGCGTGCGAGGCGGGGAGGATCTCGTGCGCGACCGGCGCGGCGGTGTGCGAGCGCAGCGGAGACGCGGCGCAAGGGACCGCGTGCGACAACGGCGGAGCGTGCGATGGGATGGGCCGCTGCGAGGCGAACCTCGGGACCGCGCAGGACTCGATGATCAGGGTTCCTGCGGGGGTGACCACGATGCGCGTTCGCGCGTGGGGCGCTGCCGGAGGAAGCGCGCACGGAGGCGTGGCGTGCCGCGGAGGCTACGGCGGGTACATCGAGACGGTGCTGACCGTGACTCCGGGCGAAGCGCTGCGAGTGGTCGTCGGCGGCGCGGGCGGCAACGGGCAGGTCAGCAACGCAGGCGGCGTCGGAGGAACCCCTGGCGGCGGCGGGCGCGGCGGCACGTCGAGCGGACAGACCGGCGGCGGCGGCGGCGGATTCTCGGGCGTGTTTCGCGGGACCTCTGCGCTCGCGATCGCGGGCGCGGGCGGCGGTGGCGGCGGCAGCACGTTGAGCTCTCGATGCCCTGGCGGCGCGGGCGGCGGAACCTCCGGAGGCGGCGGCGGCGGCGGCGGTGGCGGCGGTGGCGGCACGCAAACCGCTGGCGGAACCGCGACCGGAGGAACCCCTGGCAGTTCGCTGCGCGGCGGCCTCGGCGAGAGCCGCAACGACAGCGGCGGCGGCGGCGGTGGCGGCTACTTCGGCGGCGGCGGCGGCTCTGGAGCGAGCAGCGACGCGAGCTCGGGCGGCGGGGGCTCGGGGTTCGCGTCGGGGACGGTCGTCTCGTTCGTCGCGGCCACCGCGAGCGGACCCGGAAACGCCGCGAGCCCGCTGCGCGGCGGGGCAGGAAGCCCCGGCAATCCCGGGCGAGTGATCCTCACGTTTCCAGGGATGTGATCGCGCAACATGCAGCGTTTTCTCTGACCGATGCGAGTGGCGCAGCCCCGCCACGCGTCACGAGACGCGCTCGAGACGGGCGTGTCGGTCGATGCAAAACCTGAAATTTTAGCGTCAGACCGCGGAAGCTGAACAAGAAGCAGGCTTCACGAACGGCGCGTTTGCTTGTAAACGCGGCCTCCAGAGGAAACATCAGTGATGAAGAAGCGCATCGAAATCGCCTTGGGTTTGTTGGTCGTCGGGCTCGCCGTGGGCGTCGCGCACTGCAACAACTCCAGCAACAACACGACCGGTCAGGGATCGTCGGGCAACGAGCAGGTTGCGCCGGTTGAGGACTCGGGCGTCGCAGAGCAGCCGGACGCGCAGCCCGCCGCGGCTGAGCCCGTGGACTCGGGCGTCGAGCCCGTGGACAGCGGCGTCGCGGTGGACACCGGCGTGGTCGTGGACAGCGGCGTCGCCGTGGACAGCGGCGTCGTGGACAGCGGCGCGCGTCGTCGCCGTCGCTGATCGAGCGCGATCGCAACGGGGGGACTGCTTTGGGGGGCTGCGCACGCTCGGGCGTGTGTTGTTTCAACGCACAGCGCGCATCGTCCCCGCTCGACGCGAGGGCATCGCGTGCTAACAACGACCTCGCCTCTGCTGACAGAGGCAACCATGACCTGCTCCTGACGTTCACGACGAAGCTGCAGCTCGAGGGTTCACGAAGGCGCGTCCCGACCGAAGCGCCGATGAACGCTGCGGGTGCACAGGCCCTGAGACGCGACGCCGCGCGCGAAGCGCGTCGCCAGCACGTGACGTCCGAGGTGTACATGTTGTGGCTCGAAGCGAAGAGCGTCGCCGTGTCGTATTCGACGGCGGCGCGCCCGGTACTCGAAGGTGTCTCGTTTGCGCTCGCGCCCGGCTGGTGCGGGCTCGTCGGCGCAAACGGCGAGGGAAAATCCACGCTATTGCGCGTCATCCACGGCTCGCTCGCGCCGAGCGAAGGCGCGGTGAGCCTGCGTCCCGAGCGGGGCTCGATCGTCTTGTGCGAGCAAGGCGTCGAGCGTTGCTCGGACGAAGTGCGAGCGTTCGCGCGCGCGGACGACGGCGTTGCGAAGGCGCTGCGCGGCCGGCTCGCGCTCGAGCGAGCGCCGCTCGAGGCGTGGGATACGCTCTCGCTCGGCCAGCGAAAACGCTGGCAGATCGCGGCGGCCCTGTGGCTCGACCCCGCCGTCCTTCTGCTCGACGAGCCGACCAACCACCTCGACGCGCGCGCGCAGGCGCTGCTCGACGACGCGCTCGCGCGCTATCGCGGGATCGGCGTGCTCGTCTCGCACGACCGCGCGCTGCTCGATCGACGAACGATCCGCACGCTGCGGGCGCACGACGGGCGCGTCGCGCTGTACGAAGGCGGATTCACCGCAGCGAAAGCGCAGTGGACCGCCGAGCGTCGAGCGAGAGAAGCCGCGCACGCGTCGCAGCGGAGAGCGGCAGAGAAGGCGAGCGCGCGGCTGGCCGAGGCGCGACGAGCGCACGACGGAGCCGAGCGAGGCCGAAGCACCGCCGCGCGCATGCGCAACCGACACGACAGCGACGCGCGCACGCCCGGAGCGCAGCAGCGCGCAGAGTGGGCCGCGGCCAAAGCGGGGCGAACCGTGGCGACCGCGCGCGCCGAGCTCACGAGGATCGAGGCCGAGGCGGTCGAGATCGAGCGGGACCGAACGCTGGGGGCCTCGGTGTTCTTGCGGTACGAGCGGGCGCCGAAGCGGACGTTGTTCTACCTCGACGCGCCGACGATCGCGCAGGACGGAGCGACGCTGCTGCGCGCGACGCGCGTGCAGATCGAGCGCGAGGATCGCGTCCGCGTCGAGGGCGACAACGGCGCGGGAAAATCCACGCTCCTTCGCTCGCTGCTCGCGGTCGGGCCGCGCGATCGAACGCTGTACCTGCCGCAAGAGCTCGAGGCGCGCGCGGTCTCGGCGCTGCTCGACGAGCTGCGCTCGCTCGATCGAGACGAGCGATCGCAGGTGCTCTCGGTCTTCGCGGCGCTCGGGTCCGACGCGAGCGCGATCGCCCACCGCGCGCCGAGCGAAGCCGAGACGCTCTCTCCTGGGCAAGCGCGCAAGCTCGCGCTCGCGTTGGGAATGGGTCGTCACCGCTGGGCCCTCGTCCTCGACGAGCCGACCAACCACCTCGATCTGCCGAGCATCGAGCGGCTCGAGGACGCGCTGCGAAGCTTTCGGGGATGCGTCGTGCTGGTGAGCCACGACGAGGCGTTTGCGCGCGCGTGCACGACGCGGTCGCTGCGCGTGCGCCGCCGCGACGGCGCGGGCGAGGTCAGCGAAGCGCTGCGCGAGGACGAAGCGAGGTGATCGGTGAGCGTCTCGATCGCGGCGCGAGCGGATGCTGGTTTCGAAGCGATCGTTCGACGAACGCGCTCGTCCCGCAGGCGAGCGGCGCGCGATCGCTGGACATCAAGCCTTCGTCCGCTCGATCGACGCTCGATACACCGCGCGCTGCTTCTCGAGCATCTCGACCAGCGCGACCTCCGTCGCGCGAGCGGCGCGCAGCCGCGCGACCTCGTCGTTGTGCGTCTTCTGCTCGGCGAGCGCCGATCGCGCTTCCTCGTCGCGCCCGCCGCGCACGGCCATCATCGCGCGGCGCTCTGCGTTCTCCCCGCGCTCTTGCGCTTGACCGAGCAAGCGGTCTGCCTCAGCGATGCGCGCCTGCGCCTCTTCGATCGACCGGCCCACCTCGCTGAGCTTGCGTTCGAGCTCATCGGGGCTGCTGGGGACCGCCTCGGATCCGCCGCGAATCCAGCGCGCGATCGCCCACGCGACCGCGAGCGCCAAGAGAACCAAGATCCACCGCATGAGCGAAGAGCATAGCAACCAGATCGCGCCACGCGATGATTGGCTCGTGCGAGCAACGCCGTCGACAGCGCACGTTCGACCGCTCATCGTCGCTGCGAACGACCGTGCTATGCCAGCATCTCTGTGTCGCTCTTCGACACCCTCGAGCAGCGCCTGCTCTGCCCGTACTGCACGCGGTATCACCAGTTCAGCTTCGAGTTCAGATACGGGTCGTGCGCGCTGCACAAGTATCGCGAGGGCGACGAGATTCGATGGGACCGCTACCCGACAGAAGGCCCGCGCATCGACGACAACGCGATCGTGATCGGACTCACGATTCCCGAGTGCGTCGACAACAAGCAGCCCGATGATTGGAGTCCTGTGTTGTACGGGTACATCGTCGTTCACGACAACCGCGTCCGGCAGGTGTACTGGTCAACCGGGGATTTCGAGTGGATTCGAGCGGAGCGCGAGCTGTGCGACGACGAAGGGCTCCCGCTCGAGTGCTTTCGAGTTCCGCTCTGAGCGCCCCAGTGAGTCACACCCCCAGGGACCGTCCTGCGCGAGAGAATCCTCGCCAACGCTGCAGGACGACAGGAGCGTCGTCACTTCGCTCGTTCGTCGAAGGGATCTCCGCGAGCGAAGCGCCTCTCGACAACGACCGCCATGCCGATCGCCGCGCGCTGGTGAACCCGAGCGATGACAGCCATCCTTTGATCAGAGGAGCATGCGATGAGCGACTCGGGAGAGAGGGCATTGCGCCGCGACATCGGCGTCGCGCTGGCGGTGTTGGTCGTCATCAACTCGACGATCGGGACAGGGATCTTCAAGACCCCCGCGCGCGCCGCGCGGCTCACAGGGTCGCTCGGCGTCGCGCTCGGAGTCTGGCTCGTCGGAGCGCTGATCGCGCTGTGTGGAGCGCTCACGCTCGCCGAACTCGCCGCGGCGATCCCGCGAGCGGGCGGGCTCTACGAGTATCTGCAGCGCGCCTGGGGTAAGCGCGTTGGTTTTCTGCTGGGATGGGTGAAGCTCACGCTCTTGATCCCGAGCGCGACGGGATCGTTTGCCAAGCTGTCCGCCGAGTCGCTTGCAGCTGCGCTCGGACTCGCGCCGAACCCAGCGCGCGACGCGCGCGTCGCGATGATGACGCTGCTCGCGTGCGCTGCGGTCAACAGCCTGGCGGTCGGCGCCGCGACGCGCGCGCAAGGGGCGATCACCGTGCTCAAATACGCCGGAGTGCTCGCGCTCGCGGTGCTCGGGCTCGCGTTGCCCGTGCACGGAACGGTCGGGGTCCCCGCGGATCTTCCCGCCGTCGCCGCAGGGCCGACGCTTCTCGGCGCGCTCGCCGCGCTCGTCGGAGTGATGTGGGCCTACGATGGATGGGCGGACCTGGCCTCGCTGGCCGGCGAAGTGAAAGATCCCGACCGCAATTTGCCCAAAGCGTTCGCGCTCGGAACCCTCGCCATCGCAGCGGTGTATCTGTTGGCCAACCTCGGCTATGCGCGCGCGCTCGGGCTCGAAGGGCTGCAGCGATCGACGACCGGAGCCAACATGGCTGCAGCCAACGTCGCAGCGCTCACGCTGGGCGCGCCTGGGCGAACTGCCCTCTCTGCGCTCGTGTGGCTCTCGTGCGTCGGCGGATGCATGTCGTCTCTTCTCACGGGGTCGCGGGTGTTCGTGCCCATGGCCGCGGATGGAGTGTTCTTTCGCCGCATCGGAGTCGTCGACGAACGCACCGGCGTCCCGCTGAGAGCCGTCGCGATCGGCGCGATCTTGGGGTGCGGCTACGTGTTGTCGCGGACGTTCGAGCAGCTCACGGAGGCTTTTGTCGTCGGGCTCTTTCCTTTCTACGCGCTCGCGGTTGGCGCGGTGTTCGTCCTGCGTCGACGAGAGCCATCGTTGGCGAGGCCTTTTCGAGTTCCGGGCTATCCCTGGGTGCCGGTGGTCTTCTTGTTGGGCGCCGCAGTGCTCATGGTCGGCGCGCTCGCCTCAGCAGACTCGAGCACACTGCACGCGCTCGGCGTCCTCGCGGTTGGCGCCGTCCTCTCGCTGTTTGTTCATCGCCGTTGAGATCCCAGTCCGAAAGCAATACCGCGACGGTCATCGTTTTCTCCGTCCGCGGTCTTGGTTTGCCCTGGAGTCTCAACGGTTGCACAGCCCCTGATCCGCCAGGGCGAGCGCACTTGAAGTCATGGGCAACCCACGAGAAACAAGCGTAAGAGGCGGGCGTCACGCATGCGCGCGATGCGGATTGGCCTCCGCAACGATCGCTTCGTCTTCGCGTTGTCGCGGTCGTGCAGAGTGAGCGTGATTCGTGGCACGCGTGCGAGGGTCGCTGCAGCGTTCGTGTCTCGCGCAGCGCAACCATCTTCACGAAACGCAACGTCCAGCCGCCAGCGAAGATCGGTTTCGCCCCACCTGTGATTCCTCGAGGTCGCTGCAAACGGAGTGTCCTCGTGACCGAGGCGGCTCGGGACTTCACGGGACCCATTCGACGTTCTGCTGGCTTGTTGCTCAGCTTCGACCGCATCAACTCATGCCGCGCCGGAGCTTCGGGGATGTTGTGTCGCGTCATGTCTCCTGCGGCTGAGCAAGATAAGCAAAGATCTCCGACGACCTTCGAAACGGCGGGCTAAAGGACCACCCGTCCCAGTCCATCTCGCTCGGGCCGAGAACGTCCAGAAGCACCGCGACGCAGGCGAGCATCATCGAGTACGAGCTCGCGCACCGCACGTTCGGCTCGAGGTACAGCCACGTCCCTTCGTCCGGCGCGCCGTGGTCCCCCATGGCCAACGACGAGAGCGCGACGTCGGCGTCCTCCAGCGACACGCTGCAACGAAACCCACGCTCGGTCATGTCCCGCTCGAGCGCCCAATCCGGGCTGACGCGCACCAGCCTCCCATTTGGCAACAACTGCTCCAGCGACGCAACGAGCTTGTCGAAAAACAGGCGAGTCCGCACCGCCCGATGTGCGGTGTGAATTCCAATTTCAACGCTCATCATTCACCTCTCGGCGTGGCTGCAGTTTCATCGAATTGAGGTGGCCCCATCCGTCGGCGCACCTTCGGTGCGGGTCTCGTTCGGGCAACAAGCGGGTCGGTGCAGCACTCAACGAAGACGCAGAACCGTTCGAGTTCGCAGCGCGATCGGCGACCACGATCCAGCAGACTGCCAGTGAAGCCCTCTGACACGCGCTCGCGTTTGTCGCCGACCGCGTGCTTCGAGGCGAACTCGTCGCGTCACACAGCGCTCTCCTCGTCATCGCTGTTCGTCGGGTCGTTGAGACGACATTCGAGATAGACGGCAACGCAGTCGACCAGTGGAATGTTCGCGGGTGACGACGGCGCGACTCGAGGACGAGCGCAAGTTTCGATCTGCATGTCAACCTTGCCACGGAAACGCTCTTCATCCTCGCAAAGATACTGCCATCCACCTGCACATTCTCGATCGTTTGAGCTGGTTTCAGAACCGGACCGAGCGGCGCAAAGAGACGCAAGCACTGCAAGGAGAGCGTTCGATGACGGGCTGGATGCCCGTCGAGAACGGTCGACGCCGCAGGGCGCAGCGTGTCTGCAGCGCAGCGACGGGAGGTTGTGAAACCAGCTCTAAGCTCGGTCCTCATGCAGAGTGACGTGCGCAACCAATTTGTCTTCCGCACGCCACACAAGGATCTGTCGGACGTTTGAGGATATTTCGCCGAGCATTGCCCAGAGCAGCTTCCGCACGAAGGACAGCAGTTCGAGCTCTCGCCTCCGCATGGTGTCGTGTGGAGTTGTTGATCGAGCAGCAAATCGTTTGGTCGATCCATCGATCTACGCCTCGAATGGGCTCACATCGTTCGGCGAGCGTCGTCGTACGAACTCATCAAGCAAGTCTGGAGACCTGCCGTGCGCGCCTCCGCCAAATCGCGTCTGTTTTCGGCAGGATGGCTCACTGCGTAACGCCTAAACCAATACCGCGACGGTCGTCGTAGTTTTCTCAGTCCGCGGTCTTGGTTTGGGCTGGATTTCAACCGCGCTGATCCGCTTGGGCATCTACGATGCCCGTCGCGGGCGCGGTATCAAGTGATGCGATGGTTCGGGCCGCTGACGCACACGCGGGATCAGCCGTGTCTCGCCCAATCGCGAATGCATGGAGAGCAGACCTCAGGGCAAGACAGCGGCGAGTCAGAGTTCACTGTCACGGTCTGCGCCAATCCTCTCACACGGTCAGTCGCCAACCATCGAAGCCCTGAGCGCCGTCACTCGCCTCGGTTCTCGCCTTCAGCTCCGAAGCCGCCTCGCGAGCATGCAACAGCGCTCGCTGCGCGCCGTCGCATCGAGAGCTGCTCGTCGATCGCACGCCACAGCCGCGCGCATCGAGCCGCCGCTCGATGGAGCTCAGTCCTCGACCTCCGTGATCGTCGCGCCCGACCACACGCGCTCGAAGCCCCCTTCGCAGCAAACGTTCGCCCCGGCACCACACGACGCTCTGCGCGCCGCTCGCGGCACCTCGCGACACCACGACGCTGCTGCGCTCGGCGCTCGACACGCGACCCGGAGAAACACCAACGCCGCAGTGCCTTTCAGCGCTGCGGCGTTTTCGTGTCCTCGTTGGTCGGGGCGAGAGGATTTGAAGCCGCGCGAGCTTCCCGGCACTCGTCAGAATCCGCACCCAAACAGCGGCGGAGCGCCATCGCCAGGTGACGGCTCCCGGGTGCCGGAGGGCGATAGCCCGGGGCTGCCAGGGGTATCGCAGGTGTTCGTGCGCGACGCGGTCACGGGCGCGCTTGCGGCGATGGCGAACGGTCGCTTGGACCTCGCGAAGGGGGCGCTCGAAGCGCTGCTTCGCGCGATGGCGGACAAGGAGAGTGGACGATGAAGAAGCAACCGACGAACGAGCGCGCGATCGAGGCATCGGCGAAGCGTAAAGGCGGCGGCGCGGGCTCGCGAAGGCACCTCAAGGGGGCAGCGGTCGAGGTCTTCATCTACCGCGTGCGCTACGGACAACCAGGACGCGGAGGAAAACGCCGATACGTCGCCAATGTGCTTCCGACGGTCGCTGTCGCCATCGCGCGACGCGCAGGCCCGGGTGTGTATCGATTGGAATACCGCGATCAACGACGGTGGGTGGTCAGCGTCCAGATGCTCGTGGTCGAGTCCGACGGTCGGTGGTGGTTCGCGGGTCGCGCGAAGCGGAGCGCCGGACCACGGAAGTTTCCTCCGCCGTGGGATGGATGGACGCGGAGAAAGTGACGAGCGACGGCGCGCAGACACGACGTCTCGGCCGGCGCGCATCAGCAGCGCGAGGCCAAGAGATCGGGACGACAGCGCATCGCGCGGTTGCTACGGTCATCGAGCGAACACGCTGAGCATGATGGATCCAATGCTCGATGTGGTGTTCAAGCTCCTGCTCACGAGCCGCCCCGAGAACAATGAGCTGCTGACCGCGTTGTTGACGGCAGTGATGAGGCCAGAGGTTCCATTCGCGACGGAGACAGTTCGCAGAGATCCCTCGCGACGCGATCGACGATCACGGAACGATCCTCGACACTTTCGCCGAGCTCGTCGTCACGATGCACAGGCGTCAGGGCGCGGAGCTTGTGGAACGAACGCCGCAGAGTTTCTGGAACCGACAAGACGCCCAAGTTGGGGCGCGCACGCGCCGACCACAGCGGAAAGAGCGGCAATCTACCAGCATGCGCTCATTGTCTCGTCTTCTTGAATTCGCATTCACCGCGTGGACGGAGTCAGCTGAAATACGGTCGTAGCGTAGCCCGCGCTAGACCAGCCGCGCTCGACGAAGGTCGCCTCGCTGAGCGTGAACGAACTCGTCGTCAAAGCGATGACGTCATCGGTCCCCGTGTCGTCATCGAAGATCGTGTAGGTCTGCGGCGACGTCATCAACGTACGAGCCGAATAGGTGCCCACCAGGAAGTTCCACGTGACCATCGTGCGGTCCGCAACGAACGACGAGCACGACGGGGCCGATGCTCCAACTGTGTAGCAAATGTACGGATCCGGCAGCCCGCCAAACGGATCCCACGCGCCTGCGCTGCCGGACTCTGGTACACGCGCAGACACCGCCACGAGATCCCACCGCGAGTCCGGATCGAGCTGACATGTCCCGCCGACGCACGTGTATCCGCGTGAACAAGCAGGGTCACAGCCGCGCGCCACGCACTGCCCCTCAGTCGAACAGACACGGCCAGCCCCGCACGAACCGCACGTGCCTCCCACACCATCAGGACCGCATTGGCGATTGACGCAGTTCGGCGCGCTAGCAGTCACGCAGGAGCCAGCTTCACAACGGAAGCCTGTCGAGCACGAGCCGCAGTCCACTGAAGGCAAGTTTCGCGACGGCCCGCACTCGATGCCTGAGCAGTCGAGTGTCGGGCTGCTGTTCGGTACGCACGAACTGAAGCTCGTCCCCGAGAAGTTGCAGCGCTGTGTGCCCGCCCGCGAATCATCAGTCGTACAGCTGCGAACCTCATTGGGCACGCACATCGCTGGGGGAGCGCCACACGCCGCTGCGGAGAACCCCACCGAAAAGACCGCCGCTAGCACTGTTCTGTTCATGATTCCATCTCACTTTCATTCATGGCAGCTGGAGTCGCCGCTGCATCCGCGATCGCGCGGATCGCGGCGATCACAGCGGGGTGATGGGTTCGCGCCCTCGGCACGTGCTGGAGAACGAATCGAGCCACGCGCTCGGTGTGCTGCACATTTGCTCGGCAGCAATGCCACTCGCGGCCTCGCTCGACAGCGACGTCAACACCCAGCGCGACGAGCGCATCCTCGTCGAGCACGTCGAACTCGATCGACGCTCCTCGCGCGCTAGCTCTCGACGGTCCTACAAAGCGAACCGACATCGCGAGAGACAACGCGTTGACCGACCGCACCTCGAGCACACGCTCTGCAGCGGCGCGGTGATCCCAGAGCACGACACGCTCGGGAGCTCGCAGATCGAGCGTCCACACCGACGCGAGCATCGTCTCGCGCTCGTCTGCGTCTCGGCGCACAGCGACGTAGAGCACGCGCTGTTCGCGCAGCGCCAGCGCGAGCATGTCCAACGTGCGAACACTCGACTCGTCGAGCGACGGACCAACAATCGCTCCCGCCTCCGCCGCGGCCACGCCTGACTGCCACAGCGCGCGAAGAACGCGGTCGCGCTCACCTCCGCGCGGAAGGCGCTCGAGAAGCCAGCAGACGTCGCCGAGCAGCTTGTGCGATATCAGCGCTCCCTTCGAAGAGAGAGCGCGCGTCGCGCGCCAGTACACCTGACCATCCACTGCTCGCTCTTCAGCGATTCGCGCTGCGGCGAGTTCGCGCAACCGACGCAGAACCGTACGCTCAGTCAGCTCGAGCTGCTGTGCGAGCTCGTCCACCGTGCGCTGCTCATGGCTGAACAGCGCGGCAATGAGCTCCGTGATTGTCTCGGTCGCAGAGCGTCGTCCCATCGTCGTTCGCGTAGCCTCGTGTCGACCCCGCCTCGGGCCGTCTCTTCCCGCGTTGACGAAAGAACCGTGGCCGTCCTGACAACCAATCGAACGTCTGCAACGAATAATCGCCGCGCTCGTCGCGACTGGGCGACTCCCCGTGCGACCACCCCACGTTGGCATCGCGCCCGACCCTTCCATCGAGCGCGACCATGGCAGATCGAGCTGTCGCTATTCGGACGCCCAATAGCGCAACAAGAACGCGACCAACCGCGCCCGCGACGGGCATCGCAGATGCCCAAGCGGATCAGGGCTCGTGCAGCCCTTGAAATCCAGTGCAAACCAAGACCGCGGACCGAGAAAACTACGACGACCGTCGCGGTATCGGTTTAATCGATGTAAACGCAACTGCCGTTGTCACAACGCCGATTGGCGCCACAATCGGTCGAACTGGTGCAGCGACACGTGCCATTGGAGCAAACGCTCCCGGTGCTGCAGCCGATGCTGTTCGTGCCAAGCACTGAGCACGTCGTGCCGCACGCGTCCACGTTCACGAGACATCCGAACGCTCCGCACGTCGACCCCGGGTCGGTCGTACAACCCGGCACACAACGGCGCGACGTGCTTCCGCTGATTTCGACGCAGATCCACCCGCCATCACCGCAGTCCACCTCGGTCACGCAACGCTTCCAGCAGATACCAGCAGGCCGGGTGCAGACGCCCTCGGGCCCACAATCGTCGCTCGAACTGCAGCTCTTCGTGCAGAATCCCCCCGGGCTGGCGTTGCAGAACTGCCCCGAACCGCAGTCGCGATTTCTGCTACAGCGCGAGCCAATCGGCGCTGGAGGGACGAACGTGTCGATCACATCGAGCGCCGCGGCTCCGTCGACGACGTCAGGCTCGGTCCCTCGAATCGGCGTACAGCTCGCGAGAGCACACATAGTCAATGCCACTAGACCGCAACACACGACCGCGTGAATCTGTGCGCGAGTGCTCAGAACATCCATTCGCATTGGGCAAATCCCCCAGTCGGATCCAACGACAGCCCGCATGCTCGCGCGGTCCGTCGCATCGGCAAAGAATGAGACGCCCAGATCATCAACCCAGTGCCGCTCGCGATCAACCCCGCTCCGACACCCAGAAACGCCCATCGCAGCGCGCCCCACGTGCCCTCGGCGGCGGCGAGGCCAGCACAGTCTGACGAGAGCGAAGCAAACGTCGGCGGAGGACAGCCCGTGCGGTTGTATCGAACAGCGGCGTCTTCCCTCAGGACAAACGCAACGACCGATGTTCCCAGCACGATTCCTCCGGTGACGATGAGCGAGAGGCCGAGCGACGAGCGAACGTCGAACCGCGCCTCTGTGCTCTGCTGCGTCGAGAGGTTCATCCGAATCGGGATCGCCTCGCGCGCCGCGATCGCCGGAACCAGTCGAATGGGCTCTCGATATGTACTGCCTGGCATCACGCGCAACGTGCGTTGCACAGCCACGCGTCCAGGAGCGTCTACGCTGAACACGAGCTCGCCCGCCCTCACGCGAAGCGGCACACCAAACGCGCGACGCGCCCGAACCTGCCCGTTGATTCGCAGGATCGCCCCTTCCTGATCGCAGTCGATCCACAGCGTCGCGAGCTCGGCCGCGACCTCCACCAGCGCTCGATTGAGCTCTGCGCGATGCGCCGCAACCCAAGGATCCGAGCTGGCAGCCAACGCCCGCTGATAGTGCTCCTCGGCCTCGACCCAGTCGCCGTGCGCCTGATAGAGCGCCGCGAGCTGCGCAGCATTCGAAGGGCTCGGGTCCGTACGGTACGCGTCCTCCATGAGCCTCAGCGCCTCGTCGATTTGGCCCGCAACACGAAGCTCAAAGGCGCGCTCTGCGGGCGTCCTCGACTGTGCCGAGGCCATCGCGGGATTCACCAACATCGCGGCGCACGCGACCGCTACGCACGCCAGACAACGAGCAGAGCGCTCTCGGCGATCCGCAACGAAGCATCGTTCTCGCGGCAGCACACGCGGCGCCTCGTTGGCAAACGCCATATCAGCGATCAAACCCATCACGGATGAAGTAGCGGAGCACGGTTCGCGGTTGCAAGCGCAGCCGCACCAGCATCGCGTGCTGCTTCGCGATTCATGGTCGAAATTGTGGCAACCCGCCGAGCACGAATCACCGCGCTAGATTTCGCAACCCGACCAGAAGCATCGCCAGCGTCCGCCGCAACAGGAGCGGTGAACGCAAGCTGACGCCTCTCGCTCTCTGGCGAAGAGACGCGGGTCTGCGAGGCCACCTGGGGGATCGCCTCGCGTCGCGACGGCGGCGTTGGATCGAAGCTCCCCGCTGACGCAGTGGCCGTTGTTCGCGCGACGACTCGCGGCTGCCGCCCGAAGCGATCAACAAACAACAGCGCAGCGACCAGCGCGACGAGCGAAGCAGTCAGCCTCTCTGGCTTGGGGACGCGCGAAGAGACTTGCAAGTCGAGCAGAGTCATCGCTTCGACAGCACTGCGGGCTCGAATGATCTGGAACGCGGTGGTCTCGGGAGCTGGCTGCGACGCGGCCACGACGATCTTCTGCACTTCTGGCCACGCGGCTCGCAGAGCGACGAGCTTCTTGTCGAGCGAAGTGACGGTTGTAAGCGTTCCGTCCGCGGAGACCCCCGCAGCACAGGCGATGTCACGTGCGACTGGACGATGGAGACACAACGAGACTGCGGCGGCTACTGCCGCGAGCCCTAGGGAGTCCCCCTCGACTTCGCGCGGCTCTGCAGAAAACAGGTCCATCTCGAAACGCGAGACGAGAGACAATTCATCGATGAGCGTTCGATCGACGCTTCGAGCGAGCGCGCGACGAAACGCCACCACGGCATCGTGGGCGGTCTCAGGCGCGTGGACGAGCGCGCGATTCCGTGGCCGGCCAGCGAGCGCGCGAAGAATGGCTGTCGTCGCCGCTCCGTCGCGGACGAGCAGCACGAGCGCCTCGCCCTCATCGAGTCGGAGCGGTCGAAACTCAGGCAGCTCTTCCGATCGCACCCCGTGCAAACGCAACGCGCGCGAGGCGGAGCAGAACAGCGCAGCCTCGATGCGGCGTTCGGCGCGCAGCAACTCGAGGCACTCATCGAGAACCTCGAGCGCCTCACCAGGACGAGCTTGATCGAGCAGCAAGACGAGCTCGGCGAGACGACGCTGCGCAGCGCTCATTCGTCCTCAGCCAAGAGATCGAGGATGACCGAGAATCGCGCAGCGCTGGTCTCGACTGCGAACTCGACAGGAGCGCGCGGCCACTCCGTCGTGATGCTCCACGTCTCGTTGGGCCCGGGCCCTGAAGATGACGGCGTATGCAGCTCTTCTCCGGCGAAACGCACGGCGGCGATCACCCCGCGCGCGGCGAGCAGCCGAAGCTCAACTTGCCCACGATCGAACACCAGTCTCGCATCGACCGAGAGCGGCGCGAGGCGACCGAGCGCGATCGAACGACGGTCTCTCGTGGAGCTGTCCGCCGCCCAAGCGGCAGACGGTCGGATGGGCAAACGCGCGATCGTCTGAGATCCGTCCGCTGAAAGCGCCGAGAGCACGGAGAGCGATACCGCCTCTCCAGCTCGCAGACGCTTCGCGATCAGGTCATCGAGCACACGGCGCAAACGCTTCGATGATCGCAGCATTTCTGGGAGGCGCGCGACCTCGACTCCATTTGCGACCAAGCGGATCACCCACGCGTCTGGAGGCAGCACGTCGCTCATCTCTGTCGCGGCGCTCGCCAGCGCGACGCCAGCAACGAGCTGCTCGTCGTCAGCGCCGCGCTCGCAAGAGCGAACAAAGTCACGCCACACATCGGATCGCAGCAGCTCAGCGTTGGGCGGCTGCACCAGAAGCAACGTCATCGCATCGATGAACGGCGATAGCTGAGAGCGTTTCTGTTCGCTCGCAGCCGCGTCCGCCCACGAACGAGCCGCCGCACACAACTCCCCCAGTTGTTGCTCTGTGAACGTCCATCGTCGAATCGATTTGGCCGCGACGGGAAGGGCAACCTTGCTGCGACAGAGCCTTCCGTACAACGCGATTGCGGTCGCTCGTTCTTCGAGCGAGAGCGACGGGGTCTTAACAAGCTCGATTAGCGTAGCCGAGTCTGTGGAGATGCTCATGGCCTCACGCCCCCCGCTTCGGTCTGCTGCCTCAAGAACTTCAACACCCGCGAGACTCGCTGCTGCACGTTGTTCGGCGACGTCTGCTGGATTTCAGCGATGCTCTCGTATGACTGCTCGAGCACCACCCGGAGATAGAACGCCTCACTGTACGGCGTTTTCCAGTGTCGGAGAACCAACGAGAGCGCCGCTTCGATGGACTCTCGAGCCTCGCGAGCCTCTTCGATGTTGGTGCGATCCGCGACCAACGCGAGCTCTTCCTCTTGGGCGCGTCGACGTTCATGGCGCTTGTGTGCTCTCAGAAGATCGTTGATCGCGTTGTGGATCGCGGCGCGGGCATACGCAGTGGGCGAGCGGATGTCCGACTCTCTCCCCGTGTCTGAGCGCGCGGCGACAGCACGATCGAGCAACGAGACGAACACCGTGTCTAGCACGTCGTCCTCGTCAATCGACGCCGGCAGCGCCCGCGAGCGCACAATCGGCCGCACGAGTCCGCGAAGCCGCTCGTACAGCACCGCAAGACGAGGATCGGAGCTAGGCGTATCCTCTTCACAAATTCGCTGAAACAGTCCGTCGAACTCTTCTTCACCCACGCCAGTCGAAGCAGTCTACCGCGGATCCTGTCTCTGTGTTCGACGGCCCCCGGAGGCGTCGTGGCGGCCAAACGCATCGCGCTCGACGCCTCTGCGTTCTTCATCTGTAGGGCGCCTCGAATCATGGATCTCCCGCACTCTCGATGACGGCGGTTGCGCTGCGTGCAGCAAGCGCGCACGGCGCAAGTCGACGAGCACGTTGATTCGTTGCTCTGCGAGGTAGACGGCGAGCGAGATCGTGCGAGAAGTGCTCATCAAGCCTCCGCCGCGACGCTGGGCTCACAGGCTCGAGGCATCGCGGTACGCCCTGCTTTCTCTGGGAGCGCCCTCCGAGGCACGTCGGTTCTCCGATGCACTCGCACGGCGATCCGACACTGCTCTGGACGGTGCCGCTTTCTCCTGGTGGAGCACGACTCGGTCCCAGGGCGAGACGATCACTTCTGTGGCGAAGCGCTCGTGCAAGAGGCGATGGACCTCGCGAGCGCATTCGAGCGAGCGGAGGGAGTCGCCGCAGCACTCGTGCGCGCAGCGTGGTCGGGGACCGGACGCGATACCGTAGCGGTGCCGCCCCACGACAAGCACGGCCCCTCCTCGAGGCACACAGGATCACTGGCGTGCAGACTCGTTGCTCGACGGAGCGTCGTCCGAGGGAGACGCATTCGACGAAGCACGGTGATACGTGCGGCCCCCAGTGGACCAGAGATACAGCGTCTCGCTGTACGGCAGGCGGACGATGATCTTGTCGGCGATCGCTCCGAGCGCGACAGCGCGACACAAGAGCGAAACACCGCCCATTCGTCGCTCGCACATGGCGTCGGGCGAATCGATGAAGTTCATCGCGTTCGCGCGCCACACCCACACCGTGACGCCATTGGGGATCGCTCCGATCGGCGGAACGGTCACGAGCGCGGTCGTCGAGTAGACGCCCAGCGCGAAGAGACACAAGAGCGCGAAGAGCGTCGCAGAGAGCAGCCCGCGCGTTGTGACAGCGGGGCGCTTCGGCGCGGGATCGGTTGCGGTGGACATCAGAGGGGCCTCCATCGGCGCCGTGCTTCGGCGCGGCAAACTGGAGGACGAAGGGAGACTCGATGTGCTGACGTGTGAACAGAGCGCTGAGCCCGAAGCACGCGAGGATCAGCGCGCAGCAGCGTTCGAAAGTTTGTCAGCGAGGTCGCGCTTCGAGCGTCACCTACCCATGGACCTCGAAGTTGTTCGTTTCTGTGATCTGTCTCTGGATGCGGCGTTCTTCGACTCGCTCCGCGAAGACTACCCCGCGTTCGACGAGTGGTTTCTCCGCAAGAGCAGCGAGACGGCGATCATCGCCCGCGAGCTCGTCACGCGGGATCTCCAGGGCTTTCTGAATACGAAGGTCGAAGATGGACCGTTCACGGACGTCTCGCCGTCGCGCGCCGCCGCACGACGTCTGAAAGTCGGCACCATGAAGGTCGTCCCTCACGGCACACGTCTGGGCGAGCGACTCATCAAGAAGGTCTTCGACCACGCTGCAGAAGCACGAGTCGACGAGATCTACGTGACCGTCTTCGAGAGGCACCACACGCTCATCGAGCTGTTCTATCGCTATGGGTTTGAGCGCGTCGGACAGAAGCACACGAACGGCCGCTCAGAACTCGTCCTCGCCCGCCAATTGCGCGTCTCTTCAGGCGATCCCCTCACACAGTATCCAGCGCTCGTCCGCGGCTCGCGTTGCTGGCTGCTCGGGATCTACCCGGAGTGGCACACGCGGCTGTTCCCCGATTCGAAGCTGCACAACGAAGGCCCTGACATCGTGCAGGACGTCTCGCACAGCAATAGCATCCACAAGATCTACCTGTGCGGGATGAAGGGGATCGACCAACTGCAGCGCGGTGACATCCTCGTCATCTACCGCACGGGGGACGGGAAGGGACCGGCGCGCTATCGGTCGGTCGCCACGTCGATCTGCGTGGTCGAAGAGCGCTCGACCGTCGACGATTGGCGTGACGAAGCCACGTTCATCGAGGACTGCGAGAAGTACTCGGTGTTCGACGCGAGCGAACTGAAGCAGCTCTGGCAAACGAAGAAGTACCCTTCGGTGATTCGGTTCACGTACAATCTCGCGCTGCCCCGGCGTCCGACGCGCGCCCAGCTGATCGAGAACAAGATTCTCACCGAGGACGACTACGCGGGATTCTGCTCGCTCTCGTGGTCGTCGTTGGAGAAGATCCTCCAGCTAGCGAGCTCGAATGCGGCTGTTGTTGTCGATCCATCCTGAGCACGCGGAGAAGATCTTCGCAGGCACCAAGCGCTTCGAGTTTCGCAAGATGTCGCCGCGCGAAGGCGTCGAGCGCGTGGTCGTGTACGTCACGGCGCCGACCGCTCGCGTGGTCGGCGAGTTCACGATCGGCCGCGTAATCGTCGCGGCTCCCCGCGCGCTGTGGGAGCAAACGAAGCCACACTCGGGGCTCTCGAAGGCCGCGTTGCTGCGGTACTTCGAAGGGCGCAGCGAGGGGGTGGCCATCGAGGTCGCGAGCGTGCGGAGGTTTCGCCGCGCGAAGCGGATCGAGGACTACGTCGAGGACGGCCGTGCGCCGCAGGGTTTTCGGTACGTGTGAGGGGCACGGCGGCGCTTCAACGCAGCTTCTTGCGCAGGCGCTCGAAGTGATCGATCAGCGCGTCGAGCTCGGCGCGCGTCGCCTCGCGCTCCTCTCCCTCCAATCGACCGAGCTGCGTCTCGAGCTTCTGCACGTACCGCGGCCGCGCAAAGCTCGTGGCCAGCCGACGAATCGCGCCGCGAGCCGCGCCGGGGGTGAGCCGGAGCTGCGCTCCCTCTGGACTTCTCAGGTTGCCCACGTACTCGCGCGCGTCGCGCACGCTGAGGCTCGCGGCCAAGACGTGCCGAGCTGCAGCGCGCAGCGCCTTGGGCTCGCCGAGTGGAAGCAGCGCCACCTTGTGGCTGTACGACAAGCTCGACCAAGCGCCGTCTGCGAGCCGCTTGTCGAGCGCCGCGATGCGCAGCGTCGCGACGAGCGTCCCCCGCGCGATCCCCGTGTTGTGCGATCCCTTCGCCTCGATGAGCCCGCGCCACACGGGATGGTCGGGGTCGACGTCGAGAACCGGCTGCGTTTCGCCTGCGAAGAGGTTGGCGAAGAGCCACTGGCCGTACGAAGCGACGGCAGACTCGGTTGCGCTCACCACCTCGCGCCCTCGACGAACGGCCTCGGCGAGCAGCCGCTCGTCCTCGCTCGACAGCGGAGCGTCGGTGCCACGCACGATCACTGCGGTCACGGCTTGGCGGCCCTCCGCCGAGGCGGGCTTGCGTCCCTTGGTCACCATGGGACGGAGCGTATCGCGCAGGACTCGATTGGCGCGAACGCGGCGAAGTGCCCTCTCGGAGCCATCGTAACAATTGAGAATTTTTCTTATGACGTCATAACGGTGGTGCCGCCTCGCTGAGCCGCCCCCGCTTCGCGCCCCCGAATCGCGAGCACCTCCGCGGCGTAGAACGGTGCGAGCAGCACTCGTTGCCGAGGTCGTCGCTCGAGCTGAACTCGGTCTCGGCTTCACAGGGTCCAGAGCGGTGTCTCGCCGTCAGCGTCCGTTCGCGCATCTTCGGCGGAGCCCCACCGATCGTCGCGACGAGCTACGCAGGATGGGCGTCGAGCTTCTCGATTCGGTCGCACACGTCGCGGTACGAAAACACCGAGAGTTCGGAGCCGCTCGTGCTTACTGACGATTCGAGTTCAGCGTGCGCGCTGAGGTTCCAAAGCAGAATTCGATCCGAGATCGAGCCTCCGAGCACCACACGAACCGAAGGGCGCTGGAGCAGCTCGATCAACTCGTTCCACTTGCGTGAATCGGCGCTCGCCAAAGCTTGCTCTGCCATCGCTTGGAGCAAGTCGCCGCGGAGGCGCTCAGCAAACGGATGGTCGATCGTCAAGCGCTTCAACGTCTCCCGCGATTGAGCGAGTTGCTGTCGAGCTTTGTCGACCGCGGCTGCGCCCGTGTCGATCCCGCGACGGGACGCCTTGCTCTCGATGAGACCGAGCCGGACCTCTCCGTGGCCAGGGCGGATCTCCAACAAATCGGTTCGCATCTTTGAACCGACGAGCTCACGGTGGCGGTCCAGCGAGAGTAGCGCCGCGCCTTCGTTACGCTCCATCGACACATCCGCAGAGAGCAACAAACCGAGCAACCCAGTGAGCTCCGGCCCACCGAGAGAGGAGACGCACTGGATCGCGAGGCCGGGCGCGATCTTCTGCGCGAGCGCGACCAGAGACAAGGTGCGCGCGTCGGTCAACGTCGGGACGATTTGTTTCAACCCAGCGCGAAGCGTCGCGAGATCGTGCGAGGAGCGCTCAGCATTGAGCGAGACACACACGTGCACAGGACGACCTCTCTCGACCTCGCTGCGATAGTCGAGCAGAGTGGAGACTGTCGCACCCAGCCGCTGCACTGCCGTGAACAGTGGTCTGCGCGAGGTGATCACCAGCCAATGCGCGCCTCGCTGCGCTCGGCGAATGCCAGCCTCGCAGTGGGTGGGGTCCGTCGTTTGCACCTCCATCCAGGTCGAGCCGCGCACCCCTGTCACCACGCCTACGGCGCGCGCGACAGCCGTCGCGAATGCGTCGACGGGATCACGCACGACGCTCGACGCGTTGTCTCCAGGAACGCAGATGGACTGATGAAACATCGCGCTGCGGTGCCAACGCTCCGCCATCGGCTCCCGAGGCAGTTCGTGCTCGAGTTCCGAGCGGAGCGCTCGGAGCTTGTCTCCAATCACCAACGCCAGATGCGGAGCAAATGTCTCCGAGGAGTCTGATCGAACTCGGCGCACGCGAACGCGTGGGGGAGCGCCATCACGCCCTGGCTCGAACGCGCTGCGGTGGCCGCTGTCCTCGATCAGCGCGCGGTCGATCATCGTCGGAGCGCGGTCATCGATATCCGTGACCAGATCTACGTCGACGCCCGCAATCAGCGAGTCTCCTTGCAGCACTGTGCGCTGGAGGATTCCCCACGCCCACGCTCCATCTCGATCACCGTCGATGCGGACGTGCAGCCGCTGCGCTGCCGCAGGAAACAGCCTCGCATACTCATCCACTTGCGCTGCCACTGCGCTCACTCCGTATGGCACCACGGCGTCGCCTTGCGTCGTGTCGTGCCGGGCGAACATCGCCCAATGGCCGTCGATCCAACGATCGAACACAAACGGCTTGCCGTGCATCGCCCCGAAGCAGTGAAGAGGCTCGGGCCAGCCCCAGTCGCGCAGCGGCCGCACGATGTCTCCCTGAGCATCGATCGGCCAAGTGTGTTGCACCAACTGCTGGATCGCCGAGAGCAAGGTGCGGTCCTCGATGATCCACAGCCGAGACACAACAGGGTGCAGCCGCGTCAACAGCGTGTGCGTCCGCTGATCCCCATCGCCGACCTCGATAGTGAACAAAGACAGCAGCGCGCGCACCTCCTCGACAGTTCGCTGGCCCTCGGGGTGCCGCGCTCTGAGCTCGTCGATTCGCGCCTTCAGCCGCTTGGCCTGCACGAGGTCCTCGCGTTCGATCGCTGCCTCGCGCTGCTCGGTTAGTGATTCGATCGTCTCGCCGCCACCGCGAGTGCTGCGCTCGACCTCGTCCGCCCACGCATCGACCCAAGCGAAGATCTCGTTGGGGGCAGGCGCGACCAGATCGACCCACGCGCTCGCATCCGTGTCCGGTCCGCGAGAGTCCGCGTAGCGCCGCCACACAGCTTCGAGAGAGTCCGGCAGAGACACCGTTCGAGGAGCGGACCCGATCGCCTTGTCGATCGCCATCATCACGCCCTTTCGGGAGTCCTCTCCGATCGCCGGCCCGGTCCAACGTTCGAGCCTCGCGCACGTGAGCTGGTGACGCCGAAGCGCGACCTCATCAATTTGCAACTCGATCGCGCCGAGCTGGCTCCGCTTGGTCGCGTTATCCGCCGAGAGCACAGAACGCCACACCGTGCAGAGCAGCGGCTCGGACTCGGCCTGCTCCTCGTCGCCCGCCTCCGTTTCGGGACGAGGAATCTTCTCGTAGATTTGCCCGGCGAACTGACGCAGCTGCTCGCAGCTCTTCTCGATGTTAGCTGGGTCGAAGCAGCAGCGAACCGGACGGTGATCCTGCTCGTACTCGAGCTCGATCGAGTGAACGCCTTCGGCTACCGCCTCGCCCGCGACGTAGGACCGCGCGAGCAGTCGGGCAACACCTAGCAACAGCGTCGGTGCTCGCACTGGAGCGCCTGTTCGCTCGGCATCGTCAGCGAGGCGCTTCCATCGGCGCGCGAAGCGCTCGGAGCGCGGTCGCTCACTCTCTGACAGCGTTTCGACCCACGTTTCGGAATGCGCGCGATCCAGGCCCTCGATCACAGGCAACGACTCGCTATCGGACGCGTGCAGCAGCCCGTGCAGAGCGCGCCAGCCGTCGACGCCGCGCTTCATCGACCGATCGAGCCACTGTTGCATCGCGTCGCGCAGCGCGGCGTGGCGCTCGTCGCGCAGGACATCATCGAAGAGCCGACGAGTATCCATGTGAATCACTTCGATCGGCGTCGGTCGTGGCCCCGCGTTGCGCGCGGTGAGCAGGCCCATGACGCCACGGCGCGGCGTCCGCAGACTGTCTGCGCTCTCGTGAAAGAGCCACTCGACGCGCTCGAGCGCGTTGTCGTTCTCGCGATGACAAAACTGCGCGAGCGCAGTCAGCGCCGCAGGCTGTCCTGCGCGATCACGCACGAGCCACTGTTCTTTGTACCGTTCGAGCTGATCCTCGAGGGAGCGTTTTCCGGCGAGCTTCTCGCCGAGCAGCGCGGGGTCTTGCGCGTACTCGAGGTTGTCCGAGAGCAGCTCCTCGATCGCGTCACACCACTCGTCTTGCCGTGGTTGTCGCGACACCCTCTTCGCGGTGCTCGTGGGAATCCCTACGAGCGCGGCGAGCTCGGTCGTTCGAAACAACCCGAGTTCAGGCAGCGCTGCGCCCCACTGACGGGTCAGCGCTTCAGCTCGCTCTGCGACGGGCAGCGCATCCCACACCGCGTCGTCGATCCACGCGCGATCCAAGAAGCGAAGCAGATGTCCGAGCGTTCGCGCGAAGGGTACGGAGCCACGCTGCCCACCCGCTCGGGTTCGCACGCAAGTCCAGAGCGCCCGCCACGCCTCGACGAGCCGCGCTTCGGCACGACTGCGCGAAGCAGCCTCCCACTGCTCGGCGGCGGCGCGACATCGCGCCTCCATCTTGTCCGCCTCGTTGAACACCAGGGACATGTCGCGCACCAACTCGTGCTCGTCGGTCGCAGGCAGATCCATCAACGACTGCGCGTTGCGATCGTGGCCGCTGCCAGACTGCCAGAACACCACGTACACGAGGGTCTTGTCCGTACCGACGCCTCCGCGATCGTTGCGCAACGCGACGGCATCTTCGTCGCTCGAGTGACGCACGAGGTAGGCGCGCCCAGTGTCGTTGTCGGCCGCCAATTGCGCGGCGACCTGTGCGCCGAGCGACGAGCCGAACACGAGTCGAATGTTGGTGCGCAGCGTGCCCTCGCGGATCGGTCGTTGCCGAATCCACTTCGCAATGAGCGTAGCGACGCGCGTGTCCGCGTTGGTGACGGTCGTTTTCTCGTTCATCGATGTCTTCCTCAACGGACGTTCAGAGTGGCGGATGCGTCGGAGTACCTGCGAACCAGGCGAAGCTCGTCGAGCCTCGATTCGAGGGCGACTCGGTTCTCTTCCATCGCGCGATCGCTCGGCAGCTGCTTGCGGAGCACGCGGAGCTGGTCGTGCGACTCCGCCTTCGAAATCGCAGCTCGGACGGCATCGCTCTGCCCATCAACGGCGAGCCCGTATCGGTCGAACACGTCGTCGAGCATCGCGGCGACCGACCCCTTCTCTTCGACGCTGCTCCGCACGCTTTCCTCCGGCCGCTGAACGTGCAGCCGCACGAGGAGGTCCAGCGCGCGATCGTCGAGCAGGTAGCGCTTGCGTGCGAATCGGCCGGTGGGACCGATGATCCCCGCGGCGACCCCGGTGTACCGCAGAAAATCCCGGATCTTGGACACCACGTGGCTGGTGCCATGCAAGAAGGTCTTCACCAGCACGTCCACGAGGAGCGCGCGTGCGGCGGCCGGAGAATGCTCGATCGACGCGAGCTTTCGTTGCTCGATTTCGGCGAGTACGGCGGTGCGCCATCGGGCGGTCGTCGGCTTGCTCCCGGCGATCGAGTGTGTGCTCCAGCGCCCGAGCGCGCTCCAGTCGCCGTGGAGGCTCTCGCGCTCTTTGTCGTCACTCGCGATCACCTGATCGATCACGTTCGCTGCGCGGTCGAGCAACGCGGCTCGAGCGCGGTCGCTCCACCAGTCGAACACGTCGCGAGCAGAGCGATCGCAGTTGTGCAGGTGCTGCCCCCGATGCGCGCTCATGAAGACGAGCGGGCGCGAGGTCGCATCCCTCGGACACAGCCTCCGAAGCAGGGCTATGTGCAGGTGCAGGCCGATCAGCGCGGTCATGCTCTCGAACTGCTCGTCGATCGAGAGCGGCTTCGCTGCGGCGATCCACGCGAGCCAATCCTCGCGAACGGTGCCGTCGACCCACTCAGCGAGCTCAGGATCGTTGTCGATGACGTCGCGAAGGTTCGACTGTGGACGGGAGTTCGCGATCGAGTGAGGCTCGCATAGCGGCGCCAGCAGGCTGGCAACCGGATGCCCCGCTTCCCATGCAACAACGACGTTTCTGACGCCTTCGCGCACGGATTCGTCGCGCCAGAGTCCCTCGAGAACGCTCGCGCCTGCTCCGCGAAACACCGTTCGCTCGTCGGTCCGCGTGACCATTCGAGGAGCGAACGGAACGAACGCGACAGGCACAGAGCTGTTTCCCTTTCGACGGGTGACGAATCCGTCCTCGATCGCCGCGCGAAAACGCAATATCGGCTCGCGCAGCGCAGGCGTGTCGGAGAGGCCGACAACGACGGACTCTGGATCCTCCCAGAGCTGAACGAGTCGTCGAACGTCGCCGCGCGTCGCAGTGAGCCGCGCGATCGAATCCGCGGTCACGTTTTCGAGCGCGACCGACTGCGCCTGTTGAATGCCCAAGTGCCGCTGCAGCACGTCCGTGAGGTTCTCGATTTCCATGGATCAGCCCTCGTCCCTCACGCGGAGCATCGCGCCGCCCGCTCCTGTTTGCGTCTCGATGTGAAACGGCCGCCCGTGCGCGTATACGCGGACCGAGGGCGCCTGGTGCTTTCTCGCGACCGCCGCGAGTCGACTGAAGAATCGCCCCAGATCTCGGCGATATGCTCCGAGCCCGAAGATCATCGTGTAGCCCTCGGACACGCTCAGCAACAGCGCGAGCAGGGGCAGGTCGATCACGAGCGACTCGGCGTCGGGGGGCGGCGTCGTAGTCGCAGCTCCGCTCGGCGTCGGCCAGGCGAGCAGCGACACTTCCGACGCAGCAGACTCGAACCAAGGCTGCACCCGCTGCGCGAGGTTGGGGCCACGTTTCAAGGCTGTGGCGAAGTCTGCTGCAAGCGAGAGTTCGAGCGACTGCCGCCTCGGATCGCGAAAGCCCGCGGGGTCGATTTGCACCCTTCGCAATCGGTCATCGTCTGGCGTCGCGTGCCGTTGCACTCGATTGAGCGCGAGGACCACCGCCTTGCGCAACGGCTCTTCGCGCTGATGCACGGCATAGTCCTCGAGCAGATCGAGCGCGTGCTTCCAGGGCACGTCGAGCTCGGGCGCGGTGAGCAGCGAGCGTCGACGCATCGCGATCGTGAGATCTCTCAGCTGTTCTCTTGCGCTCTGACGCTCGTCGCGCTCGCGGCGCAGGTTGTCGCGCACCACCGAAACGGCGGCGCGCTCGAGGACGCCGAGATCGCTGCGGCTGAGGCGCACGGCATCGTCGTCCACGACGAAGTCCGAGACCTCGCGGTCGACCGCCTCGTGACGAGCGCGGGCAGGATCGAGCGGGATCAGCGACTGCATCACCGGCTCTACCCGAAACGGACCGTCCGTCCGGTTCGAATCGCGAAACAACACTTGATACGCACGGTGATCGAGCGCTTTCTGTGCGTCAGCGCCGACCAGTTCATGCTGGACGCGCTCGCAATCAACCCCGCCGGTGGTGACCGTGGCGAGCACGCCCTGCAGACGACGAAAGGGCAGTCGCTGCCCCGAATAGTGAACGACCGACAGCAGGTCCGAGAGCCGTGTCTGCGCGCGGGGGTCTCGAAGATCTCGTACGTTGGCGAGGATAGGACAACGGTCGCGCGCAGGGCACGCGCCACAAGCGTCCTCGCGACTCTCCCAGAGAGACTGGTTCGTCCACGACGCGAGCAGCGCGGGCGTCACCGTGCGAACGTGCATGCGGTGACGAAAATTGAGGACGATCACAGAGAGAGCGACGCTGTGCCGATCGAGCTCCTCCGATCGATCTTCGTCGAGCGACGAGTCGAGCGCTGGCTCGATCACCGATCGCCACAGTCGCTCGAGCTCGACACGCTCGGATTCGCTGGCGCCCGGAGCACGCACGAGTCGACGTAGTCGCCCCTCGTTGATGGCGATCACCAGGCGGCGAGGAGCCTCGCTGCGAAGCGCGTCGATGACGTGAGCGACGAGCTCTTGCTCTGCGATCTCGCTGGCGTCCTTCAAGATCGTCCAGTGCTCAGCCACGACGCTGCGACGCTCGAGCGGCTCAACGCGACCGAGACGCCGCGCCAAGAGGTCGCACAGGGCGGTCTTTCCATCGCCCGCGTCGCCGGTGAGGATCACGATGCGCTGCTCGACGACGCCAGCCACAAGGTCGTCCACAAACTGATCGAGTCGCGTTCGCACATGAAGCTGCTCGGATGACGGAAACCACGGCCATCGCTCGCGCAGCCGCGCGATGTCAGGCTGTCGTGTCTCGAACACGAAGCTCGGGTTGCGGTCATTGCCCTGCGTTCTCAACGAATGCAGGTAGGACACCATCGGGTTCGAGGCGACTCGGTCGGGGGCTTCGGTCATTGGTTGTATCCGATCAGGGTTGTGTGAACTGTTCGCAGAGGACGACGGTGGCACGCGCTTGCTGACACGCAGTGAGACGGGCAGACGCCTGGGCGCCAGCGGCCCAGCAGAGAGCGGTGCATCACCGCACGAGCCGCGCTGCCAGCTGCTCAGATTCGAATCCAGCGCTCGAGCGACGAAGCAGCGGGTCTCGACGAACAAGCCCACGGCGTATCCACGACGTAGCCTCTCATTCGCGGCCGTCGTCCACATGCGCATCGCGTACGAGAGCCATGCGGGATGGTCCCGCCATCCCGAAGCGCGCCTCCTGCCGGGCTGATTCGCTGTGCGAATTCTACGCACTCGTCACGGAGCAACCACGCTTGCCAACCGCCGCCATCGCCCGCCATCGGGCCCTCCGTTTGCGCGCTGCCCCGCAGATCGCGCTCGACACGCTACTCGCTATTTCCTCGACCTCATCGCGAGAATCGCGCACCCGCAATCCATCGACGAACACCAACTTCTCCTGGCGCGCAGCGGCGCAGGGGAGCGTCATCGTCGGAAGCAACTCGCGCTGCGGCCGACAGGTCGCGAGCGCGACGCACAAAGGACATCCAGATCTGAATAGCAAACACAGCGAGCTGCGATCACTTTGACACTATCGTTATTTGCTCAATAGTAATGAGCTAAATCGACCTCTATCAAAGTAACCCCCGCGAGTCACTTTGCTGATGTATGATTTCACTCAACATGGGTGAACAATTTTCACCATCTCTAAAGCGGCTGCTCGAGCAGCTTCCCCCTGGCGCCTTTGTCGACAGCCGTTGGCTGACCGCGCATGGAGTGCTTCGCTCGTCGCTCGCGTACTACAACCGTGTCGGGTGGCTGAAGCGAGTCGCCCACGGCCTGTACCAGCGCCCAGAAACGACAAGCGTTTCTGGGCTTGCAGCGGATTGGCGCATGCTTCTGCTCTCGACGCAGGCGCTGATGGGCTATCGACTGCACGTCGGCGGGATGACAGCGCTGCGCGAGCAAGGCCACTCGCACGACCTCTCGTTCGGACCGCGCCCCGTGCACGTCTACGGATCGCCCGTGCCAGGCTGGCTTCGAAAGCTCCCAACGAACGACCCGCTCTGCTTTCACCCGACGCTGATCTTCACCGAGCCATCGCTGTGTATCGGCCCGGATGCCGACACGAAGACGAACGAAGCCAGCTCCCCTTGGTGGAAGCGCTCTCTGCGTCGATCCGAGCCCGAACGAGCGATCCTCGAAGCGATCGACGAGCTGCCCGAAGAAGAGAGCTTCAGCACGATCGACCACATATTCGAAGGGCTCGTCGCGCTGCGACCACGCCGACTGACTGCGGCGCTCGAGGCATGCACGTCCATCAAGACGAAGCGGTTGTTCTTCGTCTTCGCTGAACGACACGCACACGCGTGGATGAAGCACGTCGAACGCGCGCGCGTCGATCTCGGCACGGGAGATCGCAGCCTCGTCAAAGGCGGCAAGCTGCACCCAGTGTTTCGAATCACCGTTCCAGAAGAGCTGCTCGCTTCGGCACAGGAGCGTCACGATGGCCGCTAACCGGTACGAGCTGCAGGTGCTGCTCCTTGTTGAGGTCCTGTCCTACGTCTCCAAAGAATCGTGCTTCGCGCTGAAAGGCGGCACCGCGATCAACCTCTTCTACCGAGACTTGCCGCGGCTCTCGGTCGACATCGACCTGACCTTCTTGCCGATCATGGAGCGCGATCAGAGCCTCGCAGAGATCGATGCGGCGTTCGATCGCTTGGTCCAGAGGATCTCGAGCGCGCTGCCCAACACAAGCGCCCGGCGCATCGCTGGCGGAGGCGGAGGAGACACGCGCATCCTGGTCGTACGGCGAGGCGTCGAGGTGAAGATCGAGACTTCGCCCGTGACGCGCGGGACCGTACACGAGCCAACGCTCAAGAGCGTCGTGAAATCTGTCGAGGACAAGTTCGGCTTCGCAGAATTGCCGATCGTTGCGTTCGAAGACTTGTTTGGCGGAAAGATCCACGCAGCGCTCGACCGGCAGCACCCGCGTGACCTGTTCGATATCAAGCTGCTCTACGAGAACGAGGGCGTGAGCGACGAGCTGTTCCGCACGTTTCTCGTCTACGCAGCGAGCTCCGGTCGTCCGCTACACGAGCTGCTCAAACCAACGCTGAAGCCGCTCGAGGATTCGTACCGGCGCGAGTTCGAGGGAATGACACGTTCTCCCGCGACGGTCACCGAGCTCAACGAGGCCCGAGAGAGGCTCCTCGCTGATCTTCACAGCCGTTTCAGCGAGCCCATCCAGCGCTTTCTGCTGAGCCTCCACGACGGTGAGCCCGACTTCGGATCGATTGGGCTCGCCCGCGCTGCAAACTTACCCGCGGTGCGATGGAAGCTCCTCAACCTGCGACGACTGGCGAGCGAACAACCTGACAAACACGCAGAGCAGCGCGACGCGCTCGCGGCGGTGCTGAACTCCACTCCACCCGCGCCAAGTCGCTGAGCCAGGCCCCGCACGGAGATCGGAGTGCTCGCGGGGCGCGACGGTGCTTCGACTCGCATCACGACCACGCTGGTTCGGGGCCGAGGGACGGCGCGTAACACTATCATATTGTTGATTATTTTTCTTATGACGTCATAACGAGGTCGTGTCGGCCGCCGGCCGAGGGCTCGTGCGCGCATCGCGCTGCCTCGATCTTCGCGACGAGCGCATCGCGCTGGTCCTCGGTCAGAACGCTGGCTTGCGAACGCCCGGTGTCTTCGACGATGGCGAGCGCGTCGCGCAGTTTCGCGTGCCAGCTCGCTGCTGTCTCGAGCAACACATCGGATCAGAGTCGTGTTCGCGTAGGGCGTCGGGAGGCCGACGATTCGCACGGACTACGACCGGTGACAGCTCGCGTCCGCCAATCGCACGCATTCGACGCAGGCGCGCCAGTCGAAGGAGAACTGCTGCACGTCGGCGACCGTCGCTCCCACAGGCAGCATCACACCCGTCCCCAGGCCTCGATCAGCTGCTGCTCCTCCGACGTGAGGACGTTTGCGAGCGCGCTCTCCACGTCTTCAGGCGCAGGCGTGTGCCGCTGTGGCTCGAGCAACCAATCCCAGTCGTCGAAACCAAATCCCGGATACACCACGACGAGCCCAACTCCGAGCCGAGCGCACTCGTCGTAGCAGGCGTCGAGCGCGCGGCGATCGTCTTCGACCAGATCGTCTTCGAGGATGAGCGAACCGAGCAGCAGGTACGGACGCGTGAAGTAGCGTCCATGCGCCGATGCCTCGTGCGCGCCCAGCACCGTCCATTGGCCCGGCGGCTTCACTTCGAACGAGTGTGACTCGAACACCACCGACGGTGGCAGTCGAAACCTCTGCTTGGACAACACCAACAGATCGGGCCGCGTCCAGCGACCGCCAGTCTTCTTGCTGCCGAGCGAGTGGGTCGCGGCGACGAGCACCTCGTCGAACCCGCGCGACTTCGACCAGTCGCCGCGCAGCCCGCGCTCGACGAACGGGTACCAGCTCGATTCGATCGTCGTCGGCGAATTCGCTTGGCCTGCGTCGGTGGTCGAGGCCGACGGTGACGAAGGGATGATGGGCGCGGCAACGCTCGATTCCTCGGCGGAGTCCTTGATGACTCGACCAACCTTCCCGCCACGGCCACGACCAACGCGAACGAGCCCCTGCTCGATGAGCGAACGCAGCAGCAACCAGTACTTGTCGTGGTCGCCGTCCAACCCGAGTTCGGCGCGCACCTCGGCATTCGTGCGCATCGCCCCGCTGACGTCCAGCAGCCGCATGAACCGCTCCTCGTCGCCAACGACACGGCGGTAACTGCCGCCTTGTCCTCGGCCGATCGCGATCTTGTTGGCGGCCAGCAGCTCGGCTTCTGCAGCGGCAGCGGCCTTCGCGTCGACGCCCCGGCCCTCAAGTGCACGCCACAATGTTTGTCCGCCGATCCGTCCGTCCTCGGGGATCAGTCCCAGCATCGTTTCGGCGTTCTTGCTCAGCGCCATCGAGTCCTCCTTCGATTGGTTGCTTCTGTCACCGCGGCGCACGCCGCGCCGTCACGTCAGCGATTGCGGACTGCACCGTGATTCCGTCACAAGAACGGAGATCACTTCTTCTTCCCCCGCCCCTTCTTCGCCGCAGCGCCCTCGCCCGCCTCCAACACCAGCGCGCCCGGCTCGCCCGTCGCCCGCGGCGCGCTCTTCTCGCTCCACGCCCGCAGCCACGCGGGCCGCTCGCTCGTGTGCGCCACGCCCTCGTCCGCGGGCCCCGGTCGCAGCGCGCTCTCCCACGGCGCGCCCTGCTCCTTCGCCCGCTGCATCCCGTCGTACAGCGCGAGGATGCGCTCCTTCGTCCGATACACCCCGCCGTGCGCCTCCTCATCCTTTCGCTTCACGATGGGAAACGTCTCCATCACATACCCCACGTCCTCCCGCGCGAGGCCGTACCAATGAAAGAACGCCGCGTCGAGCTCGCATCGCAGCTCGAATCGCCGCTCCGAATCCCAGCGAAACGGCGCTCCGTCGTACCCGCAGTCCCGCGCAAACGCCTCGAGGTCCCACGCCGTGTACGTCAGCTCGAGCACCCGCGGCACGAGCCACTGCAAGCGAGTGATCGAGCGATCCCAGTCGCACGGCGCGGAGAAGAACGTGGGAGCGGGGATCGGGAGCTGTTTGATGATGAAGAAAGTCAGATGCGTCCCGCCAACCTTCTGCCGGACCACGTAGTCAGCAACAAGTGAGTTGAATCCTGCAACGAAAGGCAGTGGTGACTGCTGGACAGAGAATTTGCCCAGAAACGCCAGCGGAAAACCGTGGCTTGCGCCCTCACGAGGCACGACACACGAAATCAACGTGCGCTGATCGACGCTCCGCGCGATGTCTCGCCACCCGAGCATCCAGCCGCGATCCCACTTCTTAGCCAAACACTCATCGACTTCACGCTCCGGCACCCACCACCACGGCAGCGTCACCCGATTGGGGTCCGCGTGATCCTCGTCGGTGAGCTCGGGCAGCTTGCCCTGGTTCGACTGCGCGTCGGTCTGCCCCTCGTACGTCCCGAACCGATGGTCGAAATGCCGCACCATCTTCGCTTCGAGAAGCGGAACCCAGCGCTCGTCTCCGAGCGTGAAGACGTTGCCATTCAGCTTCGCACCTTCGGACTCGAGCTGATCGTGCGAACGAAACAGGTGCGAGTCGTTGGCCATGTCTAACATCCGCAGGAATGACGCATTCCATGGATTCTCCTCGTTGTGGCCCTCACGCCAGAGCACCGGGACACGCGCGTAGATCGCCCGGTTGATCTCGGCGTCACGTCGCGAACGAAACGTCGGACACGTCCCTGTGTTCGGATTGAGCAACGTGAAGTCCCGTGATGACAGAGAGTAGCGACGCTGCGGGTCGCGAACGTCTTCGATGTGCCGCAACCCAAACGCAAACTGAGGGTGCTCGACGTCGACCAGCGCACCGCTCATCGAGACGGTCATGAAGCGAAATCGATGATCGACGGCAGGAAAGATCTTCTCCTCGTTTTCGAATTCGAACGCGGAGACGAGCGACTTCGACTGCACGAGGCTCTGAAAGAACAGCTTGTTGCCATCGTCCGTCACGAGGCCTGGAGGGCACACGATGCTCGCTCGACCTCGGTCGGCGAGCAGCAGCCGCGCGTGCTCGGCGAAGACCGAGTACGTGTTCACGTCACCTCGGCCGGTGAGCGCAAATCGGCCCGTCAGTCGAAGCAAGACGCTCTGTCCGTCGGCGACGCGAAGGGCATCCCTCCAGCCCTTCCAGAGCTCGGGCTTCGTCGTCGGGAGCGCTTTGATGAGCTTGCCTCGTTCGGACGCGTTCGCTGCGGTTGCGATCTCTGGTGCGCGAGCGGCGAACCACTCTTTTTCTTGCAGCTTCACCCGCTCCCACGGCGGATTGCCCAACACCACGTCGAACCCGCCTGCCCACCCGCGCACGTCGCCCTCTTCGACGCTCGCTCGCTCGTCCCCGAACACCTGCGGAAACGCGATCTGCCAGTGAAAAAACTGGTACTCCCGCGCCAGTCGCTCGACCTCTGCGCGCAGCGCCGACGACGCGCTCGACGGGTCCGCCACCAACGTGCGCCACACGCTCTCGGTGATCGCGAGCGACCGCTTCTCGTGGGTCTTCTCGAGCACGAACGCCGCGCACCACGCGTCCGCGAGAAACTTCGCCCGCTGAAAGGACGCTCCCTGCACCAACGACTCGTACGCGCGCTGCTTCTCGCGCACGGACTCGAGCGAGCGATCATCGCGCGCCTCCACGGCCCGCGCGCTCGCGGCCAGCGCCACCGTGGGAGGGACGACCGCGTCACCGAGGTCGAGCTGCCCCGCGCGCTCGCTCTTGTTCTGTCTGCGAAGCGAGCTCACCACGCTCTTTTCGTCGCCCTCGATCTCGTCGAACGCGCCCTCAGGAATGCCCTTTCGCATGAGGGCGGGAGTCGCGCCCAAGAGAGCGTTTCCGCACTGAATGTGGCCGTCGAGAAAGGACAGCGGGAGCCCCGGTTCGAGCGCCTCCATCCACAGCGAGACCTTGCACAGCTCGACGGCCATCGGGTTGATGTCCACGCCGTAGATGCAGCGCGCGATCACCTCGCGCAGCGCGTGGCGTACGGCCTCCGGCGAAGGCTCGTTGCCGTGCGCTCGCTCGCCCGCCAATCGCCTCGCGATCCGACGCGCCGCCGCCAGCAAGAAGTGCCCGCTCCCGCACGCTGGATCGCACACGGTCAACGAGAGCAACGCCTCTTGCCGCTCGGACTCGGGCTTCGCGCACGCCTCGTCCAACACGGGATCGAGCGATTGCTCGAGCAGCACTTCGACCAGCGCGCTCGGAGTGTAGTAGGCGCCCGTGGTCTTGCGATCGTTGCCGCTGACCACCTTCAGCTCGAACGTCCCGTTGCTCGCGACGCTGGGCGAGAGCTCGAGCAGCGATTCGTACACGCTGCCCAGCTCTTCCGCGCCCACCGCACGCCAGTCCACCGGCCACGTCCGCGCGCTTGTGACCTTTGCCCTCTTCCACGCGCGAGAGCGCACGAAACGCAGCGAGCACATCCTCGTTGCTCACCTTCGCCTCGCCCATCCACGGGACCGCCTCGGGCGAGAACAGATACCCGCCCAACGGCGCGATGCCCAACGGCGCGCATCCGCCGTTGAGCCCGTCGAACACTCGCGTGATTCGCTCCCACAAGTCCGAGTGCGGGCCTCCCCGCCGCGCGAGAGACAGCTCGCGGATGCCTCGCAGCGCATAGAAGCGCTGGTACCGCTCTCGTTGCTGCGCAGTCGCGTCGCGAGCCAGAAGAACCCCGCGCTCTTCGGCGACGAAGACCAACACCAAGCGATACGCCAATCGCAGCAACTGCCGATAAAAGTCCTGCGGAGTGAGCGTCTGACTCTGCAGCGCCTCGCGCAACGATCGGTTGTGTGGATGACGAACGAGCCCTGCTCCGAGCGCGCGAACCGCTTCGGTCACTCCGTCCCGCAGGCGATCGAGCGCGCGAACGCCGTCCTCGCGCGCACGAGAGAACCACCGCTCGAGCCAGCATCCTTCGGGCTTCGCAGGCGCGCCCTCGACGCTGTCGTCCACGGGCCTCGGCTCGAAGCGCGACGAGTGGCACACGCGGTAGAACAGCGCGAAGTCCGCGTAGCTGCTCGCGTCGAACATCGCGCGAAGGTCGAACTCGACGTACGCGCTGCGCGTGAGCGAGTGGTGATCGCGAAGCACCCGCAGCACGAAGCCGTCCGTGACGATCCCCCACAGGTACTCGTCCGTCCGATTGAGAAAGTCCTGCACCAAACCGTGCGCGCTCGCGCGAAACCCCGTCTCGTCCACGCGATGAACCGCGTCCAGCCCCACCGTCGGAGACACGATGTGCACCGGAGACTGTCGCCACTTGTGCGTCAGCGCGAACCGTCGCTCTCCCAGCGTGATGCCCTGTGACAGCGCTTCGAGCGTGCCGAACTCCAGCGCACGAAACACGTGCTGGAGCCACCGTTGAAACACGGTCGCTGCGGACGCGTTCGCGAGCTGCGCGCCGACCGCCTTCCACGTCGCCTCCAGGCGATTGAACGCAGTGGAGGCGGCCTCGTTGAGGCGCTCGTTCTCGGGGAGGTTGTAGCTCGCGGTCGAGAGGCCCTGGACGCTGGGATCTCCCCCGGCGATCCGCTGCAACAGATCCAACGGAAGAAGCGCGCCCTCGGCGCTCACGTGTTCGTACTGGGTCTTCATCGGTCGATCGCTCGTGGGTCACTCGGCAGGCAGCAGCAAGAACACGCCCAACACGTCGGGCGGATGGTGAGCTTCGACGCGCTCGGCGTCGTCGCGTGTTCGCGCGTCGCGGCGGGTTCGCACGCGAGTGTGCGCTGCAAAGAGCGCCTTCGCGCGCTCGTCTGCGAGCTGATCGAGCGCCGGCGCGAGCGTGGGCAGCGCGCGCAGCACGTCGCTGATTCGCCTTCGCGCCTGGTCCGGAGACGGTTCGCGTACGGGGACGAGCGACAGCAGCGCCTCGGCCCGGTCCGGCGCGAGCCACTGCGGGTTGTCTGCGTTGCCCTCGAAGGCGACGACCACCACCTCTTCAGCGTGCAACGCCTGCTCGCGCTTGCGTCGATCGCGGCCGTACAAGTGCATTCGCACCCGAAGCAACAGGGCCGTGGTCTTGCGCTGCACGCCGCTGTCCGACCCATGAAACGAAACGCTGCACCGACGCGCTCCTCGCGGATCGGCGCCGTCGAGCGCGCGTCCGAGCACGTACCCAGCGAGGCCCGAGACCACTGGATGAGCGCGGGTCGCGCGCGGAGCGTCGGCGCTCGCGTGACGCTCGTCGAACGCGAGGCGCACGCGCCCTTCGCGGCCGACGGCGTCCGCGAGCGAGGCTCGATCGCTGACAAATTGCAGCTCGATCGGGTCTTCGCCCTGCGCCGCGATCGAGAGGCGGTGGGCGGCCTCGCGCACGAAGCGACGAACGTCCTCGGCGCTCCCGAGCGCCTTGCGCACCTGCGCGAGCTCGCCGCTCAGCTCTTTGAACACGAGCTCGTGCAGAGGGTTCTGCGCAAACACCGCGCGCGACCGGCGCGAGCGCTCGACGGCGTCACGCCAGTGAGACTCGCGCTCTTGCGCAGCGAAGCCGAAGGCGAGCTGCTTGGACTCGGGCGTCGAAGGCGGCTGCTTCTTGAGCAACACCGCCTCGAGGATCGCTTGCTCGACCAGCGCCCCGCTGTCCGGCATCGGGACGACGACGCCCAGCGAGCTGTGAATCTCGCGGGCTTTTCGGCGGAGAACTTCGAGCACCGCGCCGTCGACAGGGTTGTCGGTGCCGAAGATCGTGGTGGCCCGGACCGTGGGCTTGCTCTGACCGAAGCGGTCGACGCGGCCCTCGCGCTGCTCGTGGCGCGTGGGATTCCACGCGAGATCGTAGTGGACCACGGCATCGAAGGCGCTCTGCAGGTTGATGCCCTCCGCGAGGCAGTCGGTGCACACGAGCACGCGCCGCGCAGAGAGCGAGAGGGACTCGATGACCGCCTCGCGCTCGGATGGAGGAAGCAGCCCCGTGACCGATCGCACATCGACGTTCTTGAGCGCCTTGCTGAGCTCGTCTCGAACGTACTCCGCGCTGGAAATAAACCGACAAAACACGATCGTCGAGTAGCCCTCTTCGAGCTGAGTCTTCAGGTGCTTGACCAACGCCTGCAGCTTCGGGTCCTTGCGCCCCGAGCACGCCCGCGCCCTCTCGGCGAAGCGACGCAGCGCCGCGCTCTCTTCTCGATCGAGCGAGGACTCTTCGCCGACATCAGTGCCGGAAGTTCCGTCGGTTCCCTCGGGCTGAGCGTCGTCGTCGAGCTCGTCGCCGACCGCAGCACGCCCGAGCTGGTCCGCCATCGCGGCGTCCGACGCCAACGCGAAGCCTCCGCGCGTCGAAGTGGTGGCCTCGAGCGCGCGCGGACTGGACGAGAGCGAGCGCAGCATCGAGAGCGCCGACCACCAGCGAACCCGCTGTTTGTGCTGCGCGATCCCCTCCTCGAACACACGCTGGCGGCTCCACTCGAGCACGTCGTCGAGCAACGCTCGGTAGTCCTTGTCGAGCGCGTACGTCACGTCTTTCGTCTCGCGCTTCGGGAAGACCGTCTTGTCCTCGAGAAACTCCTGCACGTTCTCGCGTCGCCGCTGAATCACATGCCGCGCGAGCCGCTCGCGATGCGCGCGGTTCTGCTCTCCCGACAGGTCCAACGGAAGCTCAGCCAGCGCGGGATCGAGCACGCGCAGCAAAGAGCGAAACGCGCCCTCGATGCCCGAGTGCGGCGTCGCCGTCACGAGCACGATGTGGCGCTCGGGATCCTTCGCGAGCGCGAGGACGAGCTCGTGCCGCTGCTGTCCGGTGCCTCGCCCGCCCGTGTCAGCGCACCCGTGCGCCTCGTCGACGATCACGAGGTCTGGAGCCGTCCGAAGAAACTCCTCGCGTCGGCGCTCTTGCTTGATGAAGTCCGTCGAGACCACCACTACGGGGTGCTCTTCGAAGAGCGAGCGCGAGCCGATGTGCCGCTCGAGCGACGGCGCTGTCGACGCGAGCACCAACACTGGGTCCATGTGAAACATCGCGTCGAGCGCGCGGTGCCACTGCTCGGCGAGGTGCGGAGGACACAGCACCCCGACCGAGCGCACCTCGCCTCGATCCCACAGCTCGCGAGCGATCAACGCCGCTTCGATCGTCTTGCCCACGCCCACGTCGTCTGCGACGAGCAGGCGCACAGGGTCCTGTCGCAGCGCCATCACCAGGGGAACGAGCTGGTACGGCCGCGGCTCGACCGAGATGCGCGAGAGCGCTCGAAACGGCCCAGCGCCCGCCTGCACACCGAGCCGCGCCGCGTCGCGAAGAAGCAGGGACGACCAGTGATTTCCCAGGTCTTTCTCGGGGTCTGGAGGCAGAAACACCGCTGGTTCGACGCGCTCGTACGGCTGTCCGTCGCCGCGATCACCGACGAACACGCCCGCGATCTCTGCGTCGCTTCCTCCGAGCGGCCGCAGCAACAGCACATCCCGGTCTTCTCCCGGAGGAAGCACCACCCACTCGCGTCCGCGAGCGCGCACGAGCGCCCCTGCTACGAACTCAGCCATCGCTCACTTCTCCCGCTTTCCGTCGCCGAACGTGCTCTTTTCGCGCGCGAAGATCTCTGCCCAATCCGCGCCGTGATGAAAGCGAATCACCAGGTAGCCCTTGTCGTCGAGCGCCTCGTTGATCGCCCGATCCTTCTCGCGCTGCGCTCCTTCGTCGTGGTGCGGACCGTCGACGAACACGGCGGCCTGCGCCTCGCGGTACAAGAAGTCCACGCGCGTCTCGGTTCCGATCCGCACCTGCGCGTCGTCGGGCAAGCGCAGCCCGCGCGCGTCGAGCTCGCGGACGAACCGACGCTCGAGCTCGCTGTCGCAGCGATTCAGCAGGGACTGCACAGCCTCGATACGCGAGACATCTCCCGGTGCGCTCGCCACGCTGGCCCTCGCGAGCGCCATGAGTCCGTCGCGAATCGCGCGGCGATCGAGCAGCTCGTGATCGCGTTGGTTGTAGTAGCTGAGCAGGCACTCGTAGCAGCCGGCGATGCAGCGGTGCTGCACCACTCCCTCGGCGTTGACGCGCATTCGGGCGTGTAGATCAGCGCCTGTGTCTGGATCGAAGTGGCAGAGCTCGAGCGCGCGACGCGCGACCCGCGAGAGCGCGCCGGGCTCTTCGACGAGACGACGCAACACCCCAGCACCGCCTTCGCTCGCCTCGTAGAAGAGCACACGCCGACGCGCCCCCGACGCGGGCAGTGGCTCGCTCGCGAGCTCGTGATCTTCGAGCTGGAAGCACGCCTGAATGCCTCGCTTCAACGCCGCTTCGAGGCCCGCCATCTTCACCGAGGCGCCCTCTTTGAGCTCGTCGAGCAGACCGCTCTCTGCGGTCGGCTCGAACAACAAACAGTTGCGCGTGTCTTCGACGAACGGAACGAACCGTCGAATCTTCGCGTTCGCGGGAGTCTCCGCCTCGGCCTCGGCTCCGTCACCGCTCGCCCACTGCCCACGCTCGATGTCGAGGTTGAATCCGGCCATCGCGTCTTTGCGACGCCTGCGCCATCCGACGTTGACCCGCCACAACGTCGCCGCAGGAGCATACTCGAGACGCACGAGCGAGCCGCCGCTCGACGCCGTCACATCCGCGCGACGAACGCTGGGCTTGCCGTCGCGCTGAGCGAAGCGAACAGCGGTGTGGATCTCGTAGCCACGACGGGTGCGCTCTTCTTCGTCCGAGCTGATTCGGTCGCGGCGGCGCGCGACGACGTCCTGCATGCGCAGCAGGTTGTGGAAGGTGCCCGACGCGAGCGATGCACCACATCGCTCACAGAGCGCCGGAGGATCGTCGGTTCCGCGCGCTGGGTGCAGATAGCCGCATTCGGGACACACCGCGGCGCGCTGCTCGAATACCGCGCCGTCCTCGGCGACAGGCAGCAGCACCTTGCTGACCACGAACCGCGCGCCCTCGTGGTAGACGATGTTCTGCGGGCCAAACTCGCTGATCGCGAGAAAGCGCGGTCGGCTCACCTGCTCGTCGCCGCCCGAGCGACGACGACGCCCTGGCAAGAACGCGCTCAGCGGCAAGCGAGGGAAGTTGTAACCGGGCAAGAATCCTTCGCTCGCGAAGTATCGGTACGAGTAGAAATCCCCGAGGTTCTGCTCGTTCTTGTCGATGAGCAGCTTGAGCTGCGCTTCGGCTTCGGCGCGCAATCGCTGAGCGATCGCGCGCTCGCTCTCTTTGCGAATCGCGCTGGTGACGATCTCTTGCTGCCGGTACGACTCGGACTTCGCCCCGCGGTAGAGCGTGCGCCAGCGGACGCACGCGCGCTCGAAGCTGTGCTCGACCTGTTCGACCACACGACTAATCCACGCATCCGCGTCGACCTCGAGGCGCTCACGAACGACCGATCCCATCGACGCGATCGCCATCGCGCGAGCGCGGGCTCGGATCGTGGGATTGCGAAGCACTTCGATGACCTCAGGACGAAGAGGAAGCTCATCGTTCTCGACGTCGAGCAAGTCGACGAGCGAAGAGCCGAGCGAGAGCCCGGAGCACGAGAGCCACACAGCGTGAACGTGCGCTCGCAAGAGGTCTTCGTTGGCGAGCTCGATGCGAGGCGGGTCCACGCTGCCCGCCACCATCTGCGCGGGCCGCCTGAAGAAATACTGGTCGTGCGGCGATCCGCTCGAACAATAGGTCACGACCAACGCGGGCTGACCGCCGCGCCCTGCGCGTCCGCTGCGCTGCGCGTAGTTCGCGGGCGTCGGCGGAACATTGCGCAGGTTCACCACAGAGAGGTCGGCGATGTCGACGCCGAGCTCCATCGTGGGAGAGCAGTACATCACCGGGAGTTTTCCGTCGCGAAATCGCTGTTCGCGCAACAGTCGCTCGTCCGACGAGACCTGCGCGGTGTGCTCGCGAGCCTCGAGCTTGTCGAGCACGACCGGGTCGCGGCGATACAGCTCTCGAAAGTACCCGTTGACGTGCGGATCGGTGTCTGGAGCGCTCGGGGTGCGAATCGGATCGCGCGCGGGCGTCCCTGCCCCTCGCTTCCAGCGCAGCTGCATTGCAGCGAGCTGATAGCCAGCGACGTCGTCCGCGTTTCGTTTGTCCCACACCCGATCAACGAGGCCGGCCTCGACCATGGCGTCGAGCATCGACTCGATCACCGGACCGAACTCGCGCGCCTTCACAGAGTTGGCACCGGGCAGCTTGCGGCGCAGATACCGGCCGAAACCACCCAAGGGCGAGAGGTACGTGACTCGATCTTTCTGATCCGTCGGCCGCCGAGCGCGCGGCAACACAACGGCGCTCGTCTCGGGCTTCGGAGGATCCTCGAGGTTCCACGGAGCGACGAGCAGCGCGCGCGTGCGGTCGAGCATCTCGCGCTGGCGATCCGGGTCCAGATACTGAACGTTGATCGCGAGCTCGCGTCTCATCCAATCGAGCATCGCCCGCACCGCGAGCGCACGAAGGTCCGCAGGAGCCGCAGCGAGAATCGGGTGCTGCTTCTTCCAGAGCTCGTCGTCCGAGACGATCTCCGCAAACGAGTCGTAGTCGAGCGCCAAGAGCCCGACTTGCTCGAGGTTGGGCGAGGTCACGCGCCACCCACGTCGCAGATCGACGAAGAGGAGATAGCCGATCGCCTCACGCATCGCGTTTTCGGCGGTCTTTCGCGCTCCGTACTTCGCCTCGGGCTGCGCAGCGTACTGCTCGAACGCGACGCCGAGCCGCTGAAACACAAGCGAGGTCAGCTTGTCGAACGAGAGACCTTCATCCGGCGCGTCGTCGAGCGCGCGATAGATCGCGCTGCGCAGTCGGGTCACCTCGACGAAGTCGTTGAAGTGCCCCGCTTGAAGCGACGCGTCTTGGCGATTGTCCGTAAACGAGAGGACCTTGCGCGCATCGACGCCGACGGCGTCGTCCGCCCGCAAGAGCCGAACGGTCTCCATCGAGAGCACCGTGGTCGCCGTCGAACGCCCCTCGGTGCCAAGCGACGCGAGTTTGCCGAAGTCTGATCGCTGCGAACCGGCGTAGGAAACACCGCATTCGAGGCAGAAGCGAAACGGAGCCTCGATCCACAGCGCGCGCTGCCCGTCCTTGGCGATGGTGCCGTCCGGCGCCACATGAATCTCTCGCGGAACGAGGTCTCTCGCGTCCTTTCGCAGCATCCTCCGACCGTCGTCCGAGTCGATGAACTCGTCGGGCAGTCGCTCGACCACGGCGCTCTCGTCGGTCGGCCACGGATTCTCGGCGCGGATGAAGAGAAAGCCGGGCTCGCCATCGCTGTCGCCGACGTCACCGATGTCGCGCGCGATGAAGCGCGTGGTTCCGTCGCGATCCGCGATCTTGCGGACCACGTAATAGTCCTGCCCGCACTCTCGACAAAACACGAGCGGAAGCAGCCGCTGCTGCCCTCCGCTGTTCGGCTCGAAGCGCTGCGCGAACACGGTGCTCACTCGATGGTGCTCGTCCAGCAGAGTCGCGTAGACGTTTTCGCCCTTGGAGACGAACTGGTGCAGGCGAAACGGGAGCACCGCCCGCCCGCGGTCGTCGCGGCACTTCGAGCCTGCGATCAAGTGATCGTGGAGCACCTCTCGGCAACGCGCCAACGGCAGCTGCACATCGTCCACCAAGAGCTGCGCGATGCCGTCGTCCCCATCGAGCGGCAGCGGCTTGCGACGAATCAATCGTCCCGTCCCCGACTCGATGTCGAACCCCACCATGCTCTCGAGCCACTCGGTCAACGGATGCGAGAGAAACTCCCTCGCCGTTCGCGGCGGCGGGCCTCCTGCGTCGATCGCCGCGCGAATCTTCTCGCCCAGCGAGATGCGGTCCGTCGTCACCGTCGTGCGCCGACGCAGCGTCTCGCCGATCACACGCTCGGGACGAACGGTGACACCGAAGAGCATCGACGCCACGTTCGCGACCGCGCTTCGCTGCTCGTCCCACGAGCCCGCGCTCGCCATAGTGGCGCTGGTTCCGACGTGAACCACGTCGCTCGCTCGGCACGTCTCGCGCAGACGACGAATGAGCATGGCGACGTCCGCTCCCTGTCGTCCGCGATAGGTGTGCAGCTCATCGAGCACGAGAAACCGCAGCCCCTGCATGGCGTCGACGAGCTTTCGCTCGTGCGGACGGGTGAGCAGCAGCTCGAGCATCACGTAGTTGGTGAGCAAAATATCCGGTGGATGCTCGATGATCGCGCGGCGCTGCTCGTCGGACTCCTGGCCGGTGTAGCGCTCGAACGTGACCGGTCGTCGATCGCCGTATCCTCGCACGAGGTACTTCTCGAGCTCGTTGCGCTGCGAATTTGCCAGCGCGTTCATCGGATACACGATGACCGCAGAGATCCCCTTTCGCTTCGACGACCGCAGCACATCGTCGACGATCGGAACGATGTACGACAGGCTCTTTCCTGACCCGGTCCCCGTCGTGAGCACGTAGTGGTCTCTCGCTCTCGCCGCGTCGAATCCCTCGACCTGGTGCTTGTGAAACGAGAGCGCGACCGCGTCGCTGCCGTCGGGCTTCTTGTCGGCGAAGATCCTCGCGCACTCTGCGTGAAGCCTCCCGCTCGCGATCAGCTCGCTCATCGACGGCCCGGGCTCGTACGCGGGGTTGAGCTGCACGAGCGCGTCTGGAGTGAGGTGTCCTTCGGCGAGCCGCTGCGCGATGTGATACGCGATGCGCTCGTCCCGAATCTTGAAGAAGCTCTGAACGAAATCGAGGTAGCTCCCGACGAGCTGCCCTTGAACCTTGAACGCGTCCATCTTGCTCTCGTTGTCTAGAGACGATCAGCGCAGCCGTTTGATGACATCCCTCAAAGCCTCTACGCACCTGCGCAGCGTCTCGATGTGCTCTTCAGGCACGCCCTCTGGATTGACGTGAACGACGTCGTTGCGCGCGCGACGCGCGCCGTCGAGCAACTCGATAAAGGCGCGCCGATCGTGGTTGATCCGAGCCTTCGCCCAATTGGCATCGTTCGACAGAAGATACAGCGCCTCGCCGATGGTCACGCGAACACCGGCCTCGCGCTCATCGTCGAGCGGAACCTCGCGTGATCGAAACAGCGCCCTTGCCTCGTTTGCCAGTCGCGCCTGCACGATCGCCCGAAGCGACGCCTCGATCTCTGTCGCGAGCAGAAACGGCTCCAATCTCTGACCGAACTCCGCTCCGAGCTCCGCCAGCGTCACGACGAAACACTCGTTGTTGCGCTCGCGTACCACCACGTACCCATCCCGCTGCACGCGACGAGCGACCTCGAGCAGCTCCTCATCGATCGAACAGCGCACGGATTCGAGCGGCCGCCCGAACGCTTCGTGGCACGCGCCTGCGGTCCACTGCTCCGCGGGCCGCTCCTGCAACGCGCGGACGATCATCGGCCACGTCAGCACGCCGGTTACGCCGCGCAGACCGTTGTTCGACACGAGCATCACCGCCGCGTTGTCCAGCTGCATCCGGCTGATCGCCACCGCGAGCGAGTCCGTTCGAAGCACGAACGAGCGCTTGTGACGCGAACGAAGATCGAGCGAACCGAAGCGAAATCCGCCGTCGCGTTCGTTCGCAACCACCTGCGCCGGCATCGCCGTGGGCAGCGTGCTCTCTGGCGGCGCGAGCGCTGCAGGCTCGTTGGAGGGCCCCACAGCCCCTTCGATGACCGCAGGCTCTGTTGAAGAGGGAGCGAGCGCCGGATTCGTTCGCTCAATCGAGGGAACCTCCGGCTCGACCGGCTCGACGAGGGTCGGGGCACGCTGACCCGAGAGAGAAAAGGTCAGCTCTTCGTCGATCCACGCATCACTGAAATCAGGGTCGGTCACGAGCGCCTGTGCCTGCAGCGCCAGCGCGATCTGCGCGGTCGAGCTCGCGCCGCGACGGCTCACGCCGAACCACTGCAGAAGCTTGCGCACCGTGTGCTTCGGGCGCTCTCCGCGCTCGCATCGACGGACGACATCCTCGATCTCGTCGGGGATTTTCAGCAAAGGAGATTCCTCCCCGTCATCGTCGCTCGACCCTATCGAATCGCCGTCGAACGCCGCAAGCGCAATAGCCCGCGCGCACACCCACACACCACGGTCTCCGAGCTCGTGGCTCTTTCGCTTTGCTCGACAGCGGTCATCCGCTCACTTCCTCTCTCGCCCGAATGCGCTCGATTTCATACACTCCCGCTCCGCTCCATGAACGAGCAATGGACACAAGCCATCGAGCGATGGCGCGACGCGAAGGGACGGCAGGCTCGCATCGAAGCAGAGCGCGCGCTCTTCGCGATCGCCACGAAAACGGGCCTCCGCGCGATGGCGCGATTTCGCGAGATCCCCGAGGACGAGCGGCGAGAGCTCGTCGGCGACGCGTTCGCGCGATTGCTGCAGGGCTACCCCAACGAAAACTGGTCGCTCGCCCTCTTTCTCTCGGTGCTCACCAACGCCGCGCGAGACGTCGTCAAGAAGCTCGATCACCGAATGCGCCGCGACGCCGTGCGCGAATCGTCATCGACTGACGATGCGCCCAGCGAATACAACGCCCTCGCGGCTCCCAACGACGAGTTCGCGGAGGTCGAACGGCGACGCGAGGCGCGCGCGATGATGAGCCGCATTCGTCCGCTGCTCTCGCAGCGAGACCTCGCGTGGCTCGAGCTCGTGCTGCTCGGGAGCACGCACCAGGAGATCGCCGAGCAACACCAGGTGGCCAAGGCCGTCGTAGACAAAGCGATGCAGCGCGCTTGGGAGAAAGCACGCGCCGCGGTGACGAGAGCGGAGGGAGAGCGATGAGCGCGGTCGTTCCGTCGAGAGAGTTCGTGTTGCCGACGAGCCCGCCGCTGCAAGCGAAGCCCACGGTGATCGACGATCGCCCGTGGGTCGCGCACATCGCGAAGCACCCGCTCGGCGCCAACGCCATTCACCAACGCAAACCGTGGAACGACGAAGGCTTCGACCAGCTCTCCCCTCCCACCATCCAACACGAAGAGCGCGAGCGTTTTCTCAGATTCGTTCGCGACACGGTGTCCCGCGGAGCAGCGTGCGGCGTCCGCGAGTTCGCGCACCCGACGCCCCGCAGCAGCGACGGCGAGATCGCTTGTTACAACGCCTGTCCTGGCTCGCTTGTCCGCGGTTGTGACGACGCCGTTCGCCCTGTCGGAGATCGCTATCGAGCCCTCGTGGACGAGTCGCTCTCGTCGCTCGTCGACGGCGTCGAGGTCCCGCGCGCGCTGCTCTCGGCGACGATCACCAAAGGTTTGCTGCAACAGCGCTCGCTCGATGGCCTCGTGCTCCTGGCGACGGGCATCAAGCATCGATCGACGTACTGCGAGGACATCGCGCAGCTCAACCGCTTCGACGGACTGCGCGTGAGCTTCTATCTTCGCGGAGCGGAGTTGCGCTGGAGGACCACGTTTCGCAAGGTTCCCGTCTCGCCGACGGCGGCGGTGCGAACGCTGCTGGACGTTCCTCGACACGAATCGATGTCAGCAACGTTTCTCGTCGCTCGTCCCTGGTGGCAGCAACAACAGGTCCCACTCCGATGAGCCTCTCTCTGCACGATCAGCTTCGCTCGACCCTCGACGAGCTCGCCGCCAGCGATTTCTCGCTCTCTTCTCCCGGCGCGAGCCTCGTCGTGCAGCACTACGGTGATGCGCTTCGCGCGGGGATCACCGTTCCGATGGCCCTTCGCAAGCGGCTGCACAGCGCGGATCTGAGCGCCCTGCGCGCGATCGCCGACGAGGCTCGCAACGACCTCGACGCGCCGCCGGCATCGCTCGACGCCTTCGACGACCCTTCGGTCGAGCTCGCCCTCCGCGCCCGCGATCAACTCGAGAGTGTCCTCGTAGGATTGCGCCGCATCGCCCTCGCGCACGGGCTCGTCTCGGACGAGTTCGACCCGATCTATCACCTCGCCGAGGCGCTCGAGCAGTTCGATCAAGCGGCCGCGAAATCGCAGTCACGAAACCGCGTCGAGCAGCTCCTCGCCGAGCGAATGAGCCTGCACGCGAGCACAGGATGGCTCGATCGCTACGAGCACCGTGACCGTGACGCCGCTCGCCCGGAGGTGCGCCTCGACGCAAGCAGCTTTCGTCCAACGCACGAGCAATTGACACTCTGGGCTACGCGCGGAGTCGGCTCGAAGGCCATCGAAGCGTGGGCCACCCATGAAGAGAACGCCGACGATCTGCGCGCGTTGCTCGACGCGCTGCAAGACGAAGGCGTCCCGCTCTCGCTCAACGCCTTGCGATGGAGCCGCGCGCGCGCAGGCTCTTCCACGGTCGAGTGGGCCATCCGCCCGATGACTCGCCTCGCTGCAGCGTCCTCGGAGAGCACCGAGCCGATGCGCTCGGTCGACCTCGGCCAGCTCGGCTCGCTGCGCGCCTTCGCTCGCTTGCTCGTCACCTCGGGCTCGACGTTGCTGCGCGTTCGCGCGGAGCCCCATTCGATTCGCCACATTCAGTTCGGCGATCAATCGCTCGACGCGCCCGACGCGAGAGACACGTGGACGATCGAAGTGCGCGCTCCGCACGGGCCGCTTGCGTTGATCGTCACCGATTCGTCCGGCGAGATCTTTCGCTGCACGCTGGTGATCGGCCCCGTGAGCGAGGGCTGAGCGATGCTCGCGCGAAGCGGGATCGAACGCGTGCTCGAGCGCGTACAACGCAGAGGGCTCGACGAGGCCTCGCTGGACGACATCGAGCAACTCGAATTCGCGCTCGAACAGCGCCCCACGTGGCTCACGCCCGGACTCGCGGCACGAATCGCGGACACGGTGAAGCACGTCGCGCCCGTCATCGCGCCCGTGGGCGTGGGGGAGTCGCTCTTGCTCGTGTGCGACAGCGTCACTCGCCGAGCCAAAACACTGCGGCTTCGAATCCTTCTTCACGCATCGCACGTCGCTTGTTTCGGCGAGCGAGCGCAGAAACAGATTCGACAAGCGCAACGAGCGTTGCTCGATGCGATCTATCGACGCGGCCGAAGCTGGCCGTCGAACGTCGCGCGCTCTGAAGCAGCGACGGTCGATGGGCTCGGTGCGCACGAATTCGTCGACGAAGAATCTCTGGGGCTCTCCGTGGCGATCGCCGAGCTATCTCGGGCGACGGGCACTGCGCCGCGCACGACGCTGGCAGCGAGCGCCGCGATCGACGCGAAGGGGCAGCTGCGTCCGGTCGCGTTTCTCACGGAGAAAATCGCGGCGTTGCGCTCGGACTGGCCCGCGGTCGACACCCTCGTCGTCGCCGAGGACACGACGCAGGTCGGAGATCTTCCCGCGGGATTCACGGTGATTCGCGCGAGGACGCTCGCTGAGGCGGTCGAGCTCTTCGGCCTCTCGCTCGATGCGTTGCCGGTTTCATCCATTGAGCAGGCAGAGCTCGTCGCATCGAACCTCGAGCGAGAGTCGAAGCGCGCGCACAGCCCCGATGAATGGGGAGCGCTCGCAGACGACGCGACCAACGCGAGCCTCGTGCTCGCAGCGGACGGATCGAGGGATCGAGCGCTGCGCGTCCGCGCATGGGCAGCGCTGTTTCGCGTGCACGCGGGCAGATCGTACGAAGTCGACGCGAGCGAGATACCCGAGGACGCGAGCGCGTACGACCCGCGCGTGTTGGCTGCGATGGCCGTGAGCCGAGCGACCGCAGCCATCGACGCCTCGCCGGACACCTGCGTCGAGGTCGCGACACAAACCGTCGAGCGCGCGAGAGCTTGCGGTGATCGACCGATCCTCGCGCGCGCCCTCGGAACGCTGGGCCGCGCCCTCACCCACACGGGCTCTGCCGAGCAAGCGGAGGCGCACTTTCGCGAGGCGATCTCTGTGTGGAACGAGATCGAGCCGTCACAGATCGCGCAGACCCAGTGCTACCTCGCGACGAGCCTCCGTCGCGCCGGTCGCGTGCGCGAAGCGCTGGACCTCGCGAGCGAAGCGCTCTCTCGCTGCGCCAAGCGCGACGGGGCGTACGCGAGCGAGACCGCGCGTTTTGCTTGGCTCGAGCTGGGTCGCTGCCAGCTCGAACTGCGCATGTTCGACGAGGCTGAGCTCTCGCTCGCGAGGGTGGTGCTCGAAGAGTTCGGCGACGCGAGCTACCCGAACATCGGAGCGATCGCGACGCGCTACGCCCTGCGCGAAGAGCGCGGCGATCACGAGGGAGCCGAGCACGACCTCGGGCGGTGCGTGCTCGTCGCGCAGGGACGCGGACCGATCGCGAGGGCCGCGCTGCAAGCGATCGGGCGACGAATGCTGAGCCCCAATGCGCCCGAGCACCTGCAGCAATGTTGGAGACAGCAATTCGCCACGAGCGATCGGGCGACGATCGAGCGAGCGCTGCGCGAGTGGGTGTATTGACGCACCCGGCAGACGCCCGCTCGCTGTCTGCAACGTCGATCATGCTCCTCGCGGTTTGTCGCGAGAGCACCCTTCGAACGCCTGAAACGAGGCGCTCTGTCTTCGCCTCGCCACGGAGCAATGAGCCATGAGCAGTGATTCAACTCTCGCCGCAGGAGCACACGTCGGCCCGTTCACCGTTCAACGATTGCTCGGACGCGGGGGATTCGGAGAAGTGTACGAGGTTGTCGACGAACGATCGGGCGCACGGCGAGCGCTCAAATTGCTCGGAGAGGCCCGGCTCGACGAACTCCAACGCGAGCTCGATCGCCTCTCGCTCATCCACGAGAACCGCGCCGCTGTGGTCGCCGTTCACGACCGAGGAGCGCACGGTCGTCGACCGTGGTTTGCGATGGATCTATTGCACGGAGAAACGCTGGAGCAACGTGCGGGCCGCCAACCGCTGTCGCTCAGCGCAGCGATCCCGATCTTCGCGGATATCGCGCGGGTGCTCGACGAAGCGCACACACACGAAATCATCCACCGCGATATCAAGCCCTCGAACGTCTTTCTCCACCGCAGCGCCGGCTCCACGGAAGAGCGAGAGCGTCGTACGGTCGTACTCGATTTCGGCGTCGCCGCGCTGACCGAGCACACACCGAGCACGCGCTCGATCGTGGTCTCGCACGGCTATTCGCCGCCAGAGCAGTTCGAGGGACGCAGAGCCGCGCCCACGATGGACGTGTATTCCTTTGCTGCCTCGCTGTTGTTTGCGCTCACAGGGCGCGCTCCGAATCACGCGCTGTTCGATCCGTCGGCGCTCGAGCGCGCGGAGAAGAGAGAGCTCGCGGCGCTGATCGCCGAACGCAACGGTGAGAGAATCGCCGCGCTCGACCGCTGGTTCGCCCGGGCGCTAGCGCGCGATCCGCGCGAGCGACCACAGACCATTCGTGAAGCCATGCGGACGCTGCTCGAGGCCACGAGCACCGACGCGCCTCGGCCGCTCACCCCGAGCGAGGCGCCCACTCCGGCGAGCGCCCAGCCGAGGGCAGTGGTCGAGGACGTTCCCGAGAACAAGTTTTTTCGCGCGTACGACCTCGCTGTCGCGCGAGAGCAGCGATCACGACGCGAGCCCGCGCCCCATCAACTCGACGCGATGGACAAGCTCAAGCGCTGGTTCGACGCGAACCAGAAGGACGCTGGCGCAGTGGTCGTCTTGCCGACGGGCGGAGGAAAGACATTCACCGCAGTGCGCTTCTTGTGCGCCGGTCCGCTGTCGAACGGCTTCAAGGTCCTGTGGCTCGCGCACACGCACCACCTGCTCGAGCAAGCCGCGGACGCATTCGGAGCGCCGGGTGCGACGAGCACCGAGGTCGGCTGGATCCAAGGAGAACGAGAGCAACTCCGGCTCCGCGTCGTCTCAGGAACGCCCGGACACTCGAAGGTACAGAACATCGCCGAGGACGACGACGTGCTCATTTGCACACTGCAAGCGATGAGCAACGCCGTTGCAGAGCGGCAGCGCAACGTCGAGCGGTTCATCGAGAGCGCGAGAGGCAGGCTCGTCGTCGTGTTCGACGAAGCGCACCACGCCCCCGCACCGAGCTACGCGAAGCTGGTCGAGGCGCTGCGGGAGCGCGCTCCAGCGTCGCGGACGATCGGGCTCACAGCGACGCCCATCAGCGGCGACGAACAGCGCGAAGCGTGGATGCGACGACTGTTTCCGCAGTGGGTGATCTACCAGATCGCGACGCAGAAGCTGATGGCCGCAGGCGTACTCGCGAAGCCGACGATCGAAGAGCACGAGACGGGTCGCAAGTTCACGATCGACGCGGCGGCAGAGCGCGCGCTGCGACGAACGAACAGCGACCTGCCCGAAGAGATCGTCACCAAGCTCGCCGAGGACCAGCAACGCAACGACTTCATCGTGCAGACCTACCTGAACAATCGCAGTCGTTATGGTCGCACGATCATCTTCGCGGATCGTTGGTTTCAGTGTGAGTACCTCGCGAAGAAGCTCTCGGACGCAGGGGTGCGCACGGACGTTGTGTATTCGCACGTCGAGGTCGGACCTGCCTCAGCTGAGGCGAGGCGGAGGCGCACGCGCGACGAGAACGCAAAGGCCATCGAGCGCTTTCGTCGCGGAGCGATCGACGTCCTCGTGAACGTGCGAATCCTCACAGAAGGAACCGACGTCCCTTCGACCGAAACCGTCTTTCTCACGAGGCAAACCACGAGCCCCATCCTTCTGACGCAAATGGTCGGACGAGCGCTGCGCGGACCAGCCTTCGGCGGAACGGCCAAGGCGAACATCGTCAGCTTCATCGACGACTGGCAGTCGCTCGTGCAATGGGCAGATCTCGCGCAGACCGGCATCGGCGAGGCGCTGCCGCTCGAGACAAAGCGCCGCGAGCACCGACCGCTACGCCTGGTGTCGATCGCGCTCGTACGACGGCTGATCGACATGATGCAGAGCTCGAGACCCGCGGCGAGCCCGTTTCGAGCGATCGTTCCGGTCGGGTGGTACGCGACGAATTTTGCTGCGAGCGCGGGAGACGGAGACGTCGAGCTCGTCGCTCCGTTGGTGATGGTCTTCGAGGACGAAGCCGCCGCGTTCGAGCAGCTCGTCGCGCACCTCTCGCGGTCACCGACGGCGCGCGCGCCGTTCGAACCGGTCGAGCTCGACTTCGACGCGGTGCAAGGCGCGCTCGTCACGCTCATCGAGCAGCGTTTCACTGGTCGATTCACGCACACAGGCGCGGTGCTCGAAGATGACGTCCTGCGCATCGCGCGGCACATCGCTCAGAACGGCGGGACGCCGCCGCGCTTCTACCCCTTCGAGCAACGAGAGCAGCACAACCTCGACGCGATCGTTCAGCGCTCGCTCGACGAACGCTGGGGAGCGCTCGACGTCGACGCTCGTCTGCGTGAGCTCTGGGAGGACCCAGCGCTCATGTGGAAGGTGCTCATTCCGGATTTCGAACTCTTCTACGACCAGTTCGTACGACAGCAGCGACGAGTCGTGCTCGCTCGGCAGACACGCAACGACCCGAGCGCGTTTCGTCCGGTGATCACCCCAGTACAAACGCCGGAACTGCAGCCCGAGCAAGGTCCCACCGCGAACGTACGAAAGAGCGTGATCGCGCGCGACAACTTCCGCTGCCTCGCGTGCGGCTCGACGGACCGACGACAACTGCAGGTGGATCACGTCGTCCCGCAGTTTCACGGAGGGGACTCGTCGATCGACAATCTCCAGACGCTCTGCCGCTACTGCAACCGACTGAAGAGCATCAAGACCGCGAGCTACCGCCACAGCACGACGAGGCTCACGCAGGCGCCTCAGCTCGACCTCGTCGGAATGCTGCCCGACCGCGACGCGGAGATGTCCACCGAGCTCTTCGAGCAGTGCGTTCGACGCATCGTGAACGGCTTCTTCCAGTGCGCCGCGGTGGACAACATCAAGATCACGATGCGCGGCCTCGGGCGGCGCGAGTGGTATGTGAACCTGCGGCCTGGCAACGATCCTCGATGGCTCGCGCCGCACCTCGACGCCGTGCTGAACGCAGTACGAGAGATGCAGCAGAGCTTCCGCTCTGCGCCGCTCGTTCGCAGGATCGTCCTGCGTGGGTCGGGATCGTCGGAGAGCTTCGTCGCGAACTCGAACGAGGCGAGCGAGCACGACCTCACGGCGGTGAGGCGATTCATGCGAGGACACTCGTACGTGTTGTACTGGCCCGAAAACATCACGTTTCCCAATGAGCCCGCCGAGGTCACATTGGTGTCGACCAACCCGGGCGCAGGCACGGCGTCAGTGCTGATCGGCGAGAGTCAGGTGGACGACGTTCCGCTCTCGGTGCTGTGGCGATCCAACGATTGAAGCCGTCGCTGGGTCCCGCTTTGCTCAGGCAGAATGTCAGCGACCGTCAGCCTCGTTCGTCTCCCAGCTCGGAGCGCGAAGATGACCGAGACCATCGCAATCGAGTGCCCCTGCTTCGGGAGCAACGAAAACTGCTTTCGCTGCGGCGGACGGGGCGTGATCAGCGACGGTGAAATCGCTGCGCCCGAGCGGTACGTAACAGAGGACCTCGACGACTCCCCCATCGCACGACTGGCCGAGAGGGCGAGTCACGGAGCGAAGTACCCGCCCGTAACGAACCGTCCGGACCCACGCACGCCCCTTCGCCTGCCCGAGCGCGCCACGCGCCGGCCCAAGAGCAAGCGACGCGGGCGCTGCGGCACAGCCACCGAGCGCTGTCCTCACTGCGGCAACGCAATGCCTGCGTTCGCCATCGCAAAGCACGTCGATCGAAAACACCGCTCCGCACCCGCGCGCTCATCAACGCCGCGATCGAACACACTCGCGTCAGCGCGATCCCCGTCGTCGTACTCCGCTCATCCGGTAGGCATCGCGCGCGCAGAACGATCGATCGACGGAAGCCGCGGATTTCACAGCTTCGCCCGTGAACACGGCCGCTTCGGAAGCCACCCGAGCTTCGACGGCGACGAGTAACCTCAGCACTTCCCGCGCCCCAAAGATTCACATGCTGTACACAATCGGAGACGCGCTGCTCACCAAAGGAGAGTCGATTGATCGAATCGCTCGTGCGCTCGACGCCACGGTGATCGACGTCCGACTCTCGCCTCCGCCCGACGGGGCTCTGAGCGAAACGGCGCTGGGCTCTCTCTTGGGCAACGACTACCGCTCGTGGTCCGAGCGCATGCGCGCGGCGCGAACTGGAACGCACCTGCTCGCCCTCCTCAGCGATCTGGTCGACGCCATGACTTCGATCCGCGAAGATCAACACGTTCTGCTGTTGGGCGGTCACATGCGTCCCGAACTTTGCGCGCGATCGTGGCTCGCCTCTCAGTACGAAGTCCTCAGGCGCATGGCTGCCGACGGACACCTCGATGACGGCGACGGACCGAGCGGCGAAGACACCGAAGACGAATGGGAAGCGTCGCGCGTCCAAGAGAACGTACTTTTTCGCCCCCTGCTCGACATGGCGCACGTCCTCGCGTCGAGCGACGACGAGCTCGAGGTGATGATCGGGCAGCGAACAAGCCGCTATCCGACGACCGAAGACGAACTCGAGATCATCGACGTGATCGTCGCGTTCGACGGGCTCGTCGAGCTGCTTCGATCGAAGATTCCCGCAGACGTCGCTGTCGAACAGCGGTTTTTCGACGAGGCCGCCGACGCATTTCGGCGGGGAGATTGCTGGCAGTTTCACAACGACGAGATCGAGCAGCACTCGTTCTTTCAGGGATGGCGAAGGACGCATCGCAACGGGTTCGTCGCGACGTTCAAGAGCGCGAAGAAGGCGACGCTGCACCGAACCGTGGGGTGCCATCACATGGGAGACACCGACTGGATCCCCGAGCAGGCGGCGAGGTCGAACCGTGATCGAGCGAGCCTGACGGAGGCGAAGAAGCTCTGCGCTGACGAGCGCGCGCACATCGAGGCGAGCCTCCGATCAACCGGCGTCGAGCTCTCCGAGTGCGCCCACTGCTTCGGGAAGCACTGAACTCAGCGAAGGCGCGCCAGCTCCATCCTCAGCCCTCGAAGCTGCTGCTCGCGCTCGCTCATCTCACCGCCTCGATGAGCAATCTCTGGATTGCTGGGGTCCGCGTGCCACGCGCGCTGAGAGAACTCAGCGGCTTCGTTGTGACGTCCCGCCAGCGAAGCACACTCTGACAGGTTGTGAAACGCGAGCGCGGCCGCACCGTCACGCGCTCCCGGCGTGTACCGCTCGACCGCCGCGCGAAAGTGTCGCTCGGCTTCAGCGAAACGCCCCGCGAGCGCGGCATCGTAGCCCGCGCCGCACAGCCCCTCGCAGTCGACGAGTCGAACCAACGTGCTCTCGGACCGATCCGCCACCATGTTCGCGAGATCCTCGCCGACACCTGCGCGCGCTTCGCGAAGCAGCGCCACGGTGTCGACCGCGCGCACGTTGCACCCCGAGAATCCCGCGGAGCTATCCGAGCGAACGCTCGCCCACTCGCGGCTCAGCAGCACGCGCTGGGTCGTTCGTTGAACGAGAGTCCACCGAAAGCGCACCGTCCGGCGGTAGGAGGTTCCGCTCACAGAGCAGCCCACGCTCACGGGCCGATTGTTGACGTACCGCACCTCCTCGCTTTGGCGCGAGCTCGCCACTTCGGTCGACTCCTCGCGCACATCGCTGACCACGAACACCAGCGAAGCGCGCGCGGGATCTGCGAGCGCGAGGTCGCGCTGCCCTTCGCGCACGAGCCGGGCAAACTCTGGGAGAGCGACAGCGCTCACCTCGCGCGGAGCATCCATCACCAACGCGATCGAGTCGCCGAAGCGACCGAGCGAGAGTTCCGCGCGCCTGCGCGCATCGACATCCAAACGCACCCAGTGAGGAGCGCACGCAACCGCGAGGGACGCCCAAAGCAGCAGCAGTCCGAACGAAATACGAGCGAATCGTGTTTGCATGGGCCCCGCTATCCAGCCGGCGAAGCCCGTGTTGCGGCGTCGAGTATTTTTCACAGAGGCGCAACTTCATGCACGAGCGAGCGATGAGCAGCCCCGCCAATGGAGCCATCTATGTGCACTTCGTCTCTCGCTCGTCGTTTCTCGTTCACTGCCATCGCCTGCACCTGGCTGCTCAGCGCGACGGCCCATGCGCAAACCACAGAATCAACCGCGCAGGACACGCACGCGATCGAAGGCCCCGACACTCCAGCGCCGGTCGCGCTTCGAGTCACGGACTGCCACGGGGATGCTTGCTACGGTCGCTTCGAAGGGCAGCTCAAAGTTGAGCTCGCGTTGGTCGGGTTGGTGTCGATCAACGCAAACGCAAACGCCTTCGACGGAGCCGGAGGACGCATGACCACGACGCTGTGGTTCGCGCGGTGGACGCCGTCGCGCACGTTCTCGCTGTCCTTTCTCTCGTTGGGAATCTCAGCGACGGTCGCCTCGGTCGGCACGACGGGGACCTTCGACGCGTTCGCCGGCTTCGAGACGGCGGTGCGCGCTCGGATCGGGCTCGAACGCGGGGTTTCGTTCAGCGGAACGTTGACGTGGGCACCATTGCTCGACACCGAGTCGTACACCGCTGACGGTGGCGCGAGCCATGTTCGCGGGCGCTTGTCGGCGTTGTCGTATCGCATCGAGCCGCTCGTGCATTTCGGACGACACTTCGCGATGGGAGCGCAGTTCGCCGACGCGTACACCAACGATCTCCAGCTCAGGCAACGCACGGTCGGCACCACGCTGCTGTTCGCGTTTTGATCAGCGCTCGCGCTCTGTCAGCGACACGCCCGTACGTGATGCCCAATCCCCAGTGACGACGTGAGCGCCGCTGCTCGTGAACGCTCAGGTCATGACTCCATCGAGCAAACGCAGGGCGCAGCGCAGTCCGCAGCAGTGGGGATTGGGCATCGCGTACAATCGATGCGCGGCGACGAGCCGGAGTATTGGGCGACGAGGGACCGATCGATGCTCGAGCGCGACCGCGCGGCGCTTCGCGTCTGCGGCTGGAACATCGAGGTCTTTCACCGAGGGCTGAACCAGCGCTGCGCCGTCGAGCGCTCGCAGGTACGGCGCCGCCACACAATCCTCGCCCATGTCGCGCTGTCCATTCGTGCGTTTCTACGCCTCGAATGGGCTCGCATCGTTCGTCGAATGTCGTCGTACGAACTCATCAAGCAAGTCTGGAGACCTGCCGTGCGCGCCTCCGCCAAATCGCGTCTGTTTTCAGCAGGATGGCTCACTGCGTAACGCCTAAACCAATACCGCGACGGTCGTCGTAGTTTTCTCAGTCCGCGGTCTTGGTTTGGGCTGGATTTCAACCGCGCTGATCCGCTTGGGCATCTACGATGCCCGTCGCGGGCGCGGTATCAAGTGATGCGATGGTTCGGGCCGCTGACGCACACGCGGGATCAGCCGTGTCTCGCCCAATCGCGAATGCATGGAGAGCAGACCTCAGTGCAAGACAGCGGCGAGTCAGAGTTCACTGTCACGGTCTGCGCCAATCCTCTCACACGGTCGGTCGCCAAGCATCGAAGCCCTGAGCACCGTCACTCGCCTCGGTTCTGGCCTTCAGCTCCGAAGCCGCCTCGCGAGCATGCATCGGCGCTCGCTGCGCGCCGTCGCATCGAGAGCTGCTCGTCGATCGCACGCCACAGCCTCGCGCATCGAGCCGCCGCTCGATGGAGCTCAGTCCTCGACCTCCGTGATCGTCGCGCCCGACCACACGCGCTCGAAGCCCCCTTCGCAGCAAACGTTCGCCCCGGCACCACACGACGCTCTGCGCGCCGCTCGCGGCACCTCGCGACACCACGACGCTGCTGCGCTCGGCGCTCGACACGCGACCCGGAGAAACACCAACGCCGCAGTGCCTTTCAGCGCTGCGGCGTTTTCGTGTCCTCGTTGGTCGGGGCGAGAGGATTTGAACCTCCGACTCCACGGTCCCGAACCGTGTGCGCTACCAGGCTGCGCTACGCCCCGAGGGTGGGCGCGGAATCTACCCATCCACGCACAGCCGTCAAGCCTAGAACACTCGATCAACCACGATTGTCTCTTCGACGGGCGCGCCACAGCACGAATCCGTCGGTTTCGTCGCGGTCGGGCCGCAGGATCACCGTCGATCCGCGCAGCCCTGCGCTCGGCACGCGCTCGTCGCTCGCGCCGCTGAGCTCGAACGCGCCCGCGGTCTCGCGCAAAAACCACTCGCGCATGCCCTCGCCCTCGGTTCGCGTGAGCGTGCACACCGCGAACAGAAGCTCGCCGCCGGGACGAACCAGCGTCGCGCAGGTGCGGAGGATTCCACGCTGGAGCTCTTCGATCGCGACCCGCGGCTTTGCCGCGCTCGCGCCCGCGCTCACGCCCGCGCCATCCGCACTCGCGCTCGTCGCCGCGCCCTCGCCGTCGCTCTCGTCTTCGCTCGTCGCCGCGCTCAGGCGACGCACGAGCAGGTCCGGTCGACGCGCGAGCGTCCCCAACCCCGAGCACGGCGCGTCCACCAACACCACGTCGTACCCCCCGTCGGGAACCTTCGTCGCCAACGCCCCCACGCCCCTCGTCACATCCGCGCCCACCGCTTCGTACGCGAGCGACTCGCGCAACAGTCCCAGCCGCGCGAGCTCGTCTCGTCCACGCTGGACCTTCTCGGGGTACGCGTCGGCCGCGTGCAATACGCCCTCGCCGCGCATCATCGAGGCGAGCAGCGCGGTCTTTCCGCCGCGGCCGGCGCACGCGTCGAGCACGCGCATCCCCGGCCTCACGCCGGTCGCGAGAGCCACGCACTGCGCGCCCTCTTCTTGCACCGCGAACAGCCCGCGCTCGCGATACAAGACGCTCGTCCGAAGATCCCCCGCGCCGCTCACGCGAAGCGACAACGGGCTCACTCGTCCGCGCTGGATCGTCGCGCTCGGCCGCTCTTCGCGCAGCGCGCGCTCGAGCGCGTCGCGATCCGTCTTCGTCCCCTCCACCCGCACGTCCGTCGAAGGAACGCGCTCGAACATCGCCCTCAACACGCTCTCGGCTTCGGCCTCTCCGCCGAGCCCGTCGCTCAACGCCCGACGCACCGAAGGGTCCACGCTCTCGAGCGCAAGGCTCACGCGCAGCGCCGCGCACTGCGCTTCGTCGCGCCCCGCCGAGAGCTTGCGCAGCAGCGCGTTGACGAAGCCGCTCAGCCCCTTCGAGCGGTCCTTCGAGATCGCTTCTACCGCAGAATTCACCGCGGCGCGCGAGGGCACGCGCTCGAGCACCAGCACTTGATACGCCGCCACGCGCAGCACCGCGCGCGTGTACGCGTCGAGCGCCGCGATCGAGCCGGGCTTGCTCGCAAACGCGCTCAGCCGACGGTCGAGCGCCGTCGCCGTGCGAAGCACTCCGTACACCAGCTCGGTGCACAGCCCGCGGTCCGCGACGGACAACGCAGGCTCTCGCTCGAGCGCCGAGGCGAGCGCAGGAGCCGCGAACGCGCCCTCGGTCTCGACCCGCACCAGGACGTCCGCCGCGCGGTCTCTCGCGGTTCCGTTGCGCGCCCGGCGAGGCGCAGTCTTCGAGCTCATCGTCTCAGATTCCTATATCGCATCCCCGAACATCTCACTCCCGCGAGGTCATCGTTGGTGCAGCAAGCATCAACCCACGCCTCGCCAGCGATTCGGCGGTGCATCGTGGCGTCAGGAGTAGCAGTTGATCCGCAGCATCTGGACGTTGCCGCCCTCGGCCCAAAACGCGAACACCGTGTTGCCCACGGCCGTCGCGCTGAACGCGTGCCGCTGCGACGCTCGAAAGCTGCCCATCGCGAAGCTCGGCCCGAGCGTGCGACCGTCGTTGCGCAGCGCGCGAATGCTCAGGTTTCCCGCGCTCGGCCAGAGCGCAAATGCGCCCCACGCCGTCGGCGCCACCGCCACGTGACCGGCGCTCTCCGCAGGCCCCAGGTTCACCGCGCGCGCTCGCCCCGTCGCGCTCGAGAGCATGAGCACCTGCGCGCCCGCGCTGCTCGTCGTGCCGATCAGCAACGATCGCCCCGTCGAGGTCGCGCTGAACGCGCTCGCGTTCGACGGAGCCCCCGCGATCACCCGCGCCCCGCGCGCCGTCGCGATGCTCAGCGCCGCGCCCGAACCCACGCCCACCACCGCGCCGCCAAACGCGCCCGCGCTCTCGGCGCCGCCCGTAAACCCAGCGCCGTTCACCGTGCGCGCGGCGCCCGCAGACTGCCCTTGCGCCGTGACGCTCCACAGGTGCAAGTTGCCTTGATTACCCTCCCATGAAATCAAAGCCCCCCGCCCCGCCGCGGCCACGCTCGGCGCGTTGCTCGCGGTCAGCGCCGCGTCCGCCTGCACCTCGGTGATCGCCCCGCCGTTGATCGACCGAGTAAACGCGGCGACCTTTCCGTCCGCGCGACGATAGGCGCCCACGAGCGTCGTGCCCATCACCGCGAGCGAGCGTCGCCCCACGGTCCCCTCGCCCACGCTCACCGTGTTGATCTGCACCTGCCCCGAGCTCACCCCGTCGAGGATCAACAGCCCCACGTTGCGACGGCCGCGCGTCTCAGCGTCGTACAAGACGAACAGTCGATCGGCAGAGACCGCCATCACCGAGAGCCCTTGAATCGGCCCGCCCGTCGCCACCGTCGCCGGCTGCGTGCCCGAGCACGCCCGCGGGATCCCCTGTCCCCGAGCGACCGCCCCACTCGAAAACACGCCCATCAAAACAAGAGCGGCCGACGCCGCCACGCTGCGCTTCATCGACGGTCACGTTACAACAACGGCAACGCTTCCCCGCGGACAGATTCGCACCGAGCGCACAGAGCCCGCTCAGCGCGGATCCGAGAGCCACTTGCCCAGGCGATCGAGCACCGGCATCGGGATCTCGTGCTGGCCGCGAAACGCCGTGAACTGCACGGAGAGCCCCGCCTCGGTGAGGGCGTCGCGCAGGCGCTCGGCGGCGCGGTAGGGCAGGATGGGATCGTGCGTTCCGTGGCTTTGAAACACAGGGATTTTCGCGCGCGAGGCCATGAGCGGGAGCCACTCGCGCTGGGCGATCATCGAGCCCGAGAGCAGGACGAGCCCCGCGAACGGGCGGCTCGTTCGAAGCATCACGTCGCAGCTCAGCATCGCGCCCTGCGAGAAGCCGCCGATGAACACCTTGTCCTGCGGGACGCCCAGTGATTTCTCGAGCGCTTCGACGGTGGCCACGAGCTTCGCCCTCGCCTCCGCGAGGCCGTCGGGCACCTCTTCGAGCAGCCGCTCGACGTTGCCCGTCATGAGCTGCATCTGCAGCCGCATCATGTCGATCTCCCACCACGCGCGGGCGTCGTCCATGAAGCCCATCGCCGACAGCGCGATCGGCGCCGCGGGAAACGCGAAGCGCACCGACCGATCCACGGGGATCACCCGCGCGAGCCCGACCAGGTCCGTCCCGGGCGCGCCGAAGCCGTGCGAGAGGACCACGAGCGGCCCGTCGCCCCCGCCCGAGCCGTCGGTCCCCCCGCAGACACACACATTCAAGTCGCCGAAGCGCTCGGTCTTCATGCGCGCGGTGATAACACGAACGCGCTGCGAATCCTCAGGCGATCACGGCTTGAACTCGAGCGCGTACTGGTAGAGCGTCCCGGCTGCGTTCGGAACGCCGTCGACCAAGATGGTGCCCGCAGAGCGCGTGGTGTTGAGCACGACGCTGTTCATTCCGTTGTACGCGCAGCCGCGCTCGTTGTTGCAGTCCATCGGATCGCGCACGGTGATCATCGGACGAAAGCCCGTCGCGCTCGCGGTGATCGCCGCGCCCATCGCCGTCGTGCCCGAGTAGACGTACGCCTGCTCGCCGAGCACTGTGTACCCGCCGGGCGAGCACGAGCCCGTGAACGTCCCCATTTGCGAAGGGACGATGTGATAGACGGTGCCGCCCTGGCTCACGTCGAAGCGGCCCACGTTGCACGTCCCCGCGGCGGCCGGCGTCTGCGCGGTGACCGTGAGCGAGAAGGCTCCGACCGCGGTCGCGCTGAACGAGTCGACCGCGACGATGACCGTGCGCGTCGCGCCCGCGGTGCCGCCCGAGCGGATCCAGAGCCGAGACGCCGTCGTCCCGTTGCGCTGGTCGTCGTTGCACGCGAGCACGCCGGTCGAAGCGCAGGACGTCCCGACGAGCTGCAAGATCGGGTCGATCATCGAGCCGCCCGCGGCGGTCGCTTCGATGCGAACGTCCACGGCCGAGGGGAAGGTGATCGAGTAGTAAACGTCCGGCATTCCATCGCCGCCGCAGCGAGAGCCGACCTGGCTCGTCGCGTTCTGCGTCGTGCCCATCACGGTCACCGACGGAACGCCCACGCCCAACGTCACCGCCTCCGCCGCCGCGCACTGGTCGTTGGGCGGCGCGCTCATGCACATCAAGCCCTCGTCGACCATCATGTTGCAGTTGTCGTCGCGGCCGTTGCACACCTCGACGGCGCTCGGGTTGATCGCGCGGTTCGCGTCGTCGCAGTCGCGCCCAGTGCACGCCACGCCGCCCACCATCGCCGCAGGAAATCCGTCGCCGTCCGCGTCGACCGGGCTGTTCACGCACGCTCCGCGGCCCATGTTTCCCGCGGGATCACACGCGTCGCTCGTGCACACGTTGCCGTCGCGGCACGTCGGAGCGGTGCCCGCCGTGCAGCCGCGCGTTCGATCGCAGGTCTCCGTTCCGTTGCAGAACAGACCGTCGTCGCACACGAGCGGCGCGCCGCGGGTGCAGCCCATGCGAGCGTCGCAGCCCTCGAGCCCGTTGCACACGTCGCCGTCGTCGCAGCGCAGCGGGGTGCCGGCCACGCAGCGGCCCGCAGAGCACTGCTCTTGTCCGTTGCACTGGTTTCCGTCGTCGCACTGCATGTTGCTCGTGCAGCCCATCATCACGCAGCCCGTCATCGCGTTGCAGATCTGCCCGGGCATGCACCGCGTCGAGTCCGCGACGAACTCGCACCGTCGCATCGCCTCGTTGCACGTGTCGTTCGTGCACGCGACGGTGTCCGCGCACGTCGGCGGCGTCCCCGCCACGCACCCCGTCATCGGGTTGCACGTCTCCGTCCCGTTGCAGAAGCGACCGTCGTCGCACGCGAGCGGAGCGCCTCGCTGACACCCCGCGCGCGCGTCGCACGTCTCGGTCCCGTTGCACGCGTTGCCGTCGTCGCACACGAGCGGCGTCCCGCCCTGGCAACGGCCGCCCGAACACGTCTCGGTTCCGTTGCACGCGTTGCCATCGTCGCACTGCGCGTTGTTCATGCACGAGACGGCGACGCACCCGCCCATCGCTGGGTTGCAGATGAGCCCCGCGGCGCAGCGCGACGGGTTGGGAGTGAAATCACAGCGCCCGAGCGCCTCGTTGCAGCGATCGTCGGTGCACTCGACGCCATCGTTGCACCCGAGCGGACAGTTGCTCATCGCGTCCGGCGTCGCGTCGGGCTGAACGACCGCATCGGGCGCGCCTCCGTCGTCCACCACGATCACGTCCATCCCCGACGCGTCGGGGCGAACGACGTCGGGGCTCGCTCCGTCGGGCAGCGAACCTCCGTCGCTCACGCCGCCTTCGCGCAGGCGATTCTCATTGGGTTGCACGAGCAACGAACAGCCAGCGATCGACAACGCAGCGGCGCACAACACGGCCGAAGGACGCACGGACTTCATCGATGATCTCCTGAAGAAGAAACCCTTCGATCGTACCGCGAACAACGCGCGACCGACCGCTTCTCTGCACGTCTGTCGTCCCGAGAATCAACGACGTTCAGTCGGCACATCGACCGCGCAGGCGGGGAGGTGTGCGCTTCTTTCGTACGGGATCTTTCGCCCTACGAATATTTCGTGTACGAAATAGTTATGCAACTCCCCCGATCGCTCCCCTCGCTGCGCTCCGTCTCGCTGTTCGGCCCTGCGTTTGCGCTGCTGGCCGCGTGCGGCGCTCCGATGCAACCCGCTGGCGACAGCTCGACGGCGGACCGAACGGCGCCCGAGGACTCGGGCACGGTCTCGATGGACAGCTCGTCGCAGCCGGACGCCATGGTCGAGACGGACGCGGGCGTGGTCGAAGACAGCGGGGCAGTTTTGGACACGGGCGTGATCGCAGAAGACCGCGTGACACCTCCGTCGGACACGGGCGTGATGGCCGCGGACTTCTCGGGACCGGGGCCGCTCGGCGTGAGCGCGATGACGCTCAACAACGTGATGCTCCCGATGAGCACGGGTTGCTCGGGCAACGACTGCCGAGTGAACGTGCTGCTCTCGTTGCCGACGGGCAGCGCGGCGGGGCGGTCCGCGCCGTTTCCTGTGGCGGTGATCTCGAACGGGTTTCTGATCAGCGCGTCGCAATACCAGTCGTACGCGCTCAAGCTCGCGCGCTGGGGCTACGTGGTCCTGCGTTGGGACACCACGACCGAGGGCGGAGTGATCCCGCGCTCGATCCCGCATCGCATCCTCGGCAACATGCTGCGCGAGCTGCCCAACACCGTCGCGGCGATGGGCGGAGCGTTGGGGCCCATGATGAACACGCGACAGGTGATCTTCGCGGGCCACTCTCGCGGCGGAAAGCTCTCGGCCCTCGCCGCGAGCAACAACGCCAACGCGCTCGCGTTCGTGGGCTTCGATCCCGTCGACGCGGCGCCTCCGGGCACGCCTGTGGGCCCGGATTATCCGAGCGGAGCTGCGGCGCTCGCGATGTTCAACGGGCGGGTCGTCTCGATCGGCGCGGCGCTCGGCAACACGAGCATGTTCGGGATGCCGTGCGCTCCGACGGCGGTGAACTACCAGACGTTCTTCTCGATGGCGCGCAGCCCAGCGTTCGAAGTGACCCTCGCGCAGACGGGGCACGTGCAGTTCATCGACATGCGAGCGAGCTGCACGACGGCGTGCGCGCTTTGCCCGTCGGGCACGACGATGGACAGCGCCGTCACGAGCCTCTCGACCACGCTGCTCGTCGCCGCGAGCGAAGCGGTCACGCGCGGCGCGGACGCGAGCGCGTACCTGACCCCCACGGGCTCGTGGATCAGCGCGCAGAGCATCGCGCAGACGCCGCGCGCGCGCTGAGGGGTGCGACCGCCCCAGTATTCGAGACAGCCGTGATTTCGCTCAGCGAACGAGGCTGTCGAGCGCGGTGTACTCGAGGCCGTGCGCGTCGGCGACGGCCTTGTAGACGCACGCGCCGTCCCAGCAATTGACGCCGAGCGCGAGGGACTTGTCCTGCTTGATCGCGTTCTCGACGCCCTTGTCCGCGAGGTCGATCGCGTACTTGATGGTGACGTTGGTGAGCGCGAACGTGCTCGTGTGCGAGACGGCGCCGGGCATGTTGGCCACGCCGTAGTGGATCACGCCGCACTCTTCGTAGGTGGGGTTGTCGTGCGAGGTGACGCGCGCGGTCTCGACGCAGCCGCCCTGATCGATGGCGACGTCGACGATGACCGAGCCCTTCTCCATCTTCGAGACGAGGTCGCGAGAGACGAGCGTCGGGGCCTTGGCGCCCGTGACGAGCACCGCGCCGACGACGAGGTCCGCGCGCATGACCTGCTCTTCGATGTTCTGCGGGTTGGAGTAGAGGGTCTCGACCGACGTCCCGAAGATGTCTTCGAGGTAGTCCATCGTGTGGGGGCTGACGTCGAGGATGGTGACGTGCGCGCCCATGCCGATGGCGATCTTCGCGGCGTTGCGACCGACGACGCCGCCGCCGAGGATCACGACGCGACCGCGGCGCGTTCCGGGGACGCCGCCGAGCAGAACGCCCTTGCCGCCGCGCCACTTCTCCAAGCTGGTCGCGCCGACTTGAACCGACATTTTGCCGGCGACTTCGCTCATCGGGCGAAGCAGCGGCAGCGATCCGTCGGGGAGCTGAATGGTCTCGTACGCGATCGCGCGGACCTTCTTCTCCATGAGCTTGCGCGTGAGCTCGGGCTCGGGCGCGAGGTGCAAATACGTGTAGATGATCTGGCCCGGGCGAAAGAACGGAAACTCCGCGGGGAGCGGCTCTTTCACCTTCACGATCATGTCCGCGCTCCACGCGTCGGCGGCCGTGGGGACGATCTTCGCTCCCGCTGCGACGTACTGCTCGTCGCGGATGCCCGAGCCCTCGCCGGCCGAAGCCTGCACGAGCACGGTGTGTCCGCGGTGAACGAGCTGACGAACGCCCGCCGGCGTCATTCCGACGCGGTACTCGCGGGTCTTGATCTCCTTCGGAACTCCGATGATCACAGCGCTGCTCCTTTGCTGATGTAACTGTGCTCGGGCTTTGTTCTGTGCCCCGAACGCGCGCGGAGGATGCACGAGCGACGCTCGCTTGTGCAGAGCATTCGCACAGAGAAATCACAGAGAAAGTCCCTTCGCACTCGACGCGGGGCGTCAACACAACGCGCGCCCGCTGAGTTTCGTCACCCTCCGCGCAGGCGATGCGCGATATGTTCGCGCGCGCTGTCATGATGGTCCGACGCGAAGCTCTCTCTGGCACGTTCGTCGTCCTCGCCGCCGCGCTGTGCGCGTGTCAGCCGAGGCCCAACGGAGCGCACGACCCGACGCCGGGCAACGCGCAGTCGAGCAACAGCGCGACCGCCTCGCCGCGCGCAGATCGCCCCTTCACCGAGGGCGAGAGCTGCTCGCGCAGCGACGACTGCCCCGCGAGCGCTCGGTGCATCGAGCACCACTGCGCGCTCAGCGCGCGCTCACTGCGCGGTGAAGTCCTGGTCGAACGCGGCGCGCGCGCGCTCGCGCTCGGCCGCTTCGACGAGGCCACGGCGGCCTACCAGCAAGCAGAGACGGCGTATCGCGATCGCTCGATCCCCATTCCGTCCAGCGTGTGGTGCGGGCTCGCGAGCTCGTACGTCGCGCAGCTCGATCGCGGATCAGCAGGGCAAGACCTGCGCGAACAAGCCGCGCGATCCGCGGCGCGGTGCCTGGGCGCGGCGCCTCCGGCGTCCCCCGCGAGCGAAGGCGTCCTCGCGCAGCTCGCCTCGCTCGTGGACCGCGGGCTCGAAGTGGGCGCGCTCGACCGCGACGACAGCGCGCGGCTCATGTCCGGGCAAGACCGCAGCCCAGGGATGCGCGGGATGACCATCACCGTCGCGTTTTCGGGCGCTGCAGACCAGGGCTCGCGCGGGACGTTCAAGACCCTCGTCGAAGGCGAGGCGGTTCGCCAAGAGATCACGCGGTGCTTTCTTCGCTGGTACGAAGAGCATCGGACGGCCTCGGACGAGGGGACCGTTCGCGTGACCTACGCCCGCGCCATGGACGAGTACGACACGCTCACCGCCGCGCGGTTGACCGTCGCAGCGCCGGACGTGGACCCCGCGCTCGCGACGCCCGCGCAAGGGCGCGCCGCGCACTGGGTCGCGTGCAGCGCGACCGCGATTCGTGCGGCGTCCGTCGCGCAGCGCTGGCCGGCGCGCGCCGAGCGCTGGACCGAGTCGGTCTCGATTCGCATCGCGACGCAGTGACCTCCGCGCGATCTCGCAGCCGCTTGGGGTACACTGCGAGCCCAGCGATGAAGCGCGCTCTTGTGACGACCGCCGTTGTGTTCACGCTCGCGAGCGCGATCGCAGGCGCGGCCGACGCACAGACCGCGCCCTCGACCGTCGGGGCGCTGCGCGGTTGGGACGAGGCCCCGAGCGCGACGCAGCGCGGGACGAGCGCGCAGCCCCCGCGAGGGCCGCAGCTGCGCTCGTGGAGTGATCCGAGCGCGAACAGCACGAACAGCGCAGGAGCGACGCAGCGACGCACCTCGAACGAGCGGAGCTCATCGAGCGAGGCGCAGCCAGCGCAGCGCGACGCGAGCGGAGCGTGGGTGCTGCCCGCGATGCGAGTCTCTCGGGCGCAGCCGCGGGGCGCGGAGGCGAGCGCATCGCAGAGCGGCGCAGCGCACAGCGCGAGGGACGAAGAGGGCGACGAGCAGCCCATCGTGATCGAGATGTTCGAGGCGCCGGGCGTGACGCCGTACCCGGCGCCGTTTGCGCTGCGCCCGTTCGGGCCGCCGCACCGACCGCTGCGGTTGATCTCTTCGTACGACGGCGACGACGACGCTTCGCAGCCGAGGGTGACGGTCACCGTCGCGCCTGCGCTCACGATCATGCGGGACTACGACGGAGAGCCGCCGCAGCCGCCCGAAGTGCGGATCGAGGTCGTCGCGATCCCCGAGGCGAACGCGCTGATCTTACTTCCGGTGCGTGTGCTATCGAGGACTCATCCGTGAATTGGTCGACGTTGTTCAAGTGGGTCGCAGGCGTCTCGATCGTCGGCGGCCTCGCGGTGGCGAGGATGGCCCAGGTGGGGATGGTGACGATCCCCGGCACGACCGTGCATCCGGGGCTCGAGGCGCAGCTTCGTGACCGAGGGACGGTGGCGGTGGCGGGACGCGTTCCGTTCGGGCTGCGACACCAGGACGTCTCGATCGTGGACTATCGGCAGTTCGGCGCGCTCGCCGCGGCGCTCGACGGGCGCGACGCGAGCGCGCTGGCCGCGGCGCTGCGGGCATCGCGCGTGGACGGCCTGCTCGTGCGCACCGATCGCGCTCAGGGAGCGGCGGGCACCGTGCTTCGCGCGCTCAGCGAGTACCACGCGACGCCCGACGTGACGGCGACGTGGATGGACCGCGACGCGGCGCTCTACGAAGCGAGAGAGCGACCGATCGTCACGGGCGAGGACGCGCCCAAGCTCATCGAGAGCGTGCGGCTGATGGTCGAAGGAGCCGCGGCGCCGCCCGAGCGATTGTTTCCCGAGCCGCTGCGAGGCGCGCGCCCCGCAGAGGTGATGGTCGTCGTGCGCGACGGATCGGCGCCGATCTTGTGGCGCGCAGTGCGCGGAAGCTCCGTCGCGCGCGCGCTCGTCGACGCCACCTACGCCGTCATCGACCGGTGGAACACCCGGCAGCAACAAGCGTACGGCCCCATTCGTCAGGCCATTCGCCGCATGCCCATCACCGTCGCGATCTTCTACGACAAGGGCACGCTCGACACGCGCGAGGCCTCGTGGATCGACCGCGCCGTCGACGCGCGCGTGTTCGCCGTGGGCTACGAGCGCTTGGGACGGTGGGAGTACGTCCTGCCCCCGACCAGCGGAGCGCCCACGCGCACAGCCGCGGTCGCGCTCGCGGACCTCGTGAGAGAGCACGACGTTCCACCGCCTGGATTTCAGCGGACGGATCTCACGCTGTATCGCTTTCGCGCGCTGCAGTTGATCGAGCAAACGCCCGGCGGCGCCGTGCAGACGTTCAACCCGTGAGAGGGTCGCGATCGCGCGTCAGAACGTCTGCTCTGTCAGGCTCGCGCCGCTGACCGCAGTGCCGCTCGGCCCCGTCGCGCCCGCGCCCGCCGCGCCCGGCACGAGCACCGTGTTGCGCTGCTGAACGATCGTCTCTGCGCGACGCACGATCACGATCGACGATCCGCCCGCGCCCGCGCCGCCCGCTCCTCCCGCGCCGCCCGTGCCGCCGGTCCCGCCCTCGTTGCCCGGCGTGGCGCTGGCCGGCGTGTTCGTGGTGCAGTTGCACGCGCTCCATCCCGAAGAGCACGCGGTGTTGCAGGTTTGCGCGTTGCCTGGTGCGCCGCGGCTTCCAGTCGCGCCTGCACCACCCGCGCTGCCCACGGCGCCACGGCCGCCAGGGCCCGTGCGAAGCACCGAGTTTTCGATGGTCACCGTCGCCGTGCTCGCGATGAACAAGCCGATCGCCGCGTGGCCGCCGCCGCCGCCCAATCCACCGACACCCGCGACGCCACCGCAGCCGCAGAGCCCCTGGCTCGCGGTCAACGTGCGCATCGTCATGATGCACGCGCGAGTCATCTGCCCCGCGGTGCAAGCCGGCTGGGGAACGCCCGCGCACGTCGTGTTGCACAGCTCTCCGACGCACTCTGCGCACGTCACCGAGCGCGAAGCGCCAGCAGAGCCCGGAGCGCCGTTGAATCCCGCGGTGCCGACTCCGCCCGTCGCTCCGTCGGCGGGGACGAAGCCCATCGTGGGTGAGACCGCACCGACGCGGCTCGCCGCCCCGCCGTTCATCCCCGGTGAGCCTGCGCGACCTGCGCTCGGCGTCCCGTCGCACGCGAGGCGATCGCAGCTCACCGTGCCGATCGCCATCGAAGGCATCACGGGAGAAACTCCCTCGCCGCCCGAAGAGACGTTGAGGTCGATCTCGCGCAGCAGCAGCGGGCTCATCGAGGCGTGCCAGATCCCGTACTGCGATCGACCGGGTTGCGGCGCGGCGCGCGTGCGAAACGCCACGCGCTCGAACGTGGTCGTGCCCGTCGCGGTCGCAGCGATGTTCACCGCTTGATCCGCGCTTCCGCCGATGATCCACGACTCGCGCGGGAGCATGCAGTTGCGCGACCACTCGACGGTGCCGCGAGAGAAGCCGCCGACGATGCGGTGGTTTCGTCGAGTGTTTTCGAAGCGCAGGATCGCTCCGTACATGCTCGGCGCGAGCACGATGGGACGGTCGACTCCGCCCGTCTCGATCGCGGTGATCGCCTCGCTGATCGAGAGAAACGGCCGACCTGCCGAGCCGTCACCGGTCGAGGCGCGCGAGCCGTCGACGAACACTGCGTCCATCGGAACTCGCTCGTTCGGGTCGCACGGCACGCTGGTGTCCGTCGCGACGTCGGGCAGAGACATCATCGCGTCGGGGGCGTCGAGGGTCGAAGCGTCCGCCGTCGGCACGTCGGGCAGCGCTTGCGCGTCGAGGACGTCCGCCGCGGCTTCGATCTCGGTGCGATCTGCGAGCGTTGCGCTGTCGTTGCTCGCCGCGCCATCGCGCCCGTTGAACGAGTATTGATCGAGCACGCACCCCGAGAGCGCGAGCATCGAGAGAGCCAGGGATCGATGTGACAACGAGCGCATTAGAACCTCCCGGCCACGCCGACCGACGCGCCCGCATGCCCCACCGAAACGACGGGCACCATCTCCGTCGTTCGACCAGCGAACGCCCAGACGAGCCCGCCGACCACCATCGCTCCGCCCGCGCTGAGCGCGACGCTGCCCGCGGTGCCGAAGGTCTGCGCCCGATCGCGAATCCCCACCGCGTCCGCGTCGCAGTCGTAGCCTCCGCCCAAGCGCGCAGTGCAGTGCGCGGGGCCGTTGAGCTCGGCGACCGAGGCTCCGTACAGACCGAGCAGGACCGCTCCGGTCACCGTGACGGCGCCGCCGACGCCAGTGAGGACCCAGCCGCCGAGGGGCCAACGTTGCCGCGGCTCGGTGCGCGGCGGGGGCGGCCCTTGCTCGACGGCGCGCTCGTCACGAGGGGCGCGCTGCGGGGCGGTGTTTTGTTGGTTGGCGCTCTGTTGGCCCGCGCTCTGTTGGCCCGCGCGCTGCGCTTGCGCGCGCGCTTCGGCGTCGCGGATCGAGGCCTCGGTCGACGCGCGATTGGGAGCGTTCGAGACGCGCTCAAGATACAGCGTCCACGTCGCGGCGGCGTCCGTCCACTGCTCGAGCGCAGCGTACATTCGGCCGACGTTGAACAAGATCGTCGGGTCGCGCTGCAGCTCGTATGCGCGACGAAAGAGCTGCAATGCGCGCGCGAAGTCACGCACGTCGTACGCGGCGTCCGCCTGACGAAGCAGCGCGTTGGGATCTTCGTTGGCGACGACGGGCTGGGCGCTCTGCGCGAGCGCGTTTGTCGAGAGCGCCGCGGCGCTCGCGGAGATCGACAGAGCGACAACCGCGCGCAAGTAAGTGTGACGGATCATAGCGAAGGCGGGCACGACCCTACCCTCCCGGGCGTGAGTCGGCAAAATCCGAATCGACCGAGCGTTCGAGGTTTGTGAGAGGTTGCGAGATCGCTCGCGTTGACCGCATTCTTCACTTCCTTCGAGATGGAAGAGCGCCGCTGGTTCGACGCGACAAACGCGCCCATTCCGCTGCGAACCGGCGCGGCGTTCGACGTGTTTTCGGTGCGCCACCAAGGCAAGCTCGCGACGCTGTTCATCGCGAACGCGAGGCTCGATCTGGATGAGGCCGAGCGCCGCGCGAACGCGATCGCGACGGCGCACCACGAGCTCGCGGGCGAGCACATCGCGCGGCTCATCGAGCGAGGAGCGCACGAGCGCAGGCCCTGGCTCTTGTTCGACGCCGCGGCGGTCACCGACGGCGACGAGATGCTGCGAGTGCAGGTCGACCGAGACGTGCGTCAGCCGTACTCCGCGGCGATCGGCGGGCTCGAGGCGATCGTGCACACCCTGCAGCGAATGCACGGGACGCGCTCGAGTCTGACAGGTCGCCCCTACGCGCTCGGCGCGATCAGCGTCGCGAATCTCTTCTACGAGCAAGACGGAACGCTGTGGATCTTCGGCGCTGGCGACAACTTCTTCGCGCGCGCCCGCACGCTGATGCCCACGGTGCTCGCGCCCGAAATCGCGCTCGGAGATGAGCCCTCTCCCGCGTCGGACTCGCTCGCCGTGAGCGTGCTCATGAGGGCGATGGTGGCGTACGTCGAGCTTCCGTTGCCGTTGGCGCGGGTGCTGCGCGGACACGAGACGGGCACCGCGCTCGCGAAGCTCACGCACGAGACCAACGCGCGCGTGTGGGGCCTTCCGCCAGAGCAGCGGCCCTCGCTCGCGGCGCTCGTGCGGATCTTTCACACAGCGCTCTCGCTGCTCGGCGTGAGCCCGTCGTACGAAGAGCACAAGGCGTTTATCCGGGACATGCTCGCGCAAGAAGAGCCCGAGGCGCCCGCGACCGAGGCGCCGCGGCTGCAGCTCGCCGACGACGGGAGCTGGTTTCAGTTGGACCAGCAAAAGATGCAGCGGATCTCGTCGCGCGCCGCGCTTCGCAGGGTGCTCTTGTGCGTCGTCGATCACGCGGACCGCGCCGAGTCGTGCACCGTGCGGACGCTGCTCGAAGCGGGCTGGCCCGGCGAGCGCGTGGACCCCGAGGCCGGAGCGAACCGCGTGTACGTCTCGGTCTCAGCGCTGCGCAAGATGGGGCTGCGCACGGTGATCGAGCGCTTCGACCAGGGCTATCGCCTCGCGCCCGGCGTTCGCGTCGAGCGACGGCGCGCCGAGCTCGGGCCCGCTCAGTCCTCGAGCACGCGGTGAAGCCAGATCGAGCTCCCGTGCGCGCGCGCGACGGTGAGCGCTGAGCCTTCGTGCACGGCGCACGCGCGCCATCGCTTCGGGCCGTCCTCGCGCTCTTCGAGCACGCGGATCTTCTCACGCGACTCGAGGGCGATCGGCCCCGCAAACGACGCGTCCTCGGCCCTCGTCGCGCGCAGCCAGCGGTCGCCGTGCTCGATGAGCGCGAGGACGGCGAGGCCGCTCGCGTTCATCGCGGAGACCGAGGCGGACTGCTCGCTCGCGTTGGCGACGACGAGCATCGCGCGATCGCCGCGGATCATGGTGATGCGACCGTCGCTCGGGCGCACGGCCATCAGCGGCCCGCTGTCGTAGATCGCGAGCGAGACGTCCGTGAAATCAATGCGTCGAACGAGCTTCTTCTCGCGGTCGTAACAGCGGAGGTCTGGCGGCCACGCGAGCCAGAGCTGCGCTCCGTCGGGCGTGCAGACGGCGGCCGAGAGATTGTCGTAGGGATCGTCTTCCTCGTCGTTCCATTCGATGACGGCGCGGCGCTTGCCGGTGCGAGCGTCGGCGAAGAAGACGCCCATCGCCGAGCAGAGCGCGACCTGCGAGCCGTCGGGCATCGGGAGCACGAAAGCGATCCCGCTCTCTCGATCGATGGGCGCTTCGATCTCGAGGCCATCGTCGTCGGGGATCATCCACAGTCTGGCTCCGCCCGGTCGCTCGAACGCTTGCACCCAGCCGAACATGTCGCCGTTGTTGTTCACCGGGCTCTCGCTGAGGACGTAGAGCGTGGCGCCGTCGGGGCTCTCGGTGATCGAACGAACGCGCTCAGAGAAGTCGTCGCCCTCGACGCCCGTGTCGAGCGCGGGCAAGGACACATCGAGCTCGTCGACGATCGCGCCGTCGGACACCCGAACGACGAACACCGTGGGAAATCTCCCGACGAACAGCGATGTTCCGTCTCGCGAAAACGCGACGCAGTCGACGGGTCGATCGGGGCCTTCGTGCGCGAGTGAGAGCGTGCTGAGAGGGATGAGCGGCATCGCGCAAGAGTGTATGCGAGCGCGGATGAGGGGGTTTTGTAGGGATAGGGGACGGTGTTCAAAAGTTCATTTGTTGGAGCTGCAGCGCACGAGCGCTCGCCACGAGCGCCGCTCGCGAAGGGAGCCTCGAGCAGGACGTCCGCGCGTTGGCCCTGACGCGTTTGCGGCTACACTCGACGGCGCTTTGCGCTACTCGAGGGATCTTTGCGGCGCGCGAAGAGAGCGCCGCGCCGCGCCGTTGGCGCTCGCGCTGTGCCTCGCGCCGACTCCAGCTTTTTCGCAGTCCAGCGCAGAGAGCGTCCGTCTGGCGTGGGTGCGAGACGAGGGCGCAGAGCAGTGCCCCGACGTCGTCGCGGTGCAGCGATCGGTGACGTCACGAGTCGGCCACGACCCATTTCGAGCAGACGCGGCCACGTCGATCGACGCTGTCGTCCGTCGGCTCGACGGCGCCTTCGTCGCGCGGTTCTTCGTCCGAGGCCCCAACGGGGAAGCGTTGGGCAACCGCGAGTTCACGAGCGCCAACGAGCGATGCGAGGCGATCGTCGAGGCGGTCGCGCTCGCGCTTGCGATCGTGATCGACCCGACGGTGGCCCTTCGCCCCACCGCGCAGCCCGCGACGAACTCCGAGGCGCAGCCCCCTGTTGTCCAGCAGCCTCCGCGACGGCGCGCGCGGCCCTCGCAGCCGTCCGCCGCTCAGCCCGTCGCGCCCACGGTCGCTCGCGGTCCGCGTGTGGCCGCGATCGGGGCGTTCGCGAGCGCGCTCGGACTGCTGCCGAGCCTCGCTGCAGGCGCGTCGATCGAGGGTGAAATTCACTGGGCTCCGTGGTTTTCGACGCACGTCTCTGGCGCCTGGTTCGCCGAGCAACGAACGCGCACGACGCTGAGCGAGTTCGGCTTCTCGTTTGTCGGAGCGCACATCGCGCCCTGCTTCGACCCGCTCGCTTCGGCGCAGGACGCGCGGGCGTCGTTCGCGCTGTGCGCGGGCCTCTCCGTCGGAGCGACGTTCGCCGCGGTGATCGGGCAGCGAGCGACGGACGGCGGCTCGCGACCGTGGGCGGCGATCGTCCCCTCGGCCCGCGGCCGACTGCGGATCGTAGGACCGCTGGTCCTCGACGCGCGCGTCGGCCTCGCGCTCGCAGCGGCCCGCGCGAGCTTCATCGAAGAGCTCCCCGCGCCCGCGCAGCCGACGCTCGTGTTCGAACAGTCTGTCGGCTCGCTCTTCGCGTCGCTCGGCCTGGGGATCATCCATTGATCACGCGCTCGCCGCTCGATCGGTACGATTTCGAAATGGCGCCGACGAGCTACCCGCACGACTCTGTTCGGACCCGGAATTTCTGTGTTCAAAACGCTCTTTCGAACCGCCTTGGCCCCGCCGATCCTCGCGCGCCCCGCGCTCGACACGGTCGATGTGTACGACCAGTACGCGGACTTCGTGTGGGCAACGCTCGGGCGGCTCGGCGTGCGTGACGCGCTTCTCGAAGACCTGTCACAAGAGGTCTTCGCCGTGGTTCACCAGCGCCTCTCGAGCTACTCGGGCGCCGGAACGCTCAACGCGTGGCTCTTCGGAATCTGCGTTCGCGTCGTGATCGCGCACCGTCGACGAGCGCACACCCGGCGCGAACACACCGTCGACGAGATGCCCGAGCCCACTCAGCCAGGACCGGCCAGCGTCGCGGCGCCGAGCTCTCCCGAAGAGCTCGCTGCCAAGAGCGAGGCTCGCTCGGTGCTCGCCTCGCTGCTCGACGAGATCGACCTCGAGCGACGGGCAGTGTTCGTGATGTTCGAGATCGAGGCGCTCTCGTGCGACGAGATCGCTGAGACGCTGGGCATCCCGCTCGGCACTGTGTATTCACGGCTGAGCGCCGCGCGAAAGCAGTTCGATCAGGCGCTCTCTCGCTACAACGCGCGCACGCGCCACGGAGGTCGACGATGACCGATCCTCGCCGTTGGCTCGACTCCCACGAGCAAGAGCGCTCGCAGCACCGCGAGCTGCTCGAGCAGGCGCCGACACGTCGGCCGCTCGACGCCGCGACTCGCCGCAAGATGCGCCGCAGAGTCGCGCACCTCTCCGCCACCGCGCTGGGCGCCTCGGTCTTCATGACCTGGCTCAAGGCCATCGCTTCGGCCCTCGGCTTCGGCGCGGTGATCACCGTCGCCACCGTCGCCACGCTGGTCGCGCGAGACAAGCTCACGCGGCGCGCGGTGGCCTCGCGCCCCAATGAGCGCTCGAGTGGCGCGGCCGCGCTCGCCGCACAACAACCGCCGCGACCAGCGCTCGCGAGCGTTGCTGCGCCCTCTCGCGCGGCGCCCGAGCGCGCCGCGCCCTCGACGCCATCACCGCAGCCCTCACCGCAGCCCGCGCCGATCAGAACCTCGACGGCCCGACGCGCGAGCGCCACGCAGCCCGCCAACGCCCTCGGCGAGACGCCGCGCGAAGAGCCCTCGACGCCTGCGCCGACCGTCGCGACGAGCGAGCCCCCGGTCGAGCCCGCGGTCGAGCCCGTGACCGACAGCCTCGAGCGCGAGAGGCTCTTGCTCGAGCCCGCGCGGATCGCGCTCGCTCGAGACCCGCGTGCGGCCCTGCGCGCGATCGAGCTATATCAGCACACGTTTTCAAACGGGCAGCTCTTCGCCGAGAGCGAGTACATCGCGATCGAAGCGCTGCGACGCGCCGGAGAGCGCGAGCGCGCTGAGGCGCGAGCGGCCGAGCTCTCGCGACGGTTTCCGACCAGCGTGTACGCGACGATCCTCCGAAGGCAGCGGTAGACGATGAGACATCGGGTCCACAGTGCGCTCACGACGGCGATCGCGCTCGCGGGGTATGGCTGCCTCGACCGAGTCACGCTCGTGCGGCACAGCGCGGACGCCAGCGACGCGGCAGAGAGCTCGTCCAGCGCAGACCGCGCCACAACCGACGACGCGACGGACGACCGGAGCAGCGACGGCGGCGATGAAACAACGGCGGACGCTGCGGGACTGGACGCGCCGACGCCCGACGCGGCCGCCAACGACGCCGGTCCCGCGCCCGAGGCGCCGCGGTTGATCGCGCCACTGTCGACGAGCTTTCTCACCGGCGGCCGCCCGACGCTGCGCTGGCGTCGCAGCGCAGGGACCGAGCGAACGCTCGTGCAAGTGTGCGCGGATCGAGCGTGCACGCGCGTCGAGGACTCACGCTCGGTCAGCGGGGATCAGCTCGAGTGGCCGACTGCCCTCTCCGCTGGGACGCACTACTGGCGCGCATTTGGGCAGCGCGACGATCGCCTCTCCGCGGCTCCGTCTGCGACGTGGCAGTTTCACGTCGCGCGCGGGATGCGAGCCCGGACCAGCGCGTGGGGATCGTTTACGGACTTCAACGGCGACGGCTTCGGTGACGCTGCGATCGGCGCGCCCGAGGCCCGCGCGCGCGCCGGTCTCGTGCAAGTGCACCTCGGCGGGCGCGACTCGATCGCCCAAGCCGAGAGCGCGATGGTCTTCGGCAGCGCAGGTCGCTTCGGGTTCGCGGCGGCGTCGGTGGGCGACGTCAACGGCGACGGGTTCGGCGACCTCGCGATCGCCGCGCCCGACGACAACGGCGAAGCCGGTAGCGTGTTCGTGATGTTCGGCTCGGCTCAGGGGATCGACCCCATGGCTGCGCGGACGCACATCGCTGGACGATCCGCGGGCGATCATTTCGGCAGCTCGATCGCCGCGGCGGGCGACCTCGACGGCGACGGCTACGGAGACGTCGTGATCGGCGCCCCCACGGCCAACTCTGCGCAAGGGCGGGCGTGGGTGTACTTCGGCGCTCCGGGCGGATTGTCTGGCGGTGGCGTCGAGCTCATCGGCGAGCGAGAGCCCGCCGCGCAGTTCGGTGGGTCGGTGACGGGCGCGTGTGACCTCGACGGTGACGGGCTGTCGGACCTCGTGATCGGCTCGCCGACAGGCCGCGCTGGCAGCGGCGTCGCATACCTGTATCGAGGCTCGGGATCGCGCACGCTCAGCGCGCGCACGGCGATCGAGCCTGTCGCGCCGAGCGATTGGTTCGGCTTCAGCGTGACGCGCGCAGGAGACGTCAACGGCGACGGCGCCTGCGACCTGGTGATCGGCGCGCCCAACAGCGGCGGCGGTCGAGGAGCGGCGCACGTGTACGCTGCGCGCGCAGATTGGTCGGGCGCGAGCGCGACGCTCTCGCTCTCGGGCCCCGCGCAGTCGCAGGGGTTCGGGTACGCGATCGCCGAGGCGCGAGACCTCGACGGCGACGGGCTCGACGACCTCGCCGTCGGCGCGCCGGGCGACGCCGCGGCGAGCTACGTGTACGTCTTTCGTGGTTCGAGCAGCGGCGCAGTGGAGCCTGCGCCGTGGTCGACGACGACGTTGCCCGCGCAGATCAACCGCTTCGGCCGCGCGGTGGGAGGGCGCGCGGATTTCAACGGCGATGGCTACTTCGACCTGATCGTGGGCGAGCCCGAGTGGGGAGCGTTGGGCGGGCGAGTGATGATCGTCCACGGCGGAGCGAGCGCGATGAGCGTCGCGCGTCGGTTCGTCTCGACGTTTGGAGGGTTCTTCGGCGGCGCCGTTGCGCAGCGATTCATCGCGAGGTCGCGCCTGTCTCGCTCGTGACTTGATTTCGTGGCCAGCGTTGCAACGCAGCGCACACGAATTCGAAATGGCGCGCGATGGGCGGTCGCACTGTACTCGTCGCGGAGCCGCGTGAGCGATCACGCGCGCGGCGCCGCACGTTCGTGAGCACCCAACAGGGAGAGTTCAGTTGCACCATCAAAGGAAGACACGCGGCGCGGTGTGCGTGGCTTTTCTCAGCGCGTTCGCGCTCGGCGCGTGCGGCCCCAAGGCGCAGCCGCCGGACGCCGCTGACGCTGGCGCAGAGGCCAGCATGCCAGACGCAGGACGAACCGAGGACGTCAGCGCGATGGACGCCGTTGACGATCACGTCTCGGCCGCCGACGCGGCGACGCCCGACGCGCCATCGCCGGACGTCGGCAGCGACGCTTCGAGCGCAGCGGCGTGGGACATGGCCGAGTGGGATCGAAGCACGTGGCAGTGAAGGAGCAGAGCAATGACAAGCAGCAAGACTGATTCGAACTTGAAGAAGAACATCGCCCGCGTCGCGCTCATCGGCGCGGTGATGGCCGTGCCGCTCGCGGCGCTCGCGCGCATCACGATTCCCAATCGATTCACCGCGGGCACTCCGATCCGCGCCGCTGAGGTCAACGCGAACTTCGACGCGCTCAACGACGGAAAGCAAGATCGCATCGGCGCCCTCGTCGTGCGCACCCCCGCCGCGGTCACTCCGCGGTTTCTCATCGACCACCCGCTCGCCAACGGAAACCCGAACGCCGTCCTCTCAGCCACGCACGTCTCTCGCGTGGCCGGCGACACGTTCGCGAGCACCGTCGGGTTCTTCTACTCGGCGACCGACGGCCGATGGCTCATGTTCAACGAAGGACCGGGCAACTTCCCCGGCGACACGATCTTTCACGTGTTGATCGTGCGCGAAGCGCAGTGAACGACCGGCGCGCACAGCGCGCGGCGCTCAGCGCTCGCTGATGCTCCATCGAACCATCGCCGTGCCGAGCCCCGCTCCGCTTCGTTGCCGCAGCGTGACGACGTGGAGGTTCGGCCCGCCCGCCAGGATCGCGCTGATCGTCGAGCCGTACCCGACCCCAGGCCCCGTCGGCGCGCACGCCGTGGTCATCGTGTCATCGTCGTTGCACTCGGTGCGTCCTCGAGCGTCGCGATACTCGAGCACCGTGTCGAACGAGCGCTCGGCGCTACACGTGCTCATCGAGAGCGTTCGGCCTCCGGGCGCGCTCGGGCACGAGCTCCAATAGAGCGTGAAGGCCGGCGTGGGCGACGCTCCTCCGCAGCTCGTCTGCGCCGTCGGCATCATCGCGTCGAACATGTTCAACATGTTGTACGACGGGCCCGGCAGCTCGAAGGTGATCGCGCCCGTCGCGCTCGCGCCCGAGCCCCGCGACGGGATCGGAATCGCGCTCACCACCAGCGTGAAGTCTCCGTCGCCGACGCTCGATCGACCGACCTCGATGTAGACCGGGCCGGGGTTGACCTGAAAATATCCCTGCGAAATGCGGGTATCTCCGCACGTTCCGCTCTGACAGAGAGGCCGCGTCGAGCAGTCCACCGAGAGCCCCACGGTCGGCGTGAAGATCGTGTTGGACTGCACCATCGCGTAGAACAGCGCCGGTCGCGTGATGTTGACTCGGTAGTACACCGACGATCCCCCAGCGCCGCTGCAGTCCCTCGCCTCGCCCGTCGCCCCGCGCAGCGAGAGCGAGTACGTTTGATTGTATGGGTCGGTGCCGAGCACCGTCGCCGCCGCGCAGCGATCGTTGAGCGGCCGGCACACGCCCGCGACGCACGCGCTGTCGCCCGCGCAGGTGTTTCCGCACGCGCCGCAGTGGGTCGAGCTCGTGCCGAGCGCGGTCTCGCAGCCGTCCGCCGCGCTCGCGTTGCAGTCGCCGAAGCCCGCGGCGCACAAGCCCACCGCGCACGCGCCGGCCGAGCAGCGCGCGGACGCGTTGGGGACGCTGCACGCGCCGCACGAGGCACCCGCGCAGCCGGTCGCTGGGTTGTCATCGGCCACGCACGAAGCGCCGCATAGCTTGGTGCCCGGCGCGCACACGCACAGCCCCGAAGAGCAGACGCGCCCCGCCGCGCAGGGGTTGTTGCACGCTCCGCAGTGCTGCGCGCTCGAAGAGAGCTCGACGCACGCGGCGCCGCACATCCGAAGCGGAGCGAGGCACTCTGCGCCGGTCTCCCGAACGACGTCCAGCGCGCGGTCCGCGCTCACGTCCGCGCCAGCGTCCGACGCGACGTCGAGCGGTGCGTCGGTGCGCGCGTCGCGCTCGATCGTGTCATTGATCGTGTCATTGATCGTGTCATCGGGCGCGCCGTCGAGCGTGCGCGCGTCGAGCGGGCTCGGCGCGTCGAGCCCTGCGTCGCGAGTGACGTCGGGCTCGGATCGGTCCATCGCGATCGAGTCCACGGCGACGGCGTCCGAGGGCGCTCCGTCTTGGGACGCGTCGAGCATCGGCGCGACTCCACATGCTGAAGCAGAGCCTGCGAGCGCGAGCGCGACGATGCCTCGCACGCGGCGGTTGGGTGCGTGAATCACGGTTCCTCCTGATTGAGCCGAAGGCGCCGAGCGCGCTGAGCGACCGCAGAGCCCTCGCGCGCGGTCCAACCGCAGCGCGGGCGTCTCGACGACGAGCAGAACGCCAGAGCACCCTCAGCGACTTGTGATCACCAGTGCGGGTCGCCTCCGCGCGCCATCACAGAAACGATCGACGACACACGGCGCGCTCGCGCAGCGCGATCAGCCGCGCCGCGGCGCCGTCGGACGAAAACGAGAGCGTCCGACTCGCGCCGGTCTGCATCCACGCGGCGTTGATCGACCGCGCGAAGGCAAAGCCGCCGAAGCCCCGCTCGCGCGGCTGCGCGACGACGAAGCAAAGCTCGTTGTCCGCGGTGAACGTCCCGCACGCGGCGAGCGGGCCCGCGAAGCTCGCTCCCGCAACGTCGCTGGGCGGGTCGAGCGTGGAGACGCGTCGCACGGTCGCCGCTCCCTCGAACTCGAAGAGAGAGAGCTGACCCACCCGGCCGCTCGACGTCACTTTCGCTGGAGAAAGCACGGCGATTTCACTGGCACCATCCCGGTCTCCGTCGCCGTTCACCGCCACCGCCGAGCCGAATCGATCGGCGCGCACGACGTCTCTCGCAGCGATCGACGCCACTGCGATCGGAGACTGCATGCTGAGCGCGCGCGCGAAGACGAACACTTCACCCTGCGGGTCCGCGGCGTTGGCTCCGCCTGCCGCTCCGACCACGAGCTGCTGCGCGCCGTCGTTGAGCACCGCGCCTGCGGCCAACGCCGCTCCGAAGCGAGCGTTCGCAGCGGAGCCTCGATGCTCAGCGACCGCGCGATAGTCCGAGGATTGCCGCTCGAACACGAAGACGCTGCCTGCCCCCGCGCGCAGCGCGCTCACGCCGATCGCGACGTCGAAGTCCCCATCACCGTCGAAGTCGCCCGCGACCATCGCGTCGATGGACTCGGCGCTCAGCCCGCTCGGCGCGAGCGTCGCGATCGGCGCGATCACGGCACCCGCCGCGTCGGACAACGCGCGCCCCGAGAGGACGAACGCTCGCTGCGCGTCCGCGGCGAGCACGTCGCTCAAACCATCACCGTCCACGTCTCCTGCGGCGGCGACGACTCGCCCGAGTCCCGTTGTGCCCGCGATCGTGAAGCGCCCCGCCGCGCGCATCGTCCCCTCGCGCGAGCCTCGCAGGACCGTGATGCTCCCCGCGCTGTCGGGCCTCGCGCTTTGGCCGACGATCGCGTCGCCCAGCCCGTCGCCGTGCACATCTCCCACCGCCGCGGCGCCCTCGATCGCCGCTTCGACGCCCTCGACCGCGGCCAAGCCTGCCGTCGCTTGTCCCAGCGAAACGCCGAGCGAGGCCGCGCTCGTCGCCGCGAGCAAGTCCGTGCGTCCGTCGGCGTTGACGTCGAGCTCGAAGCGCTCGATCGAGTCCGCGCGCCACGCGGCGCCGGACGCGGTGTTGACGCGCGTTCCGGCGCGAAAGACCGTCGCGACCCACGAGCTCGAAGCGCCGTTGGCGCACCGCGCTCGCACGCGCAGAAGCCTCGAGCGACCTCGCTCGTCTCCCTCGTACGAGAGAAGCGACTCTGCCACGCCCGAGACCACCGCGACGCTGCTCACGGGCTCCGTCGAGAACGCCGGCGGCGCGGCGCGCTGCACCTCGATCGAGCTCGCGCCCTCGGCGCGTACGCGCATCGCCACTGCGCTCGACGCGTACAGCGCCCCTTGCAACGGAGCGAGAATCGTCGGCGCGGCGCAGGACGCCGCTGCGTCCTCCATCGGAGCATCTGGCGACGAGGCCACGTCGGGCACCGGAGCCGCGTCGGCCCCCGCGCTGCGCAGCTCGGGGCTGCGAAGGTTGGCGGGAAGCGCGCACGCGGCGAGCGAGCCAACGAGAGCCAGCAACAACGCGCGCATCAGAACGCTCCTTCGACGACGAGGCCGCGCGTCGCTCCGACGAGGGGACGCACAGTGACGAGGGATCGATCGCTCGACCGAGTCGAAGCGCGGTCGATCGCGAACCACACGGCGCCTCCGACCGCCGTGACCGCGCCGCTGATCAGCAGGCCCTGGGTGGCCGAGGTGAGCGCCTCAGCCTCGTCCGCGCGGCTGACGAGCATCGTGGCATTGGCTGTATTTTCACAGACGAATCGATCTGCTTCGATCGAGCACGCGGAGATCGCGTCTTGCCTGAGCGCGAAGGTCACGGCGCTGGCGCCGAGCGCCGCGGCGCCGACGGACATCAGCACGATCGGAGCGATCGGCACGTGAGCACGTTCGGGGCTCGTCGCGCGCGGCGTCGGGAGCGAGATCGGTCGAGCCGCAGGACGAGCGGTCGATACCGAGGTGAGAGGCTCGCGTTCGAGTTCGACGGTCACCTCTTCGCTTCCGCCTCGTCGAACGTCGATCGTTCGGCGCGCGACACGGTAGCCAGCGGCGCGGACCTCTACGTTGATGTTTCCTGGATTCACCGCGACGGGAACACCGATGAGCGACTCATCCACCGCCCGAGACGCCACGACGATCGTGAGGCCTGACGGACGCGTTCCGAGCACGGAGACCGTCACCGTCCCGAGCGAGCTTCGGGTGTCCAACACCAACTGCCGACAGGCGACGATGAGCGTCTCGCGGTTCGGAACGCTCGCGTCCCTCTCCGCCTCGCGCATGCACGACTCGCCCTGAACCATGGCGTCCGCAGGGCGCTCGAGCGCGAGCAACTCCTGCGCGACAAACAACCGCAGCGACGGCGTCGACTGAATCCGCTGGGCCTGCTCAGCGCGCGCCAACGCGAGCCGGTGATCGCCGTCCGCGCGAGCCTGCTGCGCTTGCGCGATGAGCATCCTGCGCGTCGCCAGGTCGGGCTCAGCAGAGGTCGCGTTTTGCGCGGCGCTCGCGCGTGTCACCGCGAGCGCGCTGAGCGCCCACGAGACAAACAACGGCCGTGCGTGTCGGCGCAGCGCCGCACGTGCGTGAACAGATCGCATTGGTCTCGTTCGTAGTGCGCGCCTCGTCGCCGCAGCATTTCGAAATCGAAGCGATCGAGTTTTGTAGGGATAGGGGACGGTGTTCAAAAGTTCATTTGTTGGAGCTGCAGCGCACGCGCGCTCGCCACGAGCGCCGCTCGCGAGCGCGGTGCGCGAGGTGAGCGCGGTGCGCGAGGTGAGCGCGCAACAAATGAACTTTTGAACACCGTCCCCTATCCCTACAAAACCCCGTTCACCCAGCGCTCTTCGCGCGCTCGACGGCGCGCGCGTACACCGCGGCTCGATCGAGCCCGAGCGCCTTCGCCACTTCGCGCGCCGCTGCGCTCGGCTTCATGCCCGCCGCCATCGCCGTGTCGAGCGCGCGATCCATCGCGTCTTCGCTCGAGTCCGCGGCGCTCGCGACCCCTCCGTCCACGACGATGGACACCTCTCCCAGCAGGCCGTCTTTCGTGCGCTCGATGAGCTCTGCGAGCGTCCCTCGAAGCACCTCTTCGTGCAGCTTCGTGAGCTCTCTCGCCACCGCCGCCCTGCGCTCGGGGCCGCACGCGCGCGCGAGATCGCCGAGCGTCTCGTGCGTGCGATTGGGGCTCTCGTAGAGCACCGTCGGCAGAGGATCTCTCGCCAGCGTCGCGAGGGCGCTCGTGCGCTCGGTCCCTTCGCGCGGCAAAAACCCCACGAAACGAAACCCGTCCGCCGCCAGCCCCGACACGAGCAGCGCGCTCACCGCCGCGCTCGGCCCAGGAACGCTCTCGACCACGACCCCCGCTTCGATCGCCGCCCGCGCCAGAAGCGCGCCCGGATCGCTCACCATCGGGGTCCCAGCGTCGGTCACCAGCGCCATCCACGCGCGCTCGTCACGCATACGAGCCACGAGCGAGTGCGCTTTGTGCCACGCGACGTGGTCGTCCAAGCGCTCGACGCTGCGCCCTTCATCGATCCCGTGCGCCTTGAGCAATTGCCACGTTCGACGCGTGTCCTCCGCGAGGATCACGTCGCACTCGCGAAGGACGCGAAGGGCGCGGAGGGTGATGTCTTCGAGGTTTCCGATCGGCGTCGCGACGAGCGAGAGCGTGCCCTCGGTCGGGCGCGCCTGCCCGTGCGTTCGCCCAGTGTGTTGGCTCATCGAAACTGAATCGCCGCGCCCATCTCTTCTTGCAGAAACTTCTTCAGCTTGCCCTGCAGCCGCGCCTCGAGCTGGCGCACGCGCTCGCGCGAGATCCCGTAGTGATCGCCGATCTCTTGCAGCGTCTTGGGATCTTCAGCCACCAATCGCTCGTCGTAGATCGTCAGCTCTTTGCCCTGCAGCGTCGCGCGGAAGCGATCGAGCTTCTCCTTGAGAATGCCCGAGAACTCCGCGGACCCGACGCTCTCGTCCTGCGGCTCGAGGCCCGAAGGGAGCAGGTCCAAGCGCGTGAGGGGCTTTCCGTCGGCGTCGCCGATGGGCGCGTCGAGCGAGGCGTCGCCCGAGGACAACCGGCGGTCCATCTCGATCACTTCGCTCTCGGCCACGTCGAGTCGCTTGGCGATCTCAGCGGAGTCGGGGTTGATCCCCTGCGCCATCAACCGCTGCTTCTCCTTGTTCAAATTGAAGAAGAGCTTTCGCTGGGCCTGCGTGGTTCCGAGCTTCACGAGGCGCCAGTTGTTCAAGATGAACCGAAGGATGTACGCGCGGATCCACCACGCCGCGTACGAGCTGAGCTTCACGCCGCGGTACGGGTCGTAGCGCTTCACCGCTTGCATGAGCCCGATGTTTCCCTCTTGAACGAGGTCCATCATGTTGCGATACGCGCGGCGATACTCGTACGCGATCTTCACGACCAGGCGCAGGTTCGACGTGACGAGCTTCGAAGCGGCCTTCACGTCCCCCGTCTCGAGGTAGCGAACGGCCAGCGCGTTTTGCTCTTCTTGCGTGAGCACCTTGTGCTTGGCGATCTCGCGAAAGTACGTCGCGAACGGGTCGAACTTCTTCAGCCCCTTCTCGCGGTCCTCGCGCGCGATCGCCGCGAGCGTGGACTCGGTCGACTCTTCGCTGTCGTCGGGCAGGTCGTCGGTGACCTCGCCCGAAATCGCGTCGTCGTCGTCGCGGGACTCGCGCTCGTCCGACTCCGCGGCCGGGCGCTCTTCAGTGCGCGCCGGCGAGTCGCTAGAGGTGTTCTTGGCAGTGCGCTTGGAAGTAGCCACGAGTCGAAAGCTCCTGAGAAACGATGGTCGAACGACGAGGGACGAAGGTATACCGCAATGAGGAACACACGCAGCGGTGTCATCGGACATTCCCACGAGCGAGCGGTCCGGGGCTGAGCCGAGGACCGAGCCCGCGCAGCGAGAGGCGCGGATCTTGGGCGCGCTGTCATTTTTCTGTTGGCTCGCGCACGCGCTCGTTCACGTCCGTCGGGGCACAGGCGCGGACCTCGTCTGGGGCTGCAACCTCGGGGCGCTCTTCATCGCCATCGGCTTCGCCTTCGTCGAGCCCTCTCTTTTGGCCATCGGAACGTTCTGGCTCGCCGCCGGCACCCCCCTGTGGCTCATGGACCTGCTCTTCGGCGGCGAGTGGATGTGGACCTCGCTGCTCACGCACGGCGTGGTCTTTTCGCTTGGGATTCGCCGCGCCGTTCGCGACGGGTTGATCGACGGCGCCTGGTGGAGCGCCCTGCTCAGCGGAGCCCTTCTGCAACAGTGCTCCCGTTGGCTCACGCACTGGAGCCTCAACGTCAACGTCGCGTGGGGCATCTACCCCCCGATGCGCCGGTATTTTTCGGACTTCTCGAAGTACTGGACCGCGACGTTCATCTACCTCGCGCTCTTGTACTTCGCGCTCGACCGAGCCCTGCGCTGGCTGCACCGACGAAGGACCACTGCGGCGCGTCGAGAGAAGGTACGCTCGGCCGCGTGAGCGACGAAGATCGCGCGATCATCGAGCGCTACGGGCGCCACATCTCTCCCTCGTTTGTGCGCTTGCTCGGCGTCCTGGGCTACGGCCGAGTCTTCACGCGCGCCGAAGGCCACTGGCTGTGGGACTCGAAGGGCCGTCGCTATCTCGACGCCCTCGCGGGCTTCGGCTCGGCCAACCTCGGGCACAATCCTCCCGAGCTGTTGGACGCAGTGCACAGTCACTTGCGCAGCAATCTTCCAGGGATTCTCCACGTGGGGCCCGCGTCGAGCGCCGCGCGTCTGGGCGAGGCCCTGAGCGCCCTCACCGACCACGAGCTCGAAGTGAGCATGCTCGCGCTCTCGGGCGCAGAGGCCGTCGACAGCGCGATGAAGCTCGCGCGCGCCGCCACCGGTCGGCGCTCGTTTGTCTCGTGCGAGGGCGGCTATCACGGGCTCGACATGGGCGTGTTGAGCATCATGGGGAGCGGGCGCATCCGCGCTCCGTTCGAGCCGCTGCTCGAGCACTGCGCGCAGGTGAAGTTCGGCGATCTGCCCGCGCTCGAAGCGGCGCTCAGCAAGCACAAGCCCGCGGCGTTCGTCGTCGAGCCGCTGCTGGGAGAGGGAGGAGCTGAGCTCGCTCCGCCAGGATATTTGCAGGGCGCGAAGGACTTGTGTCGACGTCACGGCGCAGTGCTGGTCTTCGACGAAGTGCAGACGGGCCTCGGCCGCACAGGCCGCATGTTCGCGTGCGATCGCGACCGCGTACGCCCCGACGTGCTCGTGCTCGGAAAGGCCCTCGGCGCAGGACTCGTCCCGGTCAGCGCAGCGCTCACGACGCGCGCGTTGCACGAGCGCGCGTTCGGGACGATGGACCGCTTCGATCTGCACGGGAGCACGTACGCGGGCTACGCCTTGGGCAGCGCGGTCGCGGTCGAAGTGATTTCGCGCACGCAGAATCAAACGCTGCTCGACAGCGCAAAACAGCGCGGGGACTCGCTGCGAGAGAAGCTCACGGCGCGCGTGGGGTCGCACCCGATGGTGCGCGAGGTGCGCGGCGACGGGCTCTTGGTGGCGCTCGAGCTCGGATCGAAGCGAGAGGGATGGCTCGGCAAGCTCACGGGCGCCGCCGTCGACGCGGTGAGCGAAAAGGTGTTGGGCCAGTGGCTCTGCGTGCGATTGCTCGAAGCCAACATCGTCGCGCAGCCCGCCTCGCAGCGATGGAACGTCCTCAAGCTCACCCCTCCCCTCACGATCACAGAGGCCGAAGTGGACCTGCTCGTTGATTCTGTGGGCGCCATCTTGGACGCCTATCCAGACCCCGTGCGCGTGCTTCGAGACGCCACGGTGCGCGTCGCTGAACAGTGGCGGGCGAAGGGAGCGTTTCGATGAGCCTCGCGAGCAGCGTTCGCGCGTGGAAGAAAGACCTCTCGTTTACCGCGGGGATCCTCGGCAAAAAGCCGTTTCAAGTGCTCGTGCAGCTGACGAACAAGTGCAACATGCGCTGCTCGTTCTGCGACTTCTGGCCCAACGTCGCGCCGCGCAGCGAAGAGCTCTCGGTGACGGACTACAAGCGCTTGTCGCGCGAGCTCAAAGAGCTCGGGACCTTCCTCGTGTCCATCGAGGGAGGCGAGCCGCTGGTGCGACCGGACCTCGTGGGGATCGTCGAAGCGCTGAGCGAGCACCACGTGACGGCGCTGTTCACCAACGGGTGGCTGCTCACGAAGGACCTCGCCAAGAGCTTGTTCGACGCGGGCCTCGTGCACGCCAACGTGAGCATCGATTATCCCGACGCGAAGCGACACGACGACAAGCGCGGGCTCGACGGCGCGTTCGATCGGGCGTGGCGCGCGGTGGACTACTTCAGGGACACCGCGCCGCGGGGCGGAAGGCAAACGCACGTGATGTCCGTGATCATGGAGGACAACTGGCGCGACCTGCCGAAGCTGTTCGAGATGAGCGACGCGCACGGAGTGGGCCATCAGCTCACGCTCTTGAGCGTCAACGGCTATCGTCGCAAAGGCGAAGGGCCCGATCGCTTGCCGCCGTCTGAAGCGGGGCTCGCGCTGCGCGAGTGGCACGGGCAGTACAAGCACGTGCGGATGTTTGGTGAGTATTTTTCCAAGACGCACGAGTGGCTGAAGGAGGTCGAGGACGGAGGCGACTCGCGCATGCCCGAGTGCAACGCGGGGCTGCAGTCCTTCAACGTCGACCACGTCGGCGCCGTCAGCGCGTGCATCGAGCGGATCGACGAGAGCGTAGGCACCGTGAAGACCGCTCCGCTGCGCGATCTGGTGAGCGCCCTGGCCGCGAGGCAGAGCGAGCGCGCGGGCTGTCAGCGCTGCTGGACCGCGTGCAGGGGCTTCGCGCAGCTGCTCTCGAACGGCGCGAGCGTGCGCGCCCTCGCAGAGATGAGCGCGCGCATGCGAACGACGTGAGCGATCACCGTCGAGGGCGCTCTCGCAAGAGCAAGAGCGCGAGCATCAGCGCGATCCACGCGCGAGGCTCCGTCGCGAGCGCCGGCGTCGCCGAGCACCCCACGGCGCGCGGAGGCGCCGAGCCCGGTCCCGCAGCAGGCGCGCTCGTGACCGTCGCAGCCGAGGCAGAGTAGCTCGTGACCCGCTCGATCTCGGGCTCGACGCGAACGGGGCGACGATCGCGCTGATCGACGAGGACCGCGAGCTCGGGGCCGAGCGCCGTCGCGGCGAGCGCCCGATGCGCGAGCGTGGCAGCGCCGTCGATCGCGAGCCAGTGAACGACGCCGTCGCCCGTCGCCACCAGCGCGGCCTCTCCGTCGATGGGCGCGCGCGCCGAAGGTCCCTCGCCCACAGAGACCGCGCTCGCGTCGCGCACCCGAAACGCGCTGAGCGCGCCCGAGCGCTCGCTGACGAGCACGTCGATCGAGCCGTCGCCATCGACGTCCGCCACGCGTACGCCGCTTCGCGAGACTCCGTCACTTCGCCTTGGAAATCCCTGCACAACCTCGCCGCTCACCCCGTCGACCACGTGCACCCATCGGTCCACGTCCGCCCACGCCACGAGCAGCGTCGCTCCCTGGTAGAAGGCGACCGGCGCGCCGAGCACGAGCGCGCGCGTCGGCCCCGAGCGCGTCCACCGCGGCTGTCCCGCGCGAGACATCGCGCGCACCGCGCCGTCCTCGGTGGCCACCACGAGCTCGTCGTCGCCGTCGCGATCGAGGTCGAGCGCGAGGGCGCGGCTGGTCGATCGAGCGCTCGCGAGGTCTGCAAAATCGCTGGTCGATCGGCCGTCGATCGCGCTCCAGCACTCGAAGGACCGCGCGCGCGGGACGCACACGACGGAAGATGTGCGGGTCTGAGCGAGCAGCGGAGAGCCCGCCGAGAGCAGCGCGCGCGGGTCACCAGCAGCCTCGGTTCGCCGGTAAAAAAGCAGGCTTCCGTCGCTGATCGAGCGCCATTGAACGACGCCGTCGGACAGGCGCAGGACGATCGCGCGATCGACGAGCAGGGGCTCTCCCCACACGGGCGACGAGAGCTCGACGCGAAAGCGCGCGGCGCCCTCGGCGCTCACGCGAACGAGCGCGCGCGCGGCGCTCGTGGGGTCGACGAAGACCGCTCCGCCGTCGGCAAGGACGCGGACCGAGCCCTGCGCGCACGCGCTCGGGCGCTGCCACTCGACGCTCACTGCGGGCTCTGCCGCGGAGACGCGCCACGAGGCGAGACGATCGCCGAGGCACGCGACGACCGAGGCTCCGTCGGGGCCGTTGGCGCGCACGAGGACGGAGGCCGACTGCGCACGCGCGGTCGAAGCGGCCGAAGCGAGGGCGAGCGAAGCGATCAGCGATGCAGAGACTCGTCGGGACATCATGGTGATCACCTCGCCCTCGTGAGCCAGGAGGCGTTGCGGTTGAAGGCCGTGGTCGGGAGCCGATACGAGCTCAGCGCAGCGGACTCGAAGTCGGCGAAGGCGCTGAAGGTCGGGACGGCTTCGGCGCTCCAGCGAGAGAGCGCGCCGTCGATGATGATCGCCATGGGCATCGCGGTTCCGACGGGGCCGGGAGCGCGGTTGACGACCTCTTCGGTCGGGCGCGCGCCGCCGAGGACGCTGTGGACGTCGCCGAGCGCGGGGCGCGTGAGGCGCAGGTAGAAGTCGAACGGCGCAGCAGGACGCGAGGCGCTCGGGTTGGACTCGGCGTTGCCGAGCGTGATGGTCACGCGAAAGTACGCTCCTGCGACGGTGGAAGCGCCGCCGACGGTGTTCGTCGCGGTCTCTCCTGCGTTGGGCGGAAGCGCCGCGCGCGTGTCGGGGATCACTTCGAGGTCGATCGAGCCCGAGCCGCTGACGCTGGTGCTGGTCGGAGAAGAGCTGCCCACGACCGAGGCGTTGGCCCACCGCTCGACGCTCGCGGACCACGGTCCCACTGCGGGAATTCCCAGGCGCAACGCGTGGTCGTACCAAGCGCCGCGCGCGAGCGGCTCGACGTCGATGACGTAGCCCGTGAGGTAGCCGTTGGAGAAGCGCTCGCTCACGTGGCTCTCGACGATGAGGTCGTTGTAGTCCCAGTCGTTGTCGCCCGAGCCCAAGCGATCTTCGAAGGCGACGGTCCAGAGCGTGTCCACGTTGGTCGGCGCGGAGGGCGTGGCCGAAGCGGGGTCGCTCGCGGCGCTGACGTTGTTGCTCGTGTCTTGCGCAGAGATGCGCCAGGAGTAGCGAGTTCCGTTGAGCACGCCGGTGTCGACGTAGGTGCTCGACGAGACGAGGCCGGCGACGACGCGGGTCCACGCGCCGCCGTTGGCCGAGCGCTCGAGGACGTAGCCCGCGAGGTCTCCGTCCCGGTTTCCGCCAGAGAAAGTGAGGGTCGCTCGGTTGTCTCCGCCCGCCGCGAACACCGTCGGAACATCGGGCGCCAACGTGTCGCTCGCCTTCGCCGAGAGCGTCTCGGTGTAGATGTACGCGCCGTCATCGAGCACCGCGCGCACGCGGTAGTAGTACGTCGCGTTGAGCGTCACGCCGGTATCCGTCCATTGGTAGGACGAGCCTGTGGTCCACGATCCCGCGGCGGGGATCGACGAGAGGATGAGCGACTCGGTCCCGCCCGGAGAGCTCGCGCGAACCACTTCGAAGCGCACCGCGCGGGCTTCGCGGCTCGTGCTCGCGCGCACGACGATCGCGCTCGCAGAGGGCGCCGCAGAGGCCGAAGAAAACGCGGCGAACGACGCGTCATCGAGGACGCTGAGCTCGCTCGCGGCCGTGGCGAGCGGCTCGCTCGCGAGCAGGCCCGGGCCGGTCGCGCGGACGATCCCGCGCACTGCGATGCGGCTTCCGTTGCGCAGCCCGCCGCTCGCGCACTCGGGGTGAAGGGTCACGCGCACGACGCGCTGCGAGTGCGCGCCGAGCGTGCGAGCCGAGAGCGAGAGCACCGTGCCTGCGCTGCTAGAGCTCACCGTCGGAGAGACCGAGGTGCCGTCATCGGTGATCGAGACGAGCGACCAAGCGTGGCCGAGGTCGACGTCGATGCTCGCGTCCGAGAGATCACCGGACTCGGTGTTTGCTGCGGTCAACACAAACTCTTGCGCCCCCGAGCAGCCCACGGTCGAGCCCATCGTGGCGATCTCGAGCGTCGGGTTCGCGGGCGCGGCGCTCGCTGCGTACGAGAGCCAGTTGTCGTTGAAGTTGGTGCTCCAGACGGCGATGGGGTTGTCCGAGGTGATGCGGAGATAGGGGCGGATGCCCATCGCGGGGACGTTCATCGCGTTCCATTGCGTGGACGAGACGCGAACGTCCGCAGGGGTGAGTCGGCCCGCGGTCGCGGTGGTGGAGAAGAGCGTTCCGCCGGTGTCTGCGTCGGTGATCGTGACGTTGGCCGACGAGGCGCGAGCGAAGATGTACAAGTGGCTGTACGTGCCCGCGATGTTGCGCACTGAGCTCTGAATGCCAGGAGGCGCGATGTACGAGAGAAAATCCGTGCCCGACGCGGTGCCATCGGCAGAGGAGACGTAGCTCGCGATGTCGCTCGTCCCGATCGATCCGGTCTCGAGCCAGTTGGCCTCGAAGACGCTCACGCGGTGCCCTGCGTTCGAGGTCAATCGAAACAGGTCGTACGCGGGCCCGACGATGTCGGCGTGATCGAAGGCCGAGGGCAAGCTGTAGCTATTGATGGACTCCCAGCGCTGTTGCGTGGCGTTCCATCCAGAGAGCGCGACGGAGGTGCTCGCGTCGTAGCCGACGACGCGAATCTCTTGCTCCGATCGTCGCCCAGGATCATGCGGAACGGTGAAGTAGAACAGCTCTCCCGTCGACGCTCCGTTCGAGCTCGGAACGAACCCTCCACCATCCCTCGCCTGCGACCCCGTCCCCAGCGTCTCGAGCGCGCCGGTGATCACCGTCACAGGCTCGCTCGCCTCCACCAGATACGTGTGCCCCGGAGTCATGAGATCCACGCCGAGGCCCCGTCGCACCATGAGATCTTCACCGACGCCGAGGGTGGTCTCGAGCATCACTCGCCCGCCCGTGGACGAGAGCTGCGTCGCGCCGGTCGCGAGCGTCGCAGCCGCGCTGATCTCCGTGATCCTCACGCGCGTCGACGGCGAGTACGCGAACACGTTCACGTCGCGCTTCGAGCCGGTTCCGTCCGGCGCGAAGATGAAGAACGACTGGCCCAACATGCGGTTGTTGTCCGCTGGAGCCCAGTCGTGCTCCCAGTCCGATCGCGTCGCGAGCAGCACCGTCACGGGAGCGTTCGAGCGAATGTCGAACACGTCACCATCCCACTGGCCGCCAGCGTCGTCGTTGACCGCGCCGTCCTTGATGTACACGACCTGCGACTGGCCTCGCGTCAGGTTGACCGTGAACGAGTCGTCGCTGTCTCCATCGCCGCCGTCGTCGGTGATTTGGACCTGCGTTTGACCGCCGATTCCGTTGCTCTGCGCGGTGACGATGAGCATCGAGTAGCGGCCGTTGTTCGAGTTGTTCGGCGGAGCGAACACGGTGAAGTGCGTCGCTGCGTTGCCGATCGCGAGCGCGTCGCGAGGCGTCACAGCAGCACCGGTGAGCGCGCTCGCAGCGACGAGCGCGAGCAGTGAGGGCGACCTTCTCATCGAAGGAGCAAGCCTTCGCATGCAGCGCGCCAGGCTCGCGCGGGCGCGCGCGAGCGAGAGAAGACAGCGAGAGAATGCGCTGCAAATCGAGCGACAGAGCGAGAAACAGGACGCGACGGAGTCGGCGAGCTTGATTAAATGGGCGCTGTTTCAAAGCGGCACAGCGCATGGAGTAGCGAGTTCCAAAGTGGAACGGCGCGGAGGGCGATGAAGTGGGCCTCATCGTCGTGAAGGAGTCCGCCTCATCCCCGTGACGGAGTCCGCCTCATCCCCGTGACGGAGTCCGCCTCATCCCCGACCCTTCTCCACGCCCAAGGGCGCGGAGAAGGGTGCCTGTGCTGCGGATGCGGCGCCGATTTGAACGCTGTCGCTGAAGTGAGATGCGCAGGGAGGACACAGCAAACGGGAGTGATCCGCCAACGAGACTCAGATGGGTTGCGGGCGAGCTACACCTCGTCGGGGCGCTGTGGGACCGCGGGACGCGGGGCAGTCTCACGGGCTCCGAGCGCGACGCGCCTCGCAGTTCGCTCTCGAACCGCCACTGCGATGCGCTCGAGCACCGCGTCGAGTTCGTACATGACTTGCTCGTTCCTGAAACGCATCACGGTCACGCTACGCTCGCGAAGAGCGCTCTCTCGCTCTGCATCGTCGTCACCACGACCGTCGTGCACGTCACCGTCGACCTCGATCGCCAACGCGACGGAGGCAACGAAGAAATCGACGACCCACGACCCGATCGGGTGCTGTCGTCGAACCTTGAAGCCCTGTCGTCGCGCTCGCAGGTGCCCCCAGAGCACCGCCTCTGCAGCGGTCATCGCACGCCGCAGAGCGCGTGCGCCCACGAGTCGCCGTTGCCTCGAAGCTCTTCGCGATGCTCCGCACAAATCGACGCTCGATCCCGCGACCCACTCGCTTCCTGACGCGTGTTCGCCCTCGCTGTCACTCGCGCTGCTGGTCTCGCTGTCACTCGCGCTTCGAACCTCTCGCTTGCTTGTGATTCGGGACTCTCTTCTGTCGCTGGCGCTGCAAGACTCTCTGTCGGGGACGCTGCCGTGCTCCTTGCTGGTCGCTCTGCAGTGCTCTCTGCGCAGTTCTCTCTCGATCGGCGTTGTCTTCATCGCGCGGTGGTCGCGGTGCCGCGAGCGCGGTTGCTTCGTTGGACGCTCGAACGCTGCGGATCAGGCAGTTCCGTGTAACGCGCGGAGCAGCTCCACGACGCCACATCTGCCAGCGCGGTTCGCGCAATCACCCCTGCTCCCCGTGTCCCCATCGGCGCCGCATCCGCAGCACAGGCCCCCTTCTCCACGCCCTTGGGCGTGGAGAAGGGTCGGGGATGAGGCGGACCCCGTCACGGGGATGAGGCGGACCCCGTCACGGGGATGAGGCGGACCCCGTCACGGGGATGAGGCGGACTCCCTCTCCCCGCGCTCGCCGCCCCCTGAAATGCAAAACGCCCGTGACCTCATCGATCACGGGCGCTCAGGCGAATCGCTCAGCGCAGTGGCTGAGCGCGTCGACTACCAACGGCCACCACGGTCGCCGCCGCGGCCACCACGGTCGCCGCCACGGCCACCGCCGCCGCCACCGCCGTAACCACCACGGCCACCGCCGCCACCGCCGCCGCCGCGGGGTCCACCACCGCCGCCGCCGCCGTAGCCGCCGCCACCGCCGCCACGCGGTCCGCCGCCGCCACCGCCAGCGCGGGGCGGACGGGCTTCGGCTTCGTTGACGCGGAGGGGACGGCCGTCGAGCTGCTGTCCGTCCATCTCGGAGATGGCCTTCGCCGCAGCTTCCGGCGTGCTCATGGTGATGAACGCGAAGCCGCGCGAACGGCCGGTCTCGCGGTCGATCACGAGCTTGACATCAGAGACCTCGCCGAACTTGGCGAAGGCGGCGAGGAGCGAATCCTCGGTGGTGTGGAAGGCCAGGTTGCCCACGTACAAACGCGTATTGCTCACGGAACGACTCTCAAACTCTCGCGGCCTATGGATTCGGTGTGGGCGGCTCGGCACGCCCATCAAGCACCACCTCGCATGACGACCGCGAGCCTCTTGCGGATGGTGGCAGCGGCCATGGCCCGCTGCGGAACACTCGAGGGACTGCTGTCTCTCTGTGTTCAAAGGTCGAAGAACCGTTCCGCGGTCTCAGAGGCGCTGAGCGTGCCGTGAGTCGAGTACCAGAGCTTCTACCGAGCCCCACGACGCTAGCAGAAGTAGCGCAGAGCACAAGCCCAACCGCAACTTGCTTGCACATTGTGTTTCGACGCGATCGACGGGGGCTGTCCGTGTGAGGGATGCTCGCGGGCCCGACGTCGAGCTCGTTCGCAGGGACGGGGCGCGGCGTCCAGGGAGAGGAGCCACCGATGACTTACTGCGTTCCGTGCGGGCCCACGCGCGAGTCGACGGCGTACGTGTACTACGGCGCCACCAAGTCTCTCTGCTCAGTGTGCAAGCGCCAGGTCGACGCCAAGATCCACCTGCAAGCAGGGCAGGTCTGGATGGAAAAGTTCTGCCCCGAGCACGGAACGCAGCGCGCGCTCGTAAGCAACTCCGCCGCCTGGTACCTCGACGCGCTCTCGTTCGTCGCGCCCAACATCGCCCCCAAGACCGTGCATCGCCCCGTGAAAAACGGCTGTCCGCACGACTGCGGGCCCTGCGACTCCCACGCGCAGAAGGTCTTTCTCCCGGTCGTCCCCATCACGTCCGCGTGCAACCTCGACTGCCCCATCTGCTACACGATCAACAAGAACGACGACCCATTTCACCTGAGCACCGAGCGCTTCGCCGCCATCCTCGAGCACCTGCGCAAAGAGCACTCGGACATCGACATCATCAACTTCACCGGCGGCGAGCCCACCATGCACCCGCGCATGATCGAGCTGCTCGAAATGGCTCGCGAAGCGGGAATTCGCCGGCTCACCGTCAGCACCAACGGCCTCAAGCTCCTCGACGAGGGCTACGTCAAAGCGCTCGCCAAGGTCGACGCGCGCGTGATCCTCTCGCTCGACACCTTCGATCCCGCCGTGGACAAAGCGCTGCTCGGCGCCAACACCATCCACGTCAAGAAGAAGGTCTTGGACCTCTGCGAAGAGCACGACGTCACGTGCACCATCCTCCCTGCGGTCGCCGCGGGCTTCAACGACAAGGACGTCCCGGCGCTCTTCGACACCGTCCTCTCGCGCAAGAACATCTGCTCGCTCGAGCTGCACACGCTCACGTTCACCGGTGAAAACGGCTCTGCCTACGATCGCTCGGCGAAGATCACCACGCCCGACCTGCACAACATCCTCGAGAAGCACACGCACGGAGCGCTGCGCGGCGACGACTTCGTCCCGAGCCCCCTCGCCCACCCGCACTGCTACTCGATCGCCTACGTCCTCGTCCTCGACGGCCCCGGGACGCGCGACCCCAACGTCCCCGACTTCGTCCCCTTCGCGCGATTGATGGGCCGCGCTGGGCTCTTCGACCTGCTCAGCGAGAGCCTCTACATGGAGCCGACCGCCAAGGTCGAAGAGGCGTTTCGCACGATCATCGACAAGCTCTGGGCCGAGCCCGACCTCGTGCCCGAGTCCGAGCGCGTGCTCAGCACCATGAAGCGAGTCCTTCGAGACGTCTTCCCTTCGGGCGAGAGCATCTCGCTCGACGAGCGCCGCAAGCGCGCCGAGCGCGTCACCAAGGCCGTCTACATCCACTCGCACATGGACGAAGAGAACTTCGACGTCTCGCGCATCATGAAATGTTGTGTCGGCGTGCCCGAAGCGGACGGCAGCAACATCCCGACGTGCTCGTACAACATTCTCTACCGCGAAAAAGACCATCGATTCGCGACGCCCGCGCAGGTCGAAGCCATGGCCGACAAGCGCAAGCGCCTGCCCCTCGTGAAGTGACCCGCGTGATCGACGGAGACCGCACGCCATGACCGACGAAAACAACAAGCTCACCCTCCCGATCACCAACCCCACGTTCATCGAAGCGCAAGGAGTCCGCTCGGGAGAGGTCTTTCACTCGTTCTCTCGCACGATGTGCCCCAAGTGCCGGCGCCTCGTCGACGGCGCCAGGTTCATCCGAGACAACAAGGTCTACCTCCGCCGCGTGTGCCCCGACTGCGGCAAGAGCGAAGGGCTCATCTCGGGCAACGCTCAGTGGTTTCTCAAATCGCTCACGTACATCAAAGAGGGCTCGGTCCCGCTCAAGTTCTCGACGCCCGTCGAGAAGGGCTGCCCCGAAGACTGCGGGCTCTGCTCGGCGCACGAGCAGCACTCGTGCATGCCCATCATCGAGATCACCAACCACTGCAACCTCGAGTGCCCCATCTGCATCGTGCAGAACAAGCACAACTACAACATGACCCGCGACGAGTTCGCGCGGATCATCGACGGGCTCATCGAGAAAGAGGGAACGCTCGAGACCATCAACATCTCTGGCGGCGAGCCCACGATGCACCCGCAGTTTCTCGAGTTCTTGGACATCGCCAAGCGCCCCGAGATCGCCCGCGTGTCCGTGAGCACCAACGGCATCCGCTGCGCGCAGGACATCGAGTTCTGCCGCGAGCTCGCCAAGCGCAACGTGTACGTGAGCCTGCAGCTCGACGCGCTCAGCAACCCCGCGCTGCGAACGCTCCGCGGCGGAGGCAACCAAGAAGAGCTCAAGCGAAAGACCCTCCGACACCTCGAGCAAGCCGGCGTGCGCACGACCATCGTCTCGACGGTGGCCAAGGGAATCAACGACGACAAGATCGGCGACTGCATCAAGCTGCTCTACGAAAACGATTTCATCCTCTCGCTGATGTTTCAGCCCGCGGCGTTTACCGGCTACGGCGGAGCGCATTTTGCGCCGCACAACCCGATGGACGTCATGACCATCCCCGACGTCGTCGCCGCGATCGAAGCGCAAACCGCGGACAAGGGCTGGCTCACGCAAGACGACTTTCTCCCGCTTCCGTGCTCGCACCCGAGCTGCTTCGGCCTGACGTACTTGCTCAAGAACGACGAGACCTACACGCCGTTTCCTCGCTTCGTCGACATGGCCCAGTACATGGACGTGCTCTCGAACCGCGGGACGATCCGCACGGATGAGAAGTTCGAGCAGTCCATCCGCCACGCGATCAACGACCTGTGGACCTCGGCCGAACAAGTCCCCGACAAGGACAAGATCCTCGCCGGCCTCAAGCGCGCGCTCAAGCTCATGTACCCGCCCGATCAAGCGCTCGCCCTCGAAGAGCGCATGCGCCTCGGCGAGTCCGTCGTGAAGACCATCTTCATCCACGCGTTCATGGACGAGTGGACCTTCGAAGTGGACCGCATCAAAAAGTGCTGCACGCACTACGCGCTCCCTGACGGACGACTGATGCCCGGCTGCGCGTACAACATGTTCTACCGGGATAAAGACGAGCGCTTCGACGGCCCCCAAGGCGAGAGCACCATCTGGGGCAAGGCCCTCGTCGAGAAGAACGAAGGCGCCGTGCTCGCTCCGACCTCCCTCGTTCGCAAGGGCCCCGCGGCAGGAGACGCCGAGTGACCGCACACACAATCAAGACGGGCCTCGAAGGCAAGGTCGCCCTCGTCACCGGCGCCTCTCGCGGGCTCGGTCGAGCGATCGTGCTCGCCCTCGTGAAGGGCGGCGCGAAGGCCGTCGCGTTCACGTTTGCGCGCGATCAAAAGGGCGCCGACGAGTGCCTCGCCGCGGCCAACGCGATCGCCAACGGCGTCGTCTCTGCGCACAAGTGCAACGTCACCGACGCGCGCGCGACCGAGCTGCTCGTGCGCGAGCTCGAGAAGCAGCACGGGACCATCGACATCCTCGTGAACAACGCAGGGATCACGCAGAACCTCCCCCTCGCGCTCATCGAAGAAGAGGACTGGGATCAGGTGATGGACGTCAACGTGAAGGGGACGTTCCTCACGAGCAGAAGCGTGCTTCGCGGGATGATTCGCAGAAAGAAAGGCGTCGTCATCAACGTCGGCTCGCTCGCGGGAGAGCGCATGATCGACGCGCCCATTCACTACTGCGCGAGCAAAGCAGCGCTGCGCGGGCTCACCGAAGGGCTCGCCAAAGAGGTAGGGCGCTACGGGATCCGCGTGCTCCTGCTCGCGCCGGGGCTGCTCGAAGACGGACTCGGCCGCAACCTGCCCGATCACAGGCTCAAGGACTACATCGATCACTGCGCGCTCGGTCGCGTGGGGACGTTCGACGAAGTGGGCGAGCTGTGCGCGTTCATGGCGAGCGACCGCGCTGCGTACATGACGGGCGCCACGGTCGTCGCCGACGGCGGCGTCTGAGCGAGCGACGTAACCGCGGCGCGCGAGTAGCTTCGCGTCATGTGGGGACAGCGCCTGTCACTCGCGTTCGTGCGATTCGCGACTCACCTCTGACGGACCGAGCGCCGCTGTTCGTGCGCTCGAAACCCAGGAATGTGAGGGACCAATCGATGCAGCGAACTCGTTCGATCTGTGTGCTCGTCGCCGGGCTCGTCGCGTGCGGAGGCCCGCAGCCGACGCCCACAGATTCAAGTGCAGCCCAAGATGCTCGCGCGGATCAGCAGAGCCCGCCGAGAGACACCGGCGTCGTGCTGGACTCGGGCGTCGTCACGGACACCGGCGTCACGGCGGACTCGGGCGTGATCGAAGACACAGGCATCGCGATGGACGGCGCGACGATGGGCGACGACGCGGGACCCATGTGCATGGCGGGCCAGCTCGCCTGCGGAGGAAGCTGCATCGACGCGCAGAGCGACGCGCGCAACTGCGGCGCGTGCGGCAACGCGTGCGGCGCGGGCGAGACGTGCACGATGGGCGTGTGCCAAGCGATGATGTGCCCCGCGGGACAGACGCGCTGCACGGCGATGGGGCTGTCTTCGTGCGTGGATTTGCAGGTCGACAACAGCAACTGCGGCGCGTGTGGAGTCGCGTGCCCCGCAGGACAAGCGTGCACGAGCGGGATGTGCCGCCCGACGTGCGTGGCTCCCAATCGATTGTGCGACGTGGGCGGCACACAAACGTGCGTCGATCCGCAGACGGACACGAACAACTGCGGCGCGTGCGGCGTCGCGTGTATGGGCGGGCAGACGTGCCAGGCCGGCGCGTGCGCTTGTCCGATGGGACGCACTTCGTGCGGCGGAACGTGCGCTGACACGCAGACGGACAACAACCACTGCGGCGCGTGCGGGGCTCGATGCGGCGCCGCGCAGACGTGCGTGGCAGGCGTGTGCGCGTGCCCGATGGGACAAACCGCGTGCGGAGCGAGCTGCGTCAACACGCAGTCGGACACGAGCAACTGCGGGATGTGCGGACGCGCGTGCACCGCGCCAGCGACGTGCAACATGGGCGTGTGCAACTCGCTCTGCGGCGCGGGCACCACCTCGTGCGGCGGCGTGTGCGTGGCGACCTCGACGTTTCAGATGGACAACAACAACTGCGGCGCGTGTGGGACCGTCTGCGGCGCGGGCACCGCGTGCTCGTCCGGCGCCTGTCGCCCCGCGAACGACCTGCGCGCGAACGCGACGGTCGTGACGTTGAACGCATCGAGCGAGGTGGTCGTCTCGGGCACGACCGTCGGCACGCTGCGCGACGGGCCGACGGTGCCCTGCGGCTGCACGGCGTCGGGCAATGTTTGGTATCGATTCACCGTCCCGACCGACGGAGTGGTGTACGCGGACACGTCGGGGTCGAGCTTCGACACGTCGCTGTTCTTCACGGACGCTGCGGGCAACGCCGTTGCAGCGCAGCCAGTGAACGGCTTCGGTCAGGCGGGCCTTTGCAACGACGACGCAGGCTGCGACACGGGCGGAGGATTCACGACGCGCGTTCAGTCTCGCAGCGCGGGGTTCTTCACCGCGGGCACGTACTTCGTCTCTGTGCAGGGCTGCGGGACCGGGACGTTTCAGTTGCACATGCAGTATGTGCCGAGCAACATCGCTCGACAGTTCATCGGCACGCGCATCGCAGGCACGGGGACCACTGGATTTCAAACGCTCGGCGCGGTCGGGAGCCTCGCCACCTCGACGTGCGGCGGCGGGTCGAGCGACGAGCAAGCGCGCTGGTTTCTCACGTGCGGAGCGACCGCGACGCGCCAGCTCTTCAGCGTGTGCCGCAGCGACCCAGGCGCGCTCTTCACGCGTCGCCCCGTCAACACCTCGACGCGCCTCTTCGACCCGGTGATCTACGTCCGCAGCGCGCAGACAGGAATGCAAGTGAGCTGCAACGACGACGGCTCCAACGGCGCCGTCGGCTCGCCCGATTGTCGCGGAGTGATTCCGCTCGTCGCGGGCTCGACCACGGGACCGCTCGACACCGCGCAGTACGGCTCGCGACTGGCCAACATCGCGACCCCGCGCGGCATCGGCGTGGCCATCTACGACAACCGCAATCCGACGGGCGAAGGACACCTCTACAACATGTACTTCCAAGCTCCGTGAGCGACGCGACGACAAGTTGACCCCGCGCGAGCGCGCGACGATCTTCGCGCGATGCGCTGGGTGCACTTGCATCGGTTCGCCGCCGCGAAGAAGTCCGTCGAGCTCGCCGCGATCGAGGTCCTGTCTCGCGACGAGGTCGCCTTCAAGGGCGCTCGATACAGCCTTCGCACCCGCAAAAAAACAGGAAAAGTCCCGGGATTTCTCATCGCTCCCGACGGCGCTCACCTCCGCTGGACCCAGAGCGTGCTCGAGCACTGCGCGCCCGGCGCCGCCCCCGTCCCGATGCCGTGGCTCTCGTGCGGCCCGCTCGTCGCTCGCGTCGGATCGCGCATCGTGGGCTCGGCCGAGGCGAGCCTCCCGTGGATCGTCGTCTCGACGCACACGGGCGAAATCGAGGGATCGCTCGACGAGCAGCAGCCCATCGATTTTGGCCCGCGCAAGCTCTTCACGGCCACGGTCGTGCGCGCCGATCACCGCTCGCTCTGGCTCAACGAGCGAACGCGGCTCGCTTGCTACGACGTCGCGACACGACGCTGTTGCGAAGCGATCGCCGCGCCCGACGGCTGGGCGTGGCTGCACGCCGCGATCACCGACTCGGGCAAGATCGTGGCGATCCTGCGTCCGTCGGAGAACGTCGCGGACTGCGAGCGCGCGGGCGACGTGGTGGCCAGCTTTTCTCCTGACAGAATCGAGCGATGGCGACGAGAGCTTCGGCCGATGCACCTCGCTGCGCTGGGAGACAACTGCGTTGTCGTCGATGACAGCGCACGGTCGTTCGTGGTGCTCAGCGACGAAGGAGACGAGCTGCAACGGGTCCCGATGCACGAGCCCTCGAAGATCCCGTGGGCCACGGTGATCGCGCTCCCGAGCGGCGACGAGTGGCTCTCGATCGGAAACCACGGAGAGTGGGACCACTACGGCCCCGCCTCGTTCGCCGGAGGTGCGTCGTGACGCCCGCGCAGAGGACGATCGCGGCGCTCGACGAGATCGACCGCTTCTTCACTGCGGCAGCGAAGCTCGACGGGGTGTTCGTGAGCCTTCGCAAGCCCACGGCGAAGGCGACCGAGACCGCGCTCGCCGCGGCCGAGAAAAAGATGAAGCACCCGATCCCCGCGGAGCTGCGCGCGGCGTACGCGCGGGGCTTCACGCTGGGATCCATCGGCACAAGCGAGAGCGAGCTGTGCGCGAATTTCGAGCTGCTCTCGCTGAAGGGCACGCTCGATCGACTGAAATGGTGGCGCGATCCGGGCGACTACGCGGACGACGAAGAGAGCGCCGATCCCCTCGTGAAGATGCGCGTCGAGCAGCGGCGCTTCGGGCTTCCCATCTGGGAGAACGACAACACGGTGGTGCTCGATGCACGCACCGGCGCGGTGAGTCGGTACAGCTCCGAGCCCTCTCCGTCAGACCCGATCGCGAGCTCGCTGCCAGAGTGGCTCGAGCACTTCGTCGCCGCGGGCTGCTTCAACATGGGCGCAGCGAAGAAGCGCGATTTCGATCGCTACTGGAAGCGCGTCGAGCCGTGCGTCCCGCGCACGATCGCGCGGCGCGACAACCTGTGGCTTCGTCACTTGGACCGGTGGTACCGGGGCGACGTCACGAAGTGACCGCCGGCGTTGGAGCGAACTTTGCTCACCATTCGTCCGCACAACGAACGAGCGATCGCTCGCTCTCGGAGGACACGCCATGAAACACCGTTCGGTTCACACGCTCGCGCTCTCTTCGGCCCTCGCCCTCGGATCGCTCGCGAGCGGCTGCATCGTCCGCACTCGCCCTGTGTACTACCGACCCGCGACGGTCGTCGTGCGGCCTGCGCCCGTCGTGGTCGCTCGCCCCGTGGTCGTCGCGCAGCCCGTCGTCGTGGCGCAGCCAGGCGTCGGCGTCGCGCAACCTGTGCAGCCCGTGGGCTCCGTCGTGTTGTTGGGCGAGCGCGTGGTGAACTTCGCCGTCGACCGCGACGTCGTGATGCTCGCAGCTCGTCCCGAGATGTTTCGCGGGATGTTTCTCGAGGCAGTCGGCGGAGGAATCGAGCTATTCGACTGCGACGTCGTCTTCGAGAACGGTCAGCGCATGGACGTTCCGGTGCGGCAGTTCATGGCGCCCGGGACGCGGACGCGAGTGTTCGGCTTTCCGGGCGTCGTGAGAAACATCCACCACGTCACGCTGGTGTATCGAACGGCGACGGCGGGGACCGGTCGCGCGGTCGTTCGTATCTGGGGTGTGCAGTAATCAACAGCCTGAGGACTCGAACTCTCGGCGCGCTCGACAACGCCCTCGTGCTCGCGCGGCGTTCGCTCTACGCTCACACAGTGAGCAACTACCGCGTCGCCGTCGACGACAGCGCCGATCCGCTCGCGATCTCGACGGCGCTCGCCGCGCAACAGACCGCGCACCGCATGATGGGCGTTCACCTCGCGCTCACGCTCCTGACCGCGGGGCTGTGGCTGCCGGTCCTCATCTGGTCGCTGTTCACTCGGCACAGTCGCGCAGCGCGCGCCGTCGACGGCTACTCGGTCCGCGTCGTCAACGGTCAGCTCTTCGTCGGAACGCGCGAGCAACACACGCTCGTCCCCCTCGAGCGCATCCGCACCCTCAGCACCGCGGCCGGAGTCATCACGGTCGACCTCAGTCCGCAGGCTCCCTTGCAGCTCTTCGGCGTGATCGACCCGCTCGCCGCATCGCAAGCGATCCTCGCGGCGCGCGACGAGAAGCTCCTCTCGCACGCAGGCGCGTCCAGCCTCGATGGCGACGGCCACGCTGCCGCGCCAGCGCGCGCGGCGCCGAACACAGCCTCGCGATGACGGACATCGCGCGGGGCGCTATCGTTCGAACATGCGAACCAGCGCAGCGCTGATCGTCGCGATCGCCCTGCTGACGAGCGCGTCTCCCACCGAGGCCCAACAGCGAGCTCCGTCACGACAAGCGCTCTCTGCCGCAGTTCGTCGCTTCGTCTCGCGCGACGCCCGCGCCGAAGAGTGCCGCTCGCTCGGCGTGGTGAACAACGAGCACCAGTATTCATGTTCGGTGCACTCGTGCGCAGGCGCGTGCCGATCGCACTTCCGCGTCACGGTCCTCGGCTTTCGAGGAGCGCGCGTGCGCGTGGTGTCCCGCGAAGAGCGCGACGGCTCGGACACCGGCCGCTGCGGCTGCTGCCTGACCGACCTCTGACCCGAGCTGCACCCCGTGGCCCGCACCATCGACCGCATCGGACTCGGCCTCGCTTCGCTGCGCGCGCTGTGGAAGCGCCTCGGCGGACCGCCCTCGCCGATCGCCGCCGCGCTTCGCGCGAGCAGGCCGCCCCTGACCGAACCAGCGCTGCGCGCGGTCGAAGAGCGCCTCGGAGCGACGCTGCCCGAGGACTATCGCGACTTCGTCACGCGCATTTCCAACGGCGGAATCGGCCCTGGAGTGGGCCTCTTCTCTGTCGACGACGCCGAGCAGTGGAGGGCGCTGCCCGGCCGTCGATGGTCCGCGCCCGAGCGATCTGCGACGCGCTTCGAGCTCACGCAAGACGTCTGGGGCGCGCCGATCTGGATGCCCCTCACCGGAGCGCAGCGCGGGACGCTGTGGATCGACCAAGAAGAGGGCCCTCGCCCGCTGAGCGTCTCGGGACAAGCCGCGCCGAGGCGCGCCGAGCCCACGACGTTTGGACCGTGGTTTCTCTGGTGGATCGAGGCGCAGCGCGAGGCGGACGCGCTGATCGCAGAGCGACGCGACGCCGTCTCGACGATGCTCGAGCTGTCGCAGCGCGTGCTCGCCCCAGCGCGCACCACGGATGAATCACTCGCACACGAATTCAAGAAGCTCTCCGCCGACGAGGCCTGGGAGACGCTCGTCGCGCGAGGGCTCGTCGAAGAGAGCGACGAGCGACGGTCGTTCGCGAGCCCGTGCCCCGAGCGCACGAAGGGCCGCTCTCCTGTGCACCCGAGCCGCTGCACACGCTGCGCAGGCTCGCTGCGCGTCACGGGCCCCGCGCCCGCCACGGTGGCGCAGTGCCTCGCGGTGGCCTCGTGCTGGAGCGCCATGCTCGCCGCAGAGCCGCTCGCCCGCGAGCTCGCCACGCGCTTGAACGAGTGGGGCCCCGTGCGAGCGCGCAGCGTTCAGTGGTCGCCGTTCGACCCCGAGCGGCTCGTCGCGCGATCGCGCCCCGGAGATGATCGCGTGGACGTTCAGTCGCTCTTCGCGCTGGCCTTCACGCGCATCGTCGGCGTCGGAGCGCGGGCGCAGGCGTACGTCCGCGAGTGCGACGAGGTGATCGCGCGCGTGCTCGGCTCCGAGGCGCCTCCTGCCAAGCTATTGGCAGCGAATCTCGCCAATCGGCACCTGACCATCGAGCGCCTGCGCGCAGAGCGTACGAGCGTCGCGTACGAAGAGCTCGCGCGCTACTCGCCGTTCGAGCCCGCGCTCGCCCTGTGGAAGTGCGGCGTCGCGCTCTCTTCGATCACCGAAGCGTCGATCGAGCTGATGTTTCCCCCCGTGGATGGAGCGACGCCCCCCGACGCTCGTCGCCGCGCTTGATTTCGTGTGCCGTGCGGCTCAGCCGCCGAACGCCTGATCGATCAAGCGCGCCTGCTCGATCTTGTGGCTCGCGGGCGAGCCCGTGGCGGGCGACGCGCTCTCGTCACGCGCCGCGCAGGTGAACGGGCGCTTGGGGCCGAGCATCTTCGGGAGGCGCGCGGCGAGGTGGTACCAGGCGCCCATGTTCCACGGCTCTTCTTGCACCCACATGAGCGGGGTGCTCGCGCCGTACGGAGCGAGCGCGGCGTCGAGCTCTTTTTGCGAGAGGGGATAGAGCTGCTCGATGCGGATGATCGCGACGTCCGTGCGACCGCGCTTGGCGCGCGCCTCTTCGAGCTCGTAGTAGAGCTTGCCCGAGCACGCGAGGACGCGCGTGACCTTCTTCGGGTCGATCTTCTTGTCGCCCGCGACGCCCGTGTCCGCGATCACGCGCTTGAAACCGCCCGTCGTGAACTCGTCGATCGACGAGAACGCCGTGCGCAGCATGGACTTGGGCGTCATCACCACGAGCGGCTTGCGCAGCGGACGGTGCACCTGCCGACGCAGCACGTGAAAGAGCTGCGCCGCGGTGCTCATGTTCACCACGTACATGTTGTCCTCCGCGCACAGCTGGAGGAAGCGCTCGAGGCGCGCCGACGAGTGCTCAGGGCCCGCGCCCTCGAAGCCGTGCGGCAACAGCAGGACGAGGCCCGACAAGCGCTTCCACTTGTCCTCTGCGGCCGAGAGAAACTGGTCGATGATGACCTGCGCGCCGTTGGCGAAGTCGCCGAACTGCGCCTCCCAGATCACCAGCGCGTCCGGGTAGTCCAGCGAGAAGCCGTAGTCGAAGCCCATCACGCCCGCCTCGCTGAGCGGCGAGTCGAACACGTCGAGCCGCGCAGGCGCCTTCGCGACGAGCTCGTACGGCGACCACTTCTTCGCCGTCTTGCTGTCGGTCAGCGCCGCGTGTCGGTGCGAGAACGTCCCGCGCCGCGCGTCCTGCCCGGACAAACGAATGCGAACGCCCTCGGACAACAGCGACGCGAACGCGAGCGCCTCGCCCGTGGCCCACTCGATCGACTTTCCTTCGCGGACGACGTCGAGGCGCTTCTTCCAGAGCTGCGCGACCTTGGGGTTGGGCGAGAACGTGCTCGGCCACGCGAGCAGCGACTCGGCGATCTCGACGAGCTTGTCCCTGCCGAGCGCCGTCTCGGTGTCCGGCGTCTCGGCGTCGAGCCCCAAGCGGTACTTCTGCCACAGCCCGGCAAACGCAGAGATCTCTGGGGCCGAAGGGTCTTTCTTCGTCGCTTCGAGCGCGGCGTCGAGCGCGGCGCGCTTGTCCGCGGCGATCTTGTCCGCCTCTTCGCGGTTGATCGAGCCGAGCGTCACGAGCTGCTCGATGTACGCGCTGCGCACCGAGGGCTTGCTGTCGATCACCGCGTACATGAGCGGCTGCGTGAAGCGCGGCTCGTCGCCCTCGTTGTGGCCATACTTGCGATAGCCGTACAGGTCGATGCAGACGTCCTTGCCGAAGCGCTGACGGTACTCGACCGAGAGGGTCGTGACCCACGCGACGGCCTCGGGGTCCTCGCCGTTCACGTGAAACACGGGCATCTTGAGCATGCGCGTGATGTCCGTGCAGTAGCGGGTCGAGCGCGAGTCCCACGGCGACGTGGTGAAGCCGACTTGATTATTGATCACCACGTGGACGGTGCCGCCCGTGGCGTAGCCCTCGAGGTTCATCAGGTTGAGCGTCTCGGCGACGATGCCCTGGCCGATCACCGCGGCGTCGCCGTGGATCACCAGGGGGACGACCGCTTTGCGATCGCTTCCCAAGCGGTCTTGCTTGGCGCGGACGCGGCCGTTGACGACGGGGCCGACGAACTCGAGGTGGCTCGGGTTGAACGCGAGCGACAAGTGCACGGTCTGCCCCGACGACGTGGTGACGTCGTTCGAGTAGCCCATGTGGTACTTCACGTCGCCGCGGCCGAGGTGCTTCTCGGGGTCTTTGTCTTCGAAGCCAGCGAGGATGTCTCGCACGGGCTTTCCGCAGATGTTGGCGAGGACGTTGAGGCGGCCGCGGTGGGCCATGCCGATCACGACCTCTTTGGCGCCGAGCTCGGAGCCGCGCTCGATGAGCAAATCCACCAGCGGAATGACGCTCTCGCTGCCCTCGCACGAGAAGCGCTTGGCGCCGACGTACTTGGTGTGAAGAAACTGCTCGAAGACCTCGGCCTCGGTGAGCTTCGCGAGGATGCGACGCTGCATCGAAGGCGAGAGCGCCGTGCGGTTGAGCGAGGCCTCCATGCGAGAGCGCAGCCACTCGCGCTCTTCGCTGGACTCGATGTGCATGAACTCGACGCCGATCGTGCGGCAGTAAGTCTCTTCGCAGCGCGCGACGAGCTCGCGGACGGTGACGACGCCGCCCGAGCCGAAGTCCGTGCTCACGGTCGCGTCGAGCTCGCTCGTGCTCAGGCCGAAGGCGTCCGTGGTGAGCTCTGCGGGCGGGAGCGCTTCGAGCCCGAGCGGGTCGAGCTTCGCGAAGAAGTGACCTCGCGAGCGAAACGCGTTGACCAACGCAGAGACCTTCGCGGTGGTCGCAGAGGCCTCCGTCGCTGCGGCCGCTCGCTGCGCGGCCTGCGTGACGGCGGGGACCGCGTGCGAACCGTTTCCGTTGGTGGTTCCGTTGCCGCGCGCTTCAGCGATCGGGCCCTCGTTGTTGTCATCGAGGTGATCGAAGTACTTGCGCCAGTGGTCAGGAACGGACTGAGGATTGTCGATGTAGCGGAGGTAAAGCTCTTCGACGACGGCTTGGTTGATACCGAAATCGCGGTTCATGAACTGCGCGCGGAGTGTAGGGGATTCTCGCGGTGGTTCGCCAACCAGAACCGCTGGAATTTTCGCAGAATCCGCTCTGATCGGTGCCACCTCCCCTTCGCACGCCGAGCGACTCAGCTCGTCCGCGCGCGCGGCGGCCACTCGCCCACCGCCGCACCGCGCACAGGTTGCGCGCTCGGCTTCGCGCGTCCGTCCCCGCGGCGCTTCGGCTCGCTCGGTCCGTCCTCGCGCGGCGCTCGTGCCTTGCGCGCACGCTCGGTCTGCGCGCGATCGTCACTCGAAACGCTGGGCTCTCGTCGCTCTTCGCTCGCCGCCGGCGGCTGCGTCGCGTGCGCCGCCGCCACGCGAGAGCCGTGCTCCGCGGTTCGCGCGCCGGTCGAGAGCTTCTCGAGCGCGCGCACGAGCGAGTGATACCCGCGCATCGCGCGCTGAAACTTCTCGACGCCAGCCTCGCCCGCGCGATCCGGGTGAAACCGCAGCAACAGCGCCTTGCGCGCAGCGTCGAGCGCGCGCCCCTCGCACGGCCATCCGAGCGACGCCTCCGTGAGAAAGAACTCAGCGTCCGGGGTCAATCCGCGCGCCGAGAGCACCTCGCGCTCGCCGCTGCGATCCTCGGGGACGGCGTCGTCCGGCAGCCCGCCGAAGCTCGTCGGCTTGGACTTCTTTCGTCCCTTCGCGTGCGCCTTCGCCGCGTCGCGCTGGGCTCTCTCGCGCTGCTCTCTCTCACGTTGCTCTCGCTCTCGTCGCTCGTTTGCCTCGCGCTCTTTCGCCTCGCGCTCGGCCTGCGCGCGTCGCTCTTGCTCGGCTCGCGCGCGCTTCTTCTCGCTGCGCGCTTCGCGCTCGCTCTGCGCCCGGTCTTCTCTCTCTCGCTTCTCGCGCTGCGCGCGCTCTCGCCGCGCTCGCTCTGCGCTCTTGGCGCGCTCGAGCTCGCGCGCGATCACCGCCGCCGCCCGCTCTGCCGCACGCTCGGCGCGCTCGAGGTGCGCGCGGACCTCCTTCGCGAGGGCGCCCACCTCCACGTGCTTTCGCCCCGAGCGAGCCTCCTCGGCCACCACGAGCGCCCCCTTGTTCACCGCTTCGACGACGGTGCGCGTCGCCACCGACGTGACCCGCGCGGACTCGTCGCCGCTCTCGACCGCGCCCACGAGCGCGTGCACGTCCAGCGCGAGCTCTCCCTCGAAGAGCGCCGACGCCCGCACCGGACGCCCAGGCCGCCATCGCGAGCACGCTTTCGCCGCGCTCTTGTCCCGGCGAAACGCCTTCGACTCGCCGAGCCACCACAGGCACTCAGCCAAGATCGAGAGCGGCTCGCGCACGCGCTCGAGCTCGCCGCCGAGCGCGACGCGCAGCGCCTCGCCCACCGAAGGAGAGCGCTCGAGCGTCCACAGCGCCTCGAGCGCAGGCGCGCTGCGCACTCGCAGAGAGATCGTCCGAAGTCCCATGACCAAAGAGCTCCTTGCGCGATTCGTGGGGCGAGGCCTTCACGCACCAGTATTCAAGACGCGCGCGCAGGCAAGAGGTTGCCCGCGAACACGCGGTCGAGGTCCATGCTCTCGATCCCGCGCTCCCAGTTCTTCGTGCGGGATTGCAGCCAGAGGGCCAGCGCCGCCACGTTGGCCTCTACGCTCACCTGACGCTTGGACACCTTCTCGACGATCGAGCCCGACGGAAGGCGCATCCGAAGCCGCGCGTCGTTGCGATCGCCGTCCCACGTGAGCTTCACGTCCCCCTCGGGGATGCCCAGCCGCTCGAGGCTCGAGCGAAACACCTCGATGCTCTGCTCGATCGTACGCGTGCCGGTGTAGAGCCCCTTCTTCGCGTCAGAAAGGTCCGTCTCGGCCCCAGCGCCCACCAGCGCCAACGCCATCGAGTCCGCGAACGCCTCGGCGAACGTCTCGATCGCGCGCTCGATGTTGCGCGCGCGGTCTTCGAGCCACAGCGCGAGGCACGCCACGTTGGCGTCGTACGTCGGCTGCGTGTCGCACGAGCGCTCGACGCGCGCGCCCTTGAACATGAACACGACCTTCGCCCCCGCTCCGTCGCAGCGGGTCACTTCGAGCTTGCTCAACCCCACGCGCTTGGCCGTGCGAACGAGCTTCTCGCGCGCCTCGTCGCCGGTCATCGAGCCCTTGTAGAGATTCTTTCGTCGCGTCGGTTCACTCACGGTCGTCATGGCGCTCTCCATCACCGAGCGACGCACTCGCATCGCTCGTGATCGCCACCATAGACCCTGCCCCTCGCGCGCGCCCGTGAGACAAGACAGAGTATGTCAACTCGATTGGTCAGTGATTTTACAGCTTCAAATCGCCACCAACCGAGCAGCCTCCACCCGCGCTGCGGGTTCTCATGCCCACCCGCGCTGGCGCGCGCGCGGTTCGCAGGCCCCCACCCGCGCTGCCGCGCGCCCCGCCCCCGCAGAGCGAGGGCGGCGGCTCTGCATTGGGAAAACAGCGACAGAACTGCGTGCGTTGATCGCAAGGTGCCCTTGCTCTGCAAGGGCTTCGATGGACGCGATCGCCACCGCTCGTTGAGTATGGCGGCTCCGCCGAGAACGGTTTGCCGCGAGCGTGCGCGTTGCGTTGGGTCGTGTCGCGCGGTGTTGTGTTGCGAGCAACGCTGAGCACCGAAGAGACCTTGCAGAGCAAGGTCTCCGCGCGATCAACGACAGCAACTCCGTCGCTGTTTTCCCAATGCAGAGCCGCCGCCCTCGCTCTGCGGGGGCGGGGCGCGCGGCAGCGCGGGTGGGGGCTGCCAACCGGCAGCGCGGGTGGGGGCTTGCCCACTGGCAGCGCGGGCGGCGCCCCGCTCTCTCGCTCGCTCTGCCGTGCCCGTGTGTCTCTCCGGCGGCGCTATCGCTGCGGGACGTTTCCGTCGATCCACGCCACGAAGAGCGCCTCGGAGACGGGATCGAGCGGCAGGTCTGGCGGCATCCTTCGCTCGCGCAGCGCGAGGCGCGTCGCGAGCTTGCGGCCCGAGAGCAGGTCGTACGTGCTCAGGTCCTCGGCCACCGAGTTGTTGTGGCACCGCGCGCAGCGCGCGAGATACAGCGGAGCGATGTCCGCTTCGTACGTGGGCACTCGACCGAACGGCGACTGATAGCCGAACCCGATCGTGCGCTGCACCATCATCTCGCCGTAGCGCACCACCACGCGAACCTGATGGGGGACGAACTCGTTGCCCCGGGTGCTCCCCACTTGCGTCGCCGTCTCGCGCAGCCGATCGCCGGTCGCGTTGAAAATCGGGCGGCCCATCGCGTCGTACTCGATGCGATAGCCCCAGCCCCACGGAGCGCTCGTCCTTCGCGCGCTCGGCGTCGTCTCGGCGTCGACGTAGTACTCGACCGCCGTCGGCTCCATGTCCCGCCACGGAACGACCTCGAGCGGCGTCGTCGCGCTCACCACCACTTCGCCGTCGCGCACGCCCGAGAGCCGCACGCGCTCTTCGACGTCCACGCGAATGATCCCGCCCTCGTCGTCGATCACGAGCGCGCTGTTTCCCGTCGTGTCCGAGTAGACCCGCGAGAGCTGACCGATCTTCGGGTCGCGCGCGAGCGCCTCCCAGCGCACGCCGTCGGTGCGCAAGATGTCCGTCGCCCACAAGACCCACGCGCGACCGCCGCCGCCCGCCACCGCGTCGGGGTCGGCCCTCCCGCCGCCGACGCCGAAGCCCGTAGCCTCGTTCTGCCGCAGAAAAAGCACGCCTCGCGAGGTCGCCACCACCGCGCGATCGTCGCCCATCGAGGCCAGGCCGTGCACCGTCCCGAGCTCGATGTTCGTCGGCATCTCGGTGAACAGCGGCCGCTCGCCCTCGCGCATGCGCACGCGACGCACGGTCGTCCCCGCGCGAAGCCACGCCTCGCGCGCGCCCGTCGCCGTGATCGTCGCGAGCTCTTCTGCGTTGGTCACCGCGCCGCGCGCGTCATCGATGCGAATCCACTCGGCGGCCGAGCCCAAGAACAGCCCCGTCGTCGTCGCCCACAGCGCCCCGTCACCGAAGCGCGCAAACGTCCGCGCGCCCTGCAAAAACGCTGGCAGCTGCGCGCTGCGCACCATCGCGTTCTGCACGAGCAAGCCCGAGCCCGGCGTGAGCGCGAGCAGCTCGCCCGGAGCGCGCGCCACGATCGAAGAGACCCGCACGTCGTCGGCCGTGGGCGTCTCGCCGGGCAGGCGGTCGATGGGAGAGGCGATTCCGCGCGGGTCGATCGCGAAGAAGCGACCGTCCAACGTCGAGACCACCGCCTGCCCTTCTTCGCCCATCCAGCCGCGAAACGCGCGAGCGCCGGCGGGCAGCTGCACCCTGCGCGCGACGAAGGGCATCCGCGCCATCGCCGTCGGAACAGGCAGGTTTTCTCCTGGTGGAGTCGGCATCGGCGGCCCGCACGAAGCGAGCGCCGCGACCGACGCGCACACGAGCCAGCCGCACACACGCAAAGCACCGCGAGTCATCAAGGAACCTCCACACTCCATCGATAGCCAGCCCCGAGCTCACCGCCCGCGCCCGCGCGGGACGAGAGCGGCGCGCCCACGAGCAAGAACCCTCCCGCGCCGCCCGAGCGCAGCGCCGCCGTCGCCACGCCGAAGTCTGCGCGCTCGCGAATGTCACCCACCGCGAGCAGCCACGGGTCGTCGGTCAACGCGCGCTGCGTAAACGCCGCAGCCCCGCCGCGAAATCCGTACACCGCGCCCGCGAAGTCTCCGCCCGCGGAGTCGTCGGGAGAGCCCACGAAGAGCTCGGCCGCCGCGTCGCCCGTGACCTCTGCGATCGCGATCGAGCTGCCCCAACGCGTGACGATCGGGCTCAGCGAAGGAGCCACCAATCGGTACGGAGCGCCCAACGTTCGCACGCCGATCGCGCGGTAGTTTCCGTCGCGCACGAACGAGTCCGCGATCGCCGCGGGGCACGCGCCGGTCACGCACTGCGCGAGGTGTCGCCCCGAGAGGACCTCGACCGCGGGCCCGCGAAACGCGCCGAACGCGAGGTCCGCCGTGCGATACGCGATGTCCGCCGCGCCGTCGCCGTCGAGGTCGCCCATGCCGAGGGCGAAGACGCGCCCCATCGTTCCGGGCAGGCCCGTGAGGTCGATGACGTCGTTGTCGCGCGTCGACGTATCGCCCGCGACGTTGTCCGCGAGGTTGCGATCATCGGGGACGACCAACAGCGTGGGCGCCGTGCGAAACGCGCACGCTCGCGGCATCGCTCGACCGCCGTCCGTGTTCGCGCCGAACACCAACAAGAAGCCCGCGCGCGCCGCGGCGCTGGGGTTGGTCGTCGCCCCGTTGCGGATCACTCCGATGGCGACTTCGTCGCATCCATCGCCGTTCAAATCGCCGACGCCGTCCACCGAGATCCCGTAGAACGTCGTGTCCGTCGGCGCGCCCACAGGAGAGTTGTACGCGTCTGTGCCCGCGTTGCAGACGTACGCCACCGTGCTGCCCACGTTAGCTCGCCCGAGCACGATGTCCGCGCCGTTCGAGTCCGCGCCGGCGGGACGGCCCACGATCAAGTCGTCCTTTCCGTCGCCGTCGACGTCGGCCGCGCTCAGCGAAGCGCCGAACCCGTTGAGCCGCAGTCCCTGCGGAGCCCCCATCACGAGAGGCACGGTTTCGCCTCGCGAAATCACTCTCCAACGTTCGACGAACTGCCCGCCCATCAGCTTGTACACGTGCACGATCCCGCGCGATCCCACGCTGATCGGGTTGCTCGTCGCGCCCGCGTCCCCCATCGCCGCGCTCGTCCCGCGCACCTTGCACTCCGTCGGAACATCCGCGAGCCGCGAGTCCACGGTGTCGCCGCGCTCGGCGATGGCGAGCTCTTGCGTTCCGTCGCCGTCGAAGTCGAGCGCGATCATCGGCTGCTGCGCGCCGTTGGCCGCGGTCTTCGCGAAGCGCGCGAGCGCCGTGCGCGCGGTGGATCCGTACGCCTCGATCGCGCCCACGTTCGCCGTCTGCGCGGCGCGCGCGGTCATCGTCGCCGGCGAGTGCGCGAACGGCGCGCTCACGATCGAGTCCACCGCGCCCGCAGCAGAGAGCGCCCCGAGCAGCACAGAAGAGCCCGCGCGATCGCCCGAGGGCTGCAGCGACGGCGCGATGGTCCTGCGCGACGCGGCCATCGCCCAGCGCGCGGCGACGTCGCCCGCGCCCGCGGCCACATATTCAATTGCTCCCGAAAATGGCTGGGGGATCATCATCGCCCCCTCGGTGAGCGTCGTGTCGCGCCAGCCGTGCCACACCGCGAGCCCGGCGCCCGCGCTCATCGCTCCCGGGATCGCCGCGACGCGCATGCCCGTGAGGTCCGTCGGCACGGTCCCCATCATCGGCGCCGGCGTCTCGACCACGCGCGACGGAAGCGTCAAGCGCCCCATCCCCGTGACGAGCGAGCGAACCGAAAACGAGTACACCGCGCCGCTCGCCGCGGGCATCGCCGCGAGCGAGCTCGTCGTGCCCGAGACGATGTAGTCCTGCGCGCCGTCGCCATCCGCGTCGCCGATGGTCGCGTGCCGCCCGAGCCCGCGCTGCGCGATGTCTCCGTAGGCGAACGTCTGCGCGTTGGCCGCGCTCACGACGCGCACCGGCCGCACGCCCATCATGTCCGCCGGCGCCGCCGCCATGAACTGCGCTCGCGTAAACACCCAGAGCCCGCCCGCCGCGGCGAGCGTCGTGCCCATCATCGCGCCCGGAGCGTTGAACGTGAACGAGCGCACCACGAGCGCGCTGTTCATCCCGTCGCGGATCACGTCGAGCCCCTGCCCGAACTGCGCGCTCGCCGTTCGCTGCTCCATCGGGAGCTGAATCGACCACGCAGGGAGCCGCTCGAACTGCGCGTTGCCCACGCCCTTGTACACGAGCACCACGCCGTGGCTCTGGCTCGTCGTCCCGCCCATCACGTGTGACTCCGCAGGAGCGCCCACGGCGAGGTCGAGGTTGTTGTCTCCGTCCACGTCGATGAGCGCGAGCGCGCGGCCCGCGCCGATCAAGAACGGCGAGCACGCCGGAGGCCCGTCGCTGTCGCTCAGCGGCGCTTGCACGTCGATCACTTGCCACGGGACGTTCTCGAAGACGCCGCGCACGGGCATGGACGCGGTGCGAGTGATCCCGCGGTAGATGTAGACGCGACCGCCGTTGCACCGCATCGCCGTCGCGCGCGGACGATCCATCGGACGCACGGCGTTGGGCGCGCCCACGATGAGCTCGGGCGCGTCGTCGCCGTTCAGATCCGCGACGGTCAGCGCCGAGCCGAAGCGATCGTTGATGTCCTCTCCGTTGAGCACGCGCTCGAAGCTCTGCGAGAGCCCCTCGCGACCGCCGAGGTACAGCGCGAACGCGCCTCGATCGCTCTCGCCGAGGTCCGAGTCGGGCACGCCCACCATCACGTCGTCGATCGAGTCGCCGTTGACGTCGCGCACGAGCAGCACGCTGCCGAAGCGATCCTCGGTGTTCTCTCCCTCGATGATCGTGCTCGGCGCATCGGGAAACGTCCCGTCCATCGCGCCGTGAAACACCAGCACACCGCCAGCGTTTCTCCCGGTGAATCGTCGGCGCATCACGTCGGCGATCGAGCGCTCTGCGTGCCCCACGATCAGGTCCGCGCGACCATCACCGTTCACGTCGCCCACCGCGAGGTCGCCCGCTTGCGTCTGCAAGCCTCTTCGCTGCGGCGCCGGAGAGACCTCTTCTCCAACGAGCACGCGCACGCGCGTCGTCTCGCTCGAGGCCGCGTCGGTCACCGTTACGTCCGTCGATCCCCGCGCGCCCGTCGCCTCGAAGTACGCGCGACCGGCCTCTTCGACGACGCGACCGCGCGTCATGTCCGCCACCGCGTAGCGATAGCTCCCCGAGCCTCCCTCGAGGTCGATCCGCACGCGCCCGCCCGAAGGCACCGCGAGCACCGCCACCCTCGGCCGAAGCGCGGCGCCAGCGCCGACCTCCACCACGAGCCGAGCGCTCTTCTGCGCGCCGTCGTCCGTGGCGACGATCTGGTACTCGCCATCCACGTTTCCCGCTGTAAAAACACCGGCGTTCGTAATCGATCCCATCGCGCCCGCGCCCGCGGGACGCGCGTAGATCTCGTAGCGAAGCGGGCCGATCACGTTCTGCGCGGCGAAGGTCGCCATGCCCCCGCGCATCACCGTGGCGCGCTCGGGCGCGACTGAAAACGGGCCCACGATTTCAACGGTCGCGCGCGCGGTGAGGTTGCAGTTCGAGTCGGTCGCGACGACGGTGACCATCCCCGCGCGAGAGCCCGCGCGAAATCCTCCGCCGGGCTCGACGTAGGCGCCGAGCGTCTCTCCCTCGATGCGCACCGGAGCGATCCCCGAGCCGCCGACCACCCGCAGCGTCAGCGCGCGATCGGTGGCCACGCGCGCGGCGCTCGGCTCGATGCGAAGCGGATCGCAGGTGAACACTCGATCTTCGAGCGCCACGTCGGGGACGAACACGTCGCTCGGCGCAGGCTGCATCGGGCTGCACGCGGTCGCTGTCGAGAGCCCAGCGACCGCCAGCAAAGAGAAGCATCGACTCGCTCGCATGAGTCGAGAATGTACCGAATGAACGTCCCCCTGAGCGAGCGCGAACTCCCTGTAATTCGTCTCGCGAACTCAGCCTGCGACCAGCGGAGCCAGCTTCGTCGCGCGCGCGATGGCCGCGTCGAAGCGGTGGTCTCCAGGGTCGAAGCCCGTCGACGCGATGAGCGTCGCGGCGATGTCCGGCGGCATGATGGCGCGCCCTTGCTCGGGGCTGTCGGTCGCGCGGTTGTTGACGAAGTCCCACAGACCGATGCCCATCGCGACGCGACCGGACTCGCCGACGACGGTGTTTCCGCGGATCCCTGCGCCGGCGATGAGGCACGAGCTCGCGAGGTGGTGATCGCGTCCGCCGAACTGGTTCATCAGCGGCGTGCGCGAGAACTCGCTGAACGCGACGATCGTCGTGTGATCGAGCCACTTGTCACCCTCGGGCAGACCGTGGCCCGGCCCGATGGTGCTGCTCGCCAGATCATCGATCAGCGCCGCGAGCGACGCGACGCCCGGATACAAGCGATTGGCGTGGTCGAGGTTGTTCGAGAAGTGCGTGTCCGTGCTGTCGCCGATCATCACCGAGACGCACTGCGCGACGCCGGACTTGATCGCCAACGCCGCGAGCGCCGCGCGAGCGCCCGGCGTCCCCGCGTCGCCCGCGGTCAACGCGTAGCCCGGGTTGATGTACTCGCCGTACTGTCGCCGCGTCGCGACGCGGTCGGCTTGAATCGCCATGTCCGTCGAGTCCGTGAGGAAGTCGAACTTCGCCGCGAGGTTCGCGCGGATGATCGACTGCGCCGTCCCCTGCGCCTCGCGCATGCGCGAGAGCACGCCGCGCCGGTCGTACACGTTGACCTCGCAAGGGCGCTCGGTGGCCGCGAACTCGTCGAACGCCGTCTCGACCGAGCTGTGCTCGAGCATCGCCCCGTCGCGGTTGAGCACTTGAAGCAGGTCGCCGATCGAGTTGACCCTGAGCGCTGAATAGCGGCCGGGCATGCTCTCGTTGTAGGCCTCGACGCGAAGCGAGAGCGTGGGGAGCGCGGCGATGGGGCTCGACTCGAGCGTCCCGAGCATCGCGGCGATCTGCGTGGCGACGCTCGATCCGCGCGCGGAGTTTCCCGCGGGAAACGTCCCAGTGTTGAAGAAGCGATAGCCCACTTCGTGCGCGACGGTGCCCATGTTGATGCCGCGCACGATCGCGATCTTGTTCGCGTGCTCGCGGATGTCCGGGCCGCGCGCAGAGCCGTCGCCGTTGAACTTCACCGCGGCGGGGCCAAACGAAATGTTGCCGGGCATTCCGCCGACGTCCGGGCGCAACAAGCGCGTTCCGAACTGCGAGTTCGCCAGCTGCTCGTAGCGCACGTCCGTGAGCGTCATCCCGCGCTGCTCTTCGGTGAACACCGAGGGGTCGCGCGGGTCGAGAAAGAGCAGCTGATCCCAGCCGCCCGGAAAGTAGCAGAACACGAAGCGGCGCTTGCTCTCGACCATCGCGCGCATCTGCGCGTGCGCGATCCCGCCGATCCCGAAGCGCGCGGCCATCCCCGCGGTGACAGCGGCGCCCGTCGCAGCGAGGAGCTGCCTGCGCGTCGCTTGGATTCCCTTGTTCTTGCGATCACTCGTCATGGCTTCACCCGCTCGACCGCTCAGTACGTGAGAAATTGCGGGTCCGTCGCCATCGCGATGCAGACCGCTCTCCAGCCGTCCACGGGGGATCCCGCGGGGCGCGTGACGCGCGAACCCTCGCGCACCTCGGGCGTCGTCGACGCCGTGCGAAACACCGTCGCGATCGCCGTCACCTCGGCGCTGTCCGCCGCGAGCGTTCGGCCCCAGAACCGACGCGCCATGTACACGACGTTGCGACGAATCGCCGCCTCGTCCGCCATCCACGTCACCGTCGGAGCCACCTCACGAAGCAGCCGTCGCCGCGCAGCGTCGGGTTGATCCGCGTCGTCCGCCACCGACTGCCGGCACGCGATGCGCGCGGCGTCGCTGGCGAGCTTCGAGAAGGTCACCGCCGGATCGATCGCGTGCGAAGTGGTCGTGAGAAAGTCCGCGCGGCCGAGGGTTCCCGCGAGCGCCTCGAGCATGTCGGCGTTGGGCACGGTGCGCGTCCCCGACGGAGCCGAAGGATCGGGGACCGATCGGCTCCCGACCCACGTGTAGCCCGTCACCGCCAAGAGCGAGGCGCGCAGCTGATCGACGGACAACCGTCGCGGCGCGCGACCCACGTGGTTCGCGTTTTCAATCGGGTCCGCGATGGGCACCACAGGGTGCCCCGCGGGCAGCATCGACGGGTCCACCACCGACGTCGTCCCCTGCGTTTGCGCAGGCGGATCGTTGACGGGGTTGCGCGCCACTGGCTGCGCCGAGCACGCGCCCACAGCGAGCGCGAGCAGAGTGAGAGAGGCCATCGTTCGCATCGAGGACATCAGTCGACCCTCCGGTAGGTGGCCGAGGTCACGATCGCTCGCACGAGCGCGCGGTAGTTGTGGTGGCTCTGATCGAAGGACGCCGAGAGCCCGGGCAACAGCGTGCGCATCTCGCTCTCGGTCATGGGGCGATTCACGAGCTGCTTCCACGCGTTGCGCACGGTGCAGGACTGCAGCTCTCCCGACGCGAGCGCGCTCGCCACGAGGCCCGAGGGGCCCTCTTCGACGCGCGACATCTCTTCGGCGCGGCGATAGAGAAAGCCGCGGAGCGTTCCGGCGAAGCGCGCGCCGTCGGCGTCCACGGTGTCCGTCACGTACTGCGTGCGGCAGCGGGTCGTGCAGCCGATGCCGCGCAACGCGCACTGCGCGCAGTTGGCGTCGAACTGCGGAAACTCCAGCGGACTGAGGTAGCGCGTCGAGCGCTCGGCCCATCGCGCGAAGTACGCCGTCATCGGCTCGATCGCCGCGTGGCAGTTCTGGCACCCGCAGCGCGCCGCGAGGTTGGGCTCGCGCGTGCACGGGTCCGAGGGCGACGGAACGTGATCGCTGCCCGGCGTAAACGCCTTGCACATGAACGCGATGCGAAACTGCGCCACGCGCGAGCGCCACGTCGGAAACCGCCCGAGATACGCAGCGGTCGTCAGCACGCCCGAGTGCTCGGGGCCGCGCACAAACTCGCGCCACGTGTCGTCGCTGAACGCCGCCTGCGGCATCGCGCTCATCGGCGCGGGCGCCTGCATCTCGATGCCCTGCACCGAGTTGATCTGGTTCTCGTAGAGGTTGCGCAGCGCGCCGTTCACGAAGGACCGGCGCGTCGTGAAGATGTTGTAGTAGTCCTCGCCGCGGTCGACGACGCTGCCCACGATTTCGAGCGGCTCAGCGTTGAGCGAGTCGCGCACGCGGCTCTGCGTTTGCGAGGCCAGATCCGTGTTCTGCGAGACGCCGATCGAGGGCATGCAGTACTGCCCGCGCGGGCCGCAGCCGCACGTGGTGTCGCGGCGACCGCTGTACGTCGTGTCGCAGGCTTGTCCGTTGCGCGTGCTGTTGGTGCGCGCGCTCGCGTCGTAGGCGCACACGCGAAGCTCTTGCCCAGAGGCCCAGTACCAATCGCGGACGACGCGAGTGCCTTCGCGGCGGATCTTCAGCGAGTCGTCGGGCCCTGTGTAGGGCATGTTGTCGCAAGTGTTCACGACGCGGTACGGAGCCCAGGGAGGACAGGTGTACACGCGGCGAGAGGCGCCCGTGCCCGTCGGAGGACGATCGAGCCCCGCGACGGCCCAGCCCGTAGGCGGAGCGTCGATGCGAAACTGCGTTCCCATCGCGGTGGCCGTGCCGCCGGGGTCCGAGGGGCACTCGCACACATCGCCCGGGTTGACGCAGCCGCCCGCTGAAATCGCCGGCGCAGTCGCAGACCAGCTCGACGGCGCGGTCACCGTCGAGCCCACCAGCACTTGCGCGTTGAAGTCCGCCGACGTGCGCGATCCGGCACCCGAGGTGGCCACCACCTGGCACAGCGGCCCGCGTCCGCCGCTCGCCGGACGAATGATCCGCACCTCGCGACCCGAAGGAAGCGCCGTCGGCGCCACGGTCGTGCAGTAATTGGGGCAGTGCTCGCCGTCGAGGATCGGCAGCGGCCCGCCGTCGTCGTCGTAGTACGCGCGCGTGACCGAGCTTCCGTCGCTCTGCGTGATCGTGTACGTCGGCTGCGCCGATCCGCGCGGCGCTGGCTCGGGGTACTCGTACGGAGCGCCGCGACGACCGTCGCAGAACGTCGAGCCCGTGCCGCCACGAAGCACGCGATCGCCGGTCCCGTTGTAGCGAATCGCGACGACGCCGTTCGGGTGCCGCGCGCGTCCGTCCGCGTTGATGAGCTCGGGGTCCGGCGAAAACGCCGCGCCGACCGCGCCCGTCGTCATGTTCGGATCGAACGCCGTCAGGTCCGTCGTCGAGATGCGAAAGCCATCGAGCGTCGGCCACAGAAGCTCTGCGTGCCAGTCCTTCGCGCGCTGGATAAACTCGCGGCTCGAGAGCATCGCGTCGATCAGCTCGTCTGGCACGCGCCCTTCGGCCTCGACGCGCGCGAGCTCTTCTGTGCTCGGCGGACGGCCTCGCAGGTCGAGCGAGAGCTGCCGCAGATAGCGCGTGGCGTCCACGCTCTGCGGAGCGCACGTGGCGCTCGAGTTCGTGGGCGCCGGAGCGACCGCGCCCCCTGGATCACCAGGGCGTTGCTCGGGGTTGGCGGGAATCTCGTTCGGGTTGCTGCACGCTGCAGCGACGCCGACCATCAACGAGCTCAACCATCGAGCGCGTCGCATCGCGTTGGGGGTTCTCTCTCGCGACCGGACCATGCGGAGCCTCCGTCGCGTTCGCATCGAGCAACCTCACGTGGCGCGCACCGCGCGTGGCGCAACTTCGGCACCGAAGCGAACTTCTTTCGCGAGGCTAACACCGGTGCCTCTCACAAAAGAAGGGCGCAGCGCGCGCGTTTCAACGGAGATTCACAGGCGAAAAGTCTGACGCTTCGAGTGGGAAAAGAACGCACCCCTACCCGCGGCCCCCTCACCGTGGTAGGGAAGATCTCCCTCCTGCGTCGCATATTTCGCAGGACTGCTCACGACCAAGCCTCGACTTCTGGCGCCGCCGAGCCTCTGGCCAACACCGCCCCGCATCGCCTCAGCCCTTCGCATCTCATGCTCGAACCCGGAGCCATTGTCGCTGAGCGCTTTCGCATTCGCCGCAAGCTCGGCGAAGGCGGGATGGGCGCCGTGTACGAGTGCGAGCACGTCAAGGTCGGCAAGCGCTACGCGATCAAGGTCTTGGACAAGCGGGACAGCCTTCCGCCCGAGGCCATCGAGCGCTTCGACCGCGAGGCGAGCGCCCCGTCGAAGATCGGTCACCCGAACATCGTCGACGTGTTCGACGTCGGCGTCGAGCCGAACGGAACGCCGTGGATGGTCATGGAGCTGCTCGAGGGCGAGACCCTCGGCGACGTGATCAAGCGCGAGCAGGTCGTGCAGCCCGCGAAGCTCGCGGTGATCATGGACCAGCTGCTCGACTGCCTCGCGGCCATGCACGCAGCAGGCTTCATTCACCGTGATCTCAAGCCGGCGAACATCTTTTTGCTGGGCGATCGCCCCACGGTGAAGCTGCTCGATTTCGGCATCGCCAAGGCCGTCGGAGAAGACAGCCGCACGCGCTCGGGCTACGTGATCGGGACGCCCGCGTACATGGCCCCCGAGCAGATGCGCAACGCGCGCGCGGCGACGGCTCGCTCGGACCTGTGGAGCGTCGGCGTTCTGCTGCACGAGTGCCTCGTGGGCTTTCGTCCGTTTCGCGGAGAGACCTTCGCGCTGCTCGCACAAATCGCAGGGCCCGGCTCGCACGCGCGGCTCGCGGACATCGCCGCGGACCTGCCCAAGCCCCTGGCCAACCTCGTCGATCGCTGCCTCTCGAAGGACCCGACGCAGCGGCCGGCGAGCGCGACGACGCTGAGAGAAGAGCTCGTTCCGCTGCTCGAAGCGGCGGGAAGAGTGCGGGCGCTTCCGCCGCCGGTGGACCCCGAAGAAGAGTCGTCGAGCTACGAGTCGCTCGCGCACTCGAACACGTCGCACCAGTCGAGCGCCTCGCAATCATCGAAGCCCGCCAACGTCTCGGGCCGCAACAGCGCCGTGCGCTCGTCGGACGCCAACGGCAGCGCGCCGGTCGCCGTCGTCCGCGGAATCGAGAAATCATCGGGAAAAACCGCGCTCTTCGCGACCGTAGGCGTCCTTGCCGTCGGCGCGTTGGGCATCGGCGGCTACCTCGCGACGCGATCCCCGACGCCCAACCGCCCGATCACCAACCCTCCGCGAACGCACCGCGACGGAGGCCCGAACGAACCCAGGCCGAACTCCGACGGAACCTTCGCGCTCTCGAGCAACGGCGAGCTCTCGCTGCTCTTGCCGCGGTGGGAGCAGGCGATCGTGAGCACGCGAGGGAGGATTCCGGTCGAGCAGTTTTACGCAGAAATCGTGCAGTTTCACGGCTCGAACGGGCTCGCCTCGCGAGAGAACATCCGCACGTACTGGCGTCAGCTCATGACGACGCCCGGCACCGAGCTCGAGTTCGATTGGTCTCGATCGCGCTATCGCGAGCGCAACCCCGAGCTCAGCGAGCGCGTCCCCGCCTCGTGCATCAACGCCGTCGGCGCGACGGGAAAGATCTACGACGTCCGGGCGCAAGCGCGCGAAGTGCGCGTCGATCGCAACCCCGACATCGGCTGCCAAGAGCTGCGCGGCGTGTACCTCATTCGCCTGCGACGCATCGGCGGAGAGCTGCGCATCTGCCACGAGACCTGGTCGCTGCCCGACGGCATCTGCGCTTCGTGCCCGACCGCGCGCGTCTGTCAGGGCTCGCGGTAGCACGCGCCCGCCCGAGCATCGAGTCGCGGCCCCCACCCGCGCTGCCGCGCGCCCGTTTGGCAGCCCCCACCCGCGCTGCCGCGCGCCCGTTTGGCAGCCCCCACCCGCGCTGCCGCGCGCCCGTTTGGCAGCCCCCACCCGCGCTGCCGCGCGCCCCGCCCCCGCATAGCGAGGGCGGCGGCTCTGCATTGGGAAAACAGCGGTAGAATCGTCGTCGTTGATCGCGCGGAGTCCCTGCTCTGCAGGGACTGAGCGCTTCGCCGTTTGTCTCTCTCTGCAACGACGAGAGCAGAGTCGCGAATCGAAGAGGCCTTGCAGAGCAAGGACTCCATGCGATCAACGACGACGATTCTACCGCTGTTTTCCCAATGCAGAGCCGCCGCCCTCGCTATGCGGGGGCGGGGCGCGCGGCAGCGCGGGTGGGGGCTGCCAAACGGGCGCGCGGCAGCGCGGGTGGGGGCTGCCAAACGGGCGCGCGGCAGCGCGGGTGGGGGCTGCCAAACGGGCGCGCGGCAGCGCGGGTGGGGGCTGCCAAACGGGCGCGCGGCAGCGCACGTGGGGGCCGCGACTGCACCGCACGTGGGGGCGGCGTCACTGCGCTTTCGCGCGACGGCGACGACGGACGATCATCACGATCGACGCGATGCCCAACGCTTCGAGCGCGAGGGGCGCGGTCGTTCCGATCACGGCGCACGATGAAGTGCGCGGACACGCGGGCGGGTTGAGCAACGTCGGCGCGACGTACTCGACGGGAACGAGCGGCCCCGACGACCCATCGAGCACGAGATCGCCATCGAGGTCATCGAAGCGCAGCTCGGCGCGCATTCGCGTCAGCACCGCGCGGCCATCGAGCCCCGAAAACGCGTAGCGCCGATCGATGTACGGCTCCCACTGCTGCATGGTCATTCCGCCCGAGTCCGTCACGGTCATCGCGTCCGTGATCGAGAGCGAGCCGTCGCCCATCGTCACGACGTCGTCTCCGAGCACGTCGCTCGCGTCCCACACGAGCACATCGGAGCTCGGTCCTGCGTCGTCGACGAGCTGCACGTCGAGCAGATCGCCGTCGCGATCGATCACCGCGCCGTCGTGCGAGCCGTCCTCGCGCGTCGATCCATCGAGCGTCATCACCTCGGGAGGCGGCATCCTCGGCGGCGCCGATCCTCCATAGGTCAACTGCTGCGGAACGAGGTTCTGCACGCTCTCGACCACCCACGTTCGTCCGCGTCGACGCTCGAGCGCGCGCTGGTACACGTCGCGCCAGTTCGAGCGATTGCGCGCGTAGTCGAAGGTGAGGTCTCGCTCGTCGATCACGGCGTTGGTGTAGCCCTGCGCTTCGACTCGGCCCGCGGCGATCACCGAGAGCGTGAGCCCCACTTTGTCTCCGATGCCCGCAGAGATCATCCGCAACGGCAGCATGGGCATGTACCCGCGCGTGGTGATGCGCACGGGCTGCATTTGCTGGATTCCGACGCCGGGGCGCAGGCGCAGGATGATGAAATCGAACTGGAGATTGACGTAGTAATCGATCGCCGAGCGCGTGGTCGACGGGATCGCGTAGTTGTGCGCGCGGAGCCACGCGTCGAGCTGCATTCCGCCGCTCTCGGTGGAGATCACGTTGACGGCGTACGGGCCCACCACCGCTTCGCCGTCGCGCCCCACGCGCGTGCTGTCGACGCCCGGCATCGCGCCGAAGCCGCCCGACTCCGCAGGCGAAGCGCCGCAGCCCACGAACACGCCCGAGTCGACGATGCGCGGAGTGAGCCGAAATCGCCGCCAACACTCGGGCAGATCCGCGGTGACGAAGGGCGCTCCGTACGTGTCGATCGCGTCGACGAAGGCGTTGTCCGCGAGGCCAATTTGCAGCGTCCCTGCGTCGGCGACAGGCAAGACCCAGACGAAGTCCTCGGGCGCGCCCGTGTAGCGAATCTGATCCCACAGCGTCGTCTGCCGCTGCGAGAGCGCGAGCACCATGCGGTGATCCGTGACGATCTGCGCGCGCTCGGGCGAAGGAGGGACCGGAGCGAAACAGCCTCCGCACGCGCTCGCCGCGTTCGCGTCGAGCAACAGAGCAGAGGCGGCCATCGCTGCGATCGCGAAGGTTGAAGTGAAGTGAAGAAAGGATCGCATCGGGAAGGCAGCGCTTCTCTGCAGCGCTCGGGCCACCGATACGCCCAGTGAATTTTCAAGCGAAGTGCCGCATCGAAGCCCCGCCACCGCGACATCGAGAGCACGGTCCGACAGGGTTGTCAGGGTGCTCGCGACGCGCGATCAGCACCAGCCGCAGAGAAACCCGTGCCCTCGCACCCCTGGCGAGCCGTGCATGCACAGGTCCGTGTGCTCGAGGCAGAGCTCGACCTCGCTCGCTCCGTTGGCGATCGACTCGACTCGCACATCGCACGCGAAGGGCCCCTGCGCGTACCAGCTCCCGTTGGGCGTCGCGATGATCCAGCTCTTTCGCGCGGGCAACGGCGCGCGCGGGTCGATCGCGCACTCGGGAGCTACGCGAGAGAGCAGCGCCCCGAGCCGCTCTTCGCCAGGGCACACGATGACGACGAGCTCGTCTCGCCCGCCCACGAGGCAGCGGAGCTTGACGGTGATGTTCGAGTCCGAGACGGGCATCGTTGTCCTCGCGCGAGGTCTTTGAAAACCATCACCCGTATTCGAGCGCCGTGTTGATTCACGGCACACGCAATCAACGACGACCGACGAGCTCGCGACGAAGCTGCGTGAACCCGTCGCTCACCGCGAAGGACGCGACGTCTTCGACGAGGTCGGTGACCCCTTGCAAGACCGCGACGCCGGGCGCGACCGAGAGCGAGTCGCGCACGGAGAAGAGGTCCGCGCACAGGAGCATCCCCGCGCGGACGACGGCGCAATCGCTGGCGCGAGCGTAGGCGCGAGGGTCGATGTAGCGCGAGGCGCTCACGAGCGAGACGAGCTCGTCGTGCGCTTTTTCGCCGCGGCGAAAGCGCTCGTTGACCGCGCGCAGCGCAGGGTCGTCGCCGAAGTCCGACGCGCCGCGAGCGATGGTCTGCAGCCCGTCAAGGAAGCGTTGCATCGCCTCGTCCGTGGGGTACAGCACGCGCGCGTAGTGCTCGGGGCGGTAGTACGCGATGTGCCGGCCCGCGACGAACGCGCGAACGAGCGCCGAGGGCGCTGGCTGGCCGAGGGCCCACGAGCCGACGAGGGTGCTCCACGGGTCGCTCGCGACGCACTGGAGCGGCGTGCTCTGCGTGCTTCGGTAATAGAGCGTGGGCATCGTGGCGATGTCGAACGCCGTGCCTGCGTGGAGCATCGCCTGGTGCAGCGGGTTGATCGCGCGAAGGACGGCGGCCGAGCTCGACATGGGGTCGACGCGCTCGCGCTCTTGCAGGCCGCAGTCGCGCGCGCTCTTGGCGACGCCGCGGTACGCGACGGGCACCACCCTCGCGAGCAGCTTCGCCATGGGAGCGAACGTGGCAGGAGTTGGCAGGAGCTGCTCGAGCCAGGCGTTCTCGGAGACGTGGCCCTGGGGGATCACGAGCGAGGGGACCGCCGTTCGCCCGAGAAACGCGCGCGCCTCGGCGCTGGCGGGGGACTCGCCTTCGCGCAGGACGATCGCTTGCGCGGCGATGCGCGCGGTCTCGACGTCGTTGCGGGCCATGGCCGCTTCGAAGAGCGTGCGTCGCGTGGACGTCCCCATGACGCGATCGACCTGGCTGTCGCGCGCGAGCGTGTAGCTCGTCTCGCTGAGGTAGACGTCGGGGCCGGTGGTGGCGGGGATCGGCGCCTGCGGGGGAGCGGGCTTCACCGAGGGAGCGACCGGCGCAGGCGCGCTCGGAGGAGGGGGCATGGAGGCGACGCGCGCTCCCTCTTCGGGCCGCGCGCTGGCCTGTCGCGAGAGAGGAACGGGCCCGGTGAGCTCGGGCGGCGCGGTCGCGGGCGTCGCGTCGATGGCCGAGAGCGATCGAGCGTCCACCGCGCGAAATCCTCCCGAGCGATCGGCGCTCACCGCGAGCACCGCGCCCGAGCGAATGAACACTTCATCGAGCGCGCCGAGCGCTTCGCCGGCGTTGAGAAAGCGCCCGTCGCTCTTGCGCACCACGGCGCGAGCGAACCACTCGTCGAACCCTTCGGGAAGCGGGCGATCGACGCCGATGTCCCTCGCGCGCTGCGACGCGGGGATGAGCGGCTCGGCGACGAGCTCGTAGATAAACGACGAGATGCTTCCGCCCTCGGAGTTGGCGGTGCGCCAATAGACCTTTTGCGTGAGCGAGTAGAACGCGATGAGCCCCAGCGCCCACACGTCCGTCGCGGGCGCGATGCGCGAGCCGTGCTCGAGCTGCTCGGGCGCCATCCAGAACGGCGAGCCGATCACCTGCGAATTCGCTGCTGCTGTGCGCGCCTCTTGGATCCACTTCGAGATCCCGAAGTCGAGCAGCTTGGTCGTGAACGGGACGTCCATGCGCCGGGCCTGCGCGAGGTAGACGTTCTCGGGCTTGAGGTCTCGGTGCACGAGGCCGATGCGGTGCGCTTGCTCGAGCGGGTGGCGGATCTGACGAAACACCTCGCGCGCGATCTCGAAGCTGAGCGCCCCCTGCGTGTCGACGCGCTCGGCGAGGGTCATCCCACGCAACAGCTCCATCGCGATGAACGGAACCCCCGAGTCCTCATCGACCCCAGCGTCCACCACTTCGACGACGTGGTCGCTCTCGATCTGGCTCGCGACCCAGGCTTCTTGCAGAAATCTCTCGCGGTGCTTGGGGTCGCGCACGAGCGCGGGCTGCATCACTTTGAGCGCCCGCTGCTTGTGCGTCGAGACCTGCTCGACGAGGTAGACGACGCCCATTCCGCCTTCGGCCAACCGGCTCAACACGCGGTAGTGGCGAGCGAAGATCGCGCCGTTGGACAGGTCAGGTGGGCTCTGCATGGACCCGCATAGCGTACGCCCCGCCCGCAGAAACCCACAAGAACTGGCAGAACTGCACGCCGTTACAGAGCGCGGACCTCTTCGAACGAGGTGCGCTGGGCGATCGCGTCTTCGTCGAGATTGAGCAAGATGGGCAGCGTCTCTTGCTGCCAATCATCGTCGCGAACGCGGCGCACGGTGACGTTGCCCTTCGCGTGGCGATAGACGGCCTCGACGATGTCCATGATCACGTAGAAGCCGTTGGAGTTGCAGAACTTGAGCTGCGCGAAATCGATCACGCTCTCGCTCACGGACTGCTCGGGCAACGTCTTGTCGAGCTCTTGGAGGTACGGCTCGAGGAAGCGGTACGGGTTGTCGATGCGGATGACGCCCTCGAACGTGACGAACAGCCGCGAGCCGTCGAGCTTCGCGACCGAGTGAAACACGCTCGCGCCGCCGTCCATGATCTCGCCATAGGTCAGGATCTTCATCGGAATTTCAGCCTTCGAGCGGGTAGCGAGCGGACACGGTGAGCCGTCCGTCTTGAAAGTCACTGGAGAGGGTGAATCGGTTCTCGGCCACCAAGCGGATCAAGCCGAGCCCCCCTTTGAGCCTCTGCGGTCTGCGCTCGCGGATCGTCTGCGCGAGCAGCTTCTTCGCTTCAGCGGGCGTTCCGAGCGCGGCGATCTTGGCGCGCACCTTCGACGCGGCCTCTTCGGAGGCGGAGTTGGTAACGGAGATCACCAGGTCTTTTCCGTCGATCGCGAGCTTGATCGAGCCCGACGAATCGGGCTGCGAGACGTTCTCGACGATGTTTTGCACGAGCTCGGTCACAACCACGTTGGCCTTGTTCGCCAAGGTCATCGGGTAGAACAGCGCGACGAGCGAGAGAGAGAACTCTGCGACCACCGTCGGCAGGTCGCCGACCACCGTCGCGAGCGGGCTGATCTCGATCGCAAACGAGACGTTCGCGCGCGGCAGGGACGCCTCGACGCTCGGCTCGATCACGGTCTCAGTGGGAGTGTCTGTCATGAGGGCTCCGGCGCTTTCGTGCGCTCAACGACGGCGCAAAACGATGAGCGTGATGTCATCGCTGTCCTGCGCGCGAAACGCGTTGTAGTCCTCTACGCAGCGCGCGACGATGTCCTCGCATGACTCGTTGCGGTTGCGGATGATCACGTCGTTCAAGCGACGGACCGAGTAATCGATCCCGTCCTTGTTCTGCGCTTCGACCATGCCGTCCGTGTAGAGCGCGAGGAGGTCTCCGCTGCCGAAGGGCAGAGAGAACTCGCGGTACGGCTTCAACCGCAGCCCGAGAAAGTGGTTCTTCTTCTCGAACTGATGCTGCTCGTTGCCGTGGAGCAACAGGCCGTATCCGCCGCCCGAGACGTAGCGAATCCCGTCGGGGTCGAACGTCACCAGGTTGACCGTCGCGTACTTGCGAACCTCTCGCAGAAAGTCGAACGACGTGCGGTTGACCCACTCGACGATGCCCTGCGGGCTGTCGAAGTGCTCCATCACCTGCATGAACTGCGCTTTGAGAAACGCCGTGATGAGCGCGCTCGAGACGCCGTGGCCCGAGATGTCGAACACCCCGATGGCGAAGCGGTTGTTCGGCAGTCGAAAGAAGTCGTAGTAGTCGCCGCCGACCTCGGTCAGCTGCTTGTGATAGACGCCGATGTCGATCTCATCGGACATCTCTCCGAGCACGCGAGGCAGCAGCGCGCGCTGCACGTTGTGAGCGACCGAGAGATCCTCTTGGATGATCCCGTACGCGCGGGCGAGCTCGCGCTCTTGTTCATCCAATCGCTCGTAGGCGACCTTGAGATTCTCGTTGGTCGACTGCCAGAATGCCTTGTCACGATCCCAGGCTTTTTGCTGGCCTTTGAAGCGCCAGAACATCCTGTGCAGGTCTTCTTTCGAGAGCTGCTCGAGCTTGCTGGGGTCGTTCTGGGCGAGAACTTCGTCGAGCGTGAGCGTCACGTCCGCACCGGCCTTGAGAGAGTGTGAGCGGGGATCAATGAAACTCGCAGTGGAGCAAGTCGGGGTCGTCTCCGACGAGCACATCGACGTAGTCGAGGTCGCCGGGAGCGCTCATTCCACCGATGAGCACGCCTCGCTCCATCCAGCGATTGAAGGGCGTCGTCGAGTGGATCACAGCTCGTCCTCGACGGCGATCGTAGAAGTCCATATCGAACGTCCCGATCTGCTCTGGCGAGCCTTGCACCACCGACGTGAAGCCCTGCGAACCGGTCTGAAAGTGCAGAAACGCCGCGCCGTTCTTGATGAGGTTGCGACCGGGCCCGAAGTGGTACCAGCCCATCATCATCTCGACGCCGACGCGCACGAGGATCGGCTCGACGCGCGAGTACGAGCGCAGCACCAGGTGCTCGAGCTCTTGCCACTGCTCGAGCGGATACCAGTTGTTGATCTCGAGCTTGTCGATGAACGTGTGCGCCGCGCGCCCCGCGACGATGTTGAGGTTCTTGCAGGCCTGCGCGTAGCCCACCATGAGCGAGCCGTGCACGAGCATCCCGCTCTGTTCGTTGCCGCTCACTGCTCGACTCCCGTCCGAGCGCCGCGTGACTCGAAAGCGAACACGGCGATGAGTGGTTGTTGGTTGTAGCCGAGCCGAACGAGGCCCGGAGACGTGTCCGCCGTGCAATACGTCGGCAGCTTGAGGCTGTGGTCGATCGAGCGCGGATACGGAGTCCACTCGGACTTCGCGAAGCGAAACAGCCACGACTCGTAGTTCTCGTGGCGCTCGCAGCGAAACGCGTCGCTCACGCCGAAGATGTCGCGGATCTCTCGACCGAAGAACTTCTCTTTGACGACGAACTTCGTCTCGGGCGCGATGTCCGCGCGATCGATCAGGTCGAACACCGTCCCGAAGTGCTTGAAGCACGCGTCCACGCGCTTGGCGAGCGCCTCGGTGTCGTGGTCCGCGTTGGGCTCGACCAGCGTGAAGAGCTGCGGCCTGAAGAACTGCGCGATCCGACGCAAAAGGTCCGTGCGCAGCTCGGTGTCGTTGGGCCGATGCACCGTGTGATGCAGCGTGTACGCGCTGTTGACCACAACGTTGTGCCCCGCGGTCTTGGCCAGCTCGATCCACTGCGAGGGCTGCATCGCCTCGAGCATCGTGTGCACGGGGATAAACGTCACCTCGATCGGCCCGCGCGGCAGCGCCTCGACCCGCTGCTGCGAGTGCTCGAGGTTGCTCTTGTCCGGGTCGAGCGCGAGGACCTTCAGCGTCCGAAGGTGCCCGGGGTCCTGCTGCAGCTCGGTGATCAACGACGAGACCTGCACGCCGCGACCGACGCCGATCTCGAAGAGCGAAGCTTCGCGGCACTGCCTGAGCGCGTCCGCGAGGTAGTCGTTGGCCACGCGGTGCGCCGCCGGGACCTGCGGATAGCTCTCGCACATGCGATAGAAGAGCTCGATCTGCGGGATGTCGAAGGTCTGCAGATAGATGTTCTTCGCCTCGACGAGCTTGCGATCCAAGCGAGTCAGGAGGCTCTCGGCGATGATGTGAGACAGAAGCGCTTCGCTCGGAAGCTCGGGGCCCACGTGCCGCTGGACCAGCGACTCGAGCACAGGCTTCGCCACGCGATCGCGCCGGCGCTGCATTTCGTCACACGCATGCAGAAACGCGTCGTAGCGGGAGGTCGTTGCCATCGAAGCTTAGTTCAGTGGTCGCGGCCGGTAGCGTGGCCGCGGCGAGTTGGGAAGGTATCAGACAGAGCTGCAGACGCTCAACGTCTGCGTGCGGGGCTGTCGGCGGAAGATGGCGCAGTTCCTGGGCTTCGACACGCGGTTGTCATCGCCCGAAATGTTGCGAGGAGACAAAACGCTCGCGACAGCGTCGTTGACCGGATCACAAAAGAGTGCACACATGCACACGCATGCACTCTTTTATTTCCGCGCGACGACTCGGCTTCGTTGCAGAGAAGACCGAGTGTTCACGCTCGGAGCGGGGATCGCGATGCTCTCGGCGCTGATCGGGATCGCCCTCGTGGCGCTCGCCCTCGTCGCGATGTCCTCGCTCGCGGCGCTCACGGCGGCGGTCGGCGCGCTCAGCGGAGCTCCGCGCGGCGCCAACGCAGCGCTCACGATCGTGCGCAACCTCACCTTGGCCCTCATCACGACAACGGCTCCGCCTCGGGTTGGCGACACGCGGCGAGTTGTCTCGGGATATCTCCCAAGAGATTGCTCGTGGCGTGTCTTCCTTCCAACCGGGCTCCGCTCGAGCGAGCTCACGGCGATGCGCCGCGTCGCCATCCTCGTGGCGGCGTACGGGCTGCTGATGTACCTCACGGCGGCAGCGGTCTCGATCGCCGCAAGACGCAAGGACACCCATGAAGCCAGCATCCCCCACGCGTGACGCTCGCGCCGCGGCAGCCGAGATGGTCGCGACCCTCGACTCGCCGTTTCTTCGCGCGATCACCGACCCGTCGAGGCTCGAGGTCCTGCGCGTGCTCATGCTCGAAGGGACGAGCAACATCGGCGCCCTCGCAGAGCACCTGCCGCAAGATCGCTCGGTGATCTCGCGGCACTTGAAGGCGCTCGAGGACGCGGGGATCGTCAAGAGCGAGTGGCGCGGACGCGAGCGGCTGTTCTCGCTCGACGGAGAGCGCTTCGTCTCGACGCTCGAGGACATCGCCGCAAGAGCGCGCGCGCAGATGCTCCGCTGCTGCCCGCCGAGCGAGGCCGTCGTGCCCGCGTCAGGCCTGCGAAAGAAGCGCTGAACTTCAGGCGACGAGCCAGCGAACCTTCGCGAACAGGCAGGTCGTTCGGAGCTTCGAGCCGCAAAACGCATAGAGCGTCTGGCCCACATATCCCTCGGGCCGCTCGTGATCCGAGGGCGCTACTCCCACGCGCGCGGGCGCTTCTTTGCGAAGCAGCGTCGAGAACAAGCGATCCCACACGAGCAAGGTCGAGGCGTAGTTGTGATTGGCCTCGGCGACGTCCGCCGCGTGGTGCGTGCGGTGATAGCTCGGAGCGTTGAAGAGCCACTGCCGCCCAGACTCCATCTCGACGTTGGCGTGCTGCAAGAGCCCGACGACCGCGCGCAGCGCAGCGAACACCGCGGCGATCCCCGCGGGGACGCGCAAGAGGGCCATGGCCGCGCCGTCGAAGGCGGCGTTGTACGCGATGTTCACCGGGTGCAATCGCAGGGCGTTGAGCGCGTCGATCCGCGCGGGCTGGTGGTGCGCGAGGTGAAAGCGCCACAGCCACGGGCGCTCGTGCGAGGCGCGATGGATCGCGTACTTGCCGAGGTCCGCGAGCAAGAACGCGACGAGCCCGCGCGCGATCGCCTCGCCGAGAGAGAGCCGAGGGGCGCTCGCGCAACACAGCGAGAGCGTCGCGAGCGCGAGCCACTCGGCGCCAAGGCGCGCCGCGCGATCGGGGACCGACGCGAGCGCGATGTACGCGAGGTCCGAGCGCGTCTCGCCCAAAGGACGCGCGCTCCACTCGGGACGAAACGGGGCGCGACGCTCGAGCGCCACGAGCAGCAGCAACGAGAGCAGGACGACCGCGGTCATCGCCAACGCCGGCGGAGCGCCGAGCCCGAAGATCAGCGCCCCCGTCGCCGCCGGAGCCCCGAAGATGAACAGAGGAAACAGCGCCCGTTTCGCGCGGGACAAAACAATGCTCATGTGCACACATATGCATGCGATCGCGGGCGACCGCAAGATGCATGCACGCAGATGCACACGATTGCGCCGAAGGGCGCGAAGGATCGTCAGCGCCTTCCGATCCGCGACGAGAGCGCGTTGACCGGCAAATCGCGCTGCACCATCACCGAGTCTCCGCGACGAAGATAGATGGACACGTCCGAGTCTTGCGAGACGACGAGCGCGAGCGTGTGCGGAGCGTTCTGGCAAAACCACAGCGCGGATTTGTGCCGCGCGCCCTTCATCGCCGACGTCGGTTGAGGCCGCTCCCACGGGTCGATGAGCGGCGTGAGCGCGTCGCGCGGGGGTGTGCGCACGAAGGCTCCAAACGCGAGGACATCGAGCGCGTGCGACAAGAGCACCGCGCCGTCGACGCACGCCAGGCTCGCGACGATCGTCGCCGCTTCTTCGCGCTCGCGCTGCGAGCCGGCGAGCGAGCGCGTGACGAGGCTCGACGCCGTTCCGCTCGTGCGATAGCGGAGCTCGTCGAAGCCGAGGGCGGGGTCCGCGATCGGTCGAGTCCATACGAACAGCGCGCCGCCGTGCTGCTTCTCGGTGATTTTGTCCGCCAGCATCGCCAGCGCTCCGACCGCGGCGAACTCCCGGCGAACATGCACCAAGATCGCCGGCGCCTCGCCCTGCGCCGAGATCGTCGACGCCCCTCGCGAATAGCGAAACACCGTGTCACCCCCGAGCTCGACGCTCAGCACCGCTGGCGCGCGCACGCGCAGCGAGAGCAGCGGTTGCTCGGGCTTCTGCTCGACGATCCCCCACACCACCATCGCGCGCTCGGTGCGCTCGATGGCGATCGCCGTGCGGTCGACCACCGTCGCAGGCGCGAGCTTCGCCAGCCTCCTCGGCTCGCACGCGATCGTCTGCGCGAACTCGAACGCCTCGAGCCCCGCGCGCCGCGCTTGCTCGCGGCTCAACACCACCGCGTCGTACACAACGTGCGCCCCTTCTTCTTCGTGCATGCTCGAGAAGAAGACGACGTCGAGCAGCGCCGCGAGCTCGTCGCGCGACAGGACGCTCGAGTGCTCCTCGCGACGCGCGTCGAGCAGAGCGCTGAGCTCGTCGACCGACTCGCTCGGATAGCGCACAGACTTCATGTCGAGAATCTATCGCGCATCCCCGTCGAGTACGATGGGGGCGAGTGATCGACGACGACGAGCTCGCGCGCAGAGTGTTTCGCCCCGAGAGACCGCGAACACGCGAGGTGCGATCGGCGATCGAGGGGCTCGAGGACCCGCAAGAGGCGTGGGAGACGCTCGCGACGCGTGGATTTTTGCCGGCGGATTGGCTCGACGACGCCGCGCGGCTCTTTCAAGCGGGTCCGCCCGTGCTCGAAGAGCCCATCGGGATCGTGCACGCGGACTTCGACGCAGGCGCGTCGGTCTCGGTGCGGCTGACCGACCCGAACCGGCGCTATCGACTCGCGAATCGATCGCCGTTCAATCGAGTGTTTCGCGCCGCCGAGCCGCTTCGCGCCGGTGACTTCGTGGTGCAGTGCGGGCGCTTCGACGTTCGACCCGCGGCGCCTGCAGCGTGGGCTTCGCACCCGCCGTCCATCGAGGCTGTGATCGCGTTCGGATCGGACATCGCGGCGGCGAGCGCCGTTGAATTGCTGGCGCGAGAGCACTTCGGCGATCAGGTCCGCGCGGTGCGTTGGAGGGCGCTGTGCGAAGACGAGCTCGAAGGCATCCGAGATGACGTGCGCTCGCTCGCGCTCAGCGCGTCGCTGCCTCGAGAGCTTCGCGCGGCGCTCGCGCTCGGGTACTTCGTGCGCGGGATTGATCGAGAGGGGGCGATCGAAATCGTGGTTCCCGAGCGAGTGGACGAGTAGCGAGGCTACATCGTGGGGCACGCCGGATCGTTGAGCCCAGGGACGTAGAGCAGCACGTCGCGCGAGCCGAGCGTGGGCCTCCCGCCTTCGAGAAATTCCACGCGAATGAGGTATCGCTGCGCCATCGCGCGACGAACGATCCGCGCGCGGTCGATCACCAGGTCGAAGCGCAGCTGCGTGCCCGGGATCACCCCGACGAACACGTTGTTCTCGATGCGCTGAACGTTGGTCATCGGCGTGGCCGAGAGCGCGACGACGCCGAGCACAAACGACGCGCCCCCAGAGCCGTCGCCGTCCACCGCGCGCGCAGAGACGTCGAGGCGGACTTCGTTGGCGAGGCGCGCGACCGACGAGACGACCTGCTCGGACAGCCCCGTTCCGTCAGGGTTGATGTCGAAGACGAGCGGGCGGCCGTCAGCGCCGAGCGAGCGCGTGTCGCGGGCGAACGCCTCGAGGTCCGCGCGACCGTTCTCGATCCCCGCGCCCGAGTTGATCCCGATGACCTTCGCGCCGAGCGTCGTGTTGAGCGCCGCGACGGCCTGCGCGTACGTGTGCGGACGGTCGACGCTCGCGACCGGAAACGGCTCGTACGGGCTGCGATTTCCCTGCCCGTTGTGCGTCGGCGCGTCGGTGACCGCGACGATGATCGGCGTCGCGCGCGGTCGCAAGCACGCGTACCCGACGCCAGGAACACGACACCCGCCCGCAGGATCGATCCAGAACTGCCGCGCGCGACCATCGGCGCGCAGCCCTTCTCCGGTCGCGACTTGATAGAGCGCTTCGGTGAGCGCCTCGGGGCTGTCGCCTCCGCCGCGCGCCATCACCGCGCCGAGAGCGCCCTGCAGCGCGGTGAACTCTCGCCCCATCGGACGCTCGAGCGAGAACGCCCGATCGTCGTTCGAACCGAACGGATCGACGGGAAAATCCGCGTACGTCACGAGCCCGAGGTTCAGGTCGGGGATCGTTCGAATGAGCCCAGGGACGATCACCGAGCGAAGGCTCGCGCGGACGTTCTCGATCTCTTCGGCCATCGATCCCGTGCGGTCGATGACGAACAGCACGTCCGCCGCGGCGAGGCGCGCTTCGATCGAGAGGTTCACGCGCAGCGGGTCGACCGTCGCGTCGTCCTGCGCAGGCTCGATGCAGAGCGGCGCGGCGTCCTCCGACACGACGTCGCTCAACGCTGCGGCGTCCACCTCGGCGTCCATCGAGACGTCCGGCGCCTCGAGGCCGCTCTTGGCGCCGCACCCGACGAGGACGCCAGCGACACACGAAATCAAGACAGCCGTTGAGATCGAGCAGCGACGGCGCATTCGAACCACGTCCGAACGATAGTACCCGCGCGAGGCACGGTCCAACACCGCGCGATTGCGTCGCGACGGCGCCCCGCAACGGGCTGTGCGCGCGAGGACTTTTCCCTCGAGGGGCTCAGCGCGACTGAGCGTCGCGCTTGGCTCGCAGCTTGGCGGCCTCCCATCGCGCGCGGTCGTCAGCGAACGCGGCGAGGTAGTCGACGGCGACCTCTTCGGGCGGCGCGCACACGTACGGAATGCACGACTCCAGCCCCTTCGCGAGCTGCTCTCGACGATACGCGACCAGCGGAAACGGCTCGCTCACGGCGCGCGCGCACTCGACCAACGACTGAAGCGCTTCGACCGTGACGTGCCCGCGCCCCACGACGTCTCTGGCCACCGCCACCAGATCCGGGACATCGAAGTCGTGCTCGATCACCAGCGACGCCGCGTGTCTGAGCCCTGCTTCGACAGGGATCGTGTGATCCGACACGAGCACGAGCGCGGCTTGAAAGTAGTTGTCGATCGGCACGACGCGCGGGCCGTAGCGACGAAAGAAGGTAGGGTCGCTCTTGCGATCGAGGTGGATAAAGATGCGGCGAACGGGGTCGGTGCGCGGCAGCGTGGCCACGAGCTTTCGCACCGAGGCGATCGCGTCGGGGTACGCGCCGGCCTTCTCGAGCACGGCTTGCAGCGTGTCCTCTCCGATGCGGCCTCCGAGCACGTCGGCGTACAGCGAATACACGAGCGCGTCGGCTTCTGCGTCGTCGCCGAAGAGCGTCTCTGTCGCGCGCTCGGGCGCCCTCGTTCGCGCGTCGAGCAGCGCGGGGAGCTTGTACCCCACCTGCTCTCGCACCGCGCGAAACCGCCCCTTCAAGATGTTGCGCAGGTTGGGCTTGAGCACGAGCTCGTCCCACTGCACGCCGTCGAGCCTGAGCTTGGCTTCGAGCGAGCGGCGCATCTGCTCGGGAGAGCCCGAGACGATGGTGACGCGCACGCGACCGGAGGCGCGGATCTCTCGCATCAACGCGGCGGCGCCAGGCACCGTGCGCTTTCGCTCGGGGCTCTCGACGGCAGTGCGCAGCAGGTCGAGGACCGTGTCGAAATTCGTGTGCAGGTAGGTCTTGTCGAGGTCCCACCGAAACACATGCGTGATCACGTCGGAGCCAGCCACCGCGGTGACGAACGATACTTCTCTTGTCGTGCTCTGTGCTAGCAGATGGCGCCTGTGACAGCGCCGGTCGCCGCGAATGCAGAGCCAATCAACGCGCGGACGGTGTTTGCGCTGGCCGCTCCGGCCGTCGCCAACTCGCTGTTGCAGACGCTGGTCTTCGTGATCGACCGCGCGGTGCTCGGGCACTTCGACGACACGGCGATCGCGGCGATGCAGTGCGCAGGGCCGCTCACGTGGACGATGTTCGCGGTGTTCGGCAGCTTCTCGATCGGCACGATCGCCGTGACGGGACGCGCGATCGGAGCGAACGATCGTGAAGGAGCCACGACCGCAGTGCGCGCGTCGGTGGTGGTCGCGCTCGCGTTGGGCACGATCGTCGGAGCGCTCGGAGCGCTGTTGGCGCCCGCGATGGTGAGGGGCTTCGGCGAGGGAGCGGGCCCCGCGGTGACCGACGTCGCCGTGAGTTATTTGCGAGCGTTCTTCCCCGCGATGCCGCTGTTCTTCGTGGGGCTCGCGGGGATCTCTGCGCTGCAAGCGGCGGGAGACACGCGCACTCCGCTCGCGATCGGGATCGCCACCAACGCGGTCAACATCGTCGCCAACTGGGTGTTGGTGTTCGGCAAGCTCGGCCTCCCTCGCATGGGCGCCACGGGCTCTGCGCTCGGGAGCGTGATCGCGGGGGCGCTCGAGGCGCTGCTCGCGCTCGCGGTGCTCTGGCGGTTAAGCGCGAAGGTCTCGCTGCGAACGAAGCCCGACGAGAGGCGAGCGCCGCTCGATCGCGCGGCGTTCTCGGCGCTCTTTCGCGTGGCTTCGGGCTCGTTTGGCGAGCGCGTCGTCTATCACCTCGGCTACTTGCTGTTCGTGCGCTTCGTGACCGCGCAGGGGCCGGACGCGATGGCCGCGAATCAAGCGCTGCTCGCGATCGAGAGCATCTCGTTTCTCACAGCGGACGGGTTCGCCGTCGCAGCGGGCGCGCTCGTGGCGCAGCGACTGGGCGCGGACGATCGCGACGGAGCGCGTCGCGCGGGGTGGCTGACCGCCGCGCAGTGCGCGTGGGTACTCGCGCTGTTCGGGCTGGGGTTCGCGCTGTTTCCGACGCCGCTGGTGCGGCTGTTCGTCGGGGACGCGAGGATCGTGGCGATCGCGGTTCCGGTGCTTCGATTCGCGGCGCTCGCGCAGGTGCCGATGGCGATCGGGGTCGTGCTCGCGCAGAGCGTCCGTGGCGCGGGCGCGACGCGAGAGGCCTTCGCGGTCTCGCTGCTCGGCGCGCTCGTCGTGCGCATCGCAGCGACCTGGCTCTTCTCGCGCGCGTTGGGCTTCGGGCTGCTCGGCGTATGGATGGGCAGCACGACGGATTGGGTCGTGCGCGCCGTCGTGTACAGCGCGCGTTGGCGCAGCGGGGCTCCCTTGCGGTGAGCGAAGCGCGATGGGGAGGACGGTGGACGAGGGTTCGCGAGCGCGATGGGCGAGGGCTCTCACGAGTGCGATGGACGAGGGTTCACGAGCGCGATGGGCGAGGGTTCACGAGCGCGATGGGCGAGGGTTCACGAGTTCAGTGGACGAGGGCTCTCACGCGCTCAGTGTGCAAGGGCGCTCACGAGCTCAGTGGACGAGGGTTCACCAGCACAGTGGACGAGGACGGTGGCAACAAGTGCCACCGCAGGGCCTCGCTCGAAGACTCGCGACGAATGCAAAGGAGGAGCGTCGGTCGCCAACACCCCAGGCAGAGGTGTCGTACACGAGCGTTCTTGTGACGTTGGTTGGCTTTCCCATGATCGAAGATCGTCGAGGCACTTCACTCGTCGCGAGTCTTCGAGCGAGGCCCTGCGGTGGCACTTGTTGCCACCGTCCTCGCCCACTGTGCTGGTGAACCCTCGTCCACTGAGCTCGGGAGCGCACTCGTCCACTGAACTCGCGAGAGCCCTCGCCCACTGAGCTCGTGAACCCTTGCCCACTGAGTTCGTGAGAACCCTCGCCCACTGAGCTCGTGAACCCTCGTCCATCGCGCTCGTGAACGCACTCGCCCACTGTGCTCATCGAGAACACTGGCCCACCCGTGGAACGAGGCCCCCCTCGCGACCGAACGCTAGCCGCGCAGCGGGCGGCCCTGCGCGTCGCGGACGTTGCCCGTGAGGATCATGATGCCGTCGATGAACGGCCAGAGCGCGCCAATGCCGCAGGTCAACACCGAGACGATGATCTGCGCGATCCCGAGCCCGACGTGGCCGATGTACATGCGGCCCGCACCGAGCAAAAAGAGCTGCAGCAGCCCGGCCGTGGTCTTGTCCTTGTCCGAAAACGGCAGGCCCGTCATCGGATCGACGCCGAACGGCGCGCCAGGAACCATTCCAAACGACTGCGCCGGGGCACCGAACGGCGTCGGCGCGACGCCCGGCGCATACGCAGGCGGCGTCCCGTACGGATTGCCCTGCGGCGCTTGCGGATAGCCGGGAGGACCGCCCGCCGGAGGATAGCCAGGAGGTGCCCCTCCAGGGGGATAACCAGGAGGACCGCCTCCAGGGGGATAACCGCCGCCGCCACCGTACATGCTCTGTTCCTCCAGGCGAGTGACTCGCTGTTGCGCGAGGGGAGAGAACGATAGCGCACCGACTCCCGCACGCGACCGTTGTACAACGCGCCGCATGTCGATTTCAGTCCGAGACGAAGGAGCGGTTCGAGTCGTTCGCATCGACCGTCCCGAGAAGAAAAACGCCCTCACGTTGGCCATGTACGAAGCGCTCACCAACGCGCTCGTCGACGCGCGAACAAGCGAGAGCTGCAAGGCCGTCCTGCTCGTTGGCCACCCCGGCGTGTTCACCGCGGGCAACGACATCGGTGACTTCTTGCAGAACCCGCCCTCGGGCGAAGACTCACCGGTGTTTCGCTTCTTGTTGACCCTGGTGGATTTCGAGAAGCCCGTCATCGCCGCGGTCGACGGACCCGCCGTCGGCGTAGGCACCACCCTGCTCCTTCACTGCGACGTCGTGCTCGCTTCGACGCGCGCGAAGTTCGCCATGCCCTTCGTCAACCTCGGGCTCGTCCCCGAAGGCGCAAGCTCGCTGCTCCTCCCGCAAATCGCAGGGCGCGCGACGGCAGCGTACTGGCTCATGACCGGCGAGGCGTTCGACTCGGACGCCGCGCTGCGCGCAGGGCTCATCTCGCACGTCTTCGACGGCGAAGAGCTCGAGAAGCGCGCGATGAAGATCGCAGAGACCCTCGCCGCCAAGCCCGCCGAAGCGATGAAGATCACCAAGGACCTCCTGCGCGCGCCGCAGCGCGCCGCGGTCAAAGAGGCGCTCTCTCGCGAAGGAGCGCTCTTCGTTCAGCGCCTCACCGCGCCCGAGACCATCGCGGCGTTCATGGCGTTTATGAGCAAGAAGTGAGGTCGGACGACGTCCGCAACATCGAGCGCGCGACGTCGCAGCCGAACTCATCGAAGTCCTCCGCGGTCCGCAGCACGTGCGCCGGCGTCGCGGACACGCCCATCGCCCCGCCCGAGAACAACGCGGTCGGCCCCGCCGGGGGAGTGGACAGCGCCGAAGCCCACCCAGGCGCGCCCACCACCACGTCGCCGAACCCATCGCCGTTGACGTCTCCTGCGCCCGCGACGGAGAAGCCAAACGCGCAGTGGCGGCACAGGCCTCCGCCCACCATCGCCGGCGCTTCGAGCGTGCGATCGGCCACGGAGCTGACGCCCGCGCGACCTCCGTGAAACACGCTCGCGATGCCCGCGATCGCCGAGCGCGCATCGCTGCCCGCCGAAGCCGAGCCGATCACGATGTCCCCGAAGCCGTCGCCGTTGACGTCCCCCGCGCTCGAGACCGACCAGCCGAATCGATCGGACTCATCCACACCGTCGAGCGTCTGTGCTGGCATCGACGCCACGCCCATCGCCCCGCCCAAGTACACGGTCGCGACGCCGACCGCGAGTCGACGAGTGACCGTCGCCTGTCGAGCCCCGATCACGATGTCCGCGAAGCCGTCGCCGTTGACGTCCCCCGCGCCAGCGAGCGATTGGGCGAACAAATCGCCCTCCGACTCGCCGCGCAGCTCGACCGCGGGACGCGTCTCGACGCCCGCCGCGCTTCCGTGAAACACGCGCGCGATCCCCACGCGCAGTCCCGCGGTCGATGCAGCGCCGATCACGACGTCCGCGAAGCCGTCGTCGTTGACGTCGCCCGCCCCCGCGACGCTCGCTCCGAACATATCGCCGAGCGCCGAGCCCTCGAGCCTCGTCACAGCAGCCTGCAGCCCGATCGCGCTGCCGTGAAAGAGCTGAACCATGCCCGCCGCCGCGCGGCCGTTGACCGTCGCGCTGTACGCGGCGACGACGAGGTCTGCGAACCCGTCGCCGTTGACGTCGCCCGCGCTCGCGACGTCGTTGCCAAGCCGAGCGTCTCGCGACGGCCCTTCGATCGTCCGCGCCGCAGTCGTAGAAAGCCCCGAAGCGCTGCCGAGATAGACCATCGCGAGGCCCGCGCGGATCTGCTCGCCGGGGCTCGCCTCCGGCGCGCCGACGACGAGGTCTGCGAAGCCGTCGCCGTTGATGTCCCCAGCGCTCGCGACAGAAGCGCCGAAGCGATCACCGGCCCTCTGCCCCACCAGCGTGACGCTCGGACGCGCAGAGAGCCCTGCGGCGCCGCCGTAATACACGTCCACACGACCTCGACGCTGCTGCGACGCAGACGCTCCGACCGCGACGTCTGCGAAGCCGTCGCCGTTGACGTCGAGCTCGGTGCCCCAGCTTCGATCGCGGTCACCGTCAGCGCTGCGATGCCCGACGCGAAACCACCACGGCGCGCTCACGTCCGCGCGCACGGTTTCGCCAGCTGAATTCCAGGCGCGCAAGCGCCAGAACCACAGGCCGGGCGCGAGGGCGTCGGGGAGGCGAAGCGTCGTTCCGCGTTGGCGCTGAGCGAAGGCGACCCTCGAGAAGTCGCGTGAGCGGCTCAGCTCGACGAGCACGCCGTCGTAGCCTGGCGCGTTCGACCACGAGAGCGTCGGACGCTGGCTCGTGACCGAGCTCGTGCTGAGCGGCGCGATCGCCCTCGCGACGATGACGGGCGAAACCATCACGTCCGCCACGTCCTCGGGCTCGACCACGTCCACGGGTTCGACCACATCCGCAGGAGGCTCCATCGTCGCGCCATCCGCGTCCGCGCGACCGTCGATCGCCCCGCCGTCGACGCGCGGCACCACGGTCGATCCGCACGCTGTGAGAGTCGCAAGCGAAACCAAGAGCAGCGCCGCGTTCGACGCGCGCCGATAAGTTTGATTGTTCATCGTCCCCTGCTTGCTCTGCATGCCCGAAGCACTGGCGCGGCATCCACCATGACGTCGCGGAAATCAGCGCGTCGTACATGCGTCACAGGATGAAAGCTCGACGCGCCAGTGTCGATGCGGTCACCGTGCGAATCACGGTTTCATTTTCGGACTCAGCGAGCGCGCCGTCGTCACTCGACCGCGACGATCTCGTACCGCTTCGCCGCCACCGTGACCTCGTCGCCCACCGAAGCGCCGACGAGCGCTTCTCCGAGCGGCGCTTGCGGAGTCACCGCGCGCACGCGCGCGGCGCCCTCGCCCACGGTCACTCCGCCCCCAGCGGGGACGATGAGCACCCGCTGCGACGCCCCGTCGCTCGCCTCGATCGTCACGAGCGCGCCCATCTCGATCGCGTCGCTCTCGGTGAACGCGACGAGCCTCAGCGCCGCGAGCTTCGCCAGCGCCTCGGCGAGCTCTCGCGCCCTCGCGCTCTGGCCGATCGCCACGTACGAAGCCTCGGTCGAGCGCATGTCCTTGTTGTGCTCGGGGCGGTTCTCTTCGTGCGTCGCCCCTTCCCACGCGTCCTTCGCCGCGCGCTCGATCGCCTCGAGCTCTTTGCGAAGCTCGCTGCGAACGCTCTCGATGATGCCTTTCTTGTACTCCACGCTCACGACGCAGTTACCGTACAACACTCCCGTTCGATCTCCGATGCGCTCTTCGCTGCCCCTCATCGCGCTCGCGCTCGTGGCCTGTACGAAACGAGCGCACGTCGCTCAGAGCGACGCGCGCGTCTCGCTCGACAGCGCGCACGACAGCGCCGTCGACAGCGCGCTCTCGCCCGACGTCGAGGCGGACGTAGAGGCGCGCGACGCCCCACGCGAGTGCGCGCCGTGGGCTTCGATCGCCCAGGGAATCTCCTCGCGAAGCTGCGCTCCTCGCCCGCGCAACGTCCTCGTCGCGATGGCCGGATGGAGGATCACCACCGAGTCCACGCAGCGCTGGGTCGAGGCGCTCGATCGCGCGGCGCTCGGCGAGCTGGGGTTCGACGCGCTCTTCGCCGTCGAAGGACCGCGCGCCGTCGACTATCGGGACAAAGAGCTCGACCTCGGGGCGCTGCTCGCGGCGATCGGTCCCGCCCTTCGCGACCCGCGCGCGCGGCTGCTCGTCGTGGCGCACTCGAGCGGAGCGCACGTCGCGAGAGCGCTATTTCACCGGTCTTTTTCCAACACAAACGCGTCGCCGATCGCCGAGCGAACCGTGTACGTCGACCTCGACGGAGACCTCTCGATCCGCGGCGACCCCGAGCGCTCGTGGGCAGAGCCAGCACGCAGAGGGCTTCGATGGGCGCTCTTTGTCGGCGTCGAAGACCGCGCTCGGCGGCTCGATGGATTCAGCCGTGACGCGACCGACGCCGGGGCGCTCGCGCTCGCGCCCAAGAGCGAGCGCTGGATCTTCGACGCCTCGGAGTCTGGCTGCCGCACGGACGTGTGCGCGCACCTGTCTCTCGTCAACGCTCGGCCGTACGCTCGCGGCAACGAGTCGTACTCGCGCTTCGAGCAGGGCCCGGTCAACACGACGTGGCTCGATCGAGTGCGCGCTCACTTCGACCGATCGCGCTCACCATGACCGTCACGCTCGTCACGTTTTGTTTTCGCAGCGACCGCTACGTCGAGCCGACGAGCGTCGAGGTCGCGACCGCGACGCTGCGCTACCACCTCGCGAGGGTGCGAGAAGGCAGCCGCCCGCGCTTCGACTGGCCTTGGAGCGAGCGCCCCGCAGACGAAGGCGACGAGCTCGCGTGGCTCGTGGCCAACACCGACCGCGCGGCGCACGCGCTGCTCGTCGAAGAGTCGCTCGCGCAGTGCGTGCTGTGGGCTCCCGAGCGCGTCGTCGCTCGCTACCTCTTCGACCACGACTACGCCAACGCACACCCCGAAGCGCTCGACCCCGCCCACCTCTCGCTCGCCCACGGAACGATCGCCGCCAAGCTCTACGACGACGGCGTCATCGCGCTCACCGACGACGGCGTCCGCGCCTCGCTGCGCTGGCGACCGCGCGGCGCGAAGAGCACGCGGCTGAGCCTCGACGGGCAGCGCAAAAAATAGCGCAACGACCGCCATCGCCCGTCACGTCTGCGCGCCTCGCGCGCACATGGACCGCAGCAGGAGTCCGCTACCATGCACTTTGTCCGCCCCCTGGTCGCCCTCGCCGCTGCAACGCTCGCGACGCTGTCCTCGCAGCCCGCGCACGCTCGATGGATGCCGCACTTCGACCTCACGGGGCTCGTGCTCGAGAGCCAGGCCGTCGTGCAAGCGACGCGCGTATCGACCCGCGCTCCGTCGCAGTATCAACGGCTCGAGACGTTTCGCGTGACGCGCGCGGTGACAGGCTCGCTGCGCGCAGGAGAGACCGTCGAGGTCGAGACGTTTCTGTACAACACGCAGTCGCTGCAGCCGGCGATCAGCAACGAGGCCGTGTTGTTCTTGCAGCGCGCGGACAGCGCCCAAGGAGGCGGCTGGCAGGTCGTCTCGTCGGGCTATCGCGTCTCGTCTGCGGGGCGCGCGTATCGCTTCGTGCAGTTCAACAACCCGGGGGGCTTCGACGCGGTCCCGCAAGGCGCAGACCCCGATGACGTGCGATCGCCCACCGCGACGTCCGCCGCGCTCTCGTGGAGCGCCCTGCTCACCGCGCTCGACGCCGCGGTCGTGCGCGCCAATCAGCTCCGCGCGCTCGAAGCGCAAGGAGCCGCTGCGCCGCGCGCGTCGCTCCTCGCGCTGCTCGGCCCTGCGCCCGACCCCGCTGCGCTGATGCTGCAAGAGCGCTCGGGGCCTGGGTTCTACCGCGACGTCGTCGGCGATCGCGTCGCGCAGCTCTTCGCGGCGAGGAGAGACGCGGCGGGCGTGATGATGGTGGCCGTGCGATCGCAAGGGGACGAAGAGGGCTACGCGCCCGTGCCCGCGCTGCCGAGCGCCGCGCTCTGGGCGCTGATCGACGACGCTTCGCAGCCCGCGGAGCTGCGCGCAGCGGCGCTGCGATCGGTCGAGTCGACAGGTCTGCTCACGCCCGCAAACGCCCAGAGAATCTCCACGCATTTGCGCGACGCATCGGCGCTCGTTCGGCTCGCGGCGGCCAGGGAGCTCATGCGACGGCGGGACGGGTTCAGCTCAGAGCGAGGGGACGCGGCGAGGCTGCGAGCGGTGCGCGCGACGGTCGACCGCGCGCTGCTCGAGTACGTCCAGCGAGAGAGCGATCCTGTCGCGAGGTACGCGCTGTTCATCGCGGGGCTGAGCACGCCGTCGCCGCTCGGGAGCCGCGCGCCGAGAGAGGCGCTCTTCGCCGTGGCGCGAGGGCGCGTGCTGCAAATCGGCGTGGCGTTTCGCAGCGCAAACGGGCAGACGCCGGCGGTGAGCTCCGTCGATTTTACCCTCACGCGACCGGGCGCTGCGCCCATCGCGTGCGGAGCGCAGACGGCGGCGGCCACACAATCAACCTCGGGCGCCTCGCGCTGGTCCGTGGCGTTGCGCTGCGAGCGCGCCACAGCGGGACCGTACGCTGCGCGCGCGGTGATCACCGTCGATCACGCGGGGCCGAATCGAACGCGCGCGGTCGAGCTCGGGACGATTCAGTGGTGAGCGATCAGAGCCCGCCGTCGACGGCGATGCTTCGGCCCGTGACGTAGGTGTTCTCGACGGCGAAGTACGTGAAGACCTCGCACGCTTCGCGCATCGTCCCTTTGCGAGAGAGCGCGTCGTGCGAGAGGTAGTCGTCCACGAGGCGCTTGGGCAGCACTGAGCTCAACCCCGCGTCGAGCACGCCCGGAGCGAGCGCGTTGACCCGGATGTTCTTCGGGCCAAAGTCCTTCGAGAGCGCGCGCACCATCGCCTCCAACGCGCCCTTCGTCGCCGCATACGGAACGCTCGCCGGCACCGGCTTGTGCCCGTCGATCGACCCCGCGAGCACGACGTTGCCGCCTTGCCCGCAGGCCCTCGCGAAGGCCCTGGTCGCGAAGAACGCGCCGCGGAGGTTCACCGACGCGAACTCGTCCCACGCCTCGGGCGTGACGTCGTCGAGGGCGAGGAATCTCCCTGGCTCCGTCGTTCCGATCGCCGCGAGGTAGACGAGCGCGTCGAGCCCTCCCAAGCGCTCGCTCGCCGTCGTCGCGCAGCGCTCGATCGCGGACACGTCGCGCACGTCCAGCGCCAGCGCCATCGGGTCGTCGCTCGTCGGACGGGTCCGATACGTCCAGCACACCGAGTGCCCACGCTCGCGCAAGAGCGATCGCAGCGCGCTGCCCACCGCGCCGCTTCCTCCAACGATCCACACACGCTTGCTCATCGCACACCGTCCAGAAAGCTCGTCGCCGCTGCCATCGCCGCCACGAAGCGGTCGCACGTTGGCTCGTCCACGGTCAACGGCGGCTCGACGCGCACCGCTGACCAGTCGTGCCCGCACACCTGAGCGAGGATCTTCTTTCGCCCCAAGCGCTCGATCGCCACGGGGCCCGAGGTCGGTCGGCCAGTGAAATCCGGCATTCCCATCCCGTCCCACGTGAGCCACGGGTGCTCGCTCTCGCGCAGCTTCACCGCGCCGAGCAGCCCTTCGCCGCACACGTTTTCAACGCACTCGCGACCGCTGAGCGCTTCGCGCAGCGCGCTCCACAGTCGATCCGCCCGCGCGCGAACGCCCGAGAGAAACGCCGCGTCGCTCACTCGGTCGACGACGGCCTCGCCAATGACACACGCGAGGCGATTTCCGCCCATCGTGCTCGCGTGGATCTCCGCTCGATCGTAGCGGCCAAACGCCCTTTGCCACACGCCTTCGCGAAGCACCGCGGCGCCGATCGCGACCAGCCCTCCGCCGAGCGCCTTGGCCACGGCGAACGCGTCGGGCTCGACGCCGTCGCGCTGAAAGGACCACAGCGTTCCGGTGCGACCGAGGCCGCTCTGCACCTCGTCGAAGAGCAAGAGCGCGCCGTCCCGATCGCACAGTCGTCGCGCGCACGCGAGCCACTCGCGCGAGAGCCTCCGCACGCCAGACTCGACCTGAACGACCTCCGCCAAAACCCCAGCGATCCGCCCTTCGTTCTCAGCGAACACCGCTTCGAGCGCCGCCAGATCGCCCCACGCCACTTCGATGAACCGCGGCATCGCTCGCTCGAACGGCGCGCGATAGAGCCCGTCGGCCATGCACGCGAGCGCGCCCAACGTGCAGCCGTGAAAGCCCCCCGAGACGTACACGATCACCGAGCGATTCGTCGCTGCGATCGCGGTCTTGATCAACGTCTCGACCGCCTCTGCGCCAGAGTTGCAGAAGTGCGCGTTGCCCCCGCTCCAGCCCGTCGCCGCGACGAGCTTTCGCGCGAGCCTGCCGGCCGCAGGGTTGAGCGCCTCGGCGTAGAGATTGGGCGCGGGCTCCTCGAGCGTCTCGCGGACGAGCTGACGAAGCTCTGGCGGGTTGTGGCCGAACACGAGCGAGCCGAAGCCCGCGAGCCAGTCGTCGTAGCGCTCTCCGTCCTCAGTGTAGAGCGAGCATCCCTCGGCGCGAACGAAGCGCCACGCGCGCCCGACGAGCGAGAGAAAGCACGCTTGCGATGGGTTGACGTAGCGCTCGTACGCGTCGAAGTCGTCGCTGTTCACTCGCTCTGCTCGTGGGTCGTGCGCTTGCGTGCGCGTCGCTTCACCTTCGCGAGCAGCGCTCGCAGCCCTTCGGTCGCCTCGCGATCCGAGCTCTTCTTGATGCGCTCTTCGATGGCTTTCACGAGGTCACCGCCGCCGCCGAACTTCGCGAGCAGCGCCTCGAGGTCTTCGCGCAGCGCGCCGATCGCGTGCAGGTATCCGTCCCACGCGACGCTCTCGTATCGCGCGTCTCCGAGCTCGGCGAGCAGCTCGCACACGAACACGACGGTGGGGCCGGGCGCGGCGCCCTTCTGCCAGATCGACTGTAAAAACGCCCACAGAGCATCGGCGCTGGCCGGGTCCTGCGCGCGCGCGAGGATCTGCAGCGCCAGCATCGGAACCTCTTCGGCCGACAGCGCCCGCAGCGCCGCGCGCACGAGCGAGGGACGAATCGTCTTGCCTGCGTTGCGACGGACCGCCGTGTCGAGCGCGCGCCAGGCCTCCGTCCATTTGCGCTCGTCCGCGAACCACTCGAAGGACTTCACCGCGACGTCCGCAGGGTGTTCGGGCTCAGGAACGCCGCGCGCGAACACCTCGTCGAGCGCCTCTCCGAGCGCGTCGAGCGACTCGCGGTTGACCTTGAGCGAGTTGACGACCGGAGGCAGGTCCGCGTCGAGCCCCATGCTGTCGAGCGCCTCGCGCGCCTCTTGTTCGCGGCGATTGCGCGCCTCTGCGCCGAGCGCGACGTCGCCGACCAACCACAGCGCCACCACGGGTAGCCCGCTCGTTCGCATCCCCCACAGCGCCCTGCGCATCGGCGTCATCGTCGAGCCCGCCGTCGGGACGAACAGCACAAACGCGCGCACCATCTTCTGCAGCTCGATCACGTCCATGTCCGGCAGATCATCGCCGAACGTGCTGAACCCGTAGCCGTTGCTCGCCGTGCGCAAATGCAATCCGCCCAGCGTTTCGCGCAGCGTTTGAAGCATCCGGCCCGCCGCCCACTGCTCGTGCATCACCAACCCGAGCGGGTGCACCGGCCGCTTCGCGAGCCTCGACTCTTCTGCGAGCGACTTCGCCGTCGGCTCGGCGTGCTCTCTCGCGATCGCGGACTCAGCGGAGATCGGTCGCGCGCTCGCACGCGCGAGGCGCTCTTGCACTTCAGCTTCGAGCTCGGCGCGGCCGGCGAACGAAATCGTGCTCCGTCGAAGCGCCTCGGCCACGTCTTCGAGCGACCGATCGAGCACGCACCGCGGGTGGTATTGTGCCCAGACGTCGAAGCCTCGCTCGTTGACGTCTTGGCGCATGAAATACACGTCGCCCCGCACGATCAACGCCCCGCACGCCCTGCACCGAGCCGAGCCGCTCGCGTCCTTGTACAGCATGCCGCCGCACAGCAAGTGACCACAGTTCGAGCCAGAGGTGTGACGCAAATGTCACATTGCATGACGCGCCGAGTCGGACCAGATTGCGCTCATGAAGTTCTCTCTTCGACTGGGTTCTGCCCTCCTCGCACTCTCTCTGCTCGGCGCGTGTAGCCCGAGCAACCCCGGACAAGACGCCGCTCCCGAAGCGAGCTCCGACGCTGCCCCGCAAGGCGACTCGGCGCCGCAGGGTGACTCGTCTTCGCAGGGTGACTCGTCGTCGCAAGACGACGCCGCGGCTGCGGACGTCGCCTCCGACGTTCAGGCTCCCTCGGACGCGGCAGCGTCGGACTCGAGCAGCGGCTCGGACGCCTCGAGCGGCGGCTGAAACGTCGCGCGCAGCTCACCGCGCCTTGCGCGCGATGCGCTGCTTGAAGCGCGATCGCGCCTCGCCCAGCGCTGATTTGCGCGGGTCTCGATCATCGAGGCCGTCGATCCACGCGACCAGCGCGCGATCCCCCTCGTCATCGCGCAGGTCGAAGAGCACATCCGCGAGCGATTTGGCTCGCGCTGCGCTGCTCGCGGGCAGCGCGTCGAGCAGCGGTCGAGCGCGCCCAGGGGTCGATCGCTGCGCCATCGCGCGAACGAGCGCCTTCACGAGCTTGTTCACCTTCTGCTTGGGGTCGCGCACGAGTCGACCGAGCGCGGCGACCATCGCTGCGTTCGCGTCGTGATCGGGCGTCGAGTCGAGCACGTACAGCGCGCTCTCGACGCACTCGTCGAAGGCGAGCGCGTTGGTGGCCGCCACACAAAACGCGCGCCGACCTTCGTCGGTCACCCGCTTCAATCCCTCGCACTGCGAAGACCAAAACGCGGTCAGCGCCCCATCTTTGCCCGCGTGACGCAGGGCGCTCGAGGCCGTCACGAGCTCGTGGTGCGCGGCCACGGCCATGCCCGAGGCGAGCAGCTCGTCGATCTTCGCGGCGAGGCGCAGGTCCGCGCCGACCGCGCTGGCCGCGACGGGTTCGCTCGAGGTCTCGATCGCGAAGCTCTCGTCGAGCGCAGCGACCAACGCGTCGAGCGAGGCTTCGTCCACGGCGCGCGCCGAGCACACGACGGACTCGTCCCCCGAGTAGCCCGCCTCTTCGAGAAAGCCTCGCCAGCGCTGGACCTGCTCGTCGGTGGGGACGCGGTCCGTTCCGCGAGCGAAGATCCAGAGGACGGGGGTGCGGAGGCCCTTGGACTTCCACGCGCTGACCTTTTGGCGCTGGTTGGGCATCGCCTTTCCGTCGGCGTACGGGGCGAAGACCGCGCCGATGACGGGCTGCGACGGATCGTCGGGAGGGTCCGCGATGCCCGTAAACTGAAGCACGAACTGGTACTCGCGCAGCGGCGAGCGCCACGTTAGATCGCGCGCGACCCGCTCGAAATCGAACCACGGCCCGTTGCCCATCGAGAACGCCGAGCCCGCGAGGTACACCCGCACCCGCGGTCGCCCCGCCGGGTCCCGCGCGCCCTCGACCACCATCGCGCTCGCGTCCCGCGCCGCGGGCTCTTTGCGCGCCTCTTCGATGGCGCGCGCGCGCCTCGCGACGACCGCTCGAATCTCCTCGTGTCCAGGAAATTCAGCGATGGAACGCGCGTTCAGAAACGCAGCGACCTCGTCGACCGCCACGTCCACGACGCACAGCGCGTGGTAGTAGGCAGAGACGGGTTCGCCGAACATTCCGTCTTCTTCGCGCGCCGCTCGCGCTTCGCCCTTCTCGATGGACTTGCGACAACGACGACACTTCGCGCGAGCGTTCGGGCTCGCCACGATTTCACGGATCATGCTCGCGATCGTACCAACTCGCGCCTCCCTCTCGCGCTCGTCCCACGCGCGCGGATCCTCGCCGCACAGCTCACGATGATCGAACTGCCGATCGACCACGTCCTGCCCGCGATCGTCGCCTCGCTGCGCGAGCAGCCCTCGCTCGTCCTCGAAGCCCCGCCCGGCGCAGGAAAGACCACCCGCGTCCCTCGCGCCCTGCTCGACGCAGGCTTCGCCCGGGACGGCGAGATCGTCGTCTTGCAGCCCCGCCGGCTCGCCGCACGAATGGCCGCTCGCCGCGTCGCCGATGAGCTCGATGAAAACGTGGGCCGCACCGTCGGCTATCAAGTCCGCTACGACGAGCAGAGCAGCAAGGACACCCGCATTCGCTTCGTCACCGAGGGAGTGCTCACCCGCAAGCTCTCGGGCGGCGAGCTGCGCGGCGTCTCGTGCGTCGTGCTCGACGAGTTTCACGAGCGCCACATCGACGGAGACATCGCCCTCGCGTGGCTCCGCGCCCTGCAGCAAAGCGCCCGCAAAGACCTGCGCATCGTCGTGATGTCCGCCACGCTCGACGCCGGCCCCGTCGCAGAGTTTCTCGGCCACTGCCCCGAGCTGAAGAGCCCCGGACGCCGCTTCGACGTCGCTGTCGAGCACGCGCCACGCACCGACGAGCGGCCGCTCGCAGAGCAAGTGGCAGCGAGCGTGCGACGGCTCGTCGACGAGGGGCTCGACGGCGACGTCCTGGTGTTTCTTCCGGGCGCCGCAGAGATTCGCAAGTGCGCCGAGGCCCTCGCGCCCGTCGCGCGGCGCGCCGAGCTGCTCGTGCTCCCGCTGCACGGCGAGCTGCCTCCCGAAGAGCAAGATCGAGCTGTTAAAAAGCAGGACAAACGCAAGATCGTCCTGTCGACCAACGTCGCCGAGACCTCCGTCACCATCGACGGGATCGTCGCCGTCATCGACTCGGGCCTCGCCCGCATCGCGTCGCACGCCCCGTGGTCCGGCCTGCCCGTCTTGCGCGTCGGCCGCGTCTCGAAGGCCTCGGCCACGCAGCGCGCAGGCCGCGCAGGCCGCACCCGCCCCGGCCGCTGCCTGCGCCTGTACACGCAGCACGATTTCGAGACGCGACCCGACTTCGAAGCGCCCGAGATCGCGCGGCTCGACCTCGCGCAGATGGTCCTCTCGCTGCGCGCCGCGGGCGTGTCCGTGCGCGACGGATGGCGCTGGTTCGAAGCGCCCCCCGCGGCGGCGCTCGAGGCCGCAGAGACCCTCCTTCGCAGGCTCGAGGCCCTCGACGCCAACGGATCGGTGACCGAAGACGGTCGGGCGATGCTGCGGTTTCCGCTGCACCCCAGGCTCGCGCGCATGCTCGTCGAGGCAGAGCGTCGAGGCGTCGCGAAGGACGCTGCCATGATGGCCGCGCTCATGTCCGAGAGAGACATCCGCGCGCGCGGCGGCGACGAGAAGCGCTTCGTCGAGCGGGGCGAGTCCGACCTGACCGCGCTGCTCGAGCGCTTCGACGAGGCCCTCGCGGACAACGGCCGATCGCGCTTCGAAAACGCCCGCAACGTCGGGCTCGAGCCGGGCGCCGTCGCCTCTGCAGAGCGCGCGCTCAAGCAGCTCTCGCGCATGGTGAGAGACCGCGGCGCCGCCCCCAAAGACGCCATCGCGTACGACCACGCCCTGCGCATCTGCGCGCTCACGGGCTTCGCTGACCGCGTCGCGCGCGTGCGCTATCCCGCCAATAACACCGGCCGCGCGAGCGACGGCGCAGAGCTCGTCTTCGCCTTCGGCGGCACCGCGAAGCTGCGCGCCGAGTCCGCCGCGCACGGGCAAGAGTTCGTCGTCGCGCTCGACGCAGAAGAGCGCAACGACGGCCGCGGCGCGCAGGTCACCGTCCGCACCGCGAGCGGGATCGAGCCCGACTGGCTGCTCGAGCTCTACACCGATCAGTGCGAAGACCGCGTCGAAGCGCTCTTCGACAAAGAGCGCGAGCACGTCACGGTCAAGCGACGATTGATGTACGGATCGCTCGTGCTCGACGAGTCGATCGTGCGCGAGCCCGACCCGACGCTCGTCGCCGCGGCGCTCGCGACGGCGGCCATCAACAAGGGCGTTCGACACTTCGTCGAGGGCGACGCGCTCGATCGACTGCTCGGGCGCATGCGCTTCGTGCGCGCGCAGTTCGGCGCCGAGGCGATGCCCGACACCGACGAGAAATCACTCACGGGCCTCGTGCGCGAGGCGTGCGTGGGGATGCGCTCGTTCGACGAGCTGCGAAAGGCCGACCTCGTCTCGCTGATGCTCGCGACGCTCGAGCCCGCGCAGCGACGGCTGCTCGACGAAGCGGCGCCCGAGCGCGTCGAGCTCCCCGGCGGAAGGCGCGCGAAAATCGAATACCCCCAAGACGCAGCGCCGTACGTCGAGTCGCGGATGCAAGACTTCTTCGGCATGGCCGACGGCCCCAAGATCGCGAAGGGGCGCGTCGCGCTCGTGCTGCACTTGCTCGCGCCCAACCAGCGCGCGGTGCAGGTCACCACCGACCTCGCAGGCTTCTGGAGCAAGCACTACCCAACGATCGCCAAGGAGCTTCGGCGCAAGTATCCGCGGCACCCGTTTCCTGAAGACCCGACGACCGCGAGTCCGCCGCAAGCCCGAAGAGGCTGAGCCCCGCTGCGAGCGAGAGACGACCGAGAGACGACCGTGGCTGCACCCAAGAAGAGCGCAGACAAGAGCGCGAACAAGAGCGCGCGAAAGTCCCCCTCGAAGCGCAAGGCCCGCGCGCCCAAGAAGCTCGCCCTCGTCGCCGCAGTGCACGAGCCCCTGCTCGAAGCGCTGAAAAAACCGCTGACCAAAGAGGACCTGCGCCCGCTGTTCGAGCCGCTGGCCCTCGCGCGCACGCTCTCGGCCGAGGCCCGCGGGATCACCTTCGTCGCCGCCGTCGCCAAGAAGCGCAAGGACAACGACTCGACGCCCGTCGCGTTTGTCCGCGCCTTGGGCGCCGCGCTCACCCGCGGCGGGACGAGCAAGCAGCGCGCGAGGCTCGCGAACAAGGCGCTCGACGCGATGCGCGGAGCCTCGCAGTGGGACTACCTCTCGGTCGCGCCCGAGATCTTGTTTCTCGCTGAAATCGCAGGGTCCGAGCGGCTCGACCGCGCGCTGCGCTTCTACGAGACCGCCGACCTCGCGCTCGACGGGCTCGTCGAGAAGCTGCTCTTGCGCGCCGCCGAGCGCGGCGAAGACACCCTCGCGCTGCGGCAGCTCGCGGCGCACGCGCCCACGGTGCGGCCGATCGTGAGCGCGCTGCGCGACCCGGCGGCGACCGACACACAAAAACAAGCCTGCGCGCAGGCGATCGACGCGCTCAGCGACGACGCTCGCCTCGTGTTCGATCAGCTCTTGTGCGGGACCGCGGACCGAGAAAACGACCTCGTCTGGCCCTCGCTCGCGCGGCTGCTCACCGCCCCGAGCGAGCAGCACATCCACCGCACGGCCTTGCGCAACGCGCTCGCGACGCTGCGGTTCGTCGAGGGGATCGAGCCGCTGCTCGAGTCGATCGCGGACAAGCCCGAGGCGCGCGCGAGGCTCGCCGCGCTGATCGACAACGACAGCAGCGAGTACGCGCTCGAGCTGGTCTTGCACGCGCTGCGCGGGCGCGCTGGGGATCCGATGGTGTTCGCGCGGGTCGAGCGCGCGTTCGCCGCGCCTGGACGGGCGGCGGGTGAGCTGTGCTCCGAGTGGTTTCGCGATCAACGCGCCGGCGCGTGGAGCTTTCTCTCGGACGAGCAGCGCGCCCTGGTGATCGACGGGCTCGTGCGCGCGGACCGCGCTGGCATCTCCGAGGCGCGCCACGCGCTCTACAACGTCTCGCACCCCGGGTGCGAGGCGCGCGTGCGCGAGGAGCTCGCGCGCATTCAACAGGGCCGCGCGAGCGACCCGCACGACGACGAGCTGTACTGGTCCCTCGTGTTCGCGCTCGGGCACATCGGGACGGACTCGGCGGTGAGCTTCGTGCGCGAGCTCGCCTTCGAAGCGACCGACAACGGCGTGTGGGAGTGCTGCTCGGTGCTGGGATCGACGCTCACCGACGAGCGCTTCGAGTCGCACATGGCCGCGGCGCGCGCGCGGCGCGACCCGCACGCGGCGCTCTCGATCCTGAGCACCGTGTGCACGGACTTCATCGAGAAGGGCGCGCTCGCCGCCGAGCGTGACCGGCTCTTGATCGAGCTCGCGCGCGTGGCGGCGCTCACCAAGGGAGCGTCGCTCTACCGCGCGCACGTGCTCGTCGAAGGCGTCGCCGCCGCGCTGCGATCGCTCGCGCCAGACGTGGTCAACGAGCTCAGCGCGGCGCTCGCTCTCGAAAAGGCGCCCACCCATTCGAAGTCCGTGCCCAAGCTCGCCTCGCGCTTCTGCGAGCTGCACAAGAGCGAGTACACCTCGCCGTTCGCCGATGACTCTGGGCAGAAGCTCCTTCGTTTGTGGGCCGAATCCCTGGACGGAACGCTCGCCGCCCGCATGAGCTCAGCGCGCCTCGGCCCCGTCGAAGGGCCGCTCACCAACGACGTGATCGAGGTGATCGCCGCCAGCGCCGTGCGCGAGCGGTTCGTCACCGCCGACGACGAGGTGTGGTTCATCGGCGAAGATTCGAAGCTGCACATCGTCGATCGCAGCGGGCGCAGCACCGACGGCGTGCTGCTCGCGAGCGAGCTCGACCCGCCCTCGTCCGTGCTCTCTTCCTTCGCGAAGATGGACGAGCGGCTGACGCTCTTCGACAACCGACGCTTCATCGAAGCGCAGCGGTACGGCGACGGAGTGCTGCTCTTCATCGGCGCCGACGCGGGCCACGCGCAGCGGTACGTCCTGCGATTTCGCTCAGAGAAAGAGGCGGGCATCGCCGTGGCGACGCTGCGCGCGTTCGCTCCGTCCGCCTTCTACGAGCTGGACGACCCGTGGATGGTCGACGGCGCCGGCGGGGTGATCCGCGAGTACCGCGCGCAGCAGCGCTCGGGAGAGTTCGAGACGGAGGCCCTTCACGTCGTTGGCTTCGACGACGAGGCGACGCGCGCCGCGGCGGTGATCGAGCGAGAGGCGAGCATCCTGCGCGACGGCGGGACGCTGCTCACGATCAAGTGCGCAGAGGCGCTCAAGCGCAACCGCGACCGAAGCGTGCACGAATGGCTCTCGGACCGCGTCCGCGACGACGAGCGCGAGGCCCTGTGGCACATCGAGGCCCTGCGCGACGCCGAGCGAGCGATCGCGACCACAGGGCTCGCGGTCGACCTCGCGATCGAGATGGGCGCCGCTGCTCGAGACGAAGAACTCGCCGCGCTCGCGCGCGAGTGCACGATCCCCGCGGCGCTCGCCGCGCTGTGGTCGCGCGTCGGAGGCGCGGAGTTTCGCCTGAAAAATCTCAGAGGAAAGCTCCTCTCTCCTCGCGAGTCCCTCGCGCTCCGCGCCGCGTGGGACGAGTCGCGCGAGGCGCTCGGGCTCGATGATCCCAAGCTCGCGCAGAGCTTTCCGTTGGTCGTGATCGAGCAAGAAGGGACGCTCGCGTTCGAGGCGGTCTTCGACGGATCGAGCGCGGCGAACGGGCGCGACGCGCGGCCCTTCACCAGCGTCAGCGACTCGCTGTGGTGGGAGCAGAGCCTCGGCTGGATCCTGGCGACCGGGCTGCTCGCGATCTTCTCGCACGCGGTGCTCGACGCCGAACCGGCGCTCGCGGTCGCGTGCTACGGCGCCCGCGCGACGGAGGTCGAACGACGCGCCCTCTCGCTCGGAGGCAAGGCTCGCCGCTGGTGGAAGCTCGTGCGCGTCGATCGCGCCGTGGGCATCTGGGCCGGAAAAGAAGCCTCGCCCGCGACCTTCGAGCGCAAGCTCTACCCCGACGCCGCCGCGGCCCGAAGCGCCGTCGAGAGCGCGGTGAGCGCCAAGAAGAAGCAGGGCTTCACGAGCTGACCTCGCCCGCGGCGACGATCGCCGAAGCCCTCTCAGCGCGCGACGCCGTCGAGCTCGTCCAAGCACAGCCCGTTGAACGATCGCAGCCCCACCCCCCCGTTCACCGCGCTCGGCAACGCCCGCGTCCCCGTCCACACGACCGTCGTCCCGTCGGCGCCGTAGAGGTTGCCGCGGACGGTGCTCGTTCCGTCGAAGACCACTTCGAGCCGATACCACTGGCCCGCGGTAAACGAGTACGCCGCCGTCGCGAGGTCGGTGTACGTCGGGGACGTCGTGATCGAGCCGATCTGCTGCCAGATGATCGAGCTCGTGTTCGGCCCCGCGGCCAACGCAAAGCCCGTCGTCCCCGCGATCCCGAACACCAGGTACGCGCGCCCCGACGCCACCGCGCGCATCCACACGCTCGCGCGCGTCCCGGCCGCGCCCACGACGGGCGTGCTCTTCCACACCAGGTCGCTCCCGGGCTCGAGGCCCATCGCGCCCGTTCGCGCGCACGTCGCGCTCAGCGCGCTCATCACCGCGCCTCCGCCCACTCCGACGCGCGACCAGCCCGTCGGAAAGTTCGCCGCCGTATCAAACGGGTTGTACAGCGCCCCCGTCCCTCCGACGCACGTCCCCGCCGTGCACGTCGCGCCCGCCGCGCACGCGCGACCGCACATCCCGCAGTGAACCGCGCTCGTGTTGGTGTTGACCTCGCACCCGTTCGCCACGTTCGAGTCGCAGTTGGCGAAGCCCGCGTTGCACGTGAGCCGGCAGACGCCCGACGCGCACGTCGCCGTCGCGTTCGCCCCCGACGCGCAGACCATCCCGCACGCGCCGCAGTTCGCCGCGCTGCTGCCCGTGTTGACCTCGCACCCGTTCGCCGCGCTCATGTCGCAGTTGGCGAAGCCCGCGTTGCAGCTCAGCGCGCACGCGCCGGCCACGCACGTCGGCGCCATCGCGTTGGGCGCGGCGCGGCAGACCGTATTACACGCACCACAATTCATCGCGCTCGTGCGGGTGTCCACCTCGCAGCCGTTGGCGGGGTTCATGTCGCAGTCCGCGAAGCCCGCGTTGCAGCGCACGCCGCAGGCGCCGAGCGCGCACGTCGCCGCAGCGTTGGGGCCCGCCGAGCAAACTCGACCGCACATCCCGCAGTTGTTCACGTCGGTCGTCGCGTCCACGCACGAGACCATCCCCCCGCTCGTGCAGCGCATGTTGGGAAGCGGGCAGTCCAAGCGGCACGTCCCCGCGCCGCACATCTGCCCTGCGGGGCACGCGTTGCCGCACGCACCACAATTCATCGGGCTCGATCGCGTGTCCGCCTCGCAGCCGTTGGTCGGGTCGCGGTCGCAGTCCGCGAAGCCCGCCTCGCACGCGCCCATCCCGCACGTGCCCATCGTGCACGAGGCCGCCGCGTTGGCGGGAGCGGGGCACGCGCGGCCGCACGAGCCGCAGTTCATCACGTCCGTCTGCACGTCGAGGCAGCTCGCGCCGCACATCATCCTCGGCGCAGGACAGTCCGAGCGACACGCGCCCGCGACGCACAGCTGCCCCGAAGCGCAGGCGGTCCCGCACGCACCACAATTCATCGGGTCGGACTGCGTGCTCGTGCAGCGGCCGCCGCACGACTGCTGGCCCGACGGACAGCCGCCGGCGTCGCTCGACGCGTCGCCCGTCGGAGCCACCCCCGTGTCGCCGCGCGCGGCGTCGGGACGAGACTCATCGGGACCGACGCAGCCCGTCAGCGCGGCGACAAACGCACAGAAAATCCCAGCTCGAATGATCGTTTGCACAGCGGCGCTCCCTCTCGAAGGATGGCTCGCAGCGTAGCGCAGTCGATCACTCGGGCGCCAATGACTCGCTCGCGCGGCGACGGCGACGCACGGCCCACACAATCAAAGCGCCGGTGATCCACACGGCGCCCATCGCGACCCAGGTCGACGGCGGAGCGTTGCGCATCCACGTGAAGAACCGCTCGCCGAAGTACGCCGTCGCGAGCAGCGGGAGCACGTACCCGAGCAGCGACGCCCAGAAGTGCGTCGAGAAAGAGACCTTCGAGACCCCGAAGAACGCGTGCAGCCACGGCGGCATCCAGAAGAACAATCGCAGCGCGAAGACCGTGGCGAACGCGCGCTTCTCGAGCGCCTCGTTGTACTGAGACAAACGCGGAGGGATGCACTTGGTGACCCAATCCCGCGCGACGAACCGCGCGAAGGTGAACCCGACGACGCTCGCCGCCATCGTCCCCACCATCGACAGCGCGAACGCGATCGGCCACGCCCAGATCAACGGCGCCACGATGATGAACACCGTCCCCGGAACGCCAAACGGCTGCAACAACGCATACGCCAGCACGAACGCGACGTAGCCCCACGGCCCCATCGCGTTGAGCGCCGCCCTCGCCCGCGCCGGGTCCGCGAACTGCGCGAGCAGCCCCGTCTGCTGCGCCACGAGCAGCATCGCCAGCACGAAGATCACCACGGCGACGCGCACGAGGCGCAGGGTTCGTTCGCTCATCGCTCCACGCAGAGCCGAAGGGTATGTTGCCCGCGCGATCGAATCGCAAGGGACCTACGGAGCCATCACGACCGGCTCGCGTTCGAGCGTGACGCCCCAGACCTCGCGCACCTTCGCGATGATCTCGTCGGCGAGGGCGAGCAGCTCCTCGGCGCGGCCGCCCCCGTGATGGACCAGCGCGAGGACGTGCTGCGACGAGAGGCCGACGTTTCCGCGGCGCATCCCCTTGGAGAAGCCCGCGCGCTCGATGAGCCAGGCGCTGGCCACTTTGTAGCGGCCGTCGGGCTCTTCCCAACGAGGGACGCTCCATTGGTCGCCGGGCGGGAGGCGCTCCAACAACGCAGCGAACTGCGCGGGCGTGACGATCGCGTTCTTGAAGAACGAGCCCACGCTGCGACGATTGGGGTCGCCTTCGCGCAGCACCATGCTCTTCTTCGCGCGCGTGGCGATCACCGCGTTGCGCACGTCTTCGATCGTCGCCTCGCCCACGCCCGCGTCGGCCAGCGCGATCTGCAGCTCGGAGTACCGCACCCTCGGAATCCCGCGCTCTTTGAGCACGAAGGCGACCTCGAGCACGACACACGAATTCAACTTGCTCTTTCGGTCTTTGAACGCGCTGTCGCGGTAGCCGAAGCGGCAGTCCTTCGCGCTCACGACGCGCTCGCGCCGCGTTCGCCGGTCCCACACGCGCACGCTCTCGATCGTCTCGCTGACGTCTTGCCCGTACGCGCCGACGTTCTGGATCGGCGTCGCGCCCACAGAACCCGGAATCCCCGAGAGGCACTCGAGCCCGCCCCAGCCCTTGCGGACGCAGCGGCCCACGAATTCATCCCACGGCTCTCCGGCTGCGACGAACACGCGCACGCTCCCCTCGCCCGCGCGCTCGACGCGCTCGCCTCGGGTGCTCACGCGCACGACGAGCCCCGCGCAGCCCGCGTCGGTGACGATGGTGTTGCTGCCTCCGGCGAGGACGCGCACCGAGAGCCCCTGCGCGTGCGCCCACTCGAGCGCTTCGATGAGCATCGGCTCGGTGGTCGCGTCGACGAAGTACCGCGCCGACCCGCCGAGCTCGAGCGTGGTCATGGGCGCGAGCGCGACGTTCTCGCGGACGAAGGCGGGCAGATCCATCGCGCGCATCGTGCCTCAACTCCGCGCGAACGGCTCGAACGAGCGACGAGCCCTCCCTCGCGGACGAACGCAGCCCCCCAAAACGCCGACGGCGCCGAGGGCTTTCGCCTTCAGCGCCGTTTAGGCCTCAGTCTCTTTTGCGCGCCGGTGGAGCTGATCGGGGTCGAACCGACGACCTCATGAATGCCATTCATGCGCTCTCCCAACTGAGCTACAGCCCCTTTGGAGGGTGTTGATGGCGCGCGTCCCTGACTGACGGGGCCGGTTGATTAACTCCGTGGCCCTCCGCAGTCAACACTCACGCGAAGAATCTTTCACTTCTCTGCTTCGCCCTGCAAAGGAACGGGCGCCAACGCCATCCCGGGGACGTCGTCGTTGCGCGCGATCAGCGCGTCCAAGCGCAGGACGGACACGCGAAAGGCGTCGTCTGCGACGAAGTTTCCCGCGACGAGCTGGTCGAAGACCCGGGTCCGCAGCGCGTCGGCGTCTTCGTACACCGATCGGCGATCGGCTTTTGTCCGCGCGTCTCGCGAGCGCTGCTCGAGCGTGGCGCACTCGCGGTGAACGTCGTCCAAGCGGTGCAGCCGCGCGCGTTGTCGCGCGGTTCGCAGCGCGTTCATCGCGGACCAGAGCACCGCGAGCAGAGACATCCCGAGCGAGATCGGGTCCGAGTAGCGCTCGATCAAGCTCGGAGCGTCGCGGCGAAAGTACTGATCCGCGCCGGTGTGAACGGGGTACGTCACCGATCCGCGATCGAACGCCTCGTTCATGCGCGAGAGCGAGCCGTCGATGCGCGAGAGGCCGACCTTGTCTTTGAAAATGGCCTCGGTGATCTTCGCGACGACCGACTCGGAGAGGGTGTTGCGCGCGAGGAGGTAGGTGGTTCCCTTCACCGTTCCGATCGGGCGGGCGGGCATGGTGCCGTAGGCGAGGACGGGGATCACCGCGCGCTGAAAGCTCGGCGCGTTGGCGCAGATGCCGTCGAGCGCAGAGCCCACTTCTTCGGGGGCGCCCAGCGACAAGAGCTCAGCGTCGTCGCGAGACAGAAGCGCCTCGGCGATCGCGTCTCGAATGGGAGAGAGCAGAAACACCGCGTCCACTTCGCCTCGCTCGAACGCGGCCTTCGCGGCGTTGGGCGAGAGCGCGAGCGCGCGCACCGAGCCCGTGTCCAAGCCGAAGTGACTGAGCACCGAGAGCGCCGCGAACCGCGTGCCCGAGTGCTCGGGGCCAACCGAAACGGCTCTTCCGCGAAGGTCGCTCGGGCTGCGAATCTGCAGGCTCTTTCGCACGATCAAGTGCGCGATCTCGTCCCCCAACGGGCACACGAGCGAGACGCCCTCGACCGCAGGGACGGCGCTCGACGCGAAGGCCATCTCTGCGCGGCCGCTCTTGAGCATCTCAAGGTTCTCGACCGAGCCTCCGGTCGCGAGCACCTCGAAGCGCACGTCCGGCGCGCCCGCTTGAATCGCGCGAGAGAGGGCGTTGCCGAGCGCGAAGAAGGTTCCGTCGCGCACGCCCGTCGCGAGTCGAACGAGCGAGCGTTGCCTGCGATACAGCACCACGCTCGCCACGGTCACAGCCACGGCGCTCACCGCCGCGATCAGCGCTGCCCTCCGCGTGTTGCTCTTCTTCGCGACGTCGTGGCTCGAAGCGTTCAGCGGCTCGTGGGTGCTCATCGCGGGTCAGCGCAGCAGCGAAAGCCCGTGGAATAATCGTGGTACGTGAACCCGTGCGCGGTGGTTGTGTACAAGCAGCCCGCGCCGTTGGTGTTGGTGTCCGCGTAGAAGCCGCCCTTGAACGTCCCGTCCGGCTCGACGATCCACTCGTGAAGGTTGCCGTACATGTCGAACAGGCCGTCTTGCGTCACGCAGCGATCGTACTGGCCCGTGCGCGCGAGGGAGTCGGGCTGCTGGTTGATGCCCGGGTTGTTCATGTTCGTGTACGTGTAGATGCTCGGGTCGCTTCGACCATAGAAGCTGATCAGCGGGTGCACGGGACGACCGACGTTGCAGGCGCCCATCATGAAGCTGTTGCCGTAGGGATAGATGCGCATCGCGGGGCCGCGACACGCGCTCAGCCACTCGTCGCGCGAGCACAGCCGCTTGCCCGCTTCCATGCACGCGCCCGCGCTCTGCGCGCCCGAAATGTACCCCTGCGGAACGACGTTGGCCCTCGACACCGCACGCACTCTCCGCCCATCAGGAACCACTAGAAACGGCGACCAATCCCGCGTCGTCCCGTCCGCCAGCACTTCGACCAGCGCCGCTTCGTAGCGATCGACGCACACGCGCCCTGCGATCAGCACCATGTCCGCTGGGCACGTTCCTCCGTCGATCGGCCTGGCATCGACGCCAGCGTCGACGCCAGCATCTCCGCGCGCGTCGCTCGCGCTGTCGGTCCTCACGTCGGCCCTCACGTCGGCCCTCGCGTCCATCGCGCCGTCGCTTCGCGCGTCCATCACCGCGCCGTCCGCGCTGGCGTCTCCCTCTGCAGCGTCGTCGCTCGATGCTCCATCCGCGCGATCGCCGTCGCTCGTTTCGATCACGGCGTCCGCGGTCGATCCCTCTGCCTGCTCGTCGGGCTCTGCGTCCGGAGCGCACGCGCTCGCCGTCACGACGCACAGCGCCATGAGCCCACAGACCGCACTCGTCACCGCTCGAGGTCGCACAGAGAGCACAGCGCCAGCGATGGTACCGCACTTCGTCCGCGGGGCGCTTGTGGGGACTCTCTCGGGCGCGGTAGAAATTGAATCGCCATTCAGTTTGCGCTGAACGGCGATTCACGCAGCGAGCGTTTGCCCTGCAAATCTCGCGTCGAGACAACGGCCTGAGCCGAGAGCAGAGGGATACGATGGCGTCGCATTTCACCGAAGAGCACGAGGCGTTTCGTCGCACGGTCCGGCAGTTCGTCGAGAAGGAGTGCGCTCCGCACGTCGAGAAGTGGGAGGAGGACGAGCTGTTCGACCGCTGGGTGTTCGAGCGCGCAGGAGCGCTGGGCATCCTCGGCGCGCACTACCCCGAGGAGCACGGCGGCGGCGGCGGCGACTACTGGTACTCGATGGCGAAGGCCGAAGAGCTTCCTCGCATGGGGTGCGCGGGTGTTCCGATGGCGCTCTTGGTGCAGAGCGACATGGCGACGCCGATCATCTCGGACATCGGCGAGAAGCATCACATCGACGAGTTTCTCGCGCCCGCGCTGCGCGGAGAGAAGATCGCCGCGTTGGGCGTGAGCGAACCGGGCGCGGGCTCGGACGTCGCGGGCATCCGCACGACGGCGATCCGTCAGGGCGACGACTACGTCATCAACGGCCAGAAGACCTACATCACCAACGGAACGCGCGCGGACTTCATCACCCTCTTCGCCAAGACCGATCCCAACGCCGCGCACGGCGGCATCTCCGTGATCCTGGTCCCCACCAACGTGAAGGGCTTTCACGTCTCGAAGAAGCTCAAGAAGGTGGGCAATTACTCCAGCGACACGGCCGAGCTCTTCTTCGAAGACGTGCGCGTCCCCGTGCGCAACCGCTTGGGTGAAGAGGGCCTGGGCTTTCAGTACCTCATGCAAAACTTCCAGAGCGAGCGCCTGATCGGCTGCGCCACGAGCGTCTCGGGCGCGCGTCGCACGCTCGAAGAAGGGATCGCCTACGCCAAGGACCGCAACGCCTTCGGCAAGCCCGTGATCAAGCGCGAGTACTGGCAGCACAAGATCGTGGACCTCGCGACGAAGATCGAAGCGGCGCAAGCGCTGACGTACCGCGCGTGCGAGGGATACAACGACGAGAAATTCGTGAAGAAAGAGAGCATCTCGTTCGAGACCACGAAGCTCATCTCGATGGCGAAGGTCTTCGTCGGCGACGTGATCTCCGAGGTGGCCGACCAGATGCTGCAGATCCACGGCGGCGCCGGGTACATCGAAGAGTACCGCGTGGCCCGCGCGTGGCGCGATCAGCGCCTCTTCCGCATCGGCGGCGGAACGAGCGAGACCATGCGCTACTACATCGCCAAGATCATGGGCCTCTGAGCGCGACCCGCCGCGCTGGGCGCGCTGGGCCCGCTGCTCAGTGCGCGGCCGGCGCGGTCGCTCCGCCCGCGGCGCGCTGCTGCATCGCCGTGATGAACTGCTGCGGGTTCGCGCGGAAGCGGCCGGCGCAGCCCGGGCAGCACATGTAGTAGGTCTTTCCCTCGTGAACGACGCTCGGCGAGGTCTCGGTCACCACGAACTCTTCGCCCGAGACGGGGCAGTTCGTGCGATCGCCCACGTGCGCGTCGCCGTTGGCCACGAGGTTGCCCGTCGGAGCCGTGGTCGTGCTCGTCGCGGTCGTCCCGCCCGTGCTGCTCGCGCTCGCGGCGCTCGATCCGCCCGAGGACTGCGCGCTCGTGCTCGTACTCGCGCTCGAGTCCGCGCTCCCGCCGCCGCACGCCGCGACAGAGAGCAGCGAGATCGCAGAGACCAGGCCCATCGCGCGCACAAACTTCACTGACTTCATCGCTCTACTCGACCTTTCAGATCCTCGGACGCTCTGCCCGAAGGATTCGCCCGCTGCCTAGCACAGTGAGCGCGAAACGTGACGCGGGTTTCGGCCATCCAACGACCGCGCTCACGAAGCTCGTGACGCTCACGGCACCGCAGATTTTACGGCCCCATTCGAAGGTGATGGCGCTTGACGCGGTGCGTATCTGAGCTTTAGCACTCTAACTGAATCGCCATTCATTCTGGCGCGCACACTCTCCAAAGGAGCTCTTCGCCGTGTCGCAGAACATCAACCGCTACAAGGTCGACCTTCGCGAGATCGAGTTCGTCGTGTTCGAGCAGTTCAAGCTCGACGAAGTGCTCGGACAAGGTCCGTACGAAGCGTGGGACAAAGAGCTGGTGAAAACCTCGCTCAGCGAGTGCGCGAAGTTCTCGCAGACCGTCCTCGGCCCCCTGTGCGCGAGCGGCGATCGCGAGGGATGCAAGCTCGTCGACGGCAAGGTCATCACCCCGACCGGCTTCGGTGAGGCTTGGAAGAAGTGCTACGACGCGGGCTGGCGCACGATCGGGCTCGACCCCGAGCACGGCGGACAGGGCTCGCCCAAGGTCGTCCAAGCGCTGTGCGAAGAGTTCATGTGCGGCGCCAACGCGGCGTTCTCGATGTACCCGGGCCTCACGATCGGCGCGGCGGACGTGATCCTCGCGTTTGGATCGGACGAAGAGAAGCACTTGTACACGCCGCGGATGCTCGACGGTCGCTGGGGCGGCACGATGTGCCTCACCGAAGCGCACGCGGGCTCGGACGTCGGCAGCGCCAAGACCATGGCGTATCGACGCCCCGACGGAAAGTACAACATCAAGGGCGCCAAGATCTTCATCTCTGGCGGCGACAGTGACTTCGTCGAGAACGTGATTCACCTCGTGCTCGCCCGCGTCGAAGGCGCGCCGCCGGGCACGAAGGGATTGTCTCTGTTCATCGTTCCGAAGAACAAGATCGACGCGGACGGCAACGTGACGGGCCCGAACGACGTGATCGTCGCGGGCATCGAGCACAAGATGGGCATCAACGGCTCGGCCACGTGTCAGCTCAACTTCGGCGAGAACGACGACTGCGTCGGAGAGCTCGTCGGCACGGTCGAGAACCAGGGCATCGCGCAGATGTTCCGCTTGATGAACAGCGCGCGAATCGCCGTCGGAATCCAGTCCGTCGCCCTCGCCTCCAGCGCCTACCTCAACGCCCTCGAGTACTCGAAGGACCGCAAGCAGGGCTCGCACATCACCTCGTGGAAGGACCCCACCGCGCCGCGCGTCTCGATCATCGAGCACCCCGATGTGCGCCGCATGCTCCTCGACATGAAGGGCCGCGTCGAAGGCATCCGCGCCCTCATCGTCAAGCTCGCCTCCCACCAAGACCGCGCGCAAATCATCGGCGGAACGGACGACGAGAAGAAGGCCTACCACCTCGGCCAGATCGACCTGCTCGTCCCGCTCGTGAAGGCGTTCGGCAGCGATCAGGCCTACCGCGTGTGCGAGACGGCGATCCAGACCTTCGGCGGCGCGGGCTTCTTGAAAGACTGGCCCGTCGAGCAGTACGCCCGCGACTCGAAGATCTTCTCGATCTACGAAGGCACCAACCACATCCAAGCGATGGACCTCGTCGGTCGAAAGCTCGGTCAAAACGGCGGCGCCAACACCCAGGCGTTCCTCGGTGACGTGCAGAACTTCATCGCCGCGCACAAGGACGACAAGGTCCTCGGGCCCTCCGTCGAGCTGCTCGACAAGGCCCAGCAAGCGGTCGGAGCCACGGTGTTTCGCCTGCTCGGTTGGTTTCAGAGCGGCCAGGTCCCGCTGGTTCCGCTCAGCGCCAACCGCTTCTTGGAGATGATGAGCGAGACCGCCGTGGGCTGGCTCTTGCTCGAGGCCGCGAGCATCGCGCTCAAGAAGCTCGCTGAGCTGCCCGCGGACCACCACGACCGCGCCTTCTACGAAGGAAAGCGCGCCGCAGCGATCTACTTCGCCCACAGCACCCTCGCCCTCGTCCCGGGCAAGGCCGAGTCGATCTCGCTCGGCGATGATTCTGCGCTCTCGATTCCGGACGGAGGCTTTGCGACGATCTGACTCGTGACGCAAAGCCAGAGTCCTTCAGCACACACCATCGAGACCATCGCCGTGACGGGGGCCACGGGGCACGTCGGCAACGTCCTCGTTCGAACGCTCAACGCCCGCGGGATCACTCCGCGCGCGTTCGTGCGACGCACGAGCGATCAGGGCGCGCTCGCCGGAGCGAAGTACGACGCAGCCCACGGTGACGTCGGCGACCTCGACGCGCTCACCGACGCGTTTCGCGGGTGCGATACGGTGATTCACTGCGCGGCGATCATCACGATCTCCGAGCGACACAACCCCGACCTGCGCAAGACCAACGTCGAAGGCACGCGCAACGTCCTCACGGCCGCAGAGCGAGCGGGCGTCAAGCGCCTGGTGTACGTCAGCTCGGTGCACGCGCTCACCGAGCCCGTCGGCGCCGTCGAGCTCAACGAAGACGCCGGCTTCGACGAAAACCTCGCGCACGGCGCGTACGGAAAGACCAAAGCCGCAGCCTCCTCCCTCGTGCAAAAGGCCGCGCGCGAAGGACGGCTCGACACCGTCCTCGTCCTGCCCACGGGGATCATCGGCCCCAACGACTATCGCTTGAGCCCGCAGGGCAAAATGATCGCGATGGTGGGCCGCGGGATGATGCCGCTCACGCTCGCGGGCGGCTATCACTGGGTGGATGTCCGCGACGTGTGCGAAGGCGCGCTCGCCGCGCACGCCAAGGGCCGCTCGGGCGAGGCATACCTGCTCGACGCCGGGCGACTCGAGGCGCTCGAGCTCGGGCAGGCAATCCAAGAAGCAGGCGGCAAGTTCGCTCCCTTCGCAGCGATTCCGCTCGGGTGGGCCAAGCCCATCGCGAAGCTCTCGCCCTTGTGGGAGCGCTTCACCCACCGCGACGCGATCCTCACGCCGTACTCGCTGCACACGCTCGCCGCGCGCTACCGCGTGAGCGCCGCAAAAGCGCAGCGCGAGCTCGGTTGGAAGGGACGCGACCCGCGCATCGCGTTCGGCGACGCGTGGCGATGGCTCAGGGACGACCCGAAGAGCCCGCTCAATCGCAAGCGCTGAGCGCTCACGCCGCGTCCGAGCGACGAAGCAACGCGAGCAAGCGCGCCTTCGGCTGATTGCCCACGACCTTCGCGCTGAGCGCTCCGTCGTGAAACGCGAGGATCGTCGGCAGCGCACGAACGCCGTACTTCAGCGCGCTCTCGGGGTTTTCGTCGGCATCGATCGAGAGCACTCGAACGCCGGGATGTTCGCGCTCGATCGCGTCGAGCGTCGGCTGCACCGCGTTGCACGGCGGGCACCACGCCCCCGTGAACTTCACGAGCACGACCGGCGCGCTCTGCACGTCGCGATCGAAGTCACGGTCATTGGTGCTCGCGCGGGTGTTGATCGTTGTCATCCATCACTCTCCGCTCGCGTCGTGCTTCGCGCGGCAGAGAGTGTGTCACTCGACTCGATGGCCTCGCGCAGGACCTTGCGCGCGCGCTTGAGTCGTCCGCGGACGGCGTCGTGCGAGAGCGAGAAGCGCTCGGCGATCTCGAGGCTGTTGAAGCCCTCGATCGACAGCAAAAACGCGAGCCGATCGGTGCGAGAGAGCGTCATCAACGCGCGCTCGATGCGCTCCGCGAGCTCTGATCGCTCGGCGAGCGCCGCGGGGTCGTCGTCGCACGCCCCTCGGCAAGGGCAGTCGAGCTCAGCCTCGTCCGCGACCTTCACGCGAGCGCGCTGCGCGTTGAAGCGAGAGCACGTCCGCGCGACCAGGGTCGAGAGCCAGGCGATCGGCTCTCCGTCGCCGCGAAACGAGCGCATCGAGTCCCGCGCCGCGAGCAACGCTTGCTGCACGGCGTCCTCGGCGTCTTCGCGCTGGTGACAGCGGCGGCGGGCGACCGCGAGCAAGCGCGCTCCGTACGCGCGAGCCATGAGGTCGAGCGCGGCGATGTCCCCCGCTTGCATGAGCGCGAGCAGGGCGTCCGCAGGCGAAGTCGAGTCGGAGTCGTGCATGAACGCGTAGTGCTCTCGATCACCGAAAGTGTGTCATCGAGGCAGCGGGGCGCACGACCGAAGCACCATCAAGCGAAGTCGTCGCGGAGGATGCGCTCGATGTTGCGCTCGGCGAGGGCGGTGATCGTGAGCGCGGGGTTCACTCCGCCCGCGCTGCGCGGCAGCAGCGAGCCGTCGATCGCGTAGAGCTTGGGGTAGTTGTTGATGCGGCCGAAGCTGTCCGTCGCGTCGCCGAGCACGCAGCCCCCGAGCGGGTGGTACGTGAAGTTGCTGAGCACGCCGTTGACCGTGACGTTGACGTTGGGCTGCGAGCCGTTGAGCGTCCCGCCGTTGGCCATGTTCAAGCGATCGGCGAGGTTTTGCATCGCGCGAACAGAGATGTCGCCGGTGCCCGCAGGCCAGTCGATGATGGTCTTGTCCTGCGCCTCGTCGTAGCGCATCGAGCCCGTCCCCACGTCGAGCGTCATGCCCAAGTGCAGAAGGCAGTTGCACTCGACGCCCGCAGGAAACTGCGCGTGCTCGACGAGCGCCGGGCTCACGGTGTTGCCAAAATCCGCGATCGCTTGCCCGCCGAAGCTCGCCTGGTTGGGCCCCGTGTTGGCGCCCACCATCCAGCGCATGAACATCGCGTTGCCGTTGTTGCCGAAGTTCTGACCGACCGCGGAGGGCAAGCGAGACAAGCCCCCGCGCGCCTTGGACTTGAGCAGCAAGTGAGTGGTTCCGTAGGTGCCCGCGGCGAGAAAGAGGTACTCGCAGAGGTAGACCTTGCGCTCGACGGGGTTGCCCGCGGTGTCGATGCGCTCGACGGTGACGGCGTAGCCGTTGCCGCCCGCTTGCTGCGCGATCTCTTTGACGAGGTGCTGCGGCTCGATGCGACACATCCCCGTCGCCTCGGCGTCCGCGAGGTACGTGCGGTCGAGCGAGAGCTTGCAGCCGTTGTTGTTGCCGAAGATCACCTCGCCCGTCAGCGCCGACGGAGGGACGGTCCCAGCGATTTCGCGGCGGATCACGTCCCAGTCCACCGAGAGGTCGACCTGCGTCCACTCGATTCCCGCGCGCGTCGCTTGCTCGCGCCACACGCGCTCGGCGTTGAACGACGGGTGCGCCAACACGTCCGCGGGGATCGTCGACGCTCGCAGCTTCTGCCGCGCGCGCGGATAGAACACGTCGCGAAACTCCGCGTAGTCCAAGCGCGTCCCGAACGCGCGCTGAAAGGCCATCTCGCGCGGGGTCACCACGAAGCCGCCGTACACGACGGAGCCGCCGCCCACGCACGCGCCCGCGTACGCGTTGATCCCGTTGCCCGAGATGCGCTCGAGCACGCCGATGTACTTTCGAAAGCGAAACACTGGACCAAACGGCAATTGCGACTCGGTCGCGAGCCACGTCGATCGCTGATCGGGGAGCAGCAGCGACGCGAACGTGTTGTACGACGCGTTGAGCGGCCAGCGCTTTCCACGCTCGAGCACGACCGACGAGATCCCGCGCTCGGCCAGGCGCAGCGCCGTCACCGCGCCGCCGAAGCCAGAGCCGATGATGAGCACGCGCGTGGTGATCGTTCCGCCGTCGATGATCTCTGCGTCGGGGGTCGAAGCGTCCTCGGCGCTCGCGTCCATGTCTCCGCCGTCGGGGCCCGCCATCGCGTCGCCCATCGCGTCGGAGCCCGCGTCGTTGGGGCGCACAGGAGGGCTGCACCGCGCGGCCAGCGCCCCCGCGCCGAGGGTGGACGAATAGCGAAGAAGTGAGCGTCGATCGAGCTTCATGCGGTGCGCGAATGTACCTCGCTCGCAATCGTGACTGCCTCGTCGCGACATCGATTCGCTAGAGAAATTCCAGTGAATAACAAACGTCGATGACACTCATCACTGACGCTCGTCATCCATCCTCGCGCGAGAGAAATGCGCTCGCTCTGTTACCGTCGCCGTGCTCGCGCGGCCCTCGAACCACCGCGCGACGAAGGCTTGTGTCGGCGATGATGACGCTCTCTCGAAGGTTGCTCTCGGTCTCGGTCGCGCTGACCGCGCTCGCGAGCGGGTGCGGGTCGAACGTGGCGACGATGTTTCCCTCGGGCCTCGAGCCGTGGGAGATGACCAACCTCGCGCAGCCGCCCATGTCGATGACGGGAGAGATGTTTCCCGAGACCCTCAACGTCGCGCGGCGCTATTGGACGATCCCAGGCACGACGACGCGCATCCCGTCGATCCACGCGCGGGCGTTTATTCAGCAGCCGATCGCGCGGGTGTTCGCCGCGGCGAGAGACCCGCAGACGGGCCGCGATCCCACCGCGAGCCAGGGCTTCTCGGTGCTCGCGTACGCGACGGACCCGATGTACCCGTTTACGTACCGCACGCACGTGATCGTCAACTCCGTGATCACGCTGCAGTGGGACGTGGACTGGAGGCACGGCGTGGTCGAAGGGACCGTCGATGCGCCACGCGTGACGGCGACCCGCTGGCAAAAGACCATGGGATCGAGCGAGATCGAGATCATCGAGGGCTCGCTCGTCCTGCGCGCGGTCGACGGAAACCCCAACGTCACCGAGGTTCAGTACCAATACCACCTGAAGGCCCCGTTCTCGTCGCACTCGACGATCGAGGCGTACCTCGCGGTGATCTTCGGACGGCTCAAGGATCGCGCGCACGGACGCCCGCTCATGCCCGACGATTGCGCGGATTGCCCGGCGCCTCCCGCGGGTTACTGAGCACGCGCGCGCCAAGCGAAGCTCTCGTAGAATTCTTCGCGCAAGCTCGTCGTCTCTGACCGACACAGGTCCCACGGTCCAACGCAATGCTCACCAAGCTCACTCGAAGGTCTGCTCTCGCACTGCCCGCTGCTGCCGCTGCTGCTTCGAGCGCGCTCGTGCTGCCGCGCACGGCGTCCGCGGCGCCCAGCGTCGGCGCTGCGTTTCCCGGGTTTTCTGCGCACGACTTGAATGGTGGTGCGCACTCGCACCGCGAGCTCTCGGGCCGCAAGCGCTTCGTCTCGGTGATCACCGGGATGGACGCGTCCGAGCCGATGCGCGCGTGGCTCGATCAAGCAGAGGCGCGCCTCGGACGATCGCGCGGCAACGTGATCGCGCTGGTCGCGCTCGAGCTCTCGTTCATCGCGTTCGACGGGATCGTGCGCAGCCAGGCTCGCGCGCACACGCCCAACCACCGATGGCCCTTCGTCTGGATGGAGCGCGACGGGAGCCTCACGCGCTCGCTGGGCCTGCCCAACGGCCGCAACCTCCCGTGGGTGTACATCGTCGAAGCGAACGGAACGGTCAGCCGCTGGATCCACGGCTACGTCAACCACGCCGACGCGCCCGCGTTCTGGACCGCGCTCACCGCGCCGTAGCGCGGCAGCGAGCGAGCCGCTCCCCCAATCCACGGCACGCGCATTGATAGCCTCTGACACGGAGGCTCATCGAGACATGCGTTCGCCGTTCGACTTCGATCTCGCTCACTACCCCAAGGTCCAATCCCTCGACGACTATCAGTCGCTCTACAAGCGCAGCATCGACGACCCCGAGGGGTTCTGGTCGCAGATGGCCGAGTGCGTCACGTGGTTTCATCCGCCGCACTCGATCCTCGACGCGGACCTCGAAGAGGCCGACGTCTCGTGGTTCAGCGGCGCGCGCACCAACGCGTGCTTCAACTGCGTCGATCGCCACGCCGCGCGCATCCCCGAGCACACCGCGCTCATCTGGGCCGCCAACGAGCCGGGGCACTACAAGCGCTACACGTTTCGTCAGCTGAAACACGAGGTCGGACGCGTCGCAAACGTGCTTCGCGCGCACGGAGTGCAGAAGGGCGACCGCGTTTGCATCTACCTCCCGATGATCCCCGAGGCGGTCTTCGCCATGCTCGCGTGCGCGCGCATCGGCGCGGTGCACTCCGTCGTGTTCGCGGGGTTCAGCGCGGAGGCGCTCCGCGATCGAGTGCTCGACGCTGGGGCGAAAGTCGTCATCACCGCCAACGAGGCCCCGCGCGGCGCGAAGGCCGTGCACTTGAAAGCGATGGTCGACACCGCGCTGCAAGGCATCGCGCAGGTGCACTCGGTGCTCGTCGTGCGTCGCACCGAGAGCGCGTGCTCGATGACGCAAGGGCGCGATCACTGGCTCGATGAAGAGTGCTCGAAGCAACGCTCGACGTGCCCGTTCGAGTGGATGAGCGCCGAAGATCCGCTCTTCATCCTCTACACCTCGGGCTCGACCGGAAAGCCCAAGGGAGTCCTCCACACCACCGCGGGCTACCTCGTGTACGCCGCGACGACGCACCGATACGTCTTCGACGCGAAGGCGGACGACGTGCATTTCACCACGGCGGACGTCGGTTGGATCACCGGGCACACGTACCTGGTGTACGGGCCGCTCGCCAACGGAGTGACCTCCGTGATCTTCGAGTCCGTCCCGACGTACCCCGACGCGGGCAGGCTCTGGCAAGTGGTCGACGACGTGAAGGCGACGGTGATCTACACCGCGCCCACGGCGCTTCGCTCGCTGATGCGCGCAGGAGATCAGTTCGTCACGCAATCGAGCCGCGCTTCGCTGCGCATCTTGGGAACCGTGGGCGAGCCCATCAACCCCGAGGTCTGGCACTGGTACAACCGCGTCGTCGGCGAAGAGCGAAGGCCCATCATCGACACGTGGTGGCAGACCGAGACGGGCGGCGTGCTCATCGCACCATTGCCTGGAATTACACCGACAAAACCAGGCTCGGCCACGCTCCCGTTCTTCGGCGTCGAGCCGCTCTTGTGCGACGAGAGCGGAGCCAAGATCGAAGGCAACGACGTGCAGGGCCACTTGTTCATGAACCGCCCGTGGCCCGGACAAGCGCGCACGATCTACGGAAATCACCGGCGCTTTCGCGACACGTACTTCTCTCGCGCGCCGTTCGTGTACTTCACGGGCGACGGCTGCAAGCGCGACGAGGACGGCTACTACTGGATCACCGGCCGCGTCGACGACGTGCTCAACGTCTCGGGTCACCGATTGGGAACCGCCGAAATCGAGAGCGCCCTCGTCTCGCACGAGGCCGTGAGCGAGGCCGCGGTGGTGGGAGTTCCGCACGCGATCAAGGGAGAGGGAATCTTCGCGTGGGTCGCCGTGCGTCCCGACGTGCTCGCCGAGCGGTCCACGGACGAGCTCATCGGCGCGCTCAAAGAGAAGGTCCGTCAGGCCATCGGTCCCATCGCGATGCCCGACGCGATCCGCATCGTCAGCGCGCTGCCCAAGACCCGCTCGGGCAAGATCATGCGACGCATCCTGCGCTCGATCGCCTGCGGAAACACCGCACCCAAAGACCTCGGCGACACCAGCACCCTCGCCGATCCGCACGTCCTCGACGAGCTGCTCAAGGTCTGAGCCCCGCGCTCGGTTCGTCGAGCGCGATCGCGCTCAGAAAAAGCCCATCGGCTTGGGGTCGTAGCTCACCAGCACGTTCTTCGTCTGCTGGTAGTGCGAGAGCATCATCTTGTGCGTCTCGCGGCCGATGCCCGACTGCTTGTAGCCGCCGAACGCCGCGTGCGCGGGGTACAAGTGATAGCAGTTGGTCCACACGCGGCCCGCTTGGATCGCGCGCGCCGCGTTGTACGCAGTGTGCGTGTTGCGCGTCCACACGCCGGCGCCCAAGCCGAAGAGCGAGTCGTTGGCGATCTCGATCGCCTGCTCGTAGTGGTCGAAGGACGTGACCGAGACGACCGGGCCGAAGATCTCTTCTTGAAAGATCCGCTGCTTGTTGTGGCCCTCGAAGATCGTCGGCATGACGTAGTAGCCGCCTTCGAGCTCGCCGCCGAGCTTGGCGCGCTCGCCGCCGTGGCGGAGCTTCGCTCCTTCGGCCTTTCCGATCTCGATGTAGCTGAGGATCTTGTCGAGCTGATCCTTCGAGGCCTGCGCGCCGACGCGAGTCTCGGTGTCCAGGGGATTTCCAGGAAAAGTGTCGCCCATGCGCTTGACCGCGAGCGAGAGAAACTCGTCGTAGATCGACTTCTGAATGAGCGCGCGCGAGGGGCACGTGCACACCTCGCCCTGGTTGAGCGCGAACATCGCGAAGCCTTCGAGCGCCTTCTGCTTGAAGTCATCGTCCGCCGAGAGCACGTCGGCGAAGAACAAGTTCGGAGACTTTCCGCCGAGCTCGAGCGTGACGGGAATGATGTTCTCCGCGGCGTACTGCATGATCAAACGCCCGGTGCCCGTCTCGCCCGTGAACGCGACCTTCGCGATGCGCTTGTTGAGCGCGAGGGGCTTTCCGGCCTCGACGCCGAAGCCGTTCACGATGTTCACCACGCCGGGCGGAACGACCTTCGAGACCAGCTCGGCCCACAGCATGATCGTCGCCGGAGTCTGCTCTGCGGGCTTGAGAACAACGGTGTTTCCTGCGGCGAGCGCGGGCGCGAGCTTCCACGCCGCCATGAGCAACGGGAAGTTCCACGGGATGATCTGCCCGACCACGCCGAGCGGCTCCTTGAAGTGATACGCGACCGTCATCGGGTCGAGCTCTGCGAGCGAGCCCTCTTCTGCGCGCAAGCACCCCGCGAAGTATCGAAAGTGATCGATCGCCAGCGGAACGTCCGCGGCCAACGTCTCGCGAATCGGCTTTCCGTTGTCCCACGTCTCCGAGAGCGCGAGCAGCTCGAGGTTGGCCTCCATCACGTCCGCGATCTTGTTGAGCACGCTCGCGCGCTCGGTCGGCGACGTCTTCGCCCACCGCGTCTTCGCCGCGTGCGCCGCGTCCAACGCCACTTCGATGTCCTCGGCCGTCGAGCGCGCCACCTCGCAGAACACCCGCCCCGTCACGGGCGTGATGTTCTCGAAGTACTGCCCCTTCGCGGGCTTCACCCACTCGCCGCCGATGAAGTTCTCGTAGCGCGCGCGATAGTTGAGTCGAGCGCCGGTCGTGTTGGGCTGTTCGTAACGCATGGCGATGATCCCTTCCGTTTCAGCGACGGGTTGATTTCTGGTGCCGTGGTGCCGCGGGTCACCTCCGACTCGCGAGCAGCGCCTCCCCTTGTGCAGCGGTCGGGCCATCGACCGCCGCTCGCGCGCACGCGTGCGTCGAACGCGCCTTCGCAGCAGCATCGTGCGCGCGACGCGACGCGGCATGTAGCGTTTCGCTACACTTCACTGTCGCGAGGCGAAACACAGGCGATCCGTTGTGTTCGGCGCGCGGTCGGGTCACACTTTTCTCGATGGAAGCGCTGCTGCTCGACGACGTGTCCGAGTCGCTGTGGAGCGACTTTCACGACGCTCACACCGACCGCGACGAGCCTCGTCGAAGCACCGCGCTCTCGCTTCCGCACATCGAGCGATGGACCCGCGCGCAGAAGCTCGGCGCGCCCAAAGACGGCGGCCGCGACGATCACTTGATCGAGCGCGGCGCAGGGCTGAGCGTCCGCGTCGAGCGCGTCCAACCGCTGCTCGTCGACGCGCGCGCCATGCTCAACGACGCCGCGGCCGTCATCGCCGAGCGAGACTTCGTCCTGCTCGTCAGCGATCACGAAGGAGTGATCGTCCACCGCGCCGGCGGCGGAGGCTTCGAAGAAGAGTCTCGCCGCGTTCGGCTCATCGAAGGCGCGCACTGGAGCGAGCGCGCTCGCGGCACCAACGCCATCGGAACCGCGCTCACCGAAGCGCGCCCCGCCGTCGTCCGCGGCCACGCGCACTCGGGCTCGCGCTTTCACCGTCTCGTGTGCAGCGCCGCGCCCGTTCGCAGCGCCGACGGATCGGTGCTCGCCGTCGTCGACGCGACCTCGTACAGCGGCCGGCCCGACATGGACGTGAGCTTCGTCGTGCGGGCCACTGCGCGCGCGCTCGAAGACGTCCTGCGTCTGCGCGCCTACGCATCGGCGGGCGCCGCGGTCGCGCGCACCCTCGCCCGCTCGATCGAGCGCATGTCCTGCCCCGCGATCGTCGTCGAGTCCAACGCCACGATCCGCCGCGCCAACGCCGCGGCGCGCGAGGTCCTGCGCGTGAGCGAGGGGCACTCAGCGCAGAGCGCCTTGGGCCTGCGCTGGGAAGACCTCCGCGACGACGCGCTGCGCACGCACACGCGCACGATCGAGCTCACTCTCGCGCGCGACGAGCGCCAACGGTTCGTCGTTCGAAGCGAGGCCATCACGAGCCGCGAGGGCGCCGTGCTCGCGGTGCTCGTCTTGCTCGAGCGCGCGCCTCGCTCGGATCGCGCCCCTGCCCCCAAGAGCGCGAGCACGAGCGCGAAGACAGAGCCCGACAACGACGCGTTCGCCAGCATTTTTGCAGAGGATGAAGAGACGCTGCGCTCGCTCGCGAAGGCCAAGAGGTTCGCCGCGACCGACGTTCCGCTGGTGATCTTGGGCGAGACGGGCTCGGGCAAAGAGCTGCTCGCGAAGGCCGTGCACGACGCGAGCAAGAGAGCGAGCGCGCCGTTCGTCGCGTTGAATTGTGGGGCCGTGGCGCCGCAGCTGCTCGAAGCCGAGCTGTTCGGCTCGGCGCCGCACGCGTTCACGGGCGCCGACCCCAAAGGGCGCCCCGGCCTCTTCGAGACAGCCCACGGCGGAACGCTCTTTCTCGACGAGGTCGCCGAGATGCCCGTCGCCATGCAAGCCGCGCTGCTCCGCGTGCTCGAGAGCGGAGAGCTCCGTCGCGTCGGCGAAGCGCGCGCGCGCAAAGTCGACGTGAGGCTCTTGTGCGCGACGTGCCGCGACCTCGAAGCGCTCGTTCGCGAAGGGCGCTTTCGCTCGGACCTCTTCTACCGTCTGCGCGGCGTTTCACTGTTGCTTCCGCCGCTGCGCGCGAGGACCGACCGCGTCGAGCTCGCTCGTCACTTGCTCGTTCGTCGATGCCCCGAGGCGTCGCTCAGCGAGAGCGCCGCGCACACGATCCGCACGCACCACTGGCCCGGAAACATCCGCGAGCTGCGCAGCGCCATCGACGTGGCCATCGCGCTGAGCGACGGCGGAGAGATCACCGAAGAGCACTTCGCGATGGACCTCGCGCCCCGAGCCAAGAGCGACGCTGAGGACGAGAGCACACTCACCGAGGTCGAGGGCTCTGCAGTGAAGCGCGTGCTGCACGAGGTCGCGGGCAACGTGAGCGCCGCGGCCAAACGACTCGGCGTCGCGCGAAGCACGCTGTACCGCATGATGCGCAAGCACGGGCTCGGCTGAATAACCATTCAGCGCACACGAGCGCTCTGCCCGTGATCAACCGCCCTTGAGTCTCTGCGCGATGCGCATGGCCATGGCCATGATGGTCCACTGCGGATTGACGCCGAGAGACGTGGGCAAAATGCTGCCGTCGGCGACGTAGACGTTGTCGGTTCCCCAGACCTTTCCGTTGGGGTCGACGACGCTGCGATCGGGCGAAGAGCCCATGTGGCAGGTGCCGAGCGGGTGCTGCGACGAGCTCTCGATTTGTCGTCCGTGAACGTGCTCGAGATCGACAGAGTCGATCTTGTCCTTCGTGACTCCGTCCAGGCCAAACACTGGCAGAAACACTTCTTCTGCGCCCGCCGCGAAGAAGATCGAGGCCATTCGTCGCAAGAGCACGGGGATGAGCGCGCGATCCTTCGGCGCCATCTTGTACGTAAGAAACGGCTCTCGACGAAACGGAACCTTCCACACCGCGCCCCCGCCCGCGTCGTGGATCATCCCGCCGAAGATCGCGAGGTGATCGATCTGCGCGCGCAGCTTCGCGTGGCTCTTTCCGAAGCCGGGCATCGTCGCCGCGAGGATCCCGTTCGGGACGAACACGCTGTTGAACACCATCCCCTCGTGCTCGAAGTGCCTGCACGCCGCGCTCTGCAGCGCGCCTTCCCACCCGCGCACGGGGTCTTTGAAGCGCGCGATCACGCGAAACGACGGGTGCAGCGTGAGGTTCTTTCCGAGCGAGCCCGAGCGCTTCGCGAGCCCGCTGCGCCGCAGGATCATCGGCGAGTACATCGCTCCGCCCGCGACCACGACGCGCTTGCAGTGAACGCGAACCGCGGTGCGCGCCTCGCCGTTCTCTCCGTCGAGCAGCGAGCCCGTCACGCCCACGGCGCGCGTGCCCTTGAAGCGAATCTCTTCGACCAGCACGTCGCTGTAGATCTCTGCGCCCGCCCTCACCGCGCGCGGCAGGTACGTCTTGTCCACGCTGAGCTTGGCGCCGTGCGGGCAGCCGAAATTGCAGCGACCGCACCCGTTGCAGCCGAGCGTGTTGCGCCGCATCGACTCCATCGAATAGCCGAGCTTCTCTGCGCCTTGCGCGAAGAGCTTCGTGCTCTTCGAGCGCATGGACTCGGGGACGTCCTCGACGTGAATGTCCTTGCCCACGGTGTCGAACCACCGCTGCATCGCCGCGGGTCCGAGCTCGTCGATCGCTAGCTCTTTGGACCACTCGTCGAGCACGGGATCGGGCGCGCGAAAGCACACTCCGCCGGTGATCGCCGAGGAGCCGCCGATCATGCGCGCGGCGGTCACGTTGATCGACGGAGAGTCTCCGACGCCCACGGCGAGGGTCATCGCGCCGTCGCGCCAGGCGTGGCGAACGGACTCGCTCTGACGGAGCTTTCCGTGCTGCGAGCCCGGCAGATTGGGCCCTTCTTCGAGAACGATCACGCGCTCGCCGGCCTCCGCGAGGGTGGCTGCGACCGTGGCTCCGCCCGAGCCCGAGCCGATCACGACGGTGTCGCAGTCGAGCTCGAGGGGACGTCCGTACAAGCGGCCAGAGAAGACGCTCACGAGCGGGCTCCTTCCTGAATCACCGGGAGCAAGCACGACGGCTCTGTGCGCGTCTCGCGCTGCGTGTCCGGGTGCTCGAACCAGAGCATGCAGAGGATGGCCTTGGGCCCGAGCGCGATGGGTCCGAACGAGGTCCGCTCGACGCGGTCGAGCGCGTGCGCGCGCTCTTCGGGAGAGAGATCCGCCAGCGTAGGAAGGCGCCGGATGAATAGTGGTGCGAGCCAATTGCACGCGAGCAGACACGCCCAGAGCACCAGCCGCGCGTTGCCGCCAGCGCGCCCGAGAAAATCGCGAAAGTCCTGGATGAGCCACTCGACCCGCGCGGGGTCGGGCGGCCCGTCTTCTGTCGAGAACAGCGCCTCGGCGAACACGCGCGCGCGGGCGAGGGTCTTGTCGCTGACCGGGTGCGGAGGACGCTCGGTGACGGAGTCGCCTTCGTCGGGGCCCTTCAGCGGAGGAGGCAGAGAAAACGCTGGCGAATCGATCGCGCTGGCGGTGTCTTGGGTGCTCATCGCGCGGGGGACTCTCGCACGAAACGGCGAGCGCTCTCGCGGCAATCATCGCCGTCGACAGCGACCGATGTGCGCGAAGAGAATCCAAGGTGATCGAGGCCGATGATTCCGACGAATCGAAAGCGGTGGTTCGAGCACTTCTTCGCGTGGCACGTGACGGGGAGGTTCGCCAAGCGATTCTCTGCCGTGCGCGTGCGCGGGCTCGATCACATGCAGCGCGAGCGCGACCGCAAGCCGATCCTGCTCGTGAGCAATCACACTTCGTGGTGGGACCCTCTGCTCATGTTTCACCTGAGCTTTCGCGCGATGAACAAGCTCGAAGGGCACGCGATGATGGACGCGAAGAACCTCCGAGCGATCCCGCTGCTCGGATGGATCGGCGCGTTCGGCGTCGAGATCGGCGACAAGCACGACGGAGAGCTCGCCGTGCAATACGGCGCCGCGCAGCTCTCGCGCGCGGGGAGGTTCGTCGGCATCTACCCGCAAGGCCGCGAGCGCCCGATCACCGAGCGCCCGCTGGGGTTCAAGCCGGGCGCGGCGCGGATGGCGTTGATGGCGCCGGTGGAGCCAGCGATTGTTCCGATCGCGCTCAGGTACGAGCACGGGAGGCACGAGAAGCCCGAGCTGCTCGCGAACATCGGCGCTGCGATCGCGCGCGAAGGCGACGAGAGCGCGCTCACCGAGCGCATGGAACACGCGGTGACCGAGCTGCTCGACGAGACCCAGCGCGCGGTGCACTCGGGCTCCCACCGCGAGTGGCCCGTGTACATCGACGGCGGCGCGGGTCCCTCGCTGGGCGAGCGCGTCCTCGCGGGCGACGCTCCGCGAGTGCACCGCTAACGGGTTTTGTAGGGTTAGGGGACGGTGTTCAAAAGTTCAAATGTTCCAATGTGCGAACGGCTCCGGACGGTGTTCGCACGGTCGACACCACGAGCGACGAGCGGCCACGCAGACAACGCCGTGCTCACGATGCGTCCAATTTGACGCTTGCCCAACAGGACCGATCGAGCGCAGCCATCGCGGCATGGGGCCGCCCTTCTCTCGCGTTTGTTTCGCCATCGTGCTCGCGACCGCTTCGACTCCGGCGTGCGGATCGAGCGTCGAAGCATCGCTTCACGACGCAGCCTCGGACAGCGCTCACCGCGATGCCAGCGACGCGGCAGCGGTCGATGCGGCGTCGCTTCGCCCGCTCTCGACGGTCTACATCATCAACGCAGGCCGCACGTTCGTCTCTGCACAATTGCACGGGCGCGATTCACTGCCGGTCGAGCAGCGCCGCGAGTTCGGCCCGTGCTTCGCCCCACGCTCGTCCGGAGCACGCTTCGTCAACGGCGGGGCCATGACGATCACCGTCGACGATCGCTCTGCCGCAGTCCCGTTCGGAACTCCGCGCGCCGATGAGTACTTTCTCGACGCCGCCGGCGCGATACGTCCGCAGGCGACGCCTCGGATCACGCTCGAAGGAAACGACGCTTTTCCTGCTTTTTCGCTGGAATTTCAGCCGCTTCCCGCGCCGCCCACCAGCTCGCTTCCCGCCGAGATTCCCGTCGATCGCGCTCGACCGCTGCTCGTGCAGTGGCTCGACGACGGCAGCGCGGACGAGCTCGTCGTATTCCTCGTCGGCTCACAATGCGGCGCAGATACTGAGCGCCACGTCGAGTGTCGACTGCCCCTATCAACGAGCTTCGTGCGCGTCCCAACCGAGGCGCTGGCGTACATCTTCGAGTGCTCGACGCAGCGCATGCTCGGGCTCACGCGCGTTCGCTACGCCCCTGTGATGCTCGTCGGAGACGCCCCCATTCGCGCCGCGGTCGCAGGCGCCCGCGCCGCCGCGACGCTGTTGTGAGCACCGAATCAACTCTCCACCGTCGCGATGGACCGCGCATCCGTCCGCGCAGATCCCACGCCGGGCCTGTATTTTCACTGCCCGTTCGCGTTGTTGAATTTGCGAACACCGTTCATCGTCACGTGGCGGCCTCGTCGCGCGCTTCCTCGTGAAGCCTGCTGCAGATGGTCCCAACGGAGACTCTCATCGGATCGTCGATGATGGCTTGCAGCGCAGCGGCGAGCTCGCGTTTGTTTACGCCGTTGTCCCGAAGCCGCAACACCGCGGCAGAGAGCTGCCATACGAGCGACTGCCGCGCTTCGAAGCTGTCCTCGCTCACGAGGGCTTCGAGTCGTCGCACGAGCGAGCGAACGAAGTCGTCATCGCCAGCGGTCGCGCGGCTCGGCCGATCGAGCGCGAGAGCGCGTCGCGATCGCGCTACGTGTGCGCCCAGCGCCCAGCGATCGACACGATCGAGCGCGTCGTGCAGATCGCTCGGCTCGCCCAAGGGCGCGAGGAGCCGCCGCGCTGACATCGCCGCAACCAGCGCAAATGTGCGGTGATCCGTGAGCTTCGCGAGAGCGAGGAGCATGAACGCCGCGTCTCCGCTCGACGCCACGCGATGCCACCACTCGAACAACGCCACGCGCTGCGCAGCGTCGAGCACCTCGGGCCACGCTTGCTCGGCGTACTTCCACTGCTTCGGAACTCCGCCTCGCACCTCATCGCGCCACCCCGCGTGCGCGCCATCCATGAGCTCGAGCGCACGCGACTGAATTTCGTGTGCGTACTTTCGAAGCACGTACCAGAGCGAAGGCGCTCCTCTTGCCACACGCAGAGCGTACCTCACAGCGCCGTGTGCTCGATGGACAGCGAGCGACGTCGAAGCGAAGGGCGAACGGCCTGCGTGGTTGAATTTGCGAACACCGTCCCTCGCCAGCTCCGCAGCAGTCACGCAGAAGCACGCGCAGTCGTTCGCGGGCGACCACACATTTGAACTTTTGAACACCGTCCCCTAACCCTACAAAATCCGTTCGCGCGTTCGCTTGGCTCCCCTCGCCCCCGCTACCGCGTCGCCCGCTCGAACGCCTCCCGCACCCGCGCGCTCCACACACGCTCGGCCCGCTCGATCGCCGCCCGCTCGCGCTCGCCCGCTTCACCCGCGCCCGCTTCACCCGCGCCCGCTTCGCTCGCGCCCGCTTCGCCCGCGCCCGCGCGCTCGATCAGCCACGCCATCGTCCCGCGCGCGCGCATCTCCATCAGCTCGCTCGCCAGCCCCTCGCCCGCACGCGGGTTGCGAAACCAATCTTCGTCCCATCGCTCGCGCATCCGCGTGCCCAACACCGCCGCGCACAACGCCCCCGCGCACTCAGCCTCCGCCCTGCGCTCGATCGCGCTCGACGCGATGTGCACCGTCCACGATGGGCTCACCGCGCTGCCCATCGCGCGCACCATCCGATCGCGCAGCCGCAGCACGAGCTCGCTCTTCGCAGCCAAAGCGTCCCGCACGAAGCCCGCCTCCGCTGCGCGCTGCCGCAGCGCCATCAGCGACCCGTGCAGCGCAGCGCGGTTCACCAGCGACGCGTGCGCGCCGTCCACCGCGAGCTCCTTCGTCACAAACGAAGGCTCCCACAGGAGCATCTCGCCCAACTGCCACAGCGCCGCGCGATGAACGCGATCGCGCCCAGCGCGCTCGCTCGCGCGCCCGATCTTCGCCAGCGCCGCCCCCAACGCCTCGCTCAGCGCGCCCGCGATCCGCGCAGTCCCGCGCACGCTCGGCGGCTCGCTGCCCCGCACGATCACGCGCTCGCCCTCGCGCTCGACCTTCACGCTCACGCCCTCGCTCACGAGCGCGCTCGCCGTCACCCGATCGCTCACCGCGCGCAGCGCGTCGCCCAAGCCCACGCGCTCGATCCAACGCCCGCACGAGGCCACCCGATCGCCCACCGCGATCTGCGCCGACGCCCTCGGCTGAGCCACGCTCCGCAGACGCTCTTGCCACGGAAGAACCCGCCGCCGCGCGTCGCTCACCCGCTCGCCGAGCTCCACTTCGCGCAACGCCCAGCCGTCCAGCTCGTCGAACAGCCCGTCGCTCCGCTCGATCAACGCGTCCGCGCGAACGCCCGCAGCGCCCAACCCCAGCGCGTCGATCAGCCCGTCCGGCGTGGCACACTGGAGTTCTTCCGCACGCTCGCGAAGCGCCTCGACAACCCTCTTCGCCTCGCGAAAGTGATCGTTTGCCTTGGCACACGCGAGGTCCCACAGCGCGCTCCGTCGCGCCGCGTTGCGCTCGTGCGCGACCGCGTTCTCGATCGCCTCGAGCGCGATCGGCTCCTCTTGCGGAAGCACGATCGGCTCGTGCTTCCACGCGAGCTCGTAGCCCGCCTGCACCCTGCGCATCCGCGGCTGAACCCACGCCTCCGCGATCAACACCGCGAGCCCCGCGTCGCCGCTCTTCACGGCCTTCGCGTGGTGCTCTCGCAGCGCGCTCGCGTGCGCATCACTCACCCACTCGCCTGCGCGTACCTTCGCCGCGATCTCTTCGATCGCCTCACTCGTCAGCGTCATCATTCGTCGGTGCTCACGACTGAGAGCGCGCGCCTCGGCTTGCGCCCGCCCTCGCTCACGCCTGCTGCTTCGAACGCCTTCACGTAGTCCGCGAAGCGCCCGCCGCGCTGGACCGCGTCGTACACGGCCATGCCCTCGCGCGCGCCGCCCTGCGCGAGGACGTACTCGACCCACGCCCAACGCGCGGACGTCGGGCGCACATCCGCGCGGCCTCGAAGCCCTTTGCGCAGCCGCTCGAGCCGGTCTTCGACCACTTTGATCCCCGCCCACGCGTGCTTGTCGAGCGGAGTGTTTCTCTTCGAGACAAACGGCGCGATCCCCAACGCGATCGGCGCGCGCTTCGAAAGCTCCGTCACGAAGCTCACGCACTCGTCGATGTCCTCGTCCGTCTCCGTCGGAAGCCCGATCATCAGGTAGAGCTTCAACGTCTGCATTCCATGCGCGCGAGCGAGCTCGGCGCAGCGCTCCAAGTGCTCGACCTTCGCGCGCCGCTCGAGCATCGTGCGCAGCCGAACGCTCGGCCCGTCCATCGCCGTCGTCAGCGTTCGATAGCCGCCCCGCTTGAGCGCAGCGACGAACGGGTCCGTCAATCGATCCGGTCGAAGCGAGGACAACCCCACGCCCAAACCGCGATCGGCCAGCGTGTTGACGATGTCCACGATGCGCGGGTGATCGCTCACCGCAGCGCCCACGAGCCCCACCTTCTTCGCCCCTTCGGGCACGAGCGAGAGGATCTCTTGCTCGGGCGCGAGGCGCATTCCACCGTTGGTGCTGCGCCGCATGACACAGTACGTGCACTGCCGAGAGCAGCCGCGCTCGCTCTCGATGAGAAACATGTCCGAGAGTTCAGTGTCCGGCGTGATGATCTGCGAATACGCTGGAACCTTCTCGCACTTCGCGATCGCCGCCAGCGCCTCTCCGTGCCGCGCCGGGACCCACACGTTGGGCATCGCCGCGAGCGCGTCCAGCCGAGCATCGTGCGTGCGATGCTCGTTGAGCGCGTCGATCACGTGGTGAATCACGTCCTCGGCCTCGCCCATCACCACCGCGTCGGCGAAGTGAAACAGCGGCGTCGGGTTCGAGAACGTCAGCGGCCCGCCCATGAGAACAAACGGATGCCTGCGCGGGTCGCGCTCGCTCGCGATCGCGGGAATCCCGCCCAATTGCAGGGTCTGAATCACCCCCGCGAGCTCGTTCTCGTACGCGACCGACAGCGCGACGATCGGATAGTCCCCGAGCGGTCGCAGCCCTTCGTACGTGAGCAACGGCTGCCGCGCGCGAACGTGCTCGTCCACGTCGTCCGGAAAGAATGCCCGCTCAGCGACCGTGTCCTCGCGCCCGTTCAACTCGCGGTAGATCGTCTGAAACCCGAGCGAGCTCATCCCGACGCTGTAGGGCGATGGGTAGGTCAGCGCGACGCGGAGCGGAGCGGATTTCAGGATCGTTCCGCGCTCGCGTGAGAGTCGGCGTGTGATGATGTCTCGCGCGTTCACGATGCAACGTGAGCCCTACCACGGTTCGAGCGCGCGACCGATCGACTCGTGCCCCGAACCCCGCAACGATTGCAAGGCTGCGCCACTCGTTGCGGACGGCGGGCGATGTGCGCGCCTTCGTGCGACAGCAGCCCCTCTGCGATCGATCCCAACGCGCACATCAGGCACATGCGTTGCTGTGGAGTGTTGGCCTTTTTTCTCGGGTTCGGCTTGAATCACAGTGTTCGCCTTCGGAGGACCCCTTCGATGATTGCCCCTTCGATGATGGCCTCGATGCTCCGTGGCCGCGCTGTTTGCCTCGCCTCCGCGCTCGCGCTCGTCGCGTGCGGACCGCAAGATTTCCGCCCTGACGCGAGCGAGGACGGCAGCGCTGACGCCGCCGTGACCGCCGTCGAACAGGGGCCCCATCAGGTCAACGCCCGCGCGCTGATCGACTCGATTCCGCGCGTCGATGTGCCCGCGATCACGTGCGCGCGTCGCTCGGACGGGCCGCCGTACACGTGCTCGCCGTGCATGCCCGGCGCTGCGTGCGACACCGGGATTCCCTGTCGATTGGGCCGGGTTTCGCGATGCATCGTGGACACTCCCGTGTGCGACGACGTCGGCCCGGCCCCCAACGGGACCGCCTGCGGAACGATGGGCAGCGGAATGGTCTGCACCGCCGGCGCCTGCGGCTGTCCCGCGGGCCAGCAAAACTGCGGCGGCGTCTGTCGCATCTCCGGCGTGTGCAGCGTCGGCGTCGGCGGCTGCGCGGTGACCGGCACGTGGACCTGCAGCGGAACGAACGTCGGCTGCAGCGCCACCCCCGCGCCACCGCAAGCCGAGACGTGCAACGGCATCGACGACGACTGCGACGGAGTGATCGACGACGTGACCTCCGTCGCGTGCGCTCCGGCCCTGTGCCAGACGGGCGCGACCTACTGCATGGCCGGCATGACGGCCTGCGCGCGCACTGGAAATTCACCGGCAGGACAAGCGTGCCCCGGCGTGATGGGCGGCGTGTGCGACGGCTTGGGAAGCTGCGTCTGCCCCGCGGGACAAACCAACTGCAGCGGTGTCTGCCGTCCCACGGGGACGTTCTGCTCCGTGGGCGTCGGCGCCTGCGCTCGCAGCGGCGTCGTCGTGTGCAGCGGGACCGGCACCACGTGCTCGGTCACTGCCGGCGCTCCTGGCGTCGAGACGTGCAACGGCATCGACGACGACTGCGACGGAGTCGTCGACGACATCGCCGCGACCGCGTGCAACCCCAACGCGTGCCAAACCGGCGTGACGGGCTGCTCGGGCGCGAGCGTCGTGTGCATCGCGACCGCCAACCGCCCGTTCGGGACGGCCTGCCCCACGCCCACCAACGGCGTGTGCAACGGATCGGGCACCTGCGTGTGCCCCGCTGGAACGGGCCTTTGCGGCGGAATTTGCACAGCGAACGTCGGCAACGCCTGCTCCGTGGGAACCGGCGTGTGCCAGCGCACGGGCACCGTGGTCTGCACCGGCGCCGGAACGGCCGGCTGCAACACCGGCGCGGGCGCTCCGAGCGAGAGCCCCGAGCGCACGTGCAACAACGGCCTCGACGACGACTGCGACGGTCTCGTGGACCTCGCGGACCCCGATTGCCCTCGCGGACCGCCCAACGATTACTGCGTCAACGCGACGCCCGTGACGCTCACGCACAGCGTTCCGGTCAGCTTCAGCGGGACCACCATCAACGCAGCCCACGAGATGAACGGCCTGTGCGGCGCGAGCACAACCTCGCCCGACGTGTACTACCGCTTCTCGCTCACCGAGCGCTCGCTCGTGTACGCCGACGCCTTCGGCTCGGGCTACGACATCGTGCTCTTCTTCGCCCCGAGCTGCGGCGGCGCCCAACCCGGCGGCTACGCATGCAACGACGACTCGTGCGGAACGCTGCAGAGCCAGATCGTCCAAGTGCTCGATCCCGGCACGTACTACCTCGTCGTGAGCGGCTTCGGCGGAGGCTCCGGCAACTTCTCCGTCAACATGCAAGCGCTCCCCGCGTCCGACCGCGTTTATCAAATCAACAGCGGCAACGCGAACTACAGCGGCAACACCAGCGGCCTCAGCAATCGCCACACGCCTGGCTGCGCGGGATCGAGCGCGCCCGACGAGACCTGGTACCACCTCTCGTGCCCCTGGTACGGCGGCGGAAGCATGTACGCGGGCCTCTGCGGCGGCGCGAGCTGGGACACGATGCTCGCGTTTCGCCAGGGCAACGCCGGCGGCGGACCGAGCGCGTGCAACGACGACTCCTCGTGCGGACTGCAGAGCCAGATCTCGAGCGGCGTGACGGGCGGCGCTGGCATCCGCGCGGTGTACGTCGACGGTTGGTCCAGCAACAGCGGCAGCTACACCGTGAACATCAACTTCCCTTGATCGAGCTCGAGCGATGCTGCCGATGAACCAACGCGCGATTCACTCTCTCGCTCTTCTTGCTTCGCTCGCGGCGACGCTCGTGGGCTGTCCCTCTCCGTCGATGCCGGACGCTGAAGCGCCGATCGACGTCGTTCGTCGCGAGGCGAGCGCGGACGGAGCCAACAACGCCGATGGCGGAGCGATGGACGGAAGCCAATCGCTTCCCGACAGCAACCCCGACGCGCGCCCCGCAGACTGCCCCATGGGCACCGCGCGATGCGGAGATCTCTGCACGAGCCTGCAGGTCGACTCGGCCAACTGCGGCGCGTGCGGAACGATGTGCCCCGCCAATCAAGCCTGCGTGAATGGCACATGCAGTGCCGTCACGTGTCCTTCGGGCACGACGATGTGCTCGGGGCGGTGCGTGAACCTCCAGGGCGACGGTTCGAACTGCGGTTCGTGCGGCAACGCGTGCGCTGCGGGACAGACGTGCCAGGCGGGCGCGTGCTCGATGGCGCCGTGCCCGATGGGAACCACCGCGTGCTCGGGAACCTGCGCGGATACCCAAACGAGCCGCGATCACTGCGGGATGTGCGGGCGCGCGTGCGCGGTGAGCGAGATGTGCACGGCGGGAGCGTGCGTTCCGCTGATGCTCGTGTGCCCGATGGGGACGACGAACTGCGGCGGGATGTGCACGAGCACGAACCTCGACGCTCGCAACTGCGGCGGCTGCGGACGCATGTGCGCCGCGGGCCAGCGCTGCGACACAGGGACGTGCGTCGCGGGCGGCCCCGTGTGCCCCGACGGCACCACCGCGTGCGGCGATCGCTGCGTCGACACCCAACGCGACGGAACCAACTGCGGCACCTGCGGCACCACGTGCGGCGCGGGCACCGTGTGTCAGGCAGGAGTGTGCGCCGCTCCGTGCAACGGCGGCCTCACCCGCTGCGGCGGCGCGTGCGTCAACACCGGAACCGACGCTGCCAACTGCGGCGGCTGCGGCCGCGCGTGCTCCGCGGGACAATCGTGCATCGCGGGCGTGTGCATGGGCGGCTGCCCTGCGCCGCTGCTCATGTGCGGCGCGAGCTGCGTCGATCCTCGCGTGGACACCCGCAATTGCGGCGCGTGCGGCACCGCGTGCACGAGCACGCAAACGTGCACCGCGAGCATGTGCGTCGCGTCTCCGTGCGGCGCGGGCACGGTCTCGTGCGGCGGCGCGTGCGTGAACACCAGCACGGACAGCGCTCACTGCGGGAGCTGCTTCAACCCCTGCGGCCGCGGCCTGGTGTGCCGCGCGGGCGCGTGCGTCTCCGGCTGTGATCCGGGGCTCACCTCGTGCTCGGGCACGTGCGTCAACACGCAGACGGATCGAAGCAACTGCGGCGCGTGCGCGACCGCTTGCACCGCGGGACAAAACTGCGTCGCGGGCTCGTGCGTCGTCGGCTGCGGGACGCTCACCAACTGCAGCGGCGCGTGCATCAACACGCTCACCGACACGAACAACTGCGGAACGTGCGGAAACCGCTGCGCCATGGGCCAGGCCTGCAACGCGGGCGTCTGCGGCATCGCGTGCCCCGCGCCCACGACCAACTGCGGCGGGACGTGCGTGCTGACCACGGTTGACGACAGCAACTGCGGGATGTGCGGACGAGCGTGCACGGGCGTCTCTCACTGCGAGGCGAGCGCGTGCGTCGCGGGCTGCCGCGCGGGGCTCACGGCGTGCTCGGGCGCGTGCGTGAACACGCAGCGCAGCAACACAAACTGCGGCGGCTGCGGCCGGCCGTGCGCCGCGGGCCAGACGTGCACCGACGGCGTGTGCCGTTGAGCTGAACGAGCAGAACGCTCACTGGGGGGAAGCACATCGAGCGGGTGATTGCGCTCGAGTGCGCGCGTGCTGAACAGAGGGGGGCGATCGTGGCGCACGGCGGTTTCGCGCGAGGGCGATCGCGGTACACTCGCGCGCACGATGACATCCGCCTCGATGGAGATGAGCGCTGGCGCCAAGAGCGCGGCGAGTACGGCCACTGGGAAGCTCGACGAGCTGCTCGGTCAATTGAAGGACAAAGCGCGTCCCTTCGCGAGGCTCTCTGCTGCAGAGAGAGCCGCGTTGGTCGAAGCGTGCATTCCGAGACTGATGGCGTGCGCTGACGCGTGGGTAGACGCCGCGTGCCGCGCGAAGGGTCTTCGTCGGGATCACCCCGAGGCGAGCGAAGAGGTCTTCGGCGGACCGATGACCACGGTGAGAAACCTCCGATGGCTCGCGTGGTCGCTGCGCGAGATCGCCAAGAGCGGAAAGCCCACGCTGGGCGACAAGCGCTTCGGCTCGATGCGCGACGGGGTGACCACGGTCGAAGTGTTTCCGGGCGACGGCTTGGACGGCGCGCTCTTCGCGGGCTTCAGCGCGCGGGTGCGCATGGCCAAGGGGATGGATCGCGCGGCGGTGATCGAGAAGCAAGCGAGCTTCTACGGCAAGAAAGAGCCCGAGGGCGGCGTCTCGCTCGTGCTCGGCGCGGGCAACGTGGCGTCGATTCCGCCGATGGACGCGCTCTACAAGATGTTCGTCGACGGCAACGTCTGCATCGTGAAGCTCAACCCGGTCAACGAGTACCTGGGGCCCTTCTACGAGCAAGCGCTCGCGCCGTTGGTCGAAGCGGGCTACCTCGCCTTCGTGAAGGGCGGCGGAGACGTGGGCGCGTACCTCGTGAACCACGCGCTCGTGGACGACGTTCACATCACGGGCTCGGATCGAACGCACGACTTGATCGTGTGGGGCCCGCCCGGAGCCGAGCGCGACAAGCGCATCGCGGACAAGAGCCCGCTGCTCAAGAAGAGCATCACGAGCGAGCTCGGGTGCGTGACGCCCGTGGTGATCGCGCCCGCGACGTTCAGCGAGAAAGAGCTGGATTTTCTCTCGCAAAACGTCGCCACGATGATGATCAACAACGCGAGCTGCAACTGCAACGCGGGCAAGATGTTGGTCACGTCGAAGGGCTGGGCGCAGCGCGAGGCGTTCTTGTCGAAGCTGCGCGCGGTGCTGAAGGAAGTCCCTTCGCGCAAGGCGTACTACCCGGGCGCGTTCGATCGCTACGAGCACCTGGTGGGCGGGCGTTCGGGCGTCGAGTCGTTCGGCGAGAAGACCAGCGAGAAGCTCCCGTGGACGGTGATCACCGGGCTCGATGGAAAGAGCGACGACAAGCTCTTCGTGACCGAGCCGTTCTGCCCGATCCTGAGCGAAGCGGTCCTCGACGAGAGCGACCCGGTGAAGTTCATCGAGGCCGCGACGAGCTTCTGCAACGACAAGCTGTGGGGAACGCTCTCTGGAATCATGGTGATTCACCCGTCGATCGAGAAGGACGCCGCGGGCAGCGCTGCGGTGGACAAAGCGATCGCTGAGCTTCGCTACGGCGCGGTCGGAGTGAACTGCTGGACCGGAGTCGTGTACGGGATGGTGACGCCGCCGTGGGGCGCGCATCCGTCGAGCACGCTCGAGAACATCCAGGGCGGCCTGGGCTGGGTGCACAACACGTTCATGCTCGAGGGGATCGAGAAGGTCGTGGTGCGCGCTCCGGTCACGGTGAACCCGAAGCCGCCGTTCTTCGCGACGCACAAGAACGCGCACGTCGTGGCGCCGAAGGTGCTCGCGCTCGAAGCGAACCCCTCGTGGTTCAAGGTTCCGAGCATCGCCCTCAGCGCGCTCTTCGGCTGAGCTCGTCGGGGTTTTGTAGGGTTAGGGGACGGTGTTCAAAAGTTCATTTGTTGAGCCCACGCCCGCTCCTTCGCGGCCCAGCGTGCGGCGTGCCCAACAAATGAACTTTTGAACACCGTCCCCTATCCCTACAAAACCCTCGCACTCGCACTCGCACTCGCCCTGCGCTACGCCACGCCTTCGCCCGCGAGCACGACCATCGCTCGCCCCGCGACCGTGACCTTCGCCCTGGCAATCTGCTCGCGATCGAACGGAACGCATTCGCTCACCGTGTCGATCGCGCACCACAGCGGCGTGCCCTGCACGAGCTCGGGCAGCACGAACTCGCGCGGCTCTGCGTCGGGGTTGCAGAGCCACACGACGGCGTCGTCGAGCCCGCGCGCTCCGGCCATGAGCACGCCCAGCGCGCGCTCTTGTGGCGCGCTCCACGTCGGAGCATCGAGGGTCCTTCCGTCCGCGCCGAACCACAGGACATCGGGCACGTCGCTGCCCTCTGCGTGCCCCGCGAGGTGCAGCGCGCGCCGCGGTGGAACGAGCTTCTGCCGCAGCGCGATCACCGCGCGCACCCAGCCGAACCACCCTGCGTTCTTCTGTCGCAAGCTCCAGTCGACCCAGGTCGTCGCATCATCGAGGCAGTACGGGTTGTTGTTTCCGCCCTGCGATCGCAAGAGCTCGTCGCCGTGCGCGATCATGGGAACGCCCAACGACAACAGCATCGTCGCCAGTAGATTGCGCGCCGAACGCAGCCTCGAGTCCGTGATCTCGACGTCGTCCGTCGCGCCCTCGAACCCGTGATTGTCGCTGTGCTCGTTGTCGCTCCCGTCTCGGTTGCTCTCGCCGTTCGCCTCGTTGTGCTTGCGCAGATACGAGACCAGGTCGCTGAGCGTGAAGCCGTCGTGCGAGGTGATGAAGTTCACGCTCGCCGTCGGCGGTCGCGCGCTCGCTCCGTACAAGTCACTCGAGCCCGCGACGCGCGAGGCGAACACCCCGCGCGTGCCCGCCGCGCGCTGCAGCCAATAGCGCCGCGCGGTGTCTCTGAACGCGCCGTTCCACTCGCGCATGGGATGCGGAAACTGCGCCAGGCGATAGCCTCCGACGCCGATGTCCCACGGCTCGGCGATGAGCTTCACGCGGGACAAAATCGGATCGTTCACGACCGCGGACCAGAGCGCTGAAGGGTGCTCGAAGCTCTTCTTCTTTCCGCGCGAGAGCGCCGCGGCCAGGTCGAACCGAAACCCGTCCACGTGAAACTCGGTCACCCAATAGCGCAGCGAGTCGAGCACCAATCGCAGCGCCGCGGGCTGGTCGAGATCCAGTGAATTTCCCGTCCCCGTGACGTCGTCGTACTTCGCCAGATCCCCTTCGCGAAGTCGATAGTAACTCGCGTTGTCCAAGCCCCGCAGCGAGAGCGTCGGCCCGAGGTGATTGCCCTCGCACGTGTGGTTGTACACGACGTCCAAGAGCACCTCGATCCCCGCGCGATGCAGCGAGCGGATCATCGCCTTGCACTCTTCGACTTGCTCGCCGCGACGCCCCGAGGCGCTGTACCGACCCGACGGAGCGAAGAACCCCAGCGTCGCGTAGCCCCAGTAATTTCTCGCGCCGCGCGCGACCAGGTGCCGCTCGTCTCCGATCTCGTGGATGGGCAACAGCTCGATCGCCGTCACGCCCAAGCTCTTGAAGTGCTCGATGAGCGCGGGGTGCGCGAGGCCCGCGTACGTTCCGCGAAGGTCCTCGGGCAGCTCTGGGTGCCGCGCGGTCATGCCCTTCACGTGGCACTCGTAGATGATCGTGTCCTTCCACGGACGACGAATGGGCGCGTCGTCGCCCCAGTCGAATTGCCCGTCGACCACCACGGATTTCGCCGACGCTCGCGCGCCGTCATCGTGTCGCGCCGGCGCGCGCTCGAGGTCCTCTGCGAGCACGTCGTACGAGTACAGCTCGCGAGACCACAGCGGGTCGTTCGCGATCGCGCGCGCGTACGGATCGACGATCACCTTCGACGGATCGAAGCGGTGGCCGCGCGCGGGATCGAACGGCCCGTGCACGCGAAAGCCGTACAGCTGCCCCGCGCGCACCGACGCGACGCGCGCGACGTAGGTAAAGTCCGCCCCGCGCTCCATGGGAATGCGCGTGTGCTCGACGGACTCTTCGTGATCGAAGAGGCACAGCTCGACGCCCGTGGCGTTGCGCGAGTGCACACAGAACAGCGCCCCATCGTCGGTGAGCGTCGCGCCGAGCGGGGGACGATCGTCGTCGATCATGCCCGCGAAGGGTACCGCTCTCGCTCAGCGTCGGGGATACAACAAATCGCCCCTGAACGAGAACCCGAGCGCGAAGTACGGAACGCCGCTGGCCACGAAATCCTGCGCCACCGTCGTGTTTCCCAGCGCCATCTCGCGCGCGACGGCCTCGGGCGTGTTGCCCATGCGGTAGCGGTGCTGCACCCACCACTGAAGCGCGATGAACACCGTCGGAGCGTTGAATCGCGAGTGATACGCCTCGCGAAAGTTGTACGCGATCAACGGCCCGACGCGGTGGAGCGCGACGTTGGGGTTGTAGTAACCGTTGGCGCCGCAGCCCGTGGTGGCCGAGCCGCGCATTCCGATCGTCCCGTTCGGTCCGTTGCAGAAGTCATTGGACTGAAAGTCCCCGTCGCCGAAGAACGTGCCCACCCACGAGTGGCGAACACCGATCGTGAGCCCCTCGCCTTCCGGCGAGAACAGCAGGTCCGAGTCCGCGGTCGCGTGCCATCCGCGCGCGGGGAGGTTCGCGTCCGTCAGGATGTCGTACCAGACGCTCGTCCCGCGGCGATCCGCGGCGTTGACCGCAGCGTTCACAGGATCCGCGGCGCTCTGCCCTTGCTCGGGCACGCGCGTGTTCATCTGGTTGTAGAACGCGCGAACGTTCGAGCGAATCACGATCGCGTTGGCGAGGCGGATCTGAAAGTTCGCTCCGACCGAGAACTGAAAGCCCGTGGTGCTGTAGGCCCACTTGTTCGCGCCGCCGACGTCTTGATCGCGCTCGCTCATGCGCGCTTGCGGAGAGTTCCAGCTCTGCGCCGTGTCGAACGAGCCGAACATGCCGATGAACTCAGCGCCCGCGGACAAGTTGAGCAGCGCGAGCGGCTGAATCTCCGCGAGCGCGCCGATGCGCCCCCACGCGGGCGTCGCGACCACCGTGGGCGTAAACGCCACGAACGCCTCGCGAAAAATCGTGTCGAGGTTTTGATAGAGCCTCGAGCGATACGAGAAGCGCAGGTCCGTGAAGAGCCCCAGCGGATTCAATCGCAGCGCCGTCGTGCTTCGATACGACCAGTAGTTGCGGCGCAAGAGCTCTTCGTCTTCGTTGCGCGCCTCGGGTCGCAGCGGATCGGGGCTCACCGAACGACCGCGCAGGCCGACCGCCGTCCCCGTCGTCGCAAACGACGCGCCCGTGGACTGCGCGCTCGCCGCGTGCGTCGCGCACAGACACGCGCCCGCGCACAGCGCTGCGGTCAGCGTTGCGTTCTTGAGCCCCCACGACATCGTCGCCGTTCGAGTCATCCGTTGCTCCCTCGCTGGGGAGAAGGTACCCGAATGCACGAGGCCGACGACAAGGGATTTCGCGCAGCGATCCAGCGAAAGAGCCGCTGCTCACCGAGCCGGGATCACCGTCCCGCTCGGGCGTTGGTTCACGCCGAGCGGTTCGCTCGTTCGAGCGCGACTTGCGCCACGCCGAACGCTCGTCCTCCCCCAATCGAGCACCGCCCCCCGCGGCGCTGGGCTCTTCAGCCCTTCTTGGCCTTGGCTTCCATCTCGGCCACTTCGGCCGCGAAGTCCTTGGTCTCAGCCTTCTCGACGCCCTCGCCCACTTCGAAGCGAACGACGCGCGCGATCTTCGCGCCCTTGGCGATGTTGGCGATGAACTGGGCCATCGTCTGCTTGCCCTCCTTCACGGAGTACTGCTCGAGCAAGACCACGTCGCTCAGCCACTTGTTGACCTTGCCTTCGATGATCTTGTCCTTCGCCTGCTGCGGACGAGACGCGAGGGACTTGGCCTTCTTCGCGAGCTCGGCCTGCTTGGCCTTGACCGCGTCGGTGACGTTCTCGGGCTCTTCCTGCATGCGCTTTTCCCACGCGGCGAGCTCGGCGGCGGCGTCGTCTTCCTCGGCCTTGATCTGCGCCGCGGCGACGTCCTTCTGCTTGGCGATGTCGTCCGCGCTCACTTCTTCGCGACGGACGTACACGGGCTTCATCGAGGCAGCCTGGATGGCCACTTCTTCGGCGACGAGCGCGAGATCACCCTCGCCCTCGACCGCGACGAGCACGGCGATCTTCGAGTTGAAGTGAACGTACTTGCCGATCACGCCCGAGGTCGTCACGCGCTCGACGCGGCGAAGCGCGTGCTTCTCTCCGGTCTTCGCGGTGAGCTCGTCGCAGATCTCCTTGAGGGTCTTGCCGTCGACGTTCGCGGCTTCGAGCGACGCGAGGTCCGCAGCGCCCGTGGCGAGCGCCGCGTCCACCGCGCTCTTCGCGAGAGCCTTGAAGCCGTCACCGTTGGCGACGAAGTCCGTCTGGCAGTTGATCTCGACGATCGCCGCGGTCTTGCCGTCCGCGCTGACCGCCGTGAGCGCCGCGCCTTCGGTCGCCACGCGTCCGGCGCGGTTCTCGACCTTGCCCCGGAGCTTGACTTGGAGGACTTCGAACGCCTTGTCGAGGTCACCGTCGGCCTCGGTGAGAGCGGCCTTGCAGTCGCTCATTCCAGCGCCGCTGCGATCGCGGAGCTGCTTGACCATCGCCGCTGTAATTGTGGCCATGTGATTCGCTACCTGTTCTGCAATTGAAAGGACTGTGATCGATGGGCTGAGCTCAGCGCCGTCGCGAGCTCAGTTCGAGCTGCCGCCGGCCGAGTAGCCGCCGCCCGGAAGGGTCTCGCCCGACGGAGCGTCGCCACCCGTGCTGCCGCCGCCACCGTGGCCACCACCACGCGGGCCGCCACGGCCGCCGTGACCACCGTGACCACCACGGCCACCGCCGCCACCGCCGCCTCCGCGACGGTCGCCGCCACGGCCGCCGCGGCGGTCGTCACGACGATCGCGCTCGGCGCGGTCACGCTGCGCGGCCTCGCGCAGGGCGCGGTCGCTCGGGTCCTCGATGCCGGCGTCCTTGCGGCGCTGCGTCCCCTCGAGGCACGCGTCGGCGATGCGGGCCGTGATGAGCTTGATCGAGCGGATCGCGTCGTCGTTGCCCGGGATCGGGTAGCCGATCTGGTCCGGATCGCAGTTGGTGTCCGTGATCGCGACGATCGGGATGTTGAGCTTGCGCGCTTCGCGAATGGCGATGTCTTCGAGCGCCGGGTCGATCACGAACACCGCGCCGGGGAGCGCGTGCATGTTCTTGATTCCACCGATGTACGACTCGAGGCGCTCACGCTCCTTCTCGAGGCCGAGCACTTCCTTCTTCGGGAGCTGCTCGTAGGTGCCGTCTTCCTTCATGCGCTCGAGGCTGCGGAGGCGCTCGATGCCCTGGCGGATCGTGCGGAAGTTCGTGAGCGTCCCGCCGAGCCAGCGGTTGGTCACGAAGTGCTGCCCGCAACGAGCAGCTTCTTCTTGCACGATGTCCTGCGCCTGACGCTTGGTCCCCACGAAGAGCACGTAGCCGCCCTTGGCCACCACATCGCTCACGAACTGGAAGGCGCGCGTGAAGAGCTTCGCCGTCTGGTCGAGGTCGATGATGTGGATGCCGTTGCGCGCGCCGTAGATGTACTGGCGCATCTTCGGGTTCCAGCGCTTGGTCTGGTGGCCGAAGTGCACGCCTGCTTCGAGCAGGGCGCGAACGGGGAGCGGGGGCTCGTTGGTGGACTGCATCGCGTCGTTCATCGTCATGGTGATCGTTCTCTCTTCTTGGGTTTTGTTCGGGACCCTCCCGGGTGCCGCTCCGTCGGACCTTCATCATCGGCTGCTGCGCTGTGCGCAGAGCGTCTGTGTGGAGGACCCGCCGAGGGAGCGTTGGCGTGGCGCCCGGTGTGTATTCTCCCTGTGTTTTCTCAGCGAAAGTTCACAGAGAGCCCCCTTCGCATCCCGCGCTCGTCGCTGAGTTTGCACCCAACATCCGGCCCGGCCCGCAAAAGGGGCGAGGCTTATAGCGCCCCCCGCGCCCGAGGACAAGCAGGGGGGTTTGTAGGGCTAGGGGACGGTGTTCAAAAGTTCATTTGTTGCCCCGCCGCGTGAGGGCCCCCGAAAAATCCCTCGCGTTCGCGCGGCGCTCATCCTCTGCTCGCAATCGTCTGCTTCTCTGAAGCCCAGAGGTTCGCGATGAAGCTCTTTCACCAGGTCCTCGGCGCGCTGCTCGCGACGCTCGCGCTCGTGGTGCTCCTCGTCGTCGCGCTCGTGTACGCGAGCATCGCGCGGGGCTTCGAAGGCTATGTCCGCGGGATCGAAGAGAGCAGGCTCAGCGAGCCCGTCCGTCGACTCGAGCGTGTCTACCGCGACGAAGGCGGCTGGGACGCCCTCGCGCGCGACCCCGAGCGCTTTCGCCGCATGCTCCGTCGCGAGCGAGACGACTCTGCGCCCGAGCGCCCTGCGCCGAGAGAGCCGCGCGATCGACCGCCGCCCAGAGACGCCCGCAGCCGCGACCCGCTCGAAATCCCCGCGCGCGTCTCGCTCTACGACCGCGACCAGCGCCGCATCCACGGCACAGGAACATTCTCTTCGGACACCTCTCACCTGCCCATTCGCGTCGATGGCTCCACCGTCGGATGGCTCGGACTGCGCCCGATCGATCGCCTCGACGCAGAGCTCGACCTGCAATACCTGCGGCAAGTCCGCGCGCACCTCGCGGCGATCGTCGCCTTCTCGCTCGCGCTCGGGCTCGTTGCGTCGGTCCTGCTCGCGCGGCGCATGGCGCGGCCCATCGAGGCGCTGCGCGGCGCGACCCACAAGCTCGCGAGCGGAGATTACTCAGCGAATTTGCCGGTCGATCGCGCGGACGAGTTCGGCGATCTCGCCCGCGACGTGCGATCGCTCTCGCTCTCGCTCGCGGACGCCGAGCGCTCGCGCAGGCAGTGGATCGCGGACACTTCGCACGAGCTGCGCACGCCGGTCACCGTTCTCAAAGCCGAGATCGAAGCCATGCTCGACGGAGTTCGACCGATCGACGCGAGCGCGATCAGCTCGCTCGCCACCGAGCTCGAGCGGCTCTCGAAGCTCATCGAAGACCTCGCTGAGCTCTCGCGCGCTGACCAAGCGACGCTCATTCGAGAGCGACGCGCGGTCGCTCCCGTGTCCGTCCTCGAGGCCGAGCTCGCGCAGTTCGCGCCGCGATTCGAGCGCGCCGCGCTGACGATCGAGCGCGAATTTGCAGAGGACGCAGCGCAAGCGACGGTGCTCGGCGATCGAGGCAGGCTCGCGCAGCTCTTCGCCAACTTGCTCGAGAACAGCCTGCGCTACACGGACCGCGGCGGACGCGTTCGAGTGAGCGCGACGCGGGACGGGGGCTCCCTTCGCATCACCGTCGACGACTCAGCTCCTTCCGTCGATCCGGCGATGATCCCGAAGCTGTTCGACCGCTTCTTTCGCGCGGATTCGTCCCGTTCGAGAGCGAGCGGCGGCGCGGGGCTCGGGCTCTCGATCTGCAAGAACATCGCGATCGCCCACGGCGCGACGATCGTCGCCCACGCCAGTCCGCTCGGCGGATTGCGCATCGAACTCACGCTCCCCATCGCGCCATGAACGACACCACCAACCCAGAGCCCGTCGTGCTCGTCGTCGAAGACGAGCCCAAGATCGCCAAGGTCCTGCTCGACTATCTGCGCGCAAACGGCTTCGCCGCGGCGCACGTCGACGACGGTCGAGCGGTGGCCCCGTACGTTCGCACACACGCCGTGCGACTCGTGCTGCTCGACCTGCTCTTGCCCGGGATGAGCGGCATCGAAGTGTGCCGCGAGCTCAGAAAATTCACCGGGGTTCCGATCATCATGGTGACCGCGCTCGTCGAAGAGGTCGACCGCTTGCTCGGGCTCGAAGTGGGCGCCGATGATTATGTGTGCAAGCCGTTTAGTCCGCGGGAGGTGATCGCGCGGGTGAAGACCGTCCTTCGGCGAGTCGAAGGGACTCCGGTCGGTGAAGCAACGCGAGGGTTCGCCATAGACGAAGCGGCGATGCGCATCTCGCTCGACCACGAGCGGCTCGATCTCACGACCAGCGAGTTTCGACTGTTGCGCAAGCTGTTGCTGCACCCCGGCCGGGTGTTCTCGCGGGCGCAGCTGCTCGAAGAGCTGCGAGGAACCGACGCGGACGCGTTCGACCGCGCGATCGACACGCACATCAAAAACCTGCGCAAGAAGCTCGCTCGCGTGCGCTCGGAAGAGAACTTCATCCGCTCGGTGTACGGCGTCGGCTACTGCTTCGAACGCGAGCCGTAGCGCGCTCATCGTTCGCCCACAATCGCTCGTTAGCGTTCGGGCTATGGACCCGAAACGACACTGGACAGCCCTCGCGCTCGTGCTCGGCGCGGGGTGCACTGCACACACGAATCCGCCGCTCGACAGCAGCGCGGATGCGCTCTCGGGCTCGGACGCGATCGCGACGGACACCATCGTGACGGACACGGCGGCGACCGAAGGCGGGCTCGCGACTCCGGCTGCGCGCTGCGCGGCGATCACCGAGTCGATTCGCGCCTCGGGATTCTCGGACAAGGTCACGGTGCGCTGCGACGAGCGCTACGCGTACATCGTCTCGGACACGTATCCCGATCACGTGAAAATGACGGGAATCACCGGGACAAACGATCAAGTCCCCGTCCCTGCGCCGGGGTACACGACGCCGATTTCGCTCGCTCCTTCGAGGGCGGCGCAGCCCACGTCGATCGACGCGGCGCTCGGCGTCGCGGTCAACGGCGTCCCCATCTACGACTACAGCTCGCAGGGAACGCTGGATCTCTTTCACTACGATCCCCGCACGGACACGAAGCTCACGGGCGAGCTCGACCAGTGCAACGGCCACTCGGGCCGCGGCGACGACTACCACTACCACGCGTCTCCCACGTGCATGATCGCGGCGATGCGCAACCGCGGCGACGCGGCGATCATCGGCTGGGGCTTCGACGGCTACCCGATCTTCGGCAACAACAACCCCGATGGAACCAGCATTTCTGCAGGCCAACTCGACGTCTGCAACGGCCAGAGCGACCCCGTCTACGGCTACCGCTATCACACGTCGGACGCGCCTCCGTACGTGTTGCAGTGCCTGACGGGCGCGGTCGACGTCGCGATGGCTCCGCGCGTCGCGCCGCTGACGCAGCAGGGAGGCGGAGGCCGTCCGCCTGGAGAAAAGCCGCCCGGAGGCGTCACCAACCTGCAGCTCGTCGAGTCGCCCGACGGCTCTCGGCGCATGAGCTACACGCACCAGGGACAGACCTACTACATCGCGTATCGCCCGAGCTCGACCGCGAGCTGCTGGGACTTCGACGAGAGCACCTTCACGACGCGCGGCGTTCAACGGCTCGGAACGTACTGCCGAGGCCCGCGATGAGAGCCGCGCCGTGGATCATCGCGAGCGCCCTGTCCCTCGCGAGCGCGAGCGCCGCGGCGCACCCGAGCGAAGAAGGCACCGCGCGCATCACGCTGCGCGACGAGCACATCGAGGTCGTCGTCGAGTGGGATCTCTTTCTGCTCGTCGAGCGAAGCCCGACCGATGTGGCCACCTCCAGCGCCGACGCGCTCGCCCGCGAACACCAAGCGCTCGTGCGCCGAATCGAAGCGCAGACGAGGTTGTTCGTCGACGAAACGCCGGTCCCGCTCGCGCTGCGCGGAGCGCCGGGTCCCGATGAGCTGCGCGCGATCGCCGCGCAATTGTCGGCCGATTCGCTGACGCACGGGGCTCGCGTTCGGATGCGCCTCGAGGCGCGCGGCGCGCATCCTTCGGCGCACCGCGTGAGCTTCGTCGCTCCGTCGGCGCTCGGTCCGGTGATCGTCTCGTTCGTTCAGCCCGCGTCGCGCTACGCGCTCGCAGGGACGCGCTCGACCTTCGATGTGCTCGAACGCCCGCAGCCCGTCGCGCGCGCCGCGCTCTCGTCGCCTCCGCGCGACCGAACGCCGTGGCTCGTGGGCGCCGCCGTCACGCTCGCGCTCGCGACGACGTTGGGCGCATCGCGCTCGATCTCGCGCCGCGCGAGGAGCGAGCCATGAACGCACGAGCGCTCGCCACCATCGCGCTCGCGTTGACGTGCTGCGCGAAAACAACGGCCACAACAGACGCCGGAGACGCAGCGATCGCCGAGCGCGACGCGGCCGACGAATCGAGCTCGCCCGCGAGCGACGGAGCGACCGCAGACGCGGGCAACGTCGTGACGTACACGCGAGGAGCAGCGACGCAGAGCGACCGATGCCCCGCGAATCGAGCTTGCGCCGCGGGAGTCGTCGCGCCCGATCGCGTCACCACGTGCGGAACCATCACGCTCGACGGCCAACGCATCGAGGTCCCCGCGCCGATCACCGACGGAGCAAGCGCAGAAGACCTGTACGACACGTGCACGCGCCAAGGCGTCGTGAGCGACTACGAATCGCGATTGCCGACGGTGGTGGTCGATCCAGACGGAGAGCTCGTCACGGGCTACTTGTTCGCGGACAACTACTTCGAGCTGTTCGTGAACGGGCAGTTCGTCGCGAAGGACTCGTTGGGGTTCACGCCGTTCAACGCGAGCGTCGTGCGTTTTCGCGCGCGGTATCCGATGACGATCGCCGTGAGCCTCGTCGACTGGGAGGGAGTGCTCGGCGTCGGAGTCGAATCGCGCAACGGCGCCGCGCACATCGGCGATGGCGGGTTCATCGCGGTCTTCAGCAACCAGACGAGCACCGACGCGCAGTGGCGCTGCCGGCCGATGTACGTCGCGCCGCTGGATGACCCGAGCTGCCTCGCGATCGACCGCGACGGGATCACCGACTCGTCCGCGTGCCCGAGCACTGACAGCGCGGTTCGGTGCGTGTCCAATCAACCCGAACGCTCGTGCCTCGCCGCGCACGGCGCGATCCCCAGCGGATGGGCGGCGCCGGGCTTCGACGACTCGCGCTGGCCTGCGGCGACGATCTACGACGCGGCGCGGGTCACCAACGACCCTGCGTACACGAGCTTCGCGAACACGCTGCTCGCGCCGGGGCGCTTCATCTGGTCGCGCAACCTCGACCTGGACAACCACGTGCTCTGCCGACGCACCGTCGTTCGTTGAGCCCCGACCGCGGCCGCTCGCTTCGCTCGGCAAGGGCACAACGGGCCCTCGCGAACGCCGCTGCGAGCTGAGTTTCGCTGGAGATTCACAGCTCGCGCGAGCGCGCTACCAAGCGCGCTACGGCAACATTTGAACTTTTGAACACCGTCCCCTAGGGCTACCTAAACTACACCGTGTAGTTTACTTTTTGACCGACGGTGCTAGAGCACGGACACACAGCCCGTGACCAAGAGCACCGAAGGCAAAGCGCCGAGCGCGAGCGCGAAGAAGGCGAGCAAGCCGCCGACGCTCACCGAGCGAAAGCGCGAAGACATCCTGCGCGCCGCGGCAGAAGCGTTTCGCCACGACGGAGTGCGCGGCGCCAGCAGCGAGGCGATCGCCGAGCGCGCGGGCGTCTCCAAGCGCACGCTCTACAACCACTTCGCGTCGAAGGACGCCCTGTTCGACGCGGTGATCGAGCGCTATTGGCAGCGCATCGCGGGCGCGCTCGAGTCGGACACCGACGAGTCGCTCGACCTCGAAGAGCGCATCCTCGCCCTGTGCATCGCGCGGCTGAAGGTGCTGCTCGACCCCGAGCTCGTGGGCTTCTTTCGCGCGGTGCTCGGCGAGTCGATGCGCACGCCCGAGCTCGCTCGCGCGTGGGGACACGGGATCGACCCGCTCGCGGTGCTCGGGCTCCGCGCGTTTGTCCGCGAAGAGAAAGAGCGCGGACGACTGCAGTACGACAGCGAAGAGCTCGCCGCGACGCAGCTCTGGGGGCTGTGCTTCGACCCGCTGTTCTGGCCGAGCGTCCTTTTGCTCAGCGCGAAGATCCCCCACGCCGCGCGCGAGCTGTGCGTGCGCGAGGGAGCCCGGACGTTTCTCGCGCGATTCGCCGCGCCGACCGCCATCACCACCGCACGCAGGAGCACGAAATAGCGATGCAGACCGCGACCGCAGTTCGACCCGCGCCCAAGGCGCTCGCGCTCCCCGTAGTGGGGAGCCTCCCGTTGCTCATGGCCTTGGGGCCACTGGAGTTCTATCGCCGAATGTGGCGACAGCACGGCGACGTGTTTCGAGTGAACCTCGGCGCGCGCAACGCCGTGGTCGTAGTGCACCCCGACGGAATCGAGCACGTGCTCGGCTCGGGCCGAGAGAACTACGTGAAGGCCGAGGCGTACGATTTGATTCGCATGCTCACGGGCGACGGGCTGCTCACGCTCGAGGGCGAGGCGTGGCGCTCGCGCAGGCGCCTGGAGAACCCCGCGTTTCACCGCGAGAGCATTCATCGATTCGTGGGAGAGATGAGCACGATCGCGCGCGAGTCGCTCGGGGCGTGGCGCTGGAGAATCCCGAACGGCGGCACGGTCGACATTCACCACGAGATGATGCGCGTGACGCTCGAGATCGTGGCCTCGACGCTCTTCGGACAACGATTGGGCGAAGACGCGAGCGATACGTCGGGCAGCGCGTTCGCCGACGCGCTCGCGCTCGTGAGCGAGCGGGGAAACGCGCTGGTGCAGCTGCCGTTGACCGTTCCGACGCCGGGCAATTTGCGGTTCAAGAAGGCGCTCGCGACGCTGGATCGCCAGGTGTACTCGGTGATCGAGAAGGCTCGACGCGCCCAGCGCGAAGGCGCCGAGCAAAAGGTCCCGACGCTGCTCTCGATGCTGCTCACCGCGCGCGACGCCGACACGGGAAAGCAGCTCACAGACAAAGAGCTCCGCGACGAAGTGATCACGCTCTTTCTCGCCGGGCACGAGACGACGGCGCTGCTCATGACGTGGGGATTCGTGCTGCTCTCGAAGCACCCCGAGGTCGTCGCCAAGATGCGCGACGAGGTCGACCGCGTCGTCGGCGATCGCGAGGTGACCGCGGCGGACGTGCAGCAATTGACCTACGTGCGCAGGGTCATCGACGAGATCCTCCGAGTGCGCTCTCCCGTGTGGTGCACGGCGCGCGACGCGGCGGCCGCGGACTCGATTCAAGGGTTCGCCGTCGAGAAGGGCGACGTGGTGATGCCCATGTTCTTTCTCACGCACCAGCACCCAGAGTTTTGGACGAAGCCAGAAGAGTTCGACCCCGATCGATTCTCTCCCGAGCGAAGCAAAGGGCGGCACCACTGGTCGTACCTGCCCTTCTCGATGGGACCGAGGATCTGCATCGGAAACGTGTTTTCGCTCACCGAAGGCGCGCTCTTGTTCGCGACGCTGCTGCAGAAGATCGAGTGGAGCATGGACGACACGGACGTCGTCGCCGAGCCGACGATCACGCTGCGACCGAAGGGCGAAGTGCCCGTGCGCATTCGTTGGAGAGAGAAGAAGAGCAGCGCGTGAGCGATGACCGGCCGTGATGGGCGCTGGAGTTCACGGAGCACACCAGCGCGGTCGCGGTACAGAGAAACGGAGACAGCGCTGAGAAACGAGCGACGGTCGTCGCGGTATGGGGTTAACCTCGCGCTCGCGGGCGATGGCGAGAGCGGTGCAGCACTGGGCGGGGATACTAGCGACGTGCGGGCTGGCGATGGGCTGCGGGGCGAAGACGGGGCTGACTGTTCCGTGCTCGGTCGAGGTGGTGACGACGAAGCCGGAGATCGTGTTGGTGTTGGATCGGTCGGGGAGCATGACCGAGGCAACGAGAGACGGAATTCCGCTCATTGATGCAGTAAGAAATGCCACGAACCGAGTGCTGCCGCAGTTCAGCGACGCAGGAGAACTCGCGTTGGTCATGTTTCCGGCAAGCGACGACTCTTTCTGCGGCGGGCCCGCGTCGTTTCAAGTTCAGTTGGCTCCGCAAACGACAACCTCCATCACAAGAGAGATTCAGCGAACGAGTACTTTCGGGCTAACGCCAACATACTCAGCGCTTTCTATCGCTGCCGCAGAGCTTCGACGGAGAGCCACCGACAACCCAGGTCGCCATCGGTTTATTGTTCTCGTCACCGACGGCGGCGCGCAGTGCAACGACGCAATCGACTTTCGCAGTTGCGCGTGCACAGTCGATCGCGCTGCCTGCGAGCGCCCAGGGGGTGCCATCAATTGCCTCGACGACCAACGCATCGTTGCTCTGGTTCGACAACTGCAAGCGGAAGGCATCGAGACAATTGTCATTGGACTTGCCACGTCGAGCCCTACAGCGATCTTCCTAGCGTTTCTTCGGTCCGTTGCGGAGGCCGGCGGGGCCTCTAACCGATTCAGCACACCATATCTGACTGCCGAGATCGAAACACAAATAGAGCAGGTGTTTTCGCAGTCACTTCTCGAGCCATCGTACTGCGACCTCCAACTTTCAAACGGGGCGCAGCAGATGCCTGACGCTCTCGTGTCCGGCAGCACGCGCGTCGAACGAGGAGTACGCGACGGAAATGGCTGGGACGTCGACTCCACTCACCCCGAGCGCATTCGGCTCTTCGGCTCACTGTGTCGACACGCAATCTCCGAGCGCACGCTCTCGTGGCGCGGAGTCTGGAACCAGCGCTGCGTGATGTATCCGTGAGCCACGGTCACGCGCTCTGTCGCATGTGCTCGGTCCAGACCGCGGCGGCGCCACGACCGACTGCGCGAGCCCTGCGATTCAGGTCACGCTCTCGGATAGCAACGTCTGAGCTCGCCCTCCCCCGCAGCGCGGCTCAGCCCTTCTTCTGAAAGCACACGACGCGATACGTGTCCGTGCGATCGACCATGTTCTGATAGAGCTTCGTCCCGGGGTTGCGCGCGAAGTTCTTGAGAGCGACGTCGGCTTCGGCGCGCTTCTTGTCGCCGAGCACGGGGATCTTGAACCCGTGAAACGCCTCGATGCACTGGTCGACGTACGTGTCGATGCGCGCCTTGTCCTCGTCACGAGCGCGGACCGCTTCTTCGGTCACGTCGCACTCTTCGACGAGCTGCATCCCGAGCGACTCCAAGAACTTGAAGCACGCGCCCCACGTCGGGTCGGGGATCGCGTTGCCCCACACGAGAAACCCACCCGGCTTGATCATGTGGTGCGCCTTGCGGAAGAACCGGTCGTCCTCCTCGGTCACCACGCCCACGAGCTCGGTCACGTGCGTCTCGTTGACAGCGACGAAATCCGCGAACCCCTTGGGGCGCGCGAGGTGCGTCGCGTCCGAGCACGTCGCCTGCAACCGCCCCGGCAGATCCGGAACGAACTTGCGCTCGCACGTCCGAATCGCCGCCTGCTGCATGTCGACCGCTTCGTACGTGCACTTCTTCAACACGTTCGAGCAGACGTGGTGGGCGCCCGCGCCCGTTCCACAGCCCATCTCGACGACGTGGACTTCGCCGTTGCGGTCCGCGAGGTACTTCTGCACCGCGTCGAAGTGGTAGAGGCCCGAGTACGCGTTGCGGCCGTAGCGCTGCGGATCGCGCTGGTGATCCGGCGGCGTGCCCCACGAGGTCGGCCAGGTGTATCCCCACGTGTTGAACGTAAACTCGTAGCGCGCCCCGTGCTCATCACGCACATCACCCATCGAGCGATACAGCGCATACAACAGCGAGTAGAGCGAGCGCTTGTCGTAGTCCTCTTCGGCCACGTCGCCGTCGTGAAGAGAGATCTTGCTCTTCTTCTCGGCCAGGCCGCTCATGATCCAGGCGCTCACGAT
>JAXLYJ010000013.1:0-247116 GCA_046351515.1 Polyangiales bacterium
GTTTCGACGAGCGGCGCTGACCGAAGCGCGAGGCAGTACAGCAGCGGGTTTCATCCCCCATAAGGGCGAGGTCGCAGGTTCGAGTCCTGTCCCAGCAAATTGATGCTGGGTAGCTCAGCGGATAGAGCGCGCAAAAACAAGCCTGCGGCGCCTCTTCTTCTCGCGCTTCGGTCAGCGCCGATCGCGGCAATTCTCGGTTTTGTCGGGCAGTACAGTGCTGGATTTCATCGGTTCTCCAAACCGAAGATACGGGTTCGAATCCCGTCGCCCGCTCTCTCTGCGGGCGTCGTCTAATGGCAGGACATTCAACAAGTCTGGTGCGCTCCTTCTCCCGACGTTCTCTTCGATCGGCGGCTCGTCCGTGACGCGACGGACGACCGCCGATCTGCGCAGTGCAAACTCGCGAGCAGCGGCTATCATCTCGGACCCGTGCTCGCTGGAGTCTCACTCGGTCCCAACCACAAGCACCGCGAGAAGTTCGCGGTGCGCACGTTCGCTGGTCCGCTCGTGTACCAGGACCAGCTCGACCATCTGCGCATCGTCCACCTCACGGACATGCACGTCGGCCGCGTCACGCCGATGGAAGCGCAGATGGCCGCGGTCGACCTCGCCAACGCCGCGAAGCCCGACTTCGTCGCGATCACCGGCGATTTCGTCTGCCACTCGCAGAAGTTTCTCGACGCCCTTCGCGCGGTGATCAGCGAGATCCGCGCGCCCGTGTTCGCCGTGCTCGGAAACCACGATCATTGGTCGGGCGGCCCCGAAGTGCGCGCGGCCCTGCGTCGCGCGGGCGCCGAGGTGCTCGACAACGTCGTCACGACGTACACCGTGCGCGGTCAGCGGATGCAGATCCTCGGCCTCGATGACGCGTACACGGGCCACGCCGATCGCGAGCGCGCGCTGCACATGCTCGACCCCAAGCTGCCCTCGATCGCGCTCTCGCACATCGCTGAAGAGGCGGACGCGCTGTGGGCGGGAGGCGTTCCGTTGGTGTTGTCGGGGCACACGCACGCGGGGCAAATCACCGTCGCCAAGCTGCACGAGATCGCGATCGGAAAGGTCGCGGGACACAAGTACGTCCACGGTCTGTACGGCTCGCGCGAGGTCGGAAGCGGCGCGGTCTACGTCGGCGCGGGCGTCGGCGCCGCGGTCATGCCGATTCGCATCGGCGACCGCGGAAAGCGCGAAGTGACCGTGTTCGAGCTGGGCCGCAACGCCAACGTCGAGGTCGAGCACCACAACTCGCAGCCGCCGTTGCCCGGCCGCAAGCCCACGCCCGAGCTCACCGCCAAGCGACACCAGAAGGTGCTTCGGCTGCGCGACAAACGAGAAGCCAAGGCCACCAAGGGCTGAGCCGCTTCGACGAAGGGGGACCGTCGAAAAACATGCACGTTGAGGGGACGTGTGCGCGGTGTACAACGTCGGCGCAAACCGAAGACCACCCGTCGCGCCTCGCCTGCCACGGCGCAGAGTCGCGATGCGCACGACGGCAGAGGAGATACGCGCATGACGATCGTTCACTCGTGGGGACCGCCGCCGACCGCCAACACTCCGGGCACGACGCTCGAGCGTCACATCCTCGAGAGGCAGCGGCACACGCCGGGCGCGACCGGTGATTTCAGCGCGCTGTTTCAGCAGATTTCTCTCGCAGGAAAGCTCATCAACTCGCGCGTTCGTCAGGCGGGGCTCGCCGGCATCCTCGGCCTCACCGGGCAGACCAACGTGCAGGGCGAGCAGGTGCAGAAGCTCGACGAGTTTGCGAACAACGTGATGATCCGCTCGTGCGAAGCGGGCGGGCACCTGTGCTTGATGGCGAGCGAAGAAGAGGACGACGTCATCAAGATTCCTGAGCAATTTCCCACGGGAAAGTACGTTCTCATGTTCGACCCGCTCGACGGCAGCTCGAACATCGACGTGGGCGTGACGATCGGAACGATCTTCTCGATCCACCGTCGCGTCACCATGGGCCGCTCGGGACAGCTCGCGGACTGTCTGCAACGCGGAAGCTCGCAGGTCGCCGCGGGCTACATCCTGTACGGCTCGAGCACGATGCTCGTGTACACGACGGGCGACGGCGTGCACGGGTTCACCTTCGACCCGAGCGTCGGCGAGTTCTTCTTGTCCCACGAGAACGTTCGCATCCCCGCGAAGGGATCGACCTACTCGATCAACGAGGGAAACTACTCGCGTTGGCCGGACGGCTTGAAATCATGGGCCGACTGGATCAAGGCCGAGGACAAGAGCACGGGCCGCCCGTACGGCGCGCGCTACGTCGGCTCGCTCGTGGCGGACTTTCACCGCACGCTGCTCAAGGGCGGGGTGTTTGCGTACCCGGCGGACAGCAAGAGCCCGAAGGGCAAGCTTCGGTTGCTCTACGAAGCCGCGCCTCTCGCGTTCATCGCCGAGGCGGCCGGCGGCGCGGCGAGCGACGGCAACCAGCGCGTGCTCGAGATCGAGCCCACTGAACTTCACCAGCGCACTCCGCTCTTCATCGGCTCGCGCGAGGACGTCGAGACGGCGGTCGATTTCGTCCAGGGGCGCCGCTGAGGTTCGATCGAACGCTGCGGCGGGCTTACCCGAGTTTTCCGAAGAGAACTTGGCATTGAAATTGTTTTGCACTGGCGCAGGAGCAACAGTGCAATGACGACCGAACACCGAGCATCTGCGGCACAAATGAGGGTTCCATCACTTCGCGAAGTGATGGTCGCCGCGCTCGACAGCGCGATCCGTGCGCCGTCGACGCACAACACGCAGCCGTGGATCTTCGGGTTCGAAGACGAGCCTGCCGCGATCACGCTTCACGCCGACGCGACGCGCTCGCTCGTCGTCGCCGACCCCGCCGGCCGCGAGCTCTTCATCTCGTGTGGAACGGTCCTTCATCACCTTCGCGTCGCCCTCGCCGCCCGCGGCCGCAGCTGCCGCATCGAGCGCCTGCCCGACCCAGCCGATCCCATGTTCGTCGCGCGTGTGACGATCGGCGCCCCGGTGACGGCGACCGAGTCGATGCTCGCGCTCGAAGAGGCGATTCAGCAACGGCACACGGACAACGGCCAGTTCGACGATGACGTCGTGGACGCGGCGCTGCGAGAGACCCTGACGCGGGCCGTCGAGCACGAAGGCGCGTCGCTCATGCTGCTCGCGGATGGCAGCGCGAAGGCGCACGTCGCCGATCTCGTCGCCGTCGCTGACCGTGTGCAAGGCAGCGACTCGTTGTTTCGCGACGAGCTGGCGCAGTGGCTTCGCTCGGGCTTCTCGGACAAGCGCGACGGAATGGTCGTCGAGGGCGCCAAGGGGCTGCTGTACCCGTGGATCGTTCGCACCTTCGATCGCGGTGACGGCGAGGCCGCGCGCGATCGCGCGTTGATCGCCGAAGGCAGCCCCGCGCTCGCGATCATCGCGACCGCGACGGACACGCCGATGGACTGGGTGCGCGCTGGAGAAGCGCTCTCGGCGCTGCTGCTGCAAGTGGCGATGGCGGGCTGGGCCGCGAGCTACTTCGCGCAGGTCGTCGAGGTCGAGAGCACGCGCACCGCGATCGACACGGTGTGCGAGGGCCGTCACGCGCAGGTCGTCCTGCGACTCGGCCGCGGGCACCACGGTCGCAAGAGCGCGCGTCGCCCTGTGCAGGACATGATTCGCGACTGAGCCAACGCAGCGCTTGCGCTTCGAGGGCAGCGTTTGCAGCGCGAAGTTCTGTCACTTCGATTGCGCAGCCGGGAAATCTCTGCTCGATGCGCGCGTCGGTCGTAGCCTTTTCGTGGTGTGCGCGTTGCATCGCGCAGCGCGCAAACATTGGCTGTGGTTGCGCCAGTTTCGATTCGATCGCTCTCGGTGGCTGAGCAAGCCGACGCGCTCGTGTCTGTCGTCGAGTCGGTGGACGCCGGCGTCGTCGTGGTCGGTCGCGAGCGGACGGTGCTCTTTGCCAACGCGCGTGCGTCGGCGCTGCTGCGTGTGGATGCGGGGGCGCTCGAGCGAACGCCGATCGCCAAGCACCTCACGTTCATCGAGGATGTGTTGCGCGAGGGTGCCGGGGTCGTGCGCGAGCAGCGCGAGGTCACGTTGGGCGACGGCAGCAACGCGAGCTTTGCGTTCTGCGTGAGTCCGGCGACAATCGCTGCGGAGGCAGTCTGGGTGGTCTCGTTGCAGGACGTGACTCCGCGGCGACGGATGCAGGGAGAGCGTGACTTGTTCTTGCAGCTGGCTGCGGTGGGCGAAGCCATGCCGACGGTGTTGCACGAGCTGCGCAACCCGCTGGCCGCGGTGCTCTCGGCGATCGAGGTGCTCGCGGACGAGCGTCGCGAGGACGCGGCGCTGCGAGACGAGCTGCAGATCGTTGAAAACGAGGTGCGCCGCGCGCTGCTCGGGATCGAGGGGCTCGGGCTGGGGAGTCGCTCGCTGCGGTCGCAAGGCGAAGAGGACGTCGGCGAGGCGATCCGCACGGTGTGCCACGTGCTCGGGGCGCGGGCGCGACGCAATCGCATCGAGCTCGACGTGCAGGTGGACTCGGTCACGAAGCTCTATCTCGACGCGAGCGCGATGCGCGCGCTCGTGTACAATCTCGTCACGAACGCGATTCACGCGTGCAAGGCGGGGGCGAAGGTGCGCGTTCGAGCGCAGGTCGAGCGCGCGACGCAGGACTTCGAGCTGACCGTCGAAGACACGGGCTCAGGCATGACCCCAGAGGTGCTCGCGCGATGTACGCAGCTGTTCTTCACGACGAAGCGCAGCGGGAGCGGGATCGGGCTCGCGCTCTGTCGAGATCTGGTGATGCGAGGCGGAGCGGACTTGAACATCGTCAGCGCGGTCGGGGTGGGGACGAAGGTGCGCATTACCGTTCCGGTGCCGCACGTGCGGCCGTTGTCCAATGGCGCTCGCGAAGAGCGAAGAGAGTCACAGTCGTAAAGGAGGATTCATGGAAGCGTCGTCGGGCCGCACAGGCCGCATGGAAACGGTGAATCGCGTGCTCCGCACGCTGCAGTCAGAGAGTCCGGACGTGACCGCGGCGGCGCTGTTGTCCGACGACGGGCTCATCATCGCGAGCGCGCTGCCGCAGAACCTCGAAGAGGCTCGCGTCGGTGGCATGAGCGCCACGCTGCTCGCGCTCGGAACGCGCGCCGCCTCCGAGCTCGGCATCGGCACCCCTCAGCAGGTGCTCGTCCGCGCGAACGGCGGCTTCGCCGTGCTCGCGACGGCTTCGCCCGGGACCGTCCTCTTGGTGCTCACCACGGAGAACGCGCGGTTGGGATTGCTCTTCTTGGACATGGCGCGGGCCGTTCGCGAAATCGCGAAGGTTCTCTGATCGATCGCGAACGGAGGCTCAACGATGGCTACGACAGTGCTCTTCGAACACGGCACGCACCGCAACGTGTGGCTCGACGTTCAAGCGGACGGAACCGCGGTTCCCACCAATCAGCACCTCATCGTGCACGACGGCTGCGCGGTGATCCTCGACCCCGGCGGACACAAGGTCTACTCGCAGGTCCTCGCCGCGACGCACACCGAGATCAAGCAGGGAAAGCTCGAGCACATTCTCCTCTCGCATCAAGATCCGGACATCGTCGCCGCGCTCAACGGCTGGCTCATGACCACCGACGCGACCGCGTGGGTGTCTTCGCTCTGGACGCGATTCGTCCCGCACTTCGGCGTCGATCGCTTCGTGGTCTCGCGGCTCAAGCCCATCGCTGATGACGGGATGTACCTCAAGCTCGGCTCGTGCGAGCTGCTCGTGATGCCCGCGCACTTTCTTCATTCGCCGGGCAATTTTCAGGTCTACGACCCGATCGCGAAGGTCCTCTACTCCGGTGACCTCGGCGCGTCCGTCGATGAAGAAGAGATCTTCGTGTCCGACTGGGACAAGCACGCGGCGAAGATGCGCGGCTTTCACCGGCGATACATGGCCAGCCGTCGCGCGGGCGCCGCGTGGGCGAAGAACGCACGCTCGCTCGACATCGAGATCATCGCGCCCCAGCACGGCGCGGCCTTCAAGGGCAAGGACATGGTCGCGAAGTTCATCGACTGGGTCGAGTCCGAGGAGTGCGGCGTCGATCTGGTCGACGAGCTCTACAAGCTGCCAACGAGAGCAGGTGCGTGATGGCTCCGCGGGTGCTCGTCGTCGAGGATGAAGACACGCTTCGCACGTCGATCGTGCGAGGGCTCTCTCGACATCTCAATGTTCCTGTCGACGGCGCGGCGACGCTGGGCGAAGCGCTGGCGCTCATCGACGAGCACCCTCCAACGGTGATCCTGTGCGATCTGGACCTGCCCGATCGCGCCGGCATCGAGATCATCGGCGAGCTCGGACGCCGTGGAATCCAAGCGGCCGTCACGTTTGTCAGCGCGTACACCCGCGCGTTTCTCGCGCAGATCCCCAAGCACGCTGGCGTGCGCGTGCTCGAGAAGCCCGTCACCATCGAGCAGCTTCGAACGCTCGTGCGCGAAGACCTCGGCCGCCAATCGAGCGACGCGCCCTCGCCCTTCGGCGTCGCGGACTATCTGCAGCTCGCCGCGATGGGCGGACACTCTGTGCTCATCGAGGTCGCCCACAAACAGGGACGCATCATCGTCGTGCGCGGCGAGCTGTGGAGCGCGACGGATCCGTTGGGCGATGGCGACGCGGCGTTTCGTCGGCTGTGCCTCGAGCGCGAAGGTGTTCGTTGCAGCACGTGGCGCGACGCCCCGGGGATCCAAAACGTCCACGGTCGATGGGAGGCGATGTTGCTCGACGAAGCGCGAGCGCTCGATGAGCGGCGTCGCGACGGTGTCTCGAGCGATCCGCAGGAGCTGCGGGTTCCGCGAACCGAAGTGATCCCCGAGCTGCCAGCGCTCGCCATCACCCCTGCAGCGCCCGCGGTCGATACCAAGCAAGAGCGCTTCGAAACCTTGATGGAAGAGGGGCTCTCCGCGCTGTTGACGCGGCGGTACGCCGACGCGTGGACGGCGTTCTTCGAAGCCTCGAGCATCGATCCCACGGACCGAACTTTGCAGGGCAACCTCGCGCGGCTGCGCGAGCTTGGCTTCGGCGAGCCACCACGGGAGAGCTGACGATGTTGAATTCGTGTTCATCGATCGTCGAGGCGCCTGCAACAAAGGCTTTGGTTCGGCGATGAGTGAAATCGACGCGCTGCTCGAGGCGGGGTTGAAGGCGTACGGCAACAACGACGCCGACACCGCCGTTCGTTGCTGGCGTCGAGTGCTCGAGCTTCAACCGACCAACGCGCAGGCGAAGGACTTCTTGATCACGGCGGGCTTCGAGCTCGTCGGCGCGCGCGAGCCGTCGGCGGTCGATGACGGCGACGCGCGAGGAGAGCTCCGCGCGCGGGTCGAGCTGCTCGTGAAAGAGCGCAAGCTCGAGCAGGCGCTCGGAGAGCTGGATCGCGCGAGGGCGAGGTTTCCCGATGATCCGTCGATCTCGCGCAGCATTCGGCTGCTTCGTGATCGGCTCGTGGTCGAGTACGGAAAGATCCTCGGAAAGCTCGACGACGTCCCCTGCCTCGCGATCTCGCGCGACGAGATCAGCAGGGCGCGTCCGTCGAGCGAAGAGCTCGCGCTGCTGAAGTTGATCGACGGGATCGCGTCGCTCGGAGACATCGTGCGCGGCTCGCAGCTCGGGCGGTTCGAGACGTATCGAGCGTTCGTTCGCTTCGTCGAGCAACGATGGGTGAAGATGCGCGCGCCGACCGGCACGTGGAACCCGCGTGAGTTTCTCGGGGCCGAGCGCTTCGAAGCGATGCGCAAGAGCGACGGGCATCGGGAGGGAGCGCTCCCGCAGCTCGAGTCGACGCCGCGCCCGGTGCGGCCGGTCGAAGCGCCGCCGTCGCCCGAGCCGTCGCCCGCGCTCTCTGCGCAGAGCGCGCGGTCGGCGGAGTTCGAACAGTGCATCGAAGACGGGCTCTCGGCGCTGCTGCGTCGGCGCTACGACGATGCGTTCAAGGCGTTTGCGCGCGCCGCGCAGCTGGACGCCAGCGATCGAACGGTGCAGGCCAACCTGCTGCGACTGAAACAGCTCGGATACGGAAACGAGGGGAAAAAATGAGCCTGCGGTTCGTTGTCACCAGCCCCACAGGAGGCAGCGGTAGAACCACGCTCGCCTTGCATCTCGCGGTCGCGCTCGGATCGCTCGGGCATCGCACGCTGCTCGTCGACCTCGACCCGAACAACGGCGTCGCGCACGCGCTCGGCCGCGGCGATCGCTCGTTTCGCGGCGTCGCGGACGTCCTCGCGCTCGACGTCGCGCCGTCGCAGGTCGTCGTCGACACGCGCAGCCCCAACCTCTCGCTCTTGCTCCGAGGAAAGCTCGATCCCATCGACGTTCCGCAGTTCGAGCAGCTGTTGTCCGAGCGCGGCCGGCTCTCGTCGATGCTCGGTCTCGTCGAAGGCGCGTTCGATCGCGTGGTGATCGACGTGCCCGCGGGCGTTCGGGGCGTGGTTCGCGCGGCGCTCGCCGAGTGCACGCACACGGTCGTCGCGGTCGAAGCAGACCCGCGCTCGGTCCGAGCGTTGTCTCAGTCGCTGCGCGTGATCGAGTCCGTGCGCGCCCGCGAGAACCCCAAGCTTTCGCTCGCTGGGCTCGTGCTCACCCGCGTCGACCTCAAGCGCGCGAGCTCGCAAGACGCGATCGGCGCGATCTGGGAGGGATTCGACTGCGTGTTCGAGTCCACCGTCGCAGAGAGCGAAGCCATCGCGAAGGCGTGGGACCGCGGCGTTCCGGTCGGGCACATCGGCTCCGATGGCGACGCCGCCGCGCGAAGGTTCACCGCGCTCGCGCAAGAATTGGAAGCCGCGATTCAGCCGTCGAACGCAGCAGAGGAGCAGCAAAGTGACAGCACCCGACCCTTCTTCTGACGACGATCTCGTGCTCGCTCGCGCGAGCGCGCGCCGCCTGCGTGACCCGAGCCGCTCGGCCGCGAGCTTCGTGGATCCATCGGCATCCACGGATGGTGCGGAGAGCGGGTTTGCGCCGATTCGTGCGGCGGTCGCTGCGCGCGAGAAGCAGAGCGGACGCGAGGTGTGCGTCGCGTGCATCGGGCTTCCCAAGCGCAGCGTCGAGCGCGCCGAGCCTGCGTCGCCGCCGTTGGTCGCCACCGTCGCCGACGTGGTCGAGCGCGCGCGCGCTGAGACGCCGAACCTGCCGTTCGACCTGCACTCCATCGAGGCGACCGGCGTGGCTGCGTGGAACAAGCTGCTCTCGTGGGCGACGGCGACGACTGGATCGCACGGCGCGTTTGTGACCGACCGAGACGGCCTGCTCATCGCCACGCACGGAAGCGCGCTTTCTCCCGGCGGATTCGATCTCATCGGCCCGCACATCGTCGTCGCGTTCAGTCAGCTCCCCGCGCTCGGCGATCCCCCGGCGGCCGCGCAGTGGGCGGTGATTCACTGCGGCAGCGAGCGCGTCGTCGCGATCCGATTCGAGACGTCGTTGACCGGCGAGGTCTTGCTCGTGTTGCTCATGCAGTCCGATCCGCCGAGCCGCACCATCGACCGAGTGATCGCCGCGACCAACGCGTTTGTGAAGATCACCTGAGCTCATCGTCGCGCGCGATCGCTGCTGTCGCGCACGGCGAGAGTCGGTACGCTCGCGCGCATGAAGACCGACGCAACTGTGGTGAGGTTTCCGTCGCGCGCTGAGGTGCCCGAAGGCGCGGCCATCGACGGGACGAAGTACGACGGGCTCTATCTCATTGACGGAGAGGTGCGGCGGTGGGACGGCGCGCTCGAAGAGGTGCGGTCGCCGGTGTGCATTCGCAACGACGACGGCACGGTCGAGCGCGCGCTCGTCGGACGCACGGCGAAGCTCGACGAGGCCGCCGCTCGTCGCGCGCTCGACGCCGCCGTTCGCGCGTGGAACCACGGTCGCGGCGAGTGGCCCTCGGCGCGCGTCGCCGATCGCGTGGCCGCCATCACGAAGTTCACGGAGCGCATGCGAATCGAGCGTGAGGACGTCGTGCGCTTGCTCATGTGGGAGATCGGCAAGACCCGCAAGGACGCCGAGACCGAGTTCGACCGGACGGTGCAGTACATCGTCGACACCGTCGAAGCGGTGAAGGAGCTCGATCGCACCTCGTCGCGCTTTCAATTGGCCGAGGGATTTATCGGGCAGATTCGCCGCTCGCCGCTGGGCGTGGTGCTGTGCATGGGGCCGTTCAACTATCCGCTGAACGAGACGTACACGACGCTGATCCCCGCGTTGATCATGGGCAACCCGGTGATCTCGAAGCTGCCGCGGTTCGGCGCGATGGCGCACATGCCGCTGTTGAAGGCGATGGCCGAGTGCTTTCCGCGCGGGGCGGTCAACGTCGTGCAGGGCGACGGACCGACGGTCGTCGGGCCCATGATGACCTCGGGCCTCATCGACGTGCTCGCGTTCATCGGAACGTCGCGGGTCGCCAACATCCTCAACAAGCAACACCCGAAGCCCAATCGACTGCGCACGGTGACCGGGCTCGAAGCGAAGAATCCCGCGGTGATCCTGCCGGACGCGGACATCGACGCCGCCGTGCGCGAGTGCGTCTCGGGCGCGCTATCGTTCAACGGACAGCGCTGCACGGCGCTCAAGTTGATCTTCGTGCACCGCTCGGTGGCCGAGCCCTTCGTGGCCAAGCTCGCCTCGGCGGTCGACGCGCTCAAAGCAGGAATGCCCTGGGAACCCGGTGTCGCCCTCACCCCGCTGCCCGAGCCCAACAAGGCCGCGACGCTCGCCGCGCTCGTCGAAGACGCCGTCTCGAAGGGCGCGCGCGTCGTGAACAACGGCGACCGCGCGCACGAGACGTTCTATCGACCCGCGGTGGTGTTTCCCGTCGCGCCGTCGATGCGGCTCTACTACGAAGAGCAGTTCGGGCCTGTCGTGCCCGTCGCTGTGTACGACGACGAGCACGAGATCGACGCGTTCATGCGCGAGAGCAACTACGGGCAGCAGATCGCGCTGTTCGGACAGGACCGCGCGCGCATCGCCTTTCTCGTCGACGCGCTGGTGAACCAGGTCTCGCGCATCAACCTCAACTCGCAGTGCCGTCGCGGCCCTGACTCGTTTCCGTTCACCGGTCGCAAGGACAGCGCCGAGGGCACGCTCTCGGTCACCGACGCGCTTCGACAGTTCTCGATCCGCTCGGTGGTCGCTTGTCAGGCCAACGAGCAGAACAAGACGCTCGTGCAGGACATCGTCGCGTCGCGAATGAGCGCGTTTTTGTCCACGGATTTCATCTTGTAGCGCCGACGATCAACCGCCGGTCGACAGGTCTTTCTTCGCGGCGTCGGCGATGGTGTCCGCGAGCTTCTGGATCAGATCCTCCTTCGGCCCCTCGACCATCACGCGCAGCTTCGGCTCGGTGCCGCTCCAACGCACGAGCACCCTTCCCTCTTTGCCGAGCTTCTTCTCGACGTCGCGCATCGCCTTCTGCGTGCCCGCCATCTCGCTGAGCTCTTTGCGAACAGGGAGCTTCACGTTGACCAGCACCTGCGGCAGCCGCGTCATCGCAGCGGCTGCGATTTCGCTGAGCGGCTTGGACTCGCGCACGAGGATCGCGACCACTTGCAGCGCAGCGATGAGCCCGTCTCCCGTCGTCGCGTGATCGAGAAAGAGCAGGTGGCCCGACTGCTCTCCGCCGAAGTTGTACCCGTTCGATCGCATCGCCTCGACGACGTATCGATCGCCGACCGCCGTGCGAACGAGCTTCGCTCCGCGCTCGGTCAACGCGCGCTCGAGGCCGAGGTTGGACATCACCGTGGCGACGACCGTGGATTTCGACAGCGATTTTTCAGCGATCATGCGCTCAGCGACCATGGCCATGATCGCGTCGCCGTCCACCACTTCGCCGCGCTCGTCCACGACGATGAGCCGATCGGCGTCGCCGTCGAGCGCGATCCCGATGTCCGCGCCCTTCTCTTTGACGACGCGCGCGACGTGCTCGGGGTGAAGTGCGCCGACGCCGTCGTTGATGTTCTTTCCGTTGGGCTTGACGCCGATCGACGTGACCGTCGCGCCGAGCTCTTCGAACACCGCTGGAGCCACGCGAAACGCCGCTCCGTGCGCGCCGTCCACCACCACGCGAAGGCCGTCCAAGCGCAGCGACTTGGGAAACGTGCTCTTCACGAACGTCACGTACCGCCCTCGCGCGTCCTCGATCTTCATCGCGCGCCCGACGCCGCCCTCCCGCTTTCGCGCGTGGATCAAGCGCGGATCGTCCATGAGCGCCTCGATTTCGGCCTCGGCCTCGTCGGGCAGCTTGAAGCCGTCCGCGCCGAACAGCTTGATCCCGTTGTCCATGTAGGGGTTGTGCGACGCCGAGATCACCACTCCGGCGTCCGCGCGCATCGACTGGACGATGTATGCGATGGCCGGCGTCGGCAGCGGACCGGTGAGAATCACGCGACCGCCTTGCGCGCACACGCCCGCGGCGAGCGCGGTCTCGAAGAGGTAGCCCGAGAGCCGGGTGTCCTTTCCGACGACGACCCGCGCTGCGCGGCCGCCGCGCGATGCCCACCACGTGAAGGCCGCGCCGACCTTCATCGCGACCTCGGGTGTCATCGGATGCTCGTTGGCGACGCCGCGGATTCCGTCGGTGCCGAAGAGCTTTCGCGCGGGCTTGTGCGGCACCGGAGCGGGCGCGGGCAGCGAGTCGCGAGGCGTGTCAGAGAGCGAGGGCTTCTTGCTTCGAGTCATCGTTGTCGACTGCGGTTGTTACCACGAGCCAACGCATTCACGACGAATCGAGCATTCGTCACCGCGGCGTCGCGATCACTTCGGGTGGCTCGATGTCGACCAGCTCGACGCCGGCGGGCATGTGCCCCGCGCGAACCGGCAGTCGAACGGCCTCGCGCCGGGAGACCAACTCTTCGCTCACGTCCACGGTGGGCACGATCAGCGCAGGGTCCATCGCGCTCACGGGCCCGGCGAGACCGCGGACGCGAATGCTGACCGCGGCGGGGCGCAGCTGGACGCGCTGTGATCCGACGACGGTGATGTCGAGGTGATCGAGCCTGCGCTCGGTCAGGTCACGCTCGACGGTGATCGCCACGCGGACGCTCGTCGCGCCGACGTAGTGCACTCGCGACCGAGGCAGCTCGAGCGCGACGCGGCGCGTGTGCTGGCCCGCCTCGAGGCCCGTCACGTCGATGGCCTCTGTGCGCACGGCGCTCAAGCCGTCGACGTACAGCGCAGGCCCCGTCACGTGAACGCGCTGCGGAATCGCCTCGATGATCGCAGCTGGGCGCGTCCCCGGCGCTGTTCGTCCGACGGTCTCGACCCGCACCGGAACGTCCCGTTCGACCAGATCCTCCCACGAGAGCTGCAGCGACGATGGCTGCACGCTCAGGATCGAGACTCCTGCGGGCAGCTGCATCGTCGCCGGATCGACGCGCGCGACCGCGACGCGACCGTCGCTGATGTTGACCTCTGCGCCGCCGATGGACTCGGGTCGGATCGCGTTGACGAGCGTGGGCGGGCCTTTGACCACCACGCGCACGCGGTCGGGCAGGTCCGTCATGAGCACGCGGCGGACGTCGCTCGCGGGAGGACGCACGAGCAGGCTCACTTCGAGCCCGCGCTCGACGGTGCCCGCGCCGCGAACGACGCCGTACAGCGCCATCGCGATGAGCAGCGAAGAGGCCTTGAGCCCTGCGTTTTCAGTGACGGATTCCCACGCGTCCGCGACGAGCGCGCGGGCGCGCGAGGGCTTTGGCTCAGCCATGCTCGCTCCTCACTCTCGCCTCGCTTCGGGGTCCTTCGCTGGGGGGACGACGCTGACGCGCGCCTCGGGCTCCTCGCGCTTCTTCGCCGCGCGCTTGTCGAGCAAGCGCGTCGCGAGGGGCTTGGGATAGAACAGCCCGTACAGCGCGTGGCGCAGCGACTGCGCTTCGAGCCCGCGGACGAGGTTTCCGTTGAAGCAGAGCGAGATCTGCCCGCGCTCTTCGCTCACGACGACGACGACGGCGTCGGTCTCTTCGGTGATTCCGATCGCGGCGCGGTGACGAGTGCCGAGCGTGCGATCGAGCGAGGGGTTCGCGGTGAGCGGCAAGAACGCGCCCGCGCGGTGAACGCGCGCGTTGCGGATCACGACCGCGCCGTCGTGCAGCGGGTTCTCGTACGCGGGCAGAAACACGGTGTACAGCAGCTCGCTCGTCACCTCGGCGTCGAGCTGCGTCCCTTGCTGCAGAAAGTCGTCGAGCGACGCGTCGCGCTCGAACACGATGAGCGCGCCGATGCGCTTTTGCGCGAGCTTGGTGCACGCGTCGATCACCTCTTCGAGCGCCGTCGCCTCTTCGCCTTTTCGAAAGCGCACGAACCACGGGCGCGTGCCGACGCGCATGAGCGCGCGCCGCAGGTCGCCCTGAAACAGCACGACGACGACCAAGAAGAACGACCCGAGCACGCGATCGAGCAGCGTGTACGTCGTCGTCAGGCCCGCGCGGTGCGCGACGAGATACACGCCCACGACCAGCGCGAGGCCCACGCTCGCTTGCACCGCGCGTGTGCCGCGCAGAAGCAGCATCAGGCGGTAGATCGCGTAGGCCACGATCGTGACGTCGAGCATGTCCCGCGCGAACATCCCCGCGCTCGTCGGCCGCAGCAGCGTGAGCAGCCCTTCGATCATCGGGCCTCTGCCTCTCTCTGCCTCTGCGCGCGAGCGATCGCGTGCGCGACGCGCGCGGCCTGCCGCATCACCGCGACGTCGTGCACTCGCAGCATATGCGCCCCTTGCAGCACGGACGCCGTGACCGCGGCCGCGGTCCCGCCCGCGCGCTCATCGGGTGAACTTGAAAACACGCCCCAGCTTTCATCGTACGCGCCGGCGGCGTCGATGAAGCTCTTTCGCGAAGGGCCCACGCACACGGCGTAGCCCGTCGCGACCAGCTCTCGCACCGAGCCGAGCAGCTCGAGCGACTGCGGCGCGGACTTGGCGAAGCCGATTCCTGGGTCGATCACGACGCGCGATCGGGCCACGCCGAGCCGCTCGATCGTGGCGCAGTCCTCGAGCAGCGCGCGCTTGACCGCGCGAACGACGCCGTCGGGATAGCTCGTCAGCGCGGGGTCCGAGCGCATGGTGCTCGGAGTCCCTCGCGCGTGCATGCGCAGGTAGCAGCCTTCGAAGCGCGCGACGATCGGCGCGAGCCGCTCGAGCGAATCGCCCATCGCGACGTCGTTGAGCACGAGCGCGCCGGCCTCGAACGCCGCGCGCGCGACGAGCTCCTTGGTCGTGTCGACGCTCACGAGCACGCCTCGCTTCGAGAGCGCCTCGATCACGGCCACGACCCTCGCGCGCTCTTGCTCGGCCACGACCGCGCGCGCGCCGGGCCGCGTGCTCTCGGCGCCCACGTCGATGATGTCCGCGCCTTGTTCGCACAGCGCGAGCCCGTGCGCGATCGCAGCGTCGGGCGAGAGAAACTTCCCTCCGTCGCTGAAGCTGTCCTCGGTGACGTTGAGGACGCCGAGCAGCACCGGTCGACTCCAATCGAACCGGTGTCGCCCGAGCGTCATGGGCGCGGGCTTCATCTGGGCACTACTACGCCACAAACAGCGCAGGCGCGCCTCTTTCTTCCAAGCGATCGCCCCGAACCGCTCGATTGCGCCCCCGAACCGCCGTCGCTCAGGTCTCGCTCGGCTCGCCCTTGCGCGGCGTGAATCCCTGGCTCGGTCGGGCGCCGGTCTTGTCCGCCCGCGCCTTGTCGCGGCGCTCGGCCCAGGTCGGGATCGTCACCTTCTGCCGCTCGGGAAGCGCCGTGCCCTCGATGCACGCCTTCATCTCTTCGGTGTCCAGGGTCTCGCGCTCCATCAGCGCCTCGACCATGCGTTCGAGCGCGGCGCGGTGCTCGGTGACGATCCGAACGGCCTCGTCGCGCCCCTCGTCGAGCAGCTTGCGGACCTCTTCATCGATGATCTGCGCCGTGGCTTCGCTGTGATTGCGACGCAGCCCGCTCAGGTCATCGTCGTCCGAGGGCAGGTCGTACGAGACGAGCCCGAGCCGCTCGCTCATGCCGTACTTGCAGACCATCACGCGCGCGACGCGGGTGGCCTGGCGCAGATCGGACGAGACGCCGCTGTCCGCGCGTCCGAGCACGACCGCGTCCGCGGCCAGTCCGCCCATGGACATCGCGATCATCGAGCGAGCCTTGGTCTTGGTGAGGTAGTGCTCGTCCTTCTCGGGAAGCGACATCGTGAGTCCGCCCGCGCTTCCGCGGGGGATCACCGTGACCTTGTGAATCGGATCGTGCTCGGGGCAGAACCAGCCGACGATGGCGTGACCCGCCTCGTGCACGGCGACGCGGCGCTTCTCTTCGGCGTCGACCGCCATGCTCTTGCGCTCGACGCCCATCATGATCTTGTCCTTCGCGAGCTCGAGGTCGTGCATCGCGACGGCGTCTTTGTCTTGTCGAGCGGCCAGCAGCGCCGCTTCGTTGACGAGGTTTTCGAGGTCGGCGCCGGCGAAGCCAGGGGTGCCTCGCGCGATGATGTCGAGCTCGACGTCCGGCGCGAGCGGAACCTTGCGCGTGTGCACGCGGAGGATCTGCTCGCGTCCCTTCACGTCGGGCAGCGAGACGTGAATGCGACGATCGAATCGTCCCGGCCGCAGGATCGCTGAGTCGAGCACGTCGGGGCGGTTGGTGGCTGCGATGATGATCACGCCGTCGTTGGCGTCGAAGCCGTCCATCTCGACGAGCAGCTGGTTCAGCGTCTGCTCGCGCTCTTCGTGGCCGCCGCCCACGCCGCCGCCGCGGTGCCGACCGACGGCGTCGATCTCGTCGATGAAGATGATGCAGGGCGCGTGCTTCTTTCCTTGCTCGAACAGGTCGCGAACGCGGCTCGCGCCGACGCCCACGAACATCTCGACGAAATCCGACCCTGAGATGCTGAAGAACGGAACGCCCGCTTCGCCCGCGATCGCCCTCGCGAGCAGCGTCTTGCCCGTGCCCGGCGGCCCCATCATCAGCACGCCCTTCGGGATGCGTCCGCCGAGCCGTCGAAACTTCTTCGGGTCTTTCAAGAACGCGATGATCTCTTCGACCTCGTCCTTGGCCTCGTCGATGCCCGCGACGTCCGCGAAGGTCACGCGCTGCGAACCGTCGCTGACGAGGCGCGCCTTGGACTTTCCGAAGGTCATCGCGCGGCCGCCCGACGACTGCATCTGGCGCATGAAGAAGAACATCATCGCGACCATCAACAACCCAGGAATCGCGATGGCCGCCACGATCGGCGCGAGCGAGCCGCCCTCGTCCTTCTCGTTGTTGACCGTGACGTGGTGCTCGATGAGCTCGCGCTGCATCGCCCACTCTTCGATCGGCCCGTGCGTCGATCGGTCCTCGGGCTGCGCCGTCGGCTGCGCGCGGCGCGTGTACGCCACGTCTCGATCTTTGATCCGAACCTCGGTCACGCGACCGGCGCGGACATCGGCGACGAACTCGCTGAAGGGCACGGTGACAGCGCTCGGAGCGGCGCTGAACATCGTGTAGACCATCAGAAACATCAGGATCAGAAAGATCCACAACAAGAGCATTCGGTGCGACTGCTTCACGACATCCTCGACTGCCGTCACTCGCGACGCTTCGCGCCGCGCATTGCACCCTGGAGCAGCGAGGCCCCGGGCGCAATCGACAAAGTAGCGTTGAAACGATGAGCGTTGGTGTCCGCGAACGAGGAAGTTCGTTCAATTCTCGACGCACATCCGAAGAACGCCGCCGTGCGTCGCGCTCAGCCTCGGTGGACGCGGTCGCAAAGCCCCGCGAGCGATCGATCGGCCTCGGGCCAGAACGCGCGGATTCGCGGGAGAATCGCCTCACGAACCGCGCGATCCTTCGCCCTCGCTCCCTCCGCCGCCGCAGGCAGCGCGCCGGGCAGCGCGATCCCCGCCCTCGCTGAAATCGCGTCGGCCTCGGCGATCGACGAGCCCAGCAACGGCCGGCACACGCGGTCTTTTCGCCGCGCGCAAAGCCCGCGCACCGGCGATTCGCTCATGATTTCGCGCAGCGTTCGCGCCGCCGCGTCTTCGATCGTCTCGCCGAGCGCGAGCGCGCTCCAGCCGCCGTCGCGAGCGAGCGCTTTGGCCCGAGCGACCGTCGTCTGGCCTCGATCGCGCTCGACCACGTGCACCGCGAGCCCGAGCTGTCGCGCGACGCGCGCCGCTTCGACGCACCGCTCGCTGCCCTCGTCGGTCCCGTCGTCCACGGTCACGACCGCGATCTCTCTCAGCGCGAGCTCACGCTGCGCGAGCGCGACGAACGCGACCATCCCCACGCTCGCAGCGCCTCCTCCGCACGCGAGCAGCGCTCGCTCGCCGCGACGCAGGACCCCTCGCTCTCGAACGAACGTCATCGCGCGGTCGAACGCCTCGCCCGCGTCACGCAAGCTCGAACTCCTTGCAAAAGCTCCCCGCCGGCTGCGCGCCTTCGTCGAACGCTCCCTCGCGATGGGCCGCGTTGGGATAGCGATGCGCGCACTCGCCCGTGCGCTCGACGAAGTACGTGCACCGCTCGCAGCCGACGACGAAGCCGAACTCCCGACGCTCGCGCTGAAACCGCGGGTCGTTCTGCGGCGATGGAGGGTCTTCGAGCTTGCGCTTCACGAGGATTTCGCCGATCTACTCGAAAATACGCCCACTAATTCAACGTGCGGTGTCTGCGGAAACATCTCGAACGCGTCGAGCGACTCGAGCTTGAGCCCCTTCTCTTCGAGCCGGCTCGCGTCGCGCCCGAACGTCGCAGGCTCGCACGAGACGTACACCAGTCGCTTTGGCGGGTCGTTGACCAAGACCGAGACGACTTCGCTCGCGCCGGTCCTCGGCGGGTCCAGGACGATGACGTCCCACGCGCGATGGCCCGCCGCTGCGACGTCCGCGGGGCTCTCGCGGCACGCCACGTTCTCGAGCCCACGGGCGACGACGTTGTCACGCATCGCGCGGACCGCGCGCGCATCGAGCTCGACGGCGCTGACCTTCTTGGCGACCCGAGCGAGCGCGACGGTGAAGTTTCCCGCGCCTGCGAACAGCTCGAGCACCTTCTTGTTCGCGCACTTCGCGCGCTCGACGACGGTCTGGACCAGAGCGCTGTTGAGCGCTTCGTTGGCCTGCGCGAAGCCCTCGGGCGCCAGGACGACGGGAGCGCCGTCCGCGCCGCGAAATACAGGGCGCGGATCGCCCGAGACCCCCGGCGCGGTCGCGCCAGGCGCGTACAGCTCGACGCCCGCGAACCCCTGCGCGCAAAGCCACTCTGTCATCGCGAACGCTGAGGCGGTCAGCTGGCTCTTCGCGCGGAGCGTCGCGACCGGCCGCCCCTCTGCGCCGCGCGCAAGAAACACTTCACCCTCGCCGCCGATGCGCTCGATCGCCGTGCGCAACGTCGCGAGCGAGCGCTCGAGCGCGGGGTCGAGCACGGGGCAACGAACGGCGTCGACGACGTCGTGAGAGCCCGCGGCGCGGTGGCCGAGCAAGACCGAATCGCCAGCGCATTTCCAGGCGATTCGCGCGCGTGTGCGATAGCCGTACGCGGCAGGGCTGTCGTGCCATCGAACATCGAAATCGCGACGCTCTCGGGGAAGCGAGCGACGAAGCGCCTCGAGGCGCGCGTCTCGCTGCGCGGCTGAAGGGACGTGTTGCCACGTGCAGCCTCCGCACTTCTCCGCGACTGGGCACGGCGGCTCGACGCGATCGGGCGCGGTTTCGACCCACTCGATCGCCGCGGCGGCGCGGGACTTCTTCGCGAGCTGAACGCGCAGCCGGTCGCCGGGCATCGCGCCGCGCACGAGGATCGCTCCGCTCTTGTCGAAGCCCATTCCTTCGCCAGACTCGGCGAGGCGCTCGATGGTCACATCGATCCAGGGACCGTTGCTCATGGGCCGGGAAATCCCTGCGCTGGAACTGAGTTGTCGTACTCGAACCGAAACGACCCCGTCAGGTGCGCTCGGCCAATTTCATCGGTCGGAAGAATGGGCGGATCGAAGCCCGTCGGCGCCGGGTCTCCGACCGGCCGCGCGTCGCGAAACTCGACGTCGAACGAGCTGACGTCGGTCACGCGATTGCGCCCTTCGCCTTGATCGATCGAGCGAAACACCATGCGACCCGAGACGGAAGGCAGCGAGATGTTCTGTCCGAGACGCGTGGTCTTCGTTCGCCCGCAGGACCAGCGAAAGGCCAGGTACGCGTGAACCAGAGAGTTCGCGGTTCCGACCGGCGTGACGTTGACGGTGAGCTGTCGCTGTCCCGTCGCTGGGTCGGTCTCGGTCGAACTGGCGATCTGCTGCGCGAGCGCCTGCGTGTCATCGATCCGAATGAACAAGTGATCGGTGTACTCGGCGACCGCGCCGCCGTACTGCGCGCGAAACTGCAGCATTCTGCCGGTCCGTTCGCCGGCGAAGAAATTCAGCGGCCAGCGCAGCGGCGCCGCGTCGGTGAAGTTAATCCGGCAGAGCGGAACCGCCGCGGTGCCGCTCGTCGACCCCTCGCCCGCGCCGACGCACGCGGCCGCAGTGACGCCAGTAAAAAACGCCACCATCGCCATCGCGCTCAGCCTTCGCACGTGACCTCCACTTCGTCGCCTGGCCGAAGCTCGCTCGCGCCTTCGCGCACGCTGAGCTCGATGCGTCCCGACGAGCCGATCAACCCGAGCCCTTGCCCTCGCTCGACCTCTCCGTACGCGGCGCGCAGCGGCCCAGCGAAGCGCGCGGGACGCGTCACGCGCATCACGCCGTCGAGCGGGCGAATCGAGGTGACCGCGTTGCCGTAGCGGTCGACAGCGATCACCTCGCCCTTGGCGACGTGCGTCCGTCGCGTGGCGCGCTCCCACGGAGCGTCCGGTGGAAGCACGCACGCGACCTCGGCTTCGCTGCGATCCCCGGCGAGGTCAGGGTGAAGACCGGCGGCGAGCAGCGCGGCGATCGGCGCGAAGCGCTCGCGTCCGTCGAAGGTGGTGACGCTGGGATCCGCGACGACCAGCTCTTCGCGCAACGTCCACACGCGGTCGCGCTCCGCGCGGATCGGAAGCACGCCGTTGTCCGGCCCGACGAGCCAGCGACCGTCGCGCTCGGCGAAGATCCTACGGCGCCGCGTGCCGACGCCAGGATCGACGACGACGACCAGCGCCGCGCCGCGCGGAAGCACCCAGAGCGCACGCTCGGCCATCAGCGCCCCCTGCACGCGATCGAACGGCGCGACCTCGTGCGTCACATCGAGCACCTTCGCGCTCGGAACGCGCGCCATCACCGCGGCGCGCATCTCCATCACGTAGCTGTCCTTCAGACCGAAGTCCGTCACGAATGCGACGATCGCGCCCATGGGTTGCTCTATCTCTACACGATGAAGCCGCCGCCGACGACTCTGTCGCCAACGTAGAGCACGGCGGCCTGCCCAGGCGCCACCCCGCGCTGCGCCTCGTCGAGCCGCAGTTTCGCCCGCCCTTCGCCGAGCGACTCGATCTGGCAATCCACCCCGCTGTGGCGATAGCGCAGCTTCGCCGTCGCGCGCTCGGGCGGCTCGCTCACGAGCCAACGCACCTCTTCCAGTGAGACCTCTCGCTGCGCGCACTCTTCCGCGGTGCCGACGACCACTGCAGATCGCTCAGCCACCACGCGCAGGACGTATCGCGTCTTGCCGTCCCAGCCTCCGATGCCGCGTCGCTGCCCCACCGTGTATCGATGGATGCCCTCGTGGTGACCCACGACGGTCCCGTCCGGCGTCTCGATGGTGCCGGGCTTGGTCCGAACGCCGTGAGACTCGACCCACTCGGTGTAGTCCTGCCCTTCGACGAAGCACAGGTCCGTCGAGTCGGGCTTGTGCGCGCTGGTGATCCCGCGCTTCTCCATCCACGCGCGGACGTCGGGCTTCTTCCACGTTCCGAGCGGGAGGATGAGCCGCGCGAGCGCTTCTTTGGGCGCGACGAACAAGAAGTAGCTCTGGTCACGATCGAGGTCGATCGCGCGCTCGAGGACGATCTCGCCGCGCTCATCGCTGCGCACGCGCGCGTAGTGCCCCGAGGCGACGTGCTCTGCGCCGAGCCGCTGCGCGATCGTCCACAGCGGGCCGAGCTTCACGTGCTCGTTGCATCGAACGCACGGGCTCGGCGTTCGTCCGTGCTCGTAGTCGCGCAAGAACGGGTCGACCACGTTCGCGCGAAAGAGCTCCTTTCGGTCGAACGTGTAGTGCGCGATCCCGAGCTGATCGCACGCTCGCCGCGCGTCGTACTGATCCTCGGGCGCGCAGCAACGCCCCGCGTGTCCTTCGCGCTGGTAGTCCCACAGGTGCAGCGTCACGCCGATCACCTCGTGTCCTTGCTCTGCGAGCATCGCAGCGGTCGCGCTCGAGTCGACGCCGCCGCTCATTCCCACGACGATCCTTGCCATCACATCACTCGTTTGGTCGTTGTGCCCCTCGCGAGGGGAGGGGCCCTTGTTCTCTTCGACTCTCGACGCGATTGCGCGAGGTTGCGCTCGATCGCGAACGCTCGACTTCAACCCGTCGCACATCGTGTGTCACGACTGTGCGCGCTCGGTCCAACCGCTGCGCGAATGCACAGCGTCGCGGCTCGCGAAATCCATTCGAGCGAACGCAGCATCGCGCGCAATTCACCGCGACAGAACGTCGTTGTTTCGAGCTGTTGTCATCGAGGTGCTCGCGCTCAACGAGAGCCGAGGGGCGAATGCTTCAATCACTCGTTCAACGTTGCTCGCGCGCCGCGCGAAAGCGACGCAACCGCGCGAGCGCACAACGCTTGTGCGTACTTCAACGTTTGCCGCGCGTCGTGAACGACGGGCGCTCACCGTTCTTCACGCTTCGCTTCGTTCCAGTACGCGTCGAGCTCTTCGAGCGTGTGGCTCTTGAAGGTGCGACCGCTCTCGTTCACGCGTCGCTCGACGCCGTTGAAGCGCGACGCGAAGCGAGCGTTCGCTTTGCGAAGCGCGTCCTCGGGGTCGAGCTCGAGCTTGCGCGCGAGGTTGCACAGCGAAAACAGCACGTCTCCCAGCTCGTGCTCGATCTCATCGCGCGTCCCGCTCGCGCGCGCCTCGTCGAGCTCGCGCAGCTCTTCGTCGACCTTCGCGCGCGGCCCTTCGGCGTCGCTCCAATCGAAGCCCACATGCGAGCACTTCTCTCCCGCGCGCTGCGCCCACCGCAGCGCAGGCAGCGAGCGAGGCAAGCCCTCGAGCAGACCGCGCCCCTGTTTCTCTTCCTTCTTTAGCTCCTCCCAATTTGCTAGTACTTCAGAAGAGTTTGCAACGGTTACGTCGCCAAAAACATGAGGGTGTCTCCGCACGAGCTTGCCCGCGATCCCCTCGCTCACTTCCGCGAGCGTGAACCACCCTCTCGCGTGAGCCAGCTCGCTGTGAAACACGACTTGCATCAGCAAGTCGCCGAGCTCTTCACGAAACTCGAGCACCTCGCGCGACCCGCTGCTCAACCTCGTCGCCGGTCCTTGCGGTAGCGTCGCTTCGTCGCCGAGCCCGTCGATGGCGTCACACACCTCGCTCGACTCTTCGACGAGGTAGCGTTTCATCGACGAGAACGTCTGTTCGCGGTCCCACGGACAGCCGCCGGGAGCGAGGAGCTTCTCGACGGTTTCGATCAATGTCTCGACGGCCTTGCTGCGCTGGTCCTTTACGGTCATCGAGGATGCTGCTAGCACGCCATCGCCTCAGGATGACCACGTACCGAGCCGGTCAGGAGATCGACGCGTACTGCACCAAGTGCAAGCTCGACCTCACGCACAAGATCGTCGCCGTGGTGGGCAACAAGCCCGCCAAGGTCGAATGCCGCACTTGTTATGGAGTGCACAACTACCGCGCCCCCAAGAGCGCTGCGGCCGTCGCTGCCGCCGCACCGTCGGCGCCTCGCGCATCGCGAAGCTCGAGCGGTTCGTCGCGCTCGAGCGCATCGAAGAGCGAGCCGGAGCCGCCGATGGTTCCGCCGGATCACGCGCGCATCGCGCTCTACGCGATCAGCGAGAAGTTCTCGGTGGGTTCGTGGATCTCGCACAAGACCTTCGGGATCGGCGTCGTGCTGCGCGAAATCGCTTCGAACAAGATCGAAGTCCGCTTCGACGGCGGAACGAAGGTGCTCGTGCACAACACCGCCACGCTCACCTGAGTGAGCGCGCCGCGCACGAGCCGCGTTTTTTGATCGCTACCAACGCAACCAACGCCCCCGGCGCGCATCTCGTCGGGCGCTGCGCGGCGCGTTGAAATGCACCCACGACGGTCGCGAGTTGGTCTACCCTCCCGCGACCTTTCGAACGCGTCGTTGCTCACCGCATCGATCGCGACAAGACAACTGCACACGTACGACCGAGACAGGTCACACAGGAGAGTGAGTCACATGGGCAAGTCGTTGAAGGGCACGAAGACGCACGGCAACCTGAAGGCCGCTTTCGCTGGAGAAAGCCAGGCCAACCGCCGCTACGAGTACTTCGCGAAGCAGGCGGACGTCGAGGGCTATCCCGACGTGGCGGGCCTCTTCCGTGACACCGCCGCGGGCGAGACGGGCCACGCGCACGGGCACCTCGACTACCTCAAGCAGGTGGGCGATCCCGCGACGGACGCGCCGATCGGCTCGACCGAGAAGAACCTCGCGTCGGCCGTCGCCGGCGAGACGCACGAGTACCAGGCGATGTACCCGTCGATGGCGAAGGAGGCCCGCGAAGAGGGCTTCGACGACATCGCCGAGTGGTTCGAGACCCTCGCGAAGGCTGAGAAGTCGCACGCGGGACGCTTCGAGAAGGCGCTGCAGGGACTGAAGGCCTGATCGCCGTCGGGTCCGTCGCGCGCAGCGCACCGCCGCTGTTGTGCGACGCTCGATCGAGCGCGCTGCGCACGCGTGCGGCGCGCTCGATGGGGCCGAGACAACCATGACGACGATCAAGCCTACGCCCGAGCGTGATCCCTGCTTCGACCCTGATGAGCCGCGCTTTTGGGACAGCGCGGACCTCGAGGCCGAGCTGCGGCGCGTGTTCGAAATCTGCCACCTGTGCCGCATGTGCGTGAACTACTGCGGCTCGTTTCCGTCGCTGTTCGACGCGATCGACAAGAACCACGAGCAGCGCGGGATGGAGCACGACGCCACCACGCTCGGCGCCGAGGACTTTCGCAAGGTCACCGACGAGTGTTGGCAGTGCAAGCTCTGCTACGTGAAGTGCCCGTACACGCCGGATGACAAGCACGAGTGGAAGGTGGACTTCCCGCGAGTGCTCTGGCGCGAGAAGGTCGTGCGCGCGCGACGCGAGGGATTTTCGCTGCAGGATCGCATCCTCGGCGAGCCCGGCGTCGTGGGTAAGTTGAATTCTGGTGCGCTCGCGCCCGCGGTGAACTTCGTCGCCAAGAGCGCGCTCTTGCGCAAGGTCGGAGAGAAGGTCGCGGGGATCTCCGCGCGCTTTCCGCTGCCCGAGTACGCGAAAGAGCCGTTCGATCGCTGGTTGGAGAAGCACACGCCCGCCGCCGGCGTCGGCGACAACGGGACCGTCGCGCTCTTCTCGACGTGCCTCGTGGACTTCAATCGTCCGTCCACCGGCCGCGCGGCGGTCGCGGTGATCGAGCACGCGAAGGTGAAGGTCGTTCGACCCAAGCAAGTGTGCTGCGGGATGCCCAACATGGACACCGGCGATCTCGCGGGCGTGCGGGAGAAAGCTGCGTACAACGTCGAGCAGCTCGCGCCGCTCGTGCGCGCAGGAGCGAAGGTCATTGCGCCCGGTCCGTCGTGCTCGATGACGCTCAAGAAAGAGTATCCCTCGCTGCTCAAGACGGAGGACGCCGCGCTCGTCGCCGCCAACACGATGGACTTGATGGAGTACCTCTGGAAGGTGCTCTGGCAGGAGAAGAAGGTGCTGCCCCGCGAGTTCGCCGCGTCGCTCGGGTCGGTCGCCTACCACGCCCCCTGTCACTTGCGCGCGCAGCGAATTTCGGCGCCGGGAAAGCTCTTGCTCGAACGCGTTCCAGACACCGAGGTGACGCTCATCGAGCAGTGCTCTGCGGTCGACGGGACGTGGGGCATGATGGCCGAGCACTACGACACGGGCGTTCGGTACTCGCAGCGCCTCGTGCGTGCGGTGGACAACGCTGACGCGAAGCACGTCTCGAGCGACTGCGCGCTCGCCTCGCAGCGCATCTCCAAAGAGAACAACGTCTCTGTGAAGCACCCGGTCGAGCTGCTCGCTGACGCCTACGGGCTGGCGTACTGACCGCGCGAAGGAGCGCACTCCATGCAGAAGCTACGTGTCGAAGACGTCATGCCGCTCAGCGAGTACGAGGCCGCGAGGCCGTCGTTTCGCGCGAAGGTGATCGAGCACAAAAAGCGCAAGCGCGTGCTGCTCGGACCCGAGATGTCGCTGCTGTTCGAAGACCGCCTCACGGTGCTCAACCAGGTGCTCGAAATGGTGCGCGCAGAGCGCATCACCAAGAGCGAGTCCGTCGCGGACGAGGTCGCGGTGTACAACGATCTCATCCCGAGCGACGGGTGCCTGCTCGCCACGCTGATGATCGAGATCCCCGACGCCGCGCAGCGCGCGCTGAGGCAGCGGGACTACCTCGGCCTCGACAAGCACATTCACTTGGAGATCGGCTCGCAGCGCGTCACGGCGACCTTCGATCCCAAGGGCATCGAAGAGCACGAGATCTCGGTTGTGCAGTACGTCACGTTCGTCGTGGGCCGCGACGCAGCGGCGGCGTTGCGTGATCCGTCGCAGCCCGCGCGGATCGTCTCGACCCACCCCCGCTACGGGTTCGGCGTCGAGCTGCGAGAAGAAACGCGGCTGGCGCTCGCCGATGATCTTTCAGCAGAGAATCGTTGACAGCCAGGGAGAGCTGCCATAAGGTCCGCCTCCCTCCCGCGGGCATAACTCAGCGGTAGAGTGCGACCTTCACACGGTCGAAGTCACAGGTTCAAATCCTGTTGCCCGCACCAGAATCCACGCAGAGACGGCTGCAGCGTTCATCGAACCTGCGGCCGTTTTGCATTTCTCCCACGCGCGTCCGAGACTGCTTCGCTCCGTGCATGCGCTCGCTCGACGCGGGCGTCGCTGCGGCAGAAGAGATTCTCGATTCGCGCGCGATCTCGCTGTTCTCGACGAGAGTCGGATGAGGGGTGGACACACTCTGTCCGTCGATCGGTCGCAGTGAGATTGCATCGACCGCTGGAGCTCCGGGGTATTTGTGCTCTTACGAGGACTTGTCGAAAGGTTTACACGCCCGCCCGTCGTGCCATGATGCGGCTCCCCGCTGTCACCTCGTGCGAGTCCGATCGGTTGGATTCAGCGAGAAAATTCGCAGCTGGAACAAGGGAAAGGTCCATGCGTCGTTCACTCTTCGCTCTTTCGTTCGGACTCATGATTGCTTCGATGGGATGCAAGGCGCGTCCGATGAGCGAGCAGCTCAAGGACAAGCTTCAGGAGCAATACGACGAGGACACGTCCCTCGCGCAGCAGCTCTGCGGCTACCCCGTCGCTGGCATCACCGGCGTTCAGATCACCAACGTCGTCAACGTCGGCAACAACCGCAACGGAACCGGCACCGCCATGGTGACCGGCACCCCGACTCCGATGCCCGGTGCACAGGCCGCCGGCCCGTGCTCGGGCCAGGTTTCGTTCATCTACGGCTCGCAGTCGCAGACGACGTACCGCACCACCGGCCGCGTGGGCCGTCGCCGTACGAGCAGCTCGACGACGACCTCGCTCTACGTCTGGGGCATCAACGTCACCAACCGCACCAGCGCGGTCCCCGCCGGCATGGGCATGGGCGTGCCGACCGGCATGCCCACGGGCCTTCCGACGGGCGGCGGCGTTCCGACGGGAACGCCCGCGGGCGTGATCTCCGTCGGCGGCACTGCGTCGGGCATCCTCCAGGCCGGCGACACCCCGCTCCAGGACGGCTCGGTCGCGGACGATTACCAGATCGCCCTCGCCCCCGGACAGCCCGTCACGATCATCGTTCGCGGCGGCCCCAGCCTCACCGAGCCGGGCTCGAACCTCGACGTGTACACCTCGCTCATGCTCAACGGGCAGGAGCTCGAGCACAACGACGACATCTCCGCGGACAACCGCAACAGCCGCATCGTCTACACGCCGACCGCCCCCGGCATGTACACGATCCGCGTGACCACCTTCGGCAGCGGCCTGAAGAGCGGCCCCTACACCGTTCAGGTCATGCCGGGCGCCAACCCCATGGCGCAGTGATCCTCGCGCGCTCGCCGCACGATCGTGATGGCGAGCCGCGAGCGATGACCGCACGCGCGACGCAGCGCACGTGAAGGTCGTCGTCGAAGACGGGTCGAGCACCATCGCGCGCTCGGCCCGTTCTTCATTTCTCCCTCGCCAACGGCGGACGCTCCGCTCGCTCTTCGCGCGGCTCGGTCGCGATGAGCGAGGTCGATCGCGCCGTGATAGACCAGCGCGCAACGATGCTGAATCGCTGGCTCGCAACGCTCGAACGCCGGTACGCGCGGTACACGTTCGCGAACATCACGTTTCCCATCCTCGCCGCGATGGGGACGATGTTCGTGATGCTGCTCACCTCGCCCGGCCTCTACCAATGGGTGACGCTCGATCGCGACCTCGTCCTGCGCGGACAGCTCTGGCGGCTCGTGACGTTCATGTTTCTTCCGCCCACGATGAGCCCGATCTGGATCGTCTTCTCGCTGTGGTTTCTGCACACGATGGGCACGATGCTCGAGCAGACGTGGGGCTCGTTTCGCTACCAGATTTACTGGTTTCTCGGTTGGCTGAGCGCGGTCGTCGTCGCGATGCTCACCGGCACGAGCACGGACAACTCGATGATGCTCGCGTCGCTGTTTCTCGCGTTCGCGACGATCTTTCCGGACTTCGAGCTGCGGCTGTTCTTCATCTTCCCCGTGAAGGTGAAGTACCTCGCGTGGATCGACGCGCTCGTGCTCCTCTCGCTCGTCGGGATGAGCCAGGGGTTCGCGCGGATCTATCCGGCGCTCGCGGTCGGCAACTACCTGCTCTTCTTCGGCAGCGACCTCGTCGCGATGCTCCGGGGCTTTTCGCTGCGCGCCGGACGCGCGCGCGCCTACGGCAAATATCAGCGGGACCTCCGCGCGGTGGACAACAGCAAGACGCGGCGCGTGTGCGCCAGCTGCGGCGTGACGGACGACGACCCCTCCGTGGATTTTCGCGTGTGCAGCTGCGACAAGTGCGGCAAGCCCACGCAGTTCTGCGTGAAGCACGCGCGCGATCACTGAGCGCTCAGCGCTGGCTGGCTTCGCTGCGAAACAGCACCACTTGCGTCTCGGGGATCATCGGCAGCGCGGCGATCGCCCCAGCCCAGCCGCGGTTGTCTTGGATGAACGGATAGAAGTGCTCGCCGCCCGCGCTCTCGATCCGCTGCGCTTGCGCCGCCGGGATCTCGCGGATGAGTGAGGCCGGCACGAGCCAGCGTCGCGGAACGTCCTGGTCCGTGCCCGACGGAAGCACGCGCCCGTGGTAGCGAAGCCCCGTCCAGAACACGGCGTCGCCCACGTGGCCGCGAACGGCGCTGTCGATCATGCGCGCGACGGCGCCGTAGGTGAGGCCAGCGGAGATCGTTCCGATCACCTCGTTGGCGGCGTTTTTGATCGGCGCAGCGGCGACCAGCATCACGCGTGACGGCAGGTTGCCCACCGGCGGAATCTCTCCGACGCACATCCCCTCGCGCCCCTCGGTGGCCTGCCGCACACAGGAGAACAGCGCCTTCAGGTCCATCCCCTTCATGCGGTCTTCGCTCTCGTTGGCGATGTCTCGCGCGATCGCGATCCCGTCGCGACCCGTCACCGCGACGAAGCTCGTCGGGTACAACGTCATCGGTCCGCCGGGCGTCGTGAAGCCCACGAGCGTCGAGCGAATCGCCGGCGGATCGTTGCCCGTCAGGGGCGCGGTGATCGGCCCGACGAGCTCGCGGACCTTCGGAAGATATCCGTCCACCGTGCGCTGCGCGGCCTCGCGCGCGTGCCCCAAGTCCGCGCGGAGGTTCTGCGCCGACGCGTTTGCGTGCGTTTGCTTGCTGTCCTTGCAGCCGCTCGCGGCGAAGGCGACGACGAGCAGCGCGGAGTAGAGGTTCGTTCGCATCTCGACTGCGAACGCTATCACGCTCGCGCCGCGCGACGACTCAGTGTGCGTCGGGCCCGCCGGGCAGCGCGCAGAAGCCCTCGTAGTCGATGTACTCGTGGATGGTCGGGTGCTCGCCGCACATCGGGCAGCCCTTGTCCCTGCGCAGCTTCAGCGTGCGAAAGTGCATCCGCAGCGAGTCGTACGTGAGCAGCTTGCCGATCAGCGGCTCGCCCTGCCCCAGGATGAGCTTGATGGCCTCGGTCGCCTGCACGACGCCCACGATGCCCGGAAGCACGCCGAGGACGCCCGCTTCTTGGCAGGACGGCGCCAGGTGCGCCGGCGGAGGCTCTGGGTACAAGCAGCGGTAGCACGGGCCGCCGAGGTGCGGCGCGAACACCGTGCACTGCCCGTCGAAGCGAAAGATGCTCCCGTGAACGACGGGGATCTTCTTGAGAACGGTCGCGTCGTTGACGAGGTAGCGCGTCGGAAAATTGTCGCAGCCGTCGATGATCACGTCCCAACGCGCGTCGAAGATGCGATCGACGTTCTCGCTGGTGAGCCGCTCTTGATACTTGATCACCTTCACGTCGGGGTTGAGTCCGACGATGGTCTCTTCGGCGCTGTCGACCTTTGGTTTTCCGACGCGGGAGGTGTTGTGCAGGACCTGGCGCTGAAGGTTGGACGCGTCCACGGTGTCCGCGTCGACCAGGCCAATCGTCCCGACGCCCGCCGCGGCGAGGTACAGCGCCGCCGGTGATCCGAGCCCTCCGGCGCCGAGCAGAAGCACCCGCGCGTCGAGGAGCTTGCCCTGCCCCTTTTCACCGACCTCGGGCAAGAGCAGGTGTCGCGAGTAGCGGTCGCGTTGATCCGCGGTGAGCTGACGATCGACTACGTAGGGATACGCGCGGTCCTTCCATCGGACGAAGCCGGGGTTGACGCTCTCGACGTCGGTGTAGCCGAGCTCTGCCAGCGTGCGCGCCGCGAGCGCAGAGCGAGTGCCGCCAGCGCAGTACAGGACCACCTTCGCGTGCTTGTTCGGAACGACGCCCTCGATCTTCGACTCGAGGTGCCCGCGCGGGACGCTCACCGCCCCGGCGATGTATCCCGCGCGAAACTCCTCTCCCTCGCGCACATCGACGAGGTGAAACTTCTCTCCCGCTTCGAGCCTGCGCTTGAGGTCTTCGAGCGACGTCTCTTTGATCGATCGGCGGATCTCCGCCATGAGGTCTTGAAAGGTCTTCGCCATTGACGCTCTCCAGAAAGCTGGAGGAGTGTTCGGTATAGTGAACAAACCGTCAACCCCAATGCCCCGCGCGTCCTCGAAATTGACGGAGCGATCGCGCGCGGGCTAAGGGCAGCCACCCACATGGCGAAGCTGACCTACCGGGACGCGGGCGTCGACATCGACGCTGGCGACGCGCTCGTCGAGCGCATCAAGCCGATGGCGCGGTCCACGCGCAGGCCCGAGGTCCTCGCGGACGTCGGTGGATTTGCAGGGCTGATGCGCCTGCCTCACGGGCTCGAGGAGCCCATTTTGGTCTCGGGAACGGACGGCGTCGGCACCAAGCTCAAGGTCGCCTTCGCGATGAACAAGCACGACACGATCGGGCAAGACCTGGTCGCCATGTGCGCCAACGACGTCGCGACGTGCGGCGCCGAGCCGCTGTTCTTCTTGGACTACTTCGGCACGGGCCGGCTCACCGTGGACGTGGGCGCGGCGGTGGTCTCGGGCATCGCGGCGGGCTGTCGATTGGCGGGATGCGCCCTGCTCGGCGGCGAGACCGCAGAGCTCCCGGGCATGTACGCCGATGGCGAGTACGACCTCGCGGGTTTCTGCGTCGGCGTCGTGGATCGCAAGAAGATCATCGACGGAAAGAGCGTTCGACCCGGCGACGCCGTGATCGGCGTTCGCTCGTCAGGGCTGCACTCGAACGGCTACTCGCTCGCGCGCAAAGCGCTGCTCGAGAAGGGCGCACTCGCGCTCGACGCGCATCACAGCGACCTTGGCCGCACCGTGGGCGAAGAGCTCATGGAGCCGACGCGCATCTATGCGCGCGCGATTGCTGCGGCGATCCGCGTGGGCGGCGTGCACGCGTGCTCGCACATCACGGGCGGCGGGTTGCCGGGCAACGTTCCGCGCGTGCTTCCCGACGGACTCGGCGTGCGCGTGGACCCACTCAAGTGGGAGCGGCACGCGGTGTTTTCGTTGATTCAGTCGATCGGCGAGGTCGACGAGCGCGAGATGCGCCGCACCTTCAACCTCGGGCTCGGCCTGGTGATCGTGTGCGAGCCCTCTCGCGCCGAGTCGATCCTGTCCGCGCTGTTCACGGTCGGCGAGAAGGCTTCGATCATCGGCGAGGTCATCAAGAGCGACGCGGACTTCGAAGATCGCGTCGAGTTTGTCGGAGACGCTCCGTGACGCTTCGCCTCGGCGTGCTCGTCTCGGGCTCGGGTTCGAACCTCCAATCCGTGCTCGACGCCTGCGCGAACCGCTCGCTCGACGCGACCGTGCAGCTCGTCCTGTCGAACAAGCCCGGCGTGTTCGCGCTCGAGCGCGCGCAGAACGCGGGCGTGCCCACGGTGGTGCTCTCGCACAAGCAGTTCGCGACGCGCGAGGATTTCGACGAGCAGATCGTGCGCGAGCTGGTCGCGCGATCGGTCGACACCGTCGTGCTCGCGGGCTTCATGCGCATCGTCACGCCCAAGCTCCTCGACGCGTTCGCCGGCAGAGTGATCAACATTCATCCCGCGCTGTTGCCGTCGTTTCCTGGGGTCGATGCGCAGAAGCAGGCGCTCGACTACGGCGCGAAAATCACAGGGTGCACGGTGCACTTCGTCGACGCGGGAATGGACACTGGCCCCATCATCGCTCAGACCGCCGTGCCCGTTCTCGAAGACGACACGCTCGATTCGCTGCGCGCTCGCGTGCTCGTCGAAGAGCACAAGCTCCTCGTCTCCTCGCTGCAGCTGCTCGCCGAAGGACGCCTCGCCATCGAAGGCCGTCGCGTGCGCGTGCGCCGCAACCGCTGATCGCTCATGAAGGGAGCGCGAAGCCACTACGACGTCCTCGTCCTCGGCGCGGACATCCCCGCGCTCGCCGCGGGCGCCCTGCTCTCTCGCCGCGGGTTTCGCGTCGCGTGGGTGCCGCACGACGCGCTCGGCAACACGTACGTCTGGGACGACGTCGCGTTTCGTCGCGGCCCCGAAGCGGCGCCCTTCGTCGACACGCCCGCGTGGCAGCAGATCGCGCAGGACCTCTCGCTCCCGTCGCTCACGCCTCGGCGAAGCGCAGCGGATTCGATCGTCGCGCAGGTGGTCCTGCCGCGACATCGCGTGGACCTTCGCTCCGATCGAGAGGCGCTGCTCGTCGAGCTCGAGCGCGAGTTTCCCGAGCTGCGACGGCCCACCGAAGAGCTCTTCGATCGCTTCGCGCTCGCGCGCAAAGAGCTCGATGAGGCGCTCGCCATCGACGCTCCGTGGCCGCCGGACGGCTTCTTCGCGCGGCGCGCGGTGAAGAAAGCGCTCTCGGTCGCGCGCTCGTTGCCCGAGCTCAACGAGCGCGACGTGCTCGCGGACTTTCCCGAGGGACACGAGTTTCGCACGGTGATCCACAGCCTCGCGCGCTACTCGGTCGACACCGATCCCGACGCGCTCGACGGCGCGCAGATCGCGCGGGGCTGGTCCCTCGCGCTCTCGGGCATGCCCACGATCGACGGCGGTCGCGACGCGCTCGCGCGGCTGCTCGGCGATCGAATCGTGCAGTTCGGCGGTGATGTGCGCCCGAAAGAGCGCGTGAGCTCGCTCGTGATCGAGCGCGGTCGCGTCGCGGGCGTTCGCTTCGACGTCACCGACGAGGCCATGGGCTGCGCGCATTGCATCACCTCGCTCTCGGCGCACAACGCGTACGCGCTCGCGCGCGCCGAGGTCGCGCCGTCGTTCATGGATCAGCTCGCGCTCGCCGAGCCGGTCTACGCGCGCTACGCGCTCAACGTCCTCGTCGGCCCTGGCGGAATCCCCGCAGGCCTCGCCCAGCGCGCCTATCTCGTCCTCGACCCGCGACGACCGATGGCCGAAGAGAACCTGCTCTACACCGAGCTCTCGCCCACCGACGCGCTCGGTCGCACCGTCGTCACGGCGCACGCGCTGTTGCCCCGCGCGGTGGTGGACGAAGGCTCGTCGTATCTCGCGCGAGTGCGTCGCCGAGTGCTCGAGGCGCTCTCCCGTGTGATCCCGTTTTTGCCGCGCAATTTGCTGGCTGTTGACTCACCGCACGACGGCCTCGACCTCGAGGACCGCGTGCACGACCTCACCACGCGCGTCGCAGCGCGGTGGGACGGAGCGCCCGAGCCGATGGCCTCGGTGATCCGACGGTGGCCCGACGCGTTCGCGGGCGTGTGCGCGCTTCCGCTGCGCGGCCCGATCGCCAACCTGTGGTTCGTCAATCGCTCGATCGTGCCGGGCTTCGGCGAAGAAGGCGCGCTGCTCGCAGCGCTCTCGGCGGTGCGCGAGGTGACGCGCACGGACCCAGCGAAGCTTCGATTGCGCCGCGAGGTCCTGCGCAAGCCGCAGTAGCGCTCGATCGAACCGCGGCGCCGCGCGAAGCCTCGCCGGCTCCGTCGCGTGGGTCAGCGAAGACCGAGCCGCGAGCGTAGCGCGGTGAGCCGCATGTCGTGCGCGGCGAGCACTTGCAGGCGATCGAGCGAGCGGCGCAGGTACTCGACCGCGCCGCGCTCGAGCGCGCGATTGGCCACATAGAACAAGCGATCGAGGCCCTGTGAGGCGTCGACGCGCTGCATCTCGAACTCGGCGATGCGGATCGCTCCGTCGAGATCATCGGGATACGTTCGGACCCAACGCTCGATCTCGCGAGGGACCTGCTGCGCGTGCCCGTACTTGATGAGCACCATCATCTCGTCGCAGAAGCGCTCGCCGCGGCTCTCGGCGGCGCGCGGAGCGACCTCGGGCGCAGCGCTCTGCATCGGCTGCGTCATCGAGAGGTCGTCGTCGACGATGATCGACTGCTCCGGCTCTTTGCGGGCGCTCTGCTGGATGAACTGTCGCGTGACGTCGGGTCTTGATTTCGTGGGCTCGTCCCACACCGACGGGTCCTCGACGACGATGCTCGACGCGGGCTGCACCGGCGGAGGCGCGACCGCGGATTGTCGACCTGTCGGCTCGGGCGTCTCGGTCGCAGGCTGCGCGCGGCCGGGCGCGTTGCGCGCTGGCGGGTTGCGCATGTACTGCAAGAACGCTTCGAAGACCTCGAGCGGATCGTTGGGCAGCACGGTCGTCACGAGCGAGAGATTCGCACTGGGCCGCGCAGCGCAGCAAGGACCAATGCGCTGGGCTACGGGCGCGGGTTCGGCTCGGCGCTCGGCGCGACCACGCGGCAGCGCGCTGCGCACCAGCCCGCGGGCGGTCCGGGCGGATCCCAGTGGTCGATGTCGCGGTCGTCGTCGTCGTCGTAGCCGAGCCTGACCGCCGATCGCTCAGGAAATCTCCAGAGCTCGTAGTTTCCGTCGCCGTCGGTGTCGTGCCCTTCTTTGCGCACGGCGCCGCTGCGGTCGAAGTACTGAATCACGTCTCGCCGGCCATCGCCGTTGGAGTCGCGTTGGGTTCGCTCGATCGTTCCGTCTGGGCGAAACTCTTCGTGTCGCTCGAACTGTCCGTCGCGGTCGTCGTCGTGCTCGACCTGCATCGGGCGCGTCGGGTCCGGCCATCGCGTGTTGAAGAACCGCTGCGTCTCGTAGAGCCCGTCGCCGTCCGCGTCGATGCCCTCCTCCGTGATCCGTCCCTGCCGATCGAACTCGCGGTAGCGCTCAGGAGCGCCGTTCTCATCCGCGTCCGTCCACTCGGACACGATCGAGCCGTTGCCGCCGCGCTGCACCCATCGCTCGGGCGCGTCGTCCCAATCCCGATCGTAGTGCGACAGGATCGCGTAGCCCTCACGCGTGATCGAGTCGTACCGGTCGTAGCGACCGTCGAAGTCCTCGTCGTAGTCCACGCGATACGCTCGAACGCCCGCGACGAGCAGCTCGTTCTTGTCGGGCCTCCCATCGTGGTTGCGATCGGTCGCGATAGAGAGCACGACGCCGCGCTCGTCGACGGTGCTCCATCGGTCCGGCCGCCCGTCGCGGTTGGTGTCCTCCGCGCGCTGCGTCGGGCCGCGTGGCGGCGCGGGTGCAGCGGCGTATCCTCTGGAATATCCCAGTCGAAACGCGCCTGCCGACGAAGCCAGCACCGCGATCACGCCCGCTACGATCCAATGACTCGCTCGCATTCGCTCGAGGCGAAAGCGTACAGCGCGCGCTCACTCGTAGCGAAGCGCTTCGACCGGATCGAGCTCGGCCGCCCGTCTCGCAGGGACGACGCCCGAGAGCACCCCCACGACGAACGAGCTGCCGAAGGCCACCGCCGCGATCCACGGAGAGAGCGCGACGGGCACCGAGGGAGCGAAGCGCTTGAGCGTGAGCACGATCGCCGCGCCCAGGCCCAACCCCACGCCGCCGCCGAGCGACGAGATCACCACGCTCTCCAAGAGAAACTGCCAGAGGATGTCGCTCTTGGTCGCGCCCACCGCGCGACGAACGCCGATCTCGCGCGTGCGCTCGCGGACGCTCACCAGCATGATGTTCATGATCCCGATGCCACCCACGACGAGCGAGATCGACGCGATCGCGAGGAGCATCAGGGTCATCGCGGCGGTGAGCGCCCCGAAGGTCTTGAGCAGGTCGTCCTGGCTCTGAATCGTGAAGGTCTTCTCTCCGTTGCGTCGACGGGCGAGGATTTGCTCGAGCTCTTCAGCGGCGGCCGGCGCGTCCTCCTTCGACCGCGCAGCGGTGATCAACTGCGAGAGATGGTCTTGATTGAACAAGTCCATCGCCGAGGTGACCGGGACGAAGACCAGGTCGTTGAGGTCGAAGCCGAGCGAGGTTCCGCGCTCTTCCATCAGGCCGACGACGCGAAATCGGCCGTCGGCGAGTCGCACGGTCTGGCCCAGGGGATTCTCGTCGCCGAACAGCTCTTTCACGATCGTGCGGCCGAGCACGCACACGCGCCGCCGCGACTCGACGTCTTCAGCGCGCACGAAGCTGCCGCGCTCGACGTGCATGTTGCGCAGGTCGCTGAACGCCGGACCCACGCCGAGGATCATCGTGTCGCGAGTGCGTCCCTTGAAGCGCACCGCGCCGCCGCCCATCACCATCGGGCTGATCCCACGGATCAAGCTCGCCTGGCGCTCGATCGCCTCGACGTCCTCCATCACCAGCGGACGCGCGGTGTTGCCCGCGGGCGGACCGAAGCCTCGCGTCTCTCGACGACCGGGGACGACGGTCATCAGGTTGGTGCCGAGCCCCGAGATCTGCTCGTCGAGATAGATGCGCGCGCCGTCGCCGACGCCGACGAGCAGCGTGACGGCGAGCACGCCGATCACCACGCCGAGCATCGTGAGCGCCGCGCGGATCTTGTTCGCCTGCAACGCGAGAAACGCCGAGAGAATGTGCTCGAACATCGCAGCTCCTTCAGCGCCCTTCTTGCGGCGGCCCGTCGTACACGACTTGTCCGTCCACGAGCTTGATGTTGCGCTTCGCGCGCTTGGCGAGGTTGGGGTCGTGCGTCACGATCACCAGCGTCACGCCGAGCTCGGAGTTGAGCTCTTCGAATAGCTTGGTGATCTCGGCTCCGACGCGCGAGTCGAGGTTTCCCGTCGGCTCGTCGCAGAGCAACAGCTCGGGCTTGGTCACGATGGCGCGCGCGATCGCGACGCGCTGCCGTTCTCCGCCGGACAGGCGATCGGGCGTGTGATCGAGGCGATGGCCGAGCCCAACGCGCTTGAGCGCGTCTTCTGCGCGGCGCCGACGATCGCGAATGCCGACGCCCGCGTAGCGAAGCGGCAGCGCGACGTTGTCCACCGTCGTTGTGCGGGGAATCAAGTTGAACGCTTGAAACACAAACCCGATGTATCGATTGCGAAGCGCCGCCAGGTCCGCGTCGTCGAGCGAAGCGACCTCGTAGCCCGCCAGCTTGTAGCTGCCCTCCGACGGCGTATCGAGGCAGCCGAGGACGTACATCATCGTGCTCTTGCCCGAGCCCGACGGGCCGATGATGCAGACGTACTCACCCTTGGTGATCGTAAACGTCACGCCCCGCAGCGCGTGCACTTCTTCGTCGCCCATCATGAAGCGACGGTGCAGCTCGCTGACCTCCATCAACGGCTCGCCGAGCGCGATCGCGTCGGCGTCCTCGGTGCTCATCGCTGAACGCTCCGAGTGGGAGACGACTCGTCCGCGCGCGTTCGCACCACGGAGCCATCGGTCAGCTCGTTGTTCGAGAGCGTGGTGATCACGCGATCGCCCGCGCGCAGGCCGCTGGTGACCTCGATCGCCTCCCACGTGCTCACGCCGACGCCGATCGGCCGCCGACGCGCGACGTTCGTCGCGTCCACGACGTACACCGATCGATCGATCCCGCGGCCCATCACCGCGTTGGGCGGAACCCACAGGACGTTCTCTCGCGTCGCGACGATCACGTCGACCTCGGCGCTCATCCCGACGCGCAGGCGCTCGTCCGCACGCAGGTCGAAGCGGCACGAGATCGAGCGATTTCCGCGCAGATCGCGGGTCACGCTCGGCGCGATTTCCGCCAGCGAACCCGCGAACTTCAGCCCAGGAAACGCGTCGAGCGTCACGTCCGCTTGCATCCCCGTGCGCACGCGTCCGAGGTCCGCTTCGTCGAGGTCCGCGTCGACGTGCAGCCTCGAGGTGTCCGCGAGCGAGAACAGCGGCGCGCCCGGCGCCGTCACCTCGCCCGCCTCGATCGAGCGCGTCAGGATGATCCCGTCGAACGGCGCGCGCAGCACGCCGCGACGCAGCGCCGTCTCTGCGATGCGAACGTTCGCCGCGGCCTGGGACATGGCCACCTGCGCGACGGCCGCTGCGCGATCGGCGATGCCCGCAGAGCCCTCGAGGTTCTCGACTTCGACGGGCGTTCCGACGCCGCGATCGCGGAGGTTGGCTGCGCGGTTCACGTTGCGATGCGCGACGTCCGCGCTCGCCCTGGCCTGCTCGATCTGCGCGCGGCTCAGCGCCACCGATGCGCGCGCGGCGTTGACCCGATCGCGCAGATCGCGAACGTCGTACTCGAGCAGCACTTCGCCCGTCGTCACTCGGTCGCCGCGCCGCTTGAGCACGCGAAGCACGGTCCCCGCGATCTCTGCGCGCAGCGTCGCTTCACGCTCTGCCGCGACGCGCCCCGCGGCCACAGTCGAGACGAGATCCCGAACGCCGCCGAGCTCGACGCGGTGCACGCGAACGTCGATGGCCTTGACGGGTCGCTTCTTGTACGCGCGCGCGCCAAAAAACGCGGCTACGGCGATCGCCGCGACCCAGAACAACCACCCCCAACGACGCTTTCGAAGCGGAGCCTTTGCCACGACGCGGGAGGGTTAGTGCCAATCGTTGATTTTGCAAGGGGCGTGGAGCCCCGCCTCCACACGGGCTCCACGCGCAGGTGCCCTGCAAATTCAGCCGTCGAACTCAGCTTCATCGATCGCGCGGTGCACGCCGAAGAGCTGATCGATTCGATCCATTCCCGCGCCTTCGCGGACAAGCGCGGGCTCAGCGTCACACAGGTCGAGCACTGTCGATGCGAGCGCTTCGCCGACGCCTCCGTCGAGGACGAGCTCGACGCCTCCGTACAGGTCCGCGATGTCGGCTGGGTCCGTGAGCACTTCGCCATCGCTCGGATGGGTCGCAGTCGTGGTCATGATCGGGCGGCCGAGCTCTCTCGCGAGCGCGACCGGCACGGCGTGATCGGGCACGCGAATGCCGATCGTCTTGCGCTTCATCATCACCAGGCGAGGCACTTCGCGCGTCGCCTGCAAGATGAACGTGTACGGTCCCGGGATCAGGTGCTTGATGAATCGATAGTGAAAATCCTGGACGACGGCGTACCTCGACACTTCGCTCAAGTCCGGGACCACGAACGCCAGCGGCTGCTCGCGCTTCATTCGCTTGATCGCGTAGAGCGTGTCGATCGCGCTCTTGTTCGCGAGGTCGACGCCGAGCGCATAGACCGTGTCGGTGGGGTACGCGACGACGCCGCCGTCGCGGAGGACCTGCGCTGCGCGCGCGATCTTGCGCGGCTCAGGATGCTGCGGATTCACTTCGACGAGCATGAAAGCGGCGCAGTGGTAACGCTCTCGCGCTCGGCGGGCCAGCGAGAAACGCGCAATTACGGCTGCGCGCGCCGGCGTCGTCGCGGCCGCTCGTTGGGCTGCGGCTGCTGCGGTTGATTCGCGCTCGGCGCTTCTTGCGCGCCTTGCGCGACGATGACGAACTCGACGCGGCGGTTGAGCGCCTGTCCGTCCGGCGTGTCGTCGGGGCCCGCGAGCCGCTGCGAGCCGAAGCCGCGAAAGTCCAAGCGGCTCCGCTCGACGCCGCGCTGGTTGAGGTACTCGACCACGGCGCGCGCGCGACGAAACGAGAGGTCCAGGTTGTACTGCGCCACGCCCTGCGAATCGGTGTGGCCTTCGATGCGCATCATCGTGATGTCGGGGTTGCGACGGAGCGTGGCCGCGACCTCGTTGAGGATGTCGAACGAGACGTTGCGAATCACGTCGCTGTCGTACTCGAAGTAGATGCGCTGCGAGAGCAGAAGGCGCGACTCGGTGCGCGTCACGACGACCGGGAGCGGGCCGGGTTCGGGGCAACCGTCGTCGTCTTCGAAGCGATCGAGGTCCTCGGGGTCGTTGTCGCACTGATCGACGGTGTCGGGCCGTCCGTCGCGGTCGTTGTCGGGGTCGGGGCAGCCGTCGCTGTCCTCGTTTCCGTCGAAATCTTCGGGCTCGATCGGGCAGCGATCGTCGTCGTCGAGCCTGCCGTCCGCGTCGTTGTCTGGATCGGGGCAGCCGTCTTCGTCGAGCACTCCGTCGCGATCCTCGGCGTCGTTGACGCAGCGATCCTGCGCGTCGGCAACGCCGTCCGCGTCGTTGTCCGGGTCCTCGCAGTAGTCACTGTCCTCGAAGCCGTCGTAGTCCTCGGGGCCGTTCGAGCACGTGCGCCCGGTGACCGAGTAGCGAAGCCCCGCGAACGCGCCGATGGTCGGAGCGCCGTATCCTCCGCTCAATCCGCGGCGAAGCCCAACGTCGACGGTGATCGCGCTGCTCGGGTGCAGGTCCGCCCCCAGCACCGCTTCGACTGGCCAGCTCGTGCGGTTGCGCTCGGTGGTCGTGGTCGTTCCGTTCGAGACGGAGCCGAACGCGTCGAACACGCCGATGCGACCGTTGATTTCTGCACCCACATTCAAGATGCGATGCACCGCGACGCGCCCGCCGACGCCCCACTGCACTTCGTCGTCGATGGCGAACGGAAGCTGCCCCGCAGGCAGCCCGTTGCGCGAGCGAAAGCGATACCCGAGGTTCGCGGCGATCACCGCGGGGCCGACCTGCCTCGACGCGACGATCTGCGGCATGATTGTCCATGCGATCGAGCTCGAGAACGCCTGGCCGGGCGTGACCACGGTTCGCCCCATCGCGTCGTCCATGCACGGCGCGTCCGTGCGCGGGTCGCTCGCCGCGCTGCGGCCGAAGAAGCACCCGCCGTCGCCGCCGATGCTGCCCGTGGGGACGCCGATCGCGACGCGCCCCGCGAGCTCGAAGGGGACGCGAAGGATCGGAACCTTCACGTTGAGCCGAAGATCTCCGGCGCGAATCGATCCGACCCGCTGCCGCCCAGCGCCCTCCCAGAGCCCGCCGAAGCCTCCGACGATCGCAGGCGCGTGGTCGGTGAACGCGATCGGCATCGCGAGTCCGATCTCGAGCGCTTGAAACAACCCCAGCGATCCCTGCAGCTCGGCGCGCAGGTCGTGCTCGACGAGCGAGATGTTCTCGCGGCCTTCTTGCCGTGCGACCAGCGGTTGAAACGCGTAGTTGACGAACACCCCCGCGGTAAACGTGAGGTGCGTCGGAACGCGCGCGAGCTCGACCGAGAACACCGACTGCGGCGAAGTCGACGGCTCGAACAGATTGGCGTCGAGCGCCGTCTGCTGCCCCGCGTGCCGGTAGAAGAAGAACTCTTGCTGCTGCGCGGACGCGTCCGACGGCTTCATCATCGCGACCGCGGCCAGAACCGCTGCCACGGTCGCGATACGGGATCCTCCAAAGCGAATCACGGTGGCACTGTACCCGAGCCGCCTCCAATTGGGCGAATGTGGTGCGTCGATCCACCGCGCGCGAACCGCGACGCGCGGGCCTCCGAGCGGTATACATTGCGCAACAGTCCCCAATCACAGCGATCGTCCGGACGGCGCGACCGTCGCGAGCGCGGGTCGGAGCCGTCGTTGTGCGGACGGCCGTCGCGGACGTCGGGGCAGGCGAAGAGACATGCGAGTCATCGGTTGTTCGGGGTTTCCAGTGCCCGCGACGAAGTACCTGCGCGAGTTCAACATGGTCGAGATCGCGGACACCGCGATCGGAGTGCCTGGGCCGGCGCTCGTTCGACGCTGGCGTCGCGAGGCGCCCGACGGATTCGTGTTCACTGCGCTCGCGCCACGCGAGCTGACGGCGAACGCGTTCGAGCCGTCGGGCGAAGCCGAGAGCGCGTGGAGCGCGTTCGTCCCGGTCGCGCGCGAGCTCGGTGCGACGGCGATCGTGGTGACCTCGCCGCCGGACCTCGCGTTTTCGAAGAAGGCCAAAGCATCGGCGCGCACGATGTTCGAGCGCCTCGTGGATGGCGTCTCGACGAAGCTCGTCTGGGAGGCTCCACCCGAGTGGTCGCTCAAGGACGCTGAGGCCACGGTGAAGGACCTCGCCGTGATCGTCGCGCGCGATCCGCTGCGACATCCGCCAGTGCAACAGGCGCCGATCGCGTACTACCGCTTGCCCGGCCCCGCGGGGTTCAAGTCTCGCTACGAAGAGACCGGCATCGACGCGATCGCGCAGGCGCTCAAAGAGACCTCGGCGGACACCGTCCTGTGCGTGCTCGCGAATCAGGACATGTACTCCGACGCGCGCCGCGTTCGCGCTGCGGTCGAGTAGACCGTCACCCTCGCTCGGCGCGCAGCGCTTCGAGCGCCCGCGCGAAGTCCTCGGGGGGCTGCCGTTCGAATCGAACGAACTCGCCGCTCGCGGGGTGAACGAAGCCGAGCACGCGCGCGTGAAGGGCCTGTCGTCCGAGCGCGTCTGCGATCGCGCGGAGGCGAGGGCTTTTCGGGGGCTTGCCGTACATCGCGTCGCCGAGCAGCGCGTGCCCGTTGTCCGAGAGGTGAACGCGGATCTGGTGCGTGCGGCCCGTCTCGAGTCGACACTCGACGCGCGTCGCGTCGGAGGCAAACGCCTCGACGGGCGTGACGTGAGTGCACGCGCGCTTTCCCTCGCGCACGCGCGACGAGAAGCGCATTCGCTCGGTGGGGTGTCGGTTGTAGAGCGTGTCGAACGTGACCGCGCGCTCGATCACGCCGACCGCGATCGCCTCGTACACTCGCTCGATCGAGTGCGCCTGAAACTGCGCCTTGAGCCGCTCTCGCGCGAGCGGAGTCTTCGCGATCACCATCACGCCCGAGGTGTCGCGATCGAGCCGATGCACGATGCCCGGACGCTCGGGCGCCTCGTCGTCGTCCACGGCGTGATGAAAGAGCACGGCGTTGACCAGCGTTCCCGACGCGTGACCGCGCGCGGGATGCACCACCAGCCCGGCTGGTTTGTTCACCACGAGCACGCTCTCGTCTTCGAAGACGACGTCGATCGCGATGTCCTCGGGAAGCGCTTCGGACGGCGCAGGCCGCGGCAGCTCGAGCTCGACGCGATCCCCAGCGCGAACACGATAAGACGCCTTCACCGCGCGCCCGTTCACGCGCAGCGCGTCGCTCTCGATCGCGCGCAGCACGTCGCCGCGAGAGACGCCCTCGCTCGCGAGCCGCGCGGCCGCGCACTTGTCGACTCGATCGCCCACCTCGTGAGAGTCGACCTCGAACGCGCGCGCCCTCTCGCTCACCACACCTTTGATTTGATGTGCCGCTTGGCGCGGATGAGGATGTCGACGATCGCTCGGCCGTAGAAGTTCTTGTTCACGAGCTCGGGCGCGACGCGGTTCTTGTAGAGCGCCCTGCCCTCTTCGATCTCTTCCGCGAGCACTTCGAACAGGTTGTCGTCGATGATTCCCTGGACGATCTTGGCCTCGTTGTAGAGCGAGAGGTCGCTCGCGATGGCGCGGGCGAGTCGTCGCGCGGCTTCTTCGGTCTGGATGAGATTCATGCGGTCGAACGCTCCGTGTGCGAGACCATAGCAAACCCCGCCGCTCGCCCGCGACATTTCCGCGATGGAGAGAGTTGCTCGCGGACACGAAGCGATGCTGTACCGTACGCCCCGAACGCACCCGTGACCGACACCTCCCCCACGATCACCGAAGGAACGCTGTTCGACGGCGCCGTGCGCTTCGCTCAGCCCTCCGCTGGCTACCGCGCCGCCATCGACGGACTTCTGCTGGCGTATTTCGCGCCCTCCGTCGCCGAGCGAGACAAGCTCGCCGTAGACCTCGGCGCCGGCGCCGGAATGGTGTCCCTCGGGCTGCTGCATCACGGTCGCGCCCAGCGCGTGCTCGCGATCGAGTCGCACGCGCCCACCGCCGAATTGCTGCGCCGCAACCTCGAGGGCAACTTCGACGCTTCGCGCGTGCGCGTAGAGCTCGGCGCGGTTGACGTCGTCGCCCGCTCGTATCGCGGCGCCGCCGGGCTGGTCGTCGCCAACCCGCCGTACTACGAGCGCTCTTCGAGCACCGAGGGGCGCGACGTCGAAGCCGAGCGCGCCCTGCGCGCGGATGACCCGCTCGGGCCCTTCGTGCGCGCCGCTCGAACGCTGCTCGGTCGCGCCGGGCGCGCGTGCTTCGTGTTTCCGTCGCGCTCGCTCGAGACGTTGCTGTCTGCGCTCGACAGCAAGGATCTGCACGCAAAGCGCCTCGCGTTTGTCCATCCGCGCGCTGACGAACCGGCGAACCGCGTGCTCGTCGAGTGCGCTGTCGGACGGCCGGGAGGCCTCGTCGTCGACGCTCCGTGGGTTCTCTACGATCGCGTCGACAACGAGCGAGGCTTCGACGAATCTGCGCTGCTCCGCGCGATCACGCGCGGCCGCCCAGCGCCTGCCGAGCGCGCCGAGCCCTCGGCACCCGCTTGACTCTCGCACTCGCCACCGCTCGTGGCATCATCACCGCTGGGGCTGTGGCCTCACACCGAAAGGCAGAACGTTTCCTGTGAGCACGTCGATTCCGCCGCCTGTGAAGAAGGACTCGGGCAACACGAAGTACATCGTCCTCGGACTGCTCTTCGTCGTGGTTGGCTCGTTCGGGGTGTACAAGGCGATCCAGCCGCCCGCGCCCGCGCAGACGCCGCCGCGCGTGAACGCTCCGGTCGACTCTGGCGTGCCGCCGCAGCAATCGCTTACGCCGAACGTCGCGGCCAACATTGATCTCAGCGAGGAGCCGGACGTGCCGACGCCGGTCGAAGACGCCACCGCGCCGCGCGTTCGCTATGTTGTTCGCTACGTCGATCAGTGCCCCGGCACCATCGATGGCGCGCGCGTCGACGGCATCCTCTCCGCGAGTCAGAGCGGATTTCGCGAGTGCTACAACCGTGAGCTGCGCACCAACCCCACGCTGCGCGGCGGCGCGACGGTGCGGTTCGTGATCAATCCCGGCGGAGGCGTCGGCGACATCCAAACGGGCGGCATCGTTCGCTCGGGGCAGTTCAAGGCGTGCTTCGAGACCGTGCTGCGCCGACTCCGCTTCCCCGCGCCCCGCGGCGGATGCGCGGTGAAAGAGACGCGATTCAATTTCAGTACGTGAGAACGAGTCTCAACACCGTCGTTGAAACCGAAGTGATCGTTCGATTCTGACGAAGTCAGCATCTCGCTCTTTGCCGAAAAATCGAACGGTCCTATGTCTCTCGAACGATGGAGTGGCTCAACTACCACCACCTTTTGTATTTCTATGTGGTCGCGCGCGAGGGCGGCGTGGCGCGAGCGAGCAAGGTCTTGCGCGTCGCGCCGCCGACGATCTCCGGGCAGGTTCGCCTGCTCGAAGAGGCGCTCGGCGAGAAGCTGTTCGAACGCGAAGGCCGAGGGTTGGTGCTCACCGAAGTGGGGCGCATCGCCTTTCAGTACGCCGAAGAGATCTTCGGCATCGGCCGCGAGCTCATGGACACGCTTCGCGGTCGCCCCACGGGAAAGCCGCAGCGCCTGACGGTCGGCGTCGCCGACTCGTTGCCCAAGCTCGTCGCCCACAACCTCATCCGCCCTGCGCTCGACTCGACCGTTCGCCTCGTCGTCCGCCAGGGACAACACGAGCGATTGCTCTCGGATCTGGCGAGCGGCGCCGTCGACGTCGTGCTCTCGGACGCGCCGGTCTCGCCGCCGACGAGGGTCAAGGCGTTCAATCACAACCTCGGCGAGTGCGGGATGAGCTTCGTGGCCTCGACGAAGTTCAGCCGCACGCTCAAGGGGTCGTTTCCCGAGTGCCTGGACGGGGCGGCGTTCATCGCGCCCGGCGACTCGACGGGTTCTCGACGCGCCATCGACGCGTGGCTCGACGCCAACAGCATCCGCCCGACGGTGGTCGCTGAGTTCGAAGACTCCGCGCTGCTCAAGGTGTTCGGCGGCGAAGGACTCGGGTTCTTCGCGGTTCCGACGGTCGTCGAGAAGGACGTGTGCGAGCAGTTCAACGTCTCGGTCATCGGTCGCGTGCCGACGCTGCGCGCGCGCTTCTACGCGATCACCGTCGAGCGTCGCGTGAAGCACCCCGCCGTCGTCGCGATCTGCGCGACCGCGAAAGAGCGCTTGTTCTGCTGAGCGCGCTCAGGTCGGCCACACGATGCTGAGGCGCTTCATCTTGCGCCACAGCGTCGTGGTCGACAGGCCCAACACCTCCGCGGCTCGCTCGCGATTGCCGTCGAACTCGCGCAACGCGGCTTCGATCGCCTCGCGCTCGGCCGCGTCCACCGCGTGCGTCAACGTTCGCTCGACCGAGCCCCGATCGATCATCGGGCTCGGAGCGAGGTCTTGCGGCGCGACGTCTTCGAGCTGAATCACGCCCGTGCGCGCAGAGAGCGCGACGCCTTGCTCGATCATGTTCTCGAGCTCTCGAACGTTGCCCGGATAGTCGTACGCGAGCAGGTACTCGAGCACGCCCTCTCCGAGCCGCGCGCGCTGGCCGGTCTTCTTCGAAATCTTGTCCAAGAAGTGCTCGACCAGCAGCGGGATATCCTCTTTGCGGTCGCGCATCGGCGGCAGGACGAAGCGCACGACGTTGAGTCGATAGTAGAGGTCCTGGCGAAATCGCTTCTCAGCGATGGCCTTGTGCAGATCCTGGTTCGTCGCCGCGATGATGCGAACGTCGACGTGGATCGCCTTGCTCTCGCCCACGCGGCGAATCTCGCCCTCTTGAATGGCGCGCAGCAGCTTCGCTTGAAACCCCGGCGTCGTCTCCGCCACTTCGTCGAAGAAGAAGGTCGCTCCGTTCGCTTCTTCGAGAAGCCCACGACGGTCTTTCGTCGCGCCGGTGAACGCGCCCTTCACGTGGCCGAACAGCTCGCTCTCGATGAGCGTCTCGGTCATCGCCGCGCAGTTCACGGTGACAAAGGGGCGGTTCGAGCGTCGCGAGTTGGCGTGGATGGCCTTGGCGACCATTTCTTTGCCGGTGCCCGACTCGCCCGTGATGAGCACGGTCGCGTCGGACGTTGAGATCTTCACGATGCGCGCGATCACGTCGCGGATCGCGGAGCTCCGGCCGATCACGTTGTCGAACTTGTATCGATCGCGAAACTCTTGGGCCATCAACGCGTAGGCCGCGCCGAGCTGCCGCTTCTCGATCGCCTTGCTGACCTTCACCAGCAGCTCTTGCTCGGTGAACGGCTTCTGGATGTAGTCGTACGCGCCCGCGCGCATCGCCTCGACCGCGCTCTCGATGGTGCCGTACGCGGTCATCACGATCGCCTCGGTCAACGGTTGTCCCTCTCGGATGCGCTTGAGCACCGTGAGCCCGTCGACGCCGCCCATTTTCAGGTCGGTGAGGACCAGGTCGTAGGCGCTCTGCGTTCCGAGGTCGATCGCGTGCTCGCCGTCTGCGGCCTCGTCGACGTCGTAGCCCGCTCCACGCAGCATCATCGCCACAGCGCCGCGCAGCGTGCGCTCGTCGTCCACCACCAACACTCGTGTCATCAGCGCGATTCCTCCACGGCCTCCGTCGACCGCCGCAGCCAGGTGCGATGGTACATGGTCGAGTTCGACTTCGTTGTCACCTGTGATCGCCGCTGTTCGTCTGCGCAGGGGCTGGCGCGTACGGGTCCTCGACGCTCAGCGGCGAGTAGCGAGCGGTGGGAGAGCCTCTTCGTACGACCGCTGCGATCCAGCGCGAGACGGCTCGGCCGCGAAAGCTCGGCTCGCGCGAGGTGGTCGACTCGACGTTGCTCTCGAACACCACGCGAACGAGGTACACCCCCGCTTGCGCGAACTGCGTTTGGTCGCACAAGAGCCCGACCGAGAGCCGCGTCGCCGGCCCGGTCGAGCGCGAGATCGTGCGCAAATAATCGGGGAGACCGACGTATCCCAGCGGCGCGTCCGAGCAGCGAAAGAACCCGCCTCTCGGCGTGCGGACCTCGAGCGAGAACATCGACGGTCGATAAAACGCGCGGAGCGGCGCGCTGCCTCGGCCTCGCAGCGAGACGCCGAACGACAGCCCCGCGGCGCGGTCCGCGATGATCGACGCGGGCGCCCGAAGCTCGACCGGGCCGCGGTCTGCGCCGTCGCTCGCCGGGGTTGCGGGCGGAAAGCTCGACGCGTCCCCCGAGAGCACCATCGCGTTGGTCCGGAGCTCTTCGATCGGAACCCCGCTCTCGATGAACACCACCGCGCGCGCAAACGACGGTCGCTTCGCGCGAGCGCCGTAGGTGAACACCAGCGACGCGCCGGGCACGAGCGCGCGGGGAAACCGCACTCCGCACAGCGACCGCAAGTCGAACCCCTCCGAGTAGCTCTGCCCCGGCGCGAGCTGCGCGCGCGCGGTCTCGTCGGTGTTGCCGTGAAAGAGCGCTCCGCGGCACCTCGCTGGCTTGGGCGCTCGTGGCGCGCGACGGCGTGGTGTCGCGGGGTCGACCACCGGCGCCGGAGCGGTGATCTCGACCGCGAGCATGTTGCGGTCGATCGCGACGTCCACCGGTTGATCGCCGCGGTTGGTGAGCGTGAATCGCCAGTGCAGGGTCCCGGCGCGCTGCTCGACAGAGAGCGCGACGGGGGATGGCGGCGGCTCGGGCGCAGGCTGCGCGCGGCGCGCCCGACGCTGCGCGGACGCATCGTGTGCAGAAATCAACGCGGCGAACGCGAGCGCGCTCGCGAAGAGAGACGATCGAGAGAGAAGCGACATCGAGTGATCGATCAGGAGGGTAGCGCGAGCGCGAGCTGAGGCGAACGGCCGAGAAGCGCGCCGACGGCGTCTCGAACCTCCGCGGGAAACACCAGCCTCCTGGCCACCAGCCGCTCGCCCGCGAGCTTCTTGAGCAGCAGCGACGTGCGCGACAAGAGCCTCGGCGCGCGGCGGTTGTAGCAAACATAGAGCGCGTCTGCGGGATCCGCAGGGTCGTCGAACACGCCTGTCGAGGCGACATCGAGCGCTGCGTAGTACCGCGGGTCGAGCCCTGCGCGCGCGACGATGTCCTTGAGCGCGTCGAACAGCTCCGAGGCCCGCTCGGCGTCTTCGTCATCGAGCGTCGCGGTCTTGAAGAGCGCGCGGGTTCGCAGTCGCGCTGACAGATCTCTGAGGATGGGATCGCGCGCTTCGCGCTCCCAAGCTTCGATCGTGGACCAGAGCGTTCCGTCGTCGAGCGTGACGTACTCGCTGGGGGAGACCGATTGTCCGAGCGCCATCTTGGCGAGCACCGGTGGTAGCGCGTCGCTGTGCCCTTCGCGAACGAGGTCCGCTGCGCGCGCGAACACCGCGCGGATCATGCGCTCGGCGGCGCGCGACGCCTTGTGAAAGTAGACCTGCTCGTACATGAACAGCCGCGCGAGAAAGAATCCCTCGACCGCGGGCAGCCCCTTCGATCCATCGACGGCGATGGTCGCCGCGCCCTTCGCGTTGTGCGTCACGCGCAGCGATCGCAGCAGCCACGGCAAGTCGTAGAGCCCGTAGCGAACGCCGGTCATGTACGAGTCGCGCAGGAGGTAGTCGCAGCGATCGACGTCGAACGTTCCGGAGACAGCGTGGGCGAGCCAGGCTTTCTCGTGCGCGCCGTGAACGAGGCGCTCGACCTTGGCGGGCAGCTGCGCGTCGAGTTCACGCAGGACCTTGTGCACGTCGGAGTCGGGGTCGAGCAACAGCGCCGAGGTCCAGCGCTCGTGCCGCGGAGCTCCGTGAAAAACTTCTTCGAACAAGTGTGAGAGCGGGCCGTGACCGAGGTCGTGCAACAGCGCAGCGGCGAGCCCTTGCTGCTCGTCTTCGACCGTCGGCCGCTCGGACGCTGAGAAATCCGCGGTGATGCTGTGCACGCGCTGCAAGAACTGGCTCATCACGTGCGCGGCGCCGACCGAGTGCGCGAAGCGTGTGTGCTCTGCGCCCGGAAAGGCGATGGACGTCACGCCGAGCATTCGCACCCGGCGGAGCCGCTGCACCTCGCGGGTGTCGAGCAGCCGAACGACGAGGCGCTCTGCAGGGCGTTCGAACACGACGAGCCCGTGCACGGGGTCTCTGAGAATCATCGCGCGCACCGTAGGAAGCCGCTCGCGCGCCACGCGAATTTGCTGCGAGCTTCACGGCGCGATCGCGCAGGTGCTAACCGACGGCCATCGCTGACCGATGCCGCTGCTCGCTCTCTACACCGCCGCCTTCAACGTGTTGCTCTGGCTCTCTCGCTTCGCGTTTGCGTCGAGCCTCCATGGCTGGGGCCGGTGGGCGCTCGTGCTTCTTGCGCCGAGCGCACTCTTTGCGGCTGCGTTGCGCGCCCTGCCCTCGCGCCGAGCTCCCCTCGCCGTGGTGACGGGCGTCAGCATCACGCTGATGGGAATGCTCGCCTGACCGACTGGCGCCTTCGTCGCTCGCTTCCGACGCAAAGCGACAGAGGCGCTGCTTTTTGTGGGAGGGCGTGAGGTGAGCTGCCCTGCTTTGGGTTCATCCACCTACCTGAACGTCGCGCTCGTGGTCGGTGCTCAGTGAGCGCGCTCAACGACCATCAGTCACGCCTGCAAATTGTCAGCAGAAAATGAGTTGTCACTGAGTTGCGGCCGAACAACAGCCGTTGGTATGACAGCGACGCCGCGCTCGAACGACCATTGCTGCCACAACGCTGTGAACTGCTCGTCACACAAGCCTGCTTCTTACTGAACGCCCGACGCGTAGTCTGTTCAGTGAAAAGCGGTCTGACGAAGCCATCGACGCGAATTGTTGACCCGCTCGCTTGAAGCGAATACATTCGATTTCGCTTCGACGGTGACGCGTCAGCGCGACGCCGATGAAGCAGTTCTGAGTGAGGCAGTCGATCGAGACCAAGAGGCCATGAGCGAGCTCTCCCAAGAGGAGCTCGACGAGTTCGAGAAACGGCACCCCAACGGGATCAGTTCGACCGAGATCGTCGAGGTCTTCGAACAACGCGGATTCAAGTTCAGCGAGGCCACGCTGCGCAAGTATGTGCAGCTGGGGCTCTTGCCGAGGTCGATCCGCGTCGGCCGTAAGGGCAAGCACAAGGGCTCGCAGGGGATGTACCCCGCCTCGATCGTTCGACAGATCCAAGAGATCAAGCGGCTGCTGAACGAGAACAAGACGATCGACGAAATTCGAAACGAGTACTTTCTTCTTCGGAGTGACATCGAGACGGTCGAGCAGAGCACAGAGCGGCTCTTCGACCGGGTCGAGACAGCGATCGAGGGCAGGCACAACGATGCAACGGCCGAGGCGATGCGCAGAGATCTGCACCTCGCGAGGGACGCCGCTGAATCGCTGCTCGAGAGACTTCGGACGATCGAAAGCCGCCTCGCGACGCGCGCGGACATGCTCCGCGACGCCGCGAAGACGGGCTGATTGTTTCGCAGTGTGATCGGTGCACGAGCGCCGCTCGCGCGGCGGTGAGTGTGGACGTGTTTGCGCGGCTCATGGGGAGTCGCGCGCATCGCTAGGGTCGTGGTGGGTCTGCGAAGAGTCGCAGACACGGTTGGAGCGGTCTGCCCTGCAAATCGGGCGAGGACTGCATAGAGGAGAAGACGATGACGTTCGAGGAACTCCCCATCTCGGTCGATAACGAGGGCAAGGCGACGCTCGGCAACACCGCCGCTGCGCGCGCGCAGACCAACGTGACCGCTGCTGCTGCTGCCACTGCGGAGATCTTCGACGACGATCTGGATGACAGCGATTCGCGCCGCCGCGATCGCGTCCGTGCCCGCACGATCTCGATCAAGCGCCTGTCCAAGCGCGAGCTCGAGCGCGGCCGCCAGCTCTACCCCGAGACCGACTACGAGCGTCCCGTCACGCGCGCCGAGTGCTCGCAGGGCGAGTTCGCGGATCGCCCCTGCCCCTTCGTCTCGTGCAAGTACCACTTGTTCTTGGACGTCTCGGAGCGCACGGGCGCGATCAAGCTGAACTTCCCCGACCTAGAGGTGTGGGATCTGCCTGAGTCCTGCGCGCTCGACATCGCCGACCGCGGCGGAATCACGCTCGAAGAGGTCGGCGTGATCATGAACCTCACCCGCGAGCGCATTCGCCAGCTCGAGACCAAGGGTCTCGCGAAGCTCAAGGCGCTCAACGAAATGGCAGCACTGCAAGATTACTGCGAGTGAGCGACGAGATCGCTCTCTCGCGGAGCGCGCACGAGATTCGCGACGCGGACGTGGACCGGCCACGGTCGTGCGAAGCGAGGATCGAGCGCGCGTAGGAGCGACGACGAGGACCGGCGCCTGTGTGACGCGATCGCGCTCGTAGGTGTTCGGATGGTTGTGGAAGCGTACTGGGATTCATCCAACGCGAAGAGCCCCTGCCCTCTGGCACCGGCATTCCGTCGCGACGGATGAGCGAGCGCGAACCGCGACACAGCGACCGGCCTCGTCGTCGCTTCGGCTATTTCTCCCGCGCGCTGCGCGCGCTGAGCGCTCGCAGAGCGCCTTCGTGCGCGCAGACGCAGAGTCGACAGAACATTGCTTCTGTTCACTCGATCGGTTCGTGCGTCCGTGGTACGCGGCGCGCGCGCACCTCGCATTGGCGTGCGCGTTCGTCCCCGCAGTCAGCCAGGAAGAGTTGATTCCCATGCCGATCGAACGAGCTCTGGTTTCGGTGAGTGACAAGCGTGACCTCGTCCCCTTCGCGCAGGCGCTCGCGCGCCGCGGCGTCGAGATCCTGTCGACCGGAGGGACCGCGAAGACCTTGCGAAACGCCGGTATCCCCGTGGTGGACGTCGCGACGTACACGCAGTCGCCCGAGATCATGGACGGCCGCGTCAAGACCCTTCACCCGCGCGTGCACGGCGGGATCTTGATGCGCGACCGCGACGAAGACCGCGCGCAGCTCAATTCGATCGGCGGAAAGCCCATCGACCTGGTCATCGTCAACCTCTATCCCTTCGAGGCGACCGTCGCGAAGCCCGACGTGACGCTCGAAGACGCCGTCGAGAACATCGACATCGGCGGTCCCTCGATGGTGCGTTCGGCAGCGAAAAACCACGCTCGCGTCGCGGTCGTCGTCGACCCGAGCGACTACAACACCGTGCTCGCAGAGCTCGAGGCGAACGGCGAAGTGGCGTTCTCGACACGCGCTCGCCTCGCGGCGAAGGCCTTCGCGCACACGGCTGCGTACGATGGAGCGATCGCCGCGTACCTCACGAGCGTCGACGAGATGGGCAAGCGCGAGGCGTATCCGAAGGTCTACACGCCGCAGTTCGAGCGTGCGTACGCGCTGCGATACGGCGAGAACCCGCACCAGACGGGCGCCTTCTACGTGGCGCGCAACGCGAAGGAAGGGACGCTCGGCCGAGCGAAGTCCATCGGAGCGGGAGGAAAAGAGCTCTCGTTCAACAACCTCGTCGACGTGGACGCCGCGCTCGAAGCGGTGCGCGAGTTCGACGGGCCTGCGGCGGTGGTGGTGAAGCACACCAATCCGTGCGGCGTCGCGCAGGCGGCGACGATCGAGAAGGCCTATCGCGTGGCGCGCGCGGCCGATGAGCTCAGCGCGTTCGGCGGGATCGTCGCGCTCAACCGCGAGGTCGACGAGAGCACTGCGAAGGCGCTGGTCGAGACGTTTCTCGAGTGCGTCGTGGCTCCGACGTTCTCGACGGCCGCGCTCGCGATCCTGCACACGAAGAAGAACCTTCGCCTGCTCGAGCTCGGAGCGATTCTGCCTGCAAACGAAGCGGGAATCGCGTTCAAGTCGATCTCGGGCGGCATGGTCCTTCAGCAGCGCGATGACACGGCCAACAACGAGGTCGAGAACGGCAAGGTCGTCACGGACAAGGGCCTGACGGAGCAGCAGCGCCGCGCGCTCTCGTTTGCATGGAAGGTGTGCAAACACGTGAAGTCCAACGCCATCATCATGGCCCGCGAAGAAGAAGACGGAACGCTTCGCACCGTCGGCGTCGGCGCCGGACAGATGTCGCGCGTCGTCTCGGTCGAGATCTGCGCGAAGAAAGCCGGCGATCTCGCGAAGGGAACGGTCCTCGCGTCCGATGCGTTCTTCCCCTTCCCCGACGGCGTCGAAGCCGCCGCTGCAGCCGGCGCGATCGCGATCGCGCAGCCCGGCGGCTCCGTGAAGGACGCCGATGTGATCGCCGCAGCCAACAAGCTCGGCGTCGCGATGGTGTTCACGGGCTTTCGTCACTTTCGTCACTGAGAGGCGAGCGATGAGAGTCCTCGTCGTTGGATCAGGCGCGAGAGAGCACGCGCTCGTGCGCGCAGCGATCGCTGGCGGACACCAGGCCGAGTGCGCGCCCGGCAACGCGGGAATCGCGCGCGACGCCCGCGTCCACCCCACCGTCAAAGCGACGGACATCGACGCCGTCCTCGCGCTGTGCGAGCGCGAGCGATACGACCTCGTCGTCGTCGGCCCCGAAGCGCCGCTCGTCGCGGGGCTCGCGGATCGTCTGCGCGAGCGCGGCGTCGCCGTGTTCGGCCCAGGCGCGGCGGGGGCGCGGCTCGAGGGATCGAAGTCGTTCTCAAAAGAGTTCATGGCGCGTCATGGCGTGAGCACCGCTGCGTTTCGCGTGTTCGATCGCGCGGACGAGGCGGCGGACTACGTTCGCGCTGCGAATCGCCCGCTCGTCGTGAAGGCCGACGGCCTCGCGGCGGGCAAGGGCGTCGTCGTCGCGAAGGACGCAGACGAAGCGATCGAAGCCATCGAGTCGATGATGATCAAGCGCTCGTTCGGCGACGCCGGCGCGCGCGTCGTCGTCGAAGAGTGCCTCACGGGCCCAGAGGTCTCGCTCCATGTCTTGTGCGACGGATCGCGCTTCGTCGTCCTCGGCGCCGCCCAAGATCACAAGCGGGTCGGTGATGGCGATCTCGGCCCCAACACCGGGGGAATGGGCGCGTACGGTCCGGTTCCCGTCTTCGACGACGCGATGCTCGCGCAGGCGCTGCAGCGGGTGGTCGAGCCGACCGTGCGAGGTTTGGCCAGCGAATCGCTGGACTTTCGCGGAGTGATCTTCATCGGCCTGATGTTGCACGACGGCGTCGCGCACGCGCTCGAGTACAACGTCCGGTTCGGTGACCCCGAGTGCGCGGTGCTCATGGCGCGGGCGCGCGGCGATGTCTTCTCGACGTTGCTCGACGTCGCGCGCGGCGCGCTCGATCCGGGCGCCGCGCCTTCGTTCGAGGGAGCGGCGATGGCGGTCGTCATCGCCTCCGAGCGCTATCCCGCCGAGCCCGTGACGGGCGACGAGATCTTCGGACTCGACGAAGCCTCTTCGGTCGAAGGCGTCGACGTCCTGCACGCAGGAACGCGCGAGCTCGATGGCCGCATCGTCACCGCAGGCGGCCGAGTCCTCACGGTGACGGCGCGCGGCGCGACGCTTCGAGAGGCCCGCGCGCGCGCGTACCGCGCGGTCGAGCTCGTGCGAATCCGCGGATCGCACTACCGCAGCGACATCGGCTGGCGAGCGCTCGCGAGCTGAGCGCGCTGACGTTGCGTCGCTCGACGCTCTGCGCATCGAGCACGGTCTCGCGCCGAAATGATGTTCGTGCGCAGGTCGTGACGGTCAGGGCTCGCGAAGACGCACGTCGAGCAGCGTGTCGAAGCGCGCGTCGCCGCGGGATCGAAGCTGCGCGACGCGGGGCGAGCCGACGAACACGACGTCGGGGTGCCACAGCGGAATCACCGGCAATTCTTCGGCGAAAATGCGCTGTGCGTCGGCGTAGTGCCGCCGTCGTTGCTCGCGTTCAGCCGCGCGCTTTCCGTCGTTGACCGCGGCGTCGAACGCTGCGTTCGAGAAGCGCCAGCGGTTGAGGCCCGCGCGGGGGTTCGCCGTGGTCGGCCGCGCGTCCGAGGCGAAGAGCGTCCAGAGAATGTGCGGCTCGCTCACGTCCGGCGCTTGAAGCAGCGCGACGTCGTATCGCCCCGCGCGCAGGTCTGCCAGCAGGACCGCGAGCTCGCTCGGGCGAAGCTCGACGCGCACGCCCACCGCCCGAAGCATCTCGGTGATCGCCGCAGCGGTGGTCAGCACGAAGCGCTGGTTCGAGCAGCGAAACACGAGCGTTTCGCGGGATCGATCGGCCTCGGGCCACGCAGCGTCGAGCATCGCGCGCGCGCGCGCAGGATCGTACGAGTATCGCGTGACGTCGCCCTCGTACGCCCAGTGCCACGGCGGCAAGACGCCGGTCGACTCCGCTGCGTAGCCTGCGAACTTGCCTCGCACGAGCGCCGGTCGATCGATCGCGTGGGCGAGCGCGCGCCGCACCTGGCGCAGCGCGAGTCGCGGGTGGTCGTTGCGGAGCGGGAGGTATGCGACGGCGACTCCGCGCGCGTGCGCCACGGTGAATCCCTCGCGCCCGATGAAGAGAGGAAACAGCTCGGGCTTCACCTCGGCGACGTCCGCCCGCCCGTGCAACAGCCGTAGCGCCATGGTGTTGGCGTCTTTGACCGTGAGAAATCGCACGCGGCGCGGCTTGTTGGGCTCGGGGCTGACGCGCTCGAAGCTCCACGCGTTGCGCGCGAGCGAGGCGACGCGCATGGGCCCCGAGCCGACGAACGCGCGTTCGTTTCCAGGCTCGGACGCGAGCTCGGGCTTGCGAGCGTCGGCCGCGCGAACGATCGGTTGCGCGAGCACGAGCGACGCGATGCCCGTGGGTTCGCGCAGGGTGAACTCGACCTCGCGCTCGCTGGTTGCACGGATCGACGCGATCGTCTGCGAGACGATCGATCGCGAAGGCGAGCCGATGCGCGGTTCGATCAAGCCTTCAAACGTGGCGACGACGTCCGACGCGAGGATCGGGGCTCCGTCGTGAAAGCGCGCGTCCGAGCGAAGCACCGCGCGGATATGCAGCGGGTCGACCTGCTCGATCGACTGCGCGAGCGACGGCCGATACGCGAGCGTCTCGGGGTCGATGTCCACGAGCGCGCCGAACACCAATCGCGAGAGCGTCGCGCTGAGCGCGTCCGTTGGAAATCTCGGGTCCAAGTGCGCCGGCTCGCTCTGCACGAGCATCGTGAGAGTTTCGCGCTCCGCCGCGTCACCGCCGCAGCCGCCCACCGCCGTCGCAGCCGCGATCGTCATCGCGCTCAACATCGCGCGCCGAGTGCACTCCGTCGGGTCGTCCTGGGCGTCTTGCATCGCTTGGGGCCGCGAGGATGGCGCACTCGTACGGACGACGGCAACGCGCGCGTTGCTCGATTGCACTTCGCTGAAACGGGCCGTTGCAGAGTTGAAGGCTTGTTCGCCGCAACTCTGCGGCCGTTCAGCGTCCGGTGCGGCGGCGCTGCGCGACGAAGCCGTCGAGCCCTCGGTCGCCACGCCAGCTGAACGGCTCGTCCGTGAGCGCGATCTCTTTGCATCGCTCGTGACGAAACTGTCGAACGTCGTCGGTCTCGCGGTCGTACGCGTAGAACGACCAGCGATCGTGGATAAAGAACTGCGCGGTTGGCTCGACGACGCGCGTGCGAAACTCTTTGTCGCGCTCGCCCTTGTAGCGAATGGTGATCGCGCGGCGCTCGGCGATCGCCTGCGCGACGACGCGACGGACCTTTCGCTCGGCCTCGCGCGGGCCGAAGCGAAAGCGGGTGTCGAGCTCGGCGAGCTTGTCGAGCAGCGCGGGGCTCGCCTCGCGTTCGACTGCGCGCACGACGTCGAGCGACTGCTCGCCAAGCGCAGCGTCGCCTTCGCTCGCGAGAAACCGCGCGCCAACGTACATCGCGACGAGCTCGTCTTCTCGGCTCGCGACCGTGTGTGCGGGCTCGCTCGGCGCGACGCGCTTGGCGGGAGCGTCGTTCGCAGGCCCGCCCTCGCCCAGCGTAAACGCAGGCAACGAGGGTTGCTTGGGAAGCTCGTCCGCAGCCGTTGCGACCCCTGCGACGGCATTGTCGCGCTCATCCTCCGCGCGCGACGGATCGTCGTTGGCTGCGGGCGACGCGAGCTTGGGCTTGTCGCCGTCGAACGCGCCAGCCTCGCGCAAGTCGCGCAAGTCGCGGCGAACGGTGGCGGGGGTGGTCCCGAGCTGGAGCGCGATCGAATCGATGTCCGGCGCTCCCGAACGCGGGTACCACTCGAGGACCTTCAGCAATCGAGCCAGTCGGTTCTTCATACCCCCCACTGTAACCGCAGATCGAAGCGAGTCCACGAGCGCTGTGACAGGCTATGTCACGCGCGATTCACTCGCGAATCTGGCGGCGAATCTTCTCGAGCGCCTGCTCTTGCAGCTGGCGGATGCGCTCGCGTGAGAGGTTGTACTTGTCGCCGATTTCTTTGAGCGTGAGCTCTTCTTCGTCGTCGAGTCCGAAGCGCCAGCGAAGGATGCGCGACTCCATCGGCGTGAGGGTATCGAGGAGCTTTCGCAGCTCGTTGTTCCACCCGTTGGAGGCGACGACCTCGTAGGGGTTGGGCGTGGACTCATCTTGCAGCAGGTCGATGAAGCGGCGACCGTCTTCGTCGTTGACCGGCTTGTCGAGCGAGAACGGCGTCTCTGCCCAGTCCTTTTGGATTCGCTCGAGCTTCTCGACGGTCAGCCCCGTCTCCGCGGCGAGCTCTTCAATGGTCGCCTCGCGACCGAGTCGAACGCTGATCTGGTGCGCCGTTCGCTGCACGCGGTTGTACGTGTCGAGCATGTGCACGGGGATGCGAACCGCGCGGCCCTTGTCGGCGAGCGCGCGAGAGATCGCGTGGCGGATCCACCAGCTCGCGTAGGTGCTGAAGCGATAGCCGCGGTTGTGATCGAAGCGTTCGACCGCCTTGATGAGCCCGATGTTTCCCTCTTGGATCAGGTCGATCAGGGGCATTCTGCCGCGGTTGTAGCGGCGAGCGATCGAGACGACGAGCCGCAAGTTGGCCGCCACGAAGCGGTTCTTCACGCGAAACACGCGATCGCGGCTCTTGGTGACACCCTCGAGAAAGCGCACGAAACCGTTCGAGAGCTGCAAGCCCGGCTCGTCGTTGTTGGTCTCTTCGTCATCGACGTCGTCGTCGTCCGAGCCTCGCGCGATGCGCTCGATTTCGAGGTCGATCGCCTCGACGAACAGTCGATCGGCGTCGAGTTCGCGGAGCTTCGGCGCGAGCGTCGCGACCGTCTCGGTCCACTTCGCAGCGCCCTTGCGATCGAGCTTCGAGCGGTTCTTTCGGTACTCTTTCAAGAGCTTGTCGAGCTTGGCGAACTCGGGCAACGGGTGCTCGAGCTGCGCCGCGACCATCTCGGTGTTCACGCAGCGCTCGACGACCGGCAGCATCGGAGGCCACGCGAGAAACGCGCGCCAACGATCCACTTCCGCCTCGTAGAACTCACGCGCAGCGGCGTTTTCTTCCTCGGGGGACATGACGGTGTGCCCCGCCATGTCGCGGAAGTACCGCGCGAGCATGCCCTCGGGCATCTCTTCCGCTCGAATCGGCTGCGCTTCGACGCCGACCTCTTGAAGCTCGCTATCGGACGGCTCGACGTCGCCGAGCGAGGCTGGAGTGTTCACCGTGGCAGGCGCGTCCTCGTCGGTCGACGTGGGCGCCGGAAGATGACGGGCTTCGCTTCGATCGACCATGGGCTTGCCTCCTTCGGGCTCTGTGGCAGTGGCTGCGAGACGAACGGCAGACTTGCGCGGCGCGCGCGGAGTGGTAGTCCCCGCGACAGCCTCGGAGGTCGTTGCAACCTCGGAGGACCGACGGGACCGGTTCGGATGTACGGCGCTCGCCTGCGAGCGGTTCCCTCGGATTGTCACGGTCATCACCTCTCTTCAGATTCTCGGAGCGTCGCTTTGCACAACGCGGGCCGGCTGTTCGTGCGCTCGGCGCACTGAACGTTGGTAGACCATTGGTTCCAACGTCCTCGCTGTAAACCCCTCGTAAAGCCGCAAGCTTTGAGAGGTTCGCAGCCAACGCAAACGCACCAACAGGACAACTTGTTTCCTTCCAACGTTGGACGCGACAACCAACGGAAGGGTTCTGTTGATCCTGCACTTTCGCGGCAAGCTGCTCTGTGTGACTTCGCTGTCCTGGTTCGCCAACAGCGAGCCAGCTCACCGTCGATTCGCGCGGTCTGCGGCTTCTTCCTCAGCCTGCGCTTCGACTTTGTCTCGCTGAGCCTTGATCGCTGCGGCGATGCGCTTCTCGACGACCTCGCGTCGGCCCTTGGCCTCGGCGAGCGCGAGTCGAGCGGCGTCGCACGCTTGCTGCGCATGGCGTTCAGCTTTGTGTGCCTCGTCGAGGCGCTGCGCTTCGAGCTGCATCGCTTCGACCAATCGTTGCCTGTACGCATGCGCTGCTCGAAGCCAATCGGTCGCGACGGTGCCGGCCGTAGCGACGCGGCTCTTTTCGCGGTGCGCTTCGACAGCATCTCTCGCGGCAGACAGCTGGAGCTCCTGCTGTGCTCTCGCTCGTTGCGCGGATTGATGAGCGCTCACCGCGCCCGCGAGCGCTTCTCCCGCGCGCTTCTCGTCTTGCTCGTACTTCGCGAGGAGCACTTTGAGCGTTCGGATTGCGCCCGAATCGCTCATCGCAGCTGCAGCGAACCGACGCCCAACACAGGGCGAGACGGGTCGTCGATGAAGCGCCCCTCGACGGCTGACGGCGCCACAGACAGCACCGTCACCGATCCGGGCTGCGCTCGTGCGACGCCGACAAACGAGAGCGTGGCGGTGCGCAGCGTCTCGGTCGCGCTCGTCAGCGATGCATCGAACCGCTGCGCCCACGAGTCGATGAGCGCTTCGCACGCTTCGATCACGCAGCTGTCGTTGCAACGCCCAGCGCTCGCCCGAACGATCGGAACGAGCAAGTTGCACCGCACCTCACCGCGAAGCCGCTCGGCGGTCGAGCTCACCGACGTTCGTGCCAGGTGCGCGTCGCGCGCGAGCGCGGCGAGCGCCGAGACCGGAAGCGCAGCGCGATCGATGGTGACGATCGCGCGATCACCAGCCAACACGCTGATCGTTCCCGATCCGAGGGTGTCGACGTCGCGGGACAAGTCGTCGCTGGTGTCCTCAGGCGTTCGTGGATCGGCCGTGAGTTGAACGTGATCGAAGGAGAGCGTTGTTCCTCGCTCGACGCTGCTTGCGGTTGCGTCGAGGGTCCAGACCGCGCCTCCCATCGACGCCGCGATCGAGTCGGCCCACGCCGCGAGCCGGTCATTGGGCATCGCGGCCCTGCGTCGAAGGTCGTCGGTGACGGCGGCCGCCAACGTCGATTCGATGTCCGCTTCGAACGAGGCGCGCGCAGCTGCGCCGGACGTTCGCTCGACCGCGTCGGCGATGGCGAAGAGGATCGCGCGCGCAGGATCTTGTGCAACCGCCGCTGATTCGAGCCACAACGCGCGGCCCGAGCGCGAGACCACATCGAGGCCGAGCTGAACGCGGATCGTGTACGTGCCGTTCGCGTGCAGCGGCAGGTCATCGGGGCGGATCGTGACGGACTGCTCCGCGTCACGAACGACGCGGACTGCTTCGATGCATCCGCGGCTGACGCGTTCGCCCGAGGTTCCGATGCCTTCAGCGACGACGGCGAACTCGAGGTCCGCGGCGAGCCCCTCGAATCGGACCGACGGATTGGCCCCGTTCGCCGCCACGGTCATCGACCGCAGCGGTCTCGCGCCGCGAACGGACTCGCACCGCGCGTCGCCGAACAACGCGAGCTCGAACTGCGATGGCCCGCGCACTCCGTCGTAGCGAACGCCCGCGCGAATCACGCCGAATCCGCGACCCGAGACCGAGACCGACCGCAGGGCCTCCGCGCCGTCGTCCGTGGTCGCTCGGACGTTGAACACGGCCGAGTCCGACGAGCCGATGAGGTCGACGGTGGCGACAAAACTCCCGTCCGGCGTTCGCTGCGCGCGCGATTGTGTGGCGACCAGCGTTGCGTCGGAGCTTTCGCCGATGAGCGACCAGCGAACGAGCGCTGGAGTCGGCGCGCCAGAGGTGTCCGTCACGCGCACTCTCAGCGTCTGCGTTTGCATCGGCTGCAGCTGCAAGGGCGCGGTGTCGTCGAACGCGAGGCGCAGCGTCGGCAATGTGGCGCCGGCGTCACCTCCGTCGTCGGACGGCGGTCGGACGTAGACTCCGCCGCAGGCGTTGAGGGCGAACGCGATCGCTGTCACAGCGAGCGCAGCAGGGCGAACAAGCATTGCCTCGATGATACCACGCGTGAGAGCAGCGCCGATCTCGCTGGCGCCGCGGCGGCGGTGCGGTAGCGTCGCGCACGTGCAGTTTGTTTGGACGGTGGCGTGGCGCCACTTGCGCGCGAAGCGGCGCACTTCGGTCTCGATAATTGGAACCGTGGCGATCTTCGGAATCGCGCTCGGCGTCGCGGTCTTGTGCTCAGTGCTGGCGGTGACGTCCGGGTTTCAGTCGGCGTTTCGCGAGAAGGTGCTCGGCGTCAACGCGCACTTGCTCGTGCTCAAGTACGGCTGGGATTTCACTGAGTATCGCGAGGTTTTGCCTCGCGTTCGCGCGATGCCGGGCGTCGTGGGAGCGTCGCCCTTCTTGTTCAACCCGATGATGATCACGCGCGGCGATCGCATCGCAGGCGTGATGGTCAAGGGCATCGACCCCGTGCTGTCGCGGCAGGTTCTCGACCTCTACTCGTACATGGACTCGGGCACGACCGAGGGTCTGCGTCGTCCGAACGAGACGCCGCCGGCGGGTCACGTCGAGGACCCGACGGTGCGCGGGGATCGAACGCTCGATGACTATTTGCGCCGTGCGCGCGAGGAGGTTCGGACGCTGCGCGAGCGTGGCACGAGCGAGGACTCGCCGTTCGACACGGGACCGACGCCGAACGATCTTCGGCCGCTCGATCCACAACCACCGGTGAATGGTCGGCCCCAGACCGAGCAACCCGCGATCGCCAACAACGGGATGCTGCCTTCGGGCTCGACGCCCACGTACGAAAATCCGAACGCAGCCGCGAACGACGATCCGCTCGCCGAGGTCGGCCGCGACGTGATCGCGCAGCAAGAGCAGAGCGCCGCGCGTCGATCGGACGAGCTGCCAGGCGCGATCATCGGCGTGACGCTGGCGCGCAACCTGCGCATTCGCGTGGGAGACACGGTGCGAATCATCTCGCCGTTGACCGGAGCCGACGCCGCGGTGGTTCGCCACGGCGCTGCGCCGCGCGCGAGGGACTTTCGCATCATCGGGATCTTCAACGCGGGCTTCGACGAGTACGACTCGCGCCTCGTGTTCGTGGACTTGTGGCAAGCGCAGCGCTTCTTCGAGCAGGGCGACGCGGTGACGGGGATCGAGATCAAGGTCAACGACCTCGACCGCGCCGCGTCCATCGGGAGGCGAATCGAGCGAGAGCTCGGCGGAGGGCCGTTTCACACGGTGGATTGGGCGTCGCTCAACCAAAACTTGTTCACCGCCCTCAAGCTGCAGAAGCTGGCCCTCGCCATCGTGATCACGATCATCATCGTGGTGGCGGCGTTCAACGTCGTCGCGACGCTCGTGATGCTGGTGCTCGACAAGCGAAGGGAGGTCGCGATCCTGAAGGCGATGGGCGCTGACGAGTCGAAGGTGCGTCAGATCTTCTTGCTGCAGGGGACGATCATCGGCGTTGTGGGCACGGTGCTCGGGTTGCTGATCGGCGGCGGGGCGTGCCTGGCGCTGATGAAGTGGCAGTTTCCGCTCGATTCGCAGGTGTATTTGATTCGAAGCGTTCCGGTGCGGCCCAACGTGGCGGAGTTTGCGTTTACCGCGCTCGTCTCGCTGACGATCTCGATGCTCGCGTCCACGATCCCCGCCGCGTGGGCCGCGAAGCTCACGCCGATCGAGGGGCTGCGACACGAGTGACGAAGAAAAAATTCGAGCTCGTGAAGATCAGTTGTTGACACCCCCGGCCGAACGCCGTAAACAACGCCCACCTCGAACGCGGGAGTAACTCAGCGGTAGAGTGCAACCTTGCCAAGGTTGAAGTCGCGGGTTCAAATCCCGTCTCCCGCTCTACACAATGCACTGCCGAGCTGCCGAAAGCATCTCGGCAGTTTGCATTTCTCCGCTCACCGCGGTCACTCGGCCATTGCACATCGCACATCGCGCGGCGGGTACGGTGTCGGTCGATGCGCAGTAACGTCGATGGATGGTTGGGGTCCGTCGCGGGTCACTGGGTCTGGCTGCTTCGCTGTCCGTCGCGCTCGTCGCGCCACGCGTCGAAGCGGGGCCGCCAGCGTGGTGGCTTGGTGATCGGAGCTTCGGCGTCGGGATGGCGATCGGCGGGGGCGCCTCGTACAACGTCATCCCCTCGCTCGATCCGCCGCGCAACGAGTGGGGACCGCAGGCGGACTTTCTCAACCTCGAGCTGCGGGTGTTCTTTCGCAACCAACACGCGCTGCACGTGTACTCGCAGCTCGGAAACACGCTGATCAGCGCGATCGTCGCGGGTTTCCGGCGCGACCCCACCCAGCCCGGCGAGCTCGTCTTCGCGAGCCTCGGCGTGTTGTACGACTTCAACTTGCCTTGCTGTGGCGGGCTAGAGCAGTTGCGACGGCGCTGGATCCTCGCGCCCGGAATCGAAGTGGGCGGCGACCTCGGGTTCGGCGGCAGCTATGTGACGATGAGACCGGCGAAGGTGGCGCTACGCGTTCCGATTCGATGGGGGGTCGAGTGGTTGTTGGGTGGCGGGGCGCGGGGGCGGCCCGTTGGATTGTCGCTCATGGCGCGCGCGTTCTTCGAGCCGCTGGGATGGGCGAGTCATCGTGGCGTCTCGGTGCTCACGCAGGGGGCTGCTGCGCTCATCGAGGGCGCCGTTATCTGGTACTGAGTTCGTCGAGCATCGCGTCGACGACGCGCTGTCCAAGCGTCGCGAGCGCGCGCACCGCGACGGCGTCCGCGATCGCCCGAACGCCGGTTCGCTCGAGGCTCGCAGCGAGCCAACGAGAAGGAGCGTTGACGAGTCGAGGGCGCGCCGCGAGCTCCGCGCGATCTCCCGACCGCGCTGCGATGGGCCCCAATCGACGCAGCGTCGCGACGAACCACTCGCGCGTGTGCTGCTCGTCGCCCCGGAACGCTCGGACCGAGACGGCTGCGAGCGCGTCGCTCAATCGATGGAGCAACACCCGCAGCTCATCGCGCTGTTGTCGCTCGCTGATCGTTCGAGGAAGTCGCGCGAGGAGCGCCGTGCGCAGAGCGGTCATGTTCCACCGAAGGTCGTTGGACGGCGAGAACCAGGTGTTGACCGCGAGCGCGTCGGCCGCGACGACTTGATGACGCGCGAGCGCGGATCGCAGCGCACGCACCGCCGCGCTGATGTGTTTCTGCTTGGCCTCGTCGTCGAACGGCGGCTCGAACACATCGGGTGGATCGAGCTCGTCCACCCTCGTCGCGAGCGCGATCACCGTGGGAATTCTCTGGTGAAGTGCGCGTCCTTCGTCGAGAGCGCGCCGCAGATCGACCAGGTCGGCGTCGATCGCAGCGTCAGTCTCGCTCGCGGCGTGCGCGACGATCAGCACGTCGGGCGGCTCGTTTGCGAGCACCTCACACAGCATGTCTGCGCGGTGCGCTGCGGCGCCGCCGGCACGCAGTCCGCCGGTGTCGATCCACTGAACCGCGGTCCCGTCGATCGAGACCTCGAACATGCGCGGCTCGCCCGTGGTGTCTTCGACGGCGCCGGTTTTCGCGAGCGCTTCGTTGGCGAGCGCGTTGAGGAGCGAAGATTTTCCGGCGCCTCGTCGGCCGACGACCGTGACCCTCGCGACGCGCTCGTGTGTGACCATCCGCGCGAGCGCGTGCAATCGTGCAGCGAGTGAGCCGACCGCGGTGACGTCACGCGAAGAGAGCTCGTCTTCGAGCCGCGCGATCGCCGCGAGCACGCGGGCTCGATCCTCGGCGCTCGTCCTCAAGGCTTTCGCTCGCCCTCGCCCACGGTCTCGCCGTCCGAGTGTTGCGCGGGCTCGACCAACGTCGGTTGAGTGTCCGCGGACGGCTTGTTCTCGAGCAGGTCCGCGGGCAATCCAGCGCTCTTCACGCGCTCGAACTCGGCGCGCGTCTCGTCGATCGTGGCGCCGTCGATGAAGTACTTGATCGCGGCCATTCCGAGCGCCCACGTCCCGCCCGCGGCGACCGCGCCCGAGATCGCTCCGCCGAAGCCGGGGACGAGCTTGATCAGCGATCGTGCGGCTGCGCGAAGCGCGACGCCGGCGCCGACGTTGATCCCCATGCCCGCCGTCCACTCGGCGACGAGTCGCGCGCGCGACCCTCGGTCCGCGAGAAAGCTGATCCCGAGCACCATCACTCCTTGCAGCGGCGTGAGCACGACGAGATCGTGAGGCACTGGCGCGGCGCCGACGAAGAACGCGATGCTCGTGGTGCCTGTGACGATTCGCCGCGCGACCCGCCGCCGAAGCGCGCGGCTCGACTCGAAGGCCATCGCAGCCTCCGCTTGCGCGAGCTGCGGGAGCGCGTCGAACAGCGCGCTCGCCAGTCCGTCGACGTTGTGGCGCCAGTCGATCGCGATCGTTCCGTCGGAGAAGTGCTTGGAGAATGCTGCGACCGGGACGATCGACGTGACGGTGATCGCGCGGCGCTCGAAGTGTCGCCGCAGCACCTCGACGGCTTTGTCGATCGTGCCGAGCTTCTCGGCTCCGAACGGCGGCTGCTTGGGAATCAGCGGCTCGAGCTCGTCGACGCGGGTGACGACGGCGACCACGGGCGGCTTGCTCGCGCCGCGCGATTCGATCGCCGCGAGGATGGTCTTCAAGTCGTCGATGTCGTCGTCGATCCCGGCGTCCACTTGCGTCGCTCGAACGCAGAAGAGCAGGACGTCGGGCGGGTCCTTCGCGAGCAGCGACGTGACGCGCTCGCCCCGCTCGGCGACGCCGCCGGCGCGCAGTCCAGGTGTGTCGATCCAGCGGATCTTTCGCTGGTTGCGCTCGAGGTCGAGCCATTGCGGCTCCTTTGTCGTGTCTTCGACGGCGCCGACCTCGAGGACCTTCGCGCCGACCAGGGCGTTGGCGAGCGAGGACTTTCCGCTGCCTCGGCGTCCGATCGCGGCTACGCGCGGGGCGCGGCCGTCGATGATCAACGCGCGAAGCGCGCGCAGGTCCGCCGCGAGCTGCGACAGACCGTGGATGCGTGCGAGGACGGCTTCGAGATCAGCGAGCGTTTGCGCTGCTTCGCTGCGTTCGGGATCAGAGGGCGTGTTCGCCATACGAGCTTTCAGCACGAAGGATAGCGCTGGCGCGACGAACGCCCAGCGCGAGCACCCGCGGCGCTAGCGCGGGCGGGGCGCGGTGACGGACCGACGCACGGGGCTGTCGTCCGTGCGGGTGTCGATGATCCTGTTGTCCTCGTCGTCCCGCGGAACGCGCGAAGGAACGCTGTTCGGGTTGAGCGCTCCGCGCACGAGCTGCACGGAGACGAAGCCGCCGCCGAGCGTCGCGAGGAAGAACAGAAGGGCGAACGCCTTTCCGCTCGTCTCTTCGCTGGCCCACGAGCGCAGGCCGAGACGGAAGATGAAGCCCGAAATCCCAGCGACGAACGCGGCGACGACGAACGGCCCCTGTCGCCACGCGGTGCTCTCGACGTTGGCGTTGTGCACGATCTGGCCGGTCCCGTTGATCGCAGAGCCGACGATGAAATACGAAAGGACGCAGGCGCTCAGCCCTGCGATCACAAGGGCCCAGCTCGTCGGCACTTGTTTGGCGCCTCCGACCAGCAGGCCGATTCCGATGATGAGGACCGCGAGCGCAAATCCCCCGAGATACATCGCGTTCATGGCGCCGAACTGTTCGGACGCCCAGCGGACAACGTGAAAGCCTTCGAGCGGCATAGGTTGAGGCATTGTATCGAAGGAGCGAGTGATGAGGGCAATCGTCTATACGGGCGTCGGCGGACCGGAGGTGATCGCGCTGCGCGAGGTCGCGACGCCGTCTCCGACCGAAGGGCAAGTGAGAGTTCGCGTGGCCGCGACTGCGCTCAATCGCGCGGACATCGTGCAGAGGCTGGGCGCGTACCCGGCGCCGCCGGGCGCGGTGCAGGACGTTCCTGGGCTCGAGTTCGCGGGCGTCGTCGACGCGGTGGGTGTGGGCGTGGACGAGCGGTGGATCGGCCGCGAGGTGTGCGGGATCGCCGCTGGAGGGACGTACGCTGAGTACGTGTGTGTGCATCACGGGCTGTGCTTCGAGCGCCCCCAGGGCGTCTCGCTCATCGAGAGCGCTGCGATCGCCGAGGCGTTCGTGACGGCGCACGACGCGCTCGTGACGATCGGCGGCGCTCGTGAAGGCTCGACGGTGCTCGTGCATGCGGTCGGCAGCGGTGTTGGCGTCGCCGCGGTGCAGATCGCGCGAGCGCTCGGGGCGCGAGTGGTCGGCACGGCCAGGACCGCGTCCAAGCGCGAGCGCGCGGCGGAGTTCGGGCTCGACGCGGCGATCGACGCAGAGGAGTTCGAGGCGCCGGTGAGGGCCGTGTTCGATCGCGGCGCGGACGTGATCGTTGATTTTGTGGGCGCGAAATATCTCGAGGCAAACGCGCGGCTGCTCGCGATGCGCGGGCGACTCGTGATCGTCGGTTTGCTCGGCGGCGCGAGGGGCGAGCTGGACCTCGGACAGCTCTTGCGAAAGCGCGCGCGGATCGAGGGGACGGTGCTGCGTTCGCGATCGGACGAAGAGAAGGGCCCGGCGGTTCGAGCGTTCTCGGAGTGGGCGACGCTGCGGTGGGCGACGGGCGCGCTGCGACCGGTGGTCGATCGAGTGCTGCCGCTCGAGCGCGCGGCGGAGGCGCAAGAGGCGATGAGCGCCAACGACAACTTCGGCAAGATTGTGCTGACGTTGTGAGGACCGACGATCGGCGCGCGCAGCGACGAGAGGCACTTGCGCGACACCTCCAGACGCTAACGACGAGGAGACCCGCAGGGCGTCGTCGGCGTCTGGAGAACTTCTCCAGTGCTGGTCTTGCTCTGCCGCGGCGTAGCGCCGCGGACTGAAAGCTGCGCTCGAGGTCTCTGCGCAGCGCCGATCGTGGTGCAACGTACTCGACGCGAGCGTGCGCGCGAAGATCGAACGTTGGTTCGATGAGGGATCGAGGCGACGCGATCGGAGCGTACTTGCTCGTCACGTTGCGCGCGGGCCGGAAGAGGTCGGCACGACCCGGCCCGCGCGCAACTCTGTTTCAGTGCTGGTCTTGATCCGTCGCGGCGTAGCGCCGCGAACTGAAGGCTATGCCCGTCTCGACCGCGTCGACTCGATCCGTCGCAGACACTATCACAACGCGCTCGTGAGAGGCGTGCTCTCTGCGCGGGCGATCGCACTTTCGTGCATGAGCGGAGCGATCAGCGGGAAGCCGGCAGGCGCTGATCACGAAATAGCGAAGCTCGTTCTCGATGGGACCCGGAGGTCGACCGCGGCGTAGCGCCGAGGGCTGAAGGCTGCGTTTCGTTCCGCGCAGAGAGCGGGGCAGTCTCGCACGACTGCGGGGGGCGCGGTCAGTCGGCGCGCGCTGCGTCCATGAGCGCGAGCGCGGCCTCGCGCGGGTCCGCCAGAACGATTCGATCGCCTTTGCGAACGAGCGCGTTGAACTCGCTGTCGACGCGATAGACCGCGGCGCCGTGCGCGCGAATCGCGCGCTCGGTGTCCGGCTCGAGCGCAGGGTTCTCCATCGCCTCGAGCGCAGCGGTCGCGTCGCTCGGGATCGACGGCGCGGCGAGCACGAGGTTCACCGCGCTGTTCGAGAGCGCGAAGCGATAGCAGTCCGCGGCGCTCGGGGGCGCGGTGTCCGATCCGCGCACGGGGACGAGCAGGCGCGCGTAGCAAAGGGCGGTGAACGCGATGCCGGCGGCTCCGCTGCGCGCCACGGCGGGCCACAACGCGCGCTCGGCGCCGGTGTGCGCAGCGTTGAAGCGGGACATCACGACGTCCCACGGGTGCTCGTCGAGCGCGCGAATACCGACGGCGCGAAGGTGCGTGGAGAAGCCGTGGGCGGCGATCTTTCCGTCGCGCTTGAGGCGCTCGAGGACAGAGAAGGTGCGCTCGTCGAGGCGCGCGTGCGATCGCGCCCAGTACAGCAGAAACACGCCGAGGCGCTCGATCTTCAGTCGCTTGAGCGTGCGCTCGACGTCGGCCACGATGGAGTTCTCGTCCGCGTGGTAGGTGCCGGCGAGCACGTGCAGCTCGTGCTTCTTCGGCGCGCTGCGCACGAAGCGCGTGAGCGAGTGATAGCGAGGCTCCCAGAAGAACGCGTTCATCCCGCGCTCGCGGCCCTCGATGAACACCGACTCGCTCGGGCTCTGCGCGCCCGAGAACGCGACGGGCGAGAGGCGCAGTCCCGTGCGGCCGAAGCTCCGATGCGTGCTCGTGGGAAACGGCTCGTACGCGCGACGCTCGCGCGCGGGCGGCTCGAGGATCACCGGCTCTCCGACGATCTCGACGAGCTTCACGCGCTCGGTCTCGGGCAGAAGCGTCGCGATCATGGCGATGGGCGCGCGCAGCTCGTCCCGCTGTGCCAATGCGATCAACGCTTGCGATGGCTGCTCGCAGGCGCGCGCGACCCAATGCAGCGCGACCGGCAGCGCGCGGGCGGGCACGAGGCCGCGCTCGACGAGCGAGCGAGCGCGTTCGCCGACGTCGGCCACGCGCTCGAGCGTGTCCGAAGCAGCTGCGCGCACCATCGCGCGTGCGTCGGACTGCGCGAGAAGGAGCGCGGCGAGCGCCTCGTCTCCGTCGTGTGCAGAAATCAAGCGGGCCGCTCTCGACCGAACCCACGGGTCTCGATCGTCCGCTGCGCGCAACGCGACCGAGCGCACGAGCGACTCGTCGAGCACGCGTCGCGCGGCGCACACACGGTCGATCGCGATGCGGCGCACGGTGACGTCGCGCTCGCTCGCGAGGATCGCGGGCGCGTCTTCGGCTTCGACCGCCGCCGAGCGAATCCAGGGGTCTCGATCAGCGACGAAGCGCGCGCGCTCGTCGACCGAGAGCAGGCCACGTGAGCGCAGGGCGTCGACGGCGGAGCCGCGCACAAACGGGTGCGGATCGTCGAGCGCTGCGCGCACGGCGGCGACGTCATCGCGGCGCGCGGCGGCTTGGACGAGCGCGACGCGCGCGGGCGTCGAGTGCTCGGACGGGATGAGCGCTTGCAGCACCGCGTCGGACGACTCGTCATCGATGAGGACGAGCGCGGCGATCGCGGCGGTGCGTACGGGCTCGGCGCGGTCTCGCACCAGCGTCTCGAGCGCGCGAACCGCTTCGCGAGCGGTGCGAGCCATGGTGGGCGCGGCGTAGGCGACCGCGGCGCGGACGCGGGCGTCGCTGTCATCGATGCGCGAGAGGATGAGCTCTGCGAGCTCGGTGCGGTGGTGATCGACGACGACGGGGATGGCCCACGCGGCGACGCCCGGGAGTTTGGATCCCACGGCGGCGATCGCGACCGCGAGAGAGTCTTCGCTCGCGAGTCGCAGCGCCTTTCGTGCGCTCTCTGCGGCGTGAGGAACGCGCGGCGCGTCGAGCCAACACGCGGCTCCTGCGAGCGCGAGTCGATCTCGGCTCCGGGCGAGCCCTTGGATCGCGAGCTTGCGCAGGGGCTCGTGCGACTCGCCGAGCATCGCGACGAGGCGCTCAGCGGGCGGCGTCTTCTCCGCGACGCGCGCGGTCATCACCGCAGGATCGTCGTCGTACCAAGGGTCGTTGTCGAAGCTCTCGTGGTCGCGCGCGATGTTGAGCGCGGGGGCTTCGAGCTGCCAGCGCGCGCGCAAGAAGCGTTGAGCGCGCTGCGCTGCGGGCGTCTCGACCTCTTCGGCGACCACCCTCGCCCGCACCTCGTCGCTCGCGTGTCCGAGGGACTCGAGCGCGAGGACGGCCGCGTGACGAACGCGCCAAAACGGGTCGTCCAGGACCGCGAGCAGCGCGTCGACCGCGGCGAAGCCGGCGAGCGCGGCGTAGGCGAACACCGCGGTGCGTCGGACGAACCAGATCTCGTCTTCGCGCGCGATGGTGGCGAGCGCTGGGGCTGCGCCGACGTCTCCGTTGCGAGCGATCGCGCGCAGGACCGCGTCGCGAACGAGCGGGGACGGATCGCGGAGCGCGTCGCGCAACAGGGCTCCGATGGAGGGGTCCGAGAAGGCGCCGAGTCGTTCGGCGGCGGCGACGCGCGGCGCGACCGAGCGATCGAAGAGCAGGACCGCGCGAAGGTGCATCGCGTGTTCGACGGTCTTCGGCGCAGAGCGAGCGGCGCGAGCGCGCACGTCGGCGCTCGGGTCGAACAGGTCGCTCGGCTCGTATTCTGCGCGGCGATTGGCAGGAGAAATCACGGTCTCGCTCATTCGTCGTCTCCACTGTCGCGGCCGCGGCCACGCTTGCTGTCGTAGCTCTCCATCTTCGCGTCCAACTTCTCTCGCACGGCGTCGCGCATCTCGTCGCTGCGCGCGCTGAGCGCCTCGGGAACCCAGAAGAAGAGCACCCTGCCCTGCGCGCAGACGAAGTCGCGTACGAACGACTCGCCGTCGGCCTCGACGCGGGTCTGCGCGGGCTTGATCGCCTTGCGGTGCAGCGAGGGCAGCGGCGAGCCCTTGGCGTGCGCGGTGACGTTGATGAGCCGTTCGGTCAGCGTCTTGAAGGACCCTTCGACGTCACCTTCGGACAGCAACGCGCGCGCTGCGCTCTCGCGCAGCTTGTCGTCGCCGGGGGTGGCCTTGAGGTCCGCGAGAAGCTCAGCGGAAGTCTTGCTGTCTGCCATGCAATCGATCGCTCCCAGAGGGGCGCGATCGTACTACCGACGGCGCTTCAGCGGGGGCTCGTCGTGACGTTCAACTGGTACAGATTGCGCGAGCCAGGACGATAGGTGCCGACCCAAACGGTGTACGCGCCGGGCAACGTCGCTGGAAACTGCACCATCGGGTTGAAGCCTCCGCCCGAGTCGTCGTCGCAGAGCACTTGTCCGTTCGGCGCGCGGATCATGAGGGTCGTGTCCGAGGCGGATGTCACGCGAAACTGCAGCGGCAATCCTGCGCGTTCGATCGTCACCAGGTGCGACGGCTCGGTGTTGATGAACCCGCGCGTGCACGCGGCGTGGAGCGTCGATGCCTCGGTGTTGCCCCCAGTACGGCCGCGCGCGCGGCCGCTGCCTCCGTTGCGAAGACGCACCGCAGGACCGCTCGGCCGCAGCGTCGCGGCCTGATCAATACGGCGCGGTTGGTTGTTGTTGTTGTTGTTGTTGTTGTTGTTGTTGTTGCCCGTGTTGCCGTTGTTGGCGTTCGGGTTGTTCCACGGCGAGTTGCCGTTGTTGCCCGCGTTGCCGTTGTTGTTCGGGTTGGTCTGGACGATGGCGACGTTGGACGGGCGAAAGTTCGACGGGTCGAGCGAGCGGTTGCTCGTGAGCACCAGCGTGTACGGCGCCATTTGTCCTGCCGCGTACGAGCCGACGTAGATGTTGTACGTGCCGGCGGGGAGCTGAACGTCGAGCTGGGCTTGCATCGTTCCGCCCGAGTCGTCGTCGCAGTAGACGCGGCGATCGGGCGTGACGATGGCGAGCGTCACGTCGGCGTTGTTGGCGGCCATCGTGAAGACGCGAAGCTGCGAGAGGCCCGTCGTGACGATCTGGTGCTGCGGTCGAGCGGGGATGAAGCCACGACACGAGTCCGCGACGGTGCTCGCTTCGACGGGGCCGCCGGCGATCCCGCGCATCGTCACTGGGTCCGGTGAGAATCCGTTGTTCATTTGCACGGTCTGCGCGTGCGCTCGGGACGTGGCGCAGAGCGCGGCGAGGACGGTCGCGGCCGCGATCAGCGGCGTGTTCGGTGGGCTCGTTCGCATCGGAATATCGTTCGCTCCAGCTCCGTCAGACGGAGTCGGCGCGAAGGATATTCCCCCTCCCGGTTCAGGTCACGAGAACGCGGGCGATCGTTGGACGGGCGCGGACGCTGCGTGGTCGCCGCGTCCTTTGCGCAGCGGCGTCAGAGCGCGTTCGGGCAGAGCTGCGGATCGAACGAGAGCGATCCGCGCACGGGCACCTGCATCGTGTCGTCGTCGATCGAGAGGACGAAGGCCACGATGTTGCGCACGTCGCGCTCGCGGTCGGCGCCCGCGTTGGTCAAGAAGTTCGCGGAGAACGCTTGATAGTGCGACTGAAAGAGCGAGTCGAAGAGCTCTTCGAGCGTGCGCGCGTTGCCTGCGTGGAAGTACGGCGCGCCCATGCCCATGCCGATCACTCCCGCAGGAGAGAAGCCGGTGAGCCCCTGCGAGCCGGTCGTCATGTTCGCGCGGACTTCGTTGACGGTCACGCCCGCGGGAGCCACTCCGACAGGAATTCCTCCGGCCATCGCAGGCGGACGGATCGTCCCGACCGACCGAAGCACGCAGTTGATCTGGTCGTTGGCGCCGACCACCATCGGGTCTGCGTTCGTGAAGCGCAGCGGCGACGGGCCCATTTGCGCGGGCGGATTGAGGGCGGCGAACCCGCCCATGAAGCCCATGTAGTTCGTCGTTCGAAGCGTTCCCATCGCGCTGTTGGTCGCCGCGCTCGGAGTCCAGAATCGACGCGCGGTGGTCCACAACGGTCCGCCATGGCAGCCGCCGCAGTTGTTGTTCTCGAACAGCGTGCGGCCTGCGGTGATCGCCGCGGCGTCGAGGTTCGTCGGCCTCCGCGGCGCGCGAATGGACTTCACGTACTCGTCGACCTCGTCCCAGTCCGCGAGCACGTTCGTGACGGTGCCCGACGGCGCCGCAGGGACGCCCGTTCGAATGGACTTCACGCTGCCGTTGAGCCCCGCTTGCGGTGTCGCGGTGGCGATCTGCGAACCCGTGGGCGTGGTGCCGTCGAAGATCACGCGATCGCCCGCGGTGGGAGGCGCGGAGACCGTGTGAACCACCGCGCCGATACCGCCGGAGTTGCCGCGGGTGTTCAGCTCGAAGTCGTGCACCTCGTCGAAGATGCCGGTCCAGTTGAAGATGCGCTGCTCGGTGCCGCCGCGGTTGAACGAGGCGTCGAGCGACGTGGTCTGTCGCGGTCCGCGAGCGAAATACCAGGTGACGTTGTCGCTCAACCCGTCGGGGTGGCAGGACTCACACGAGTTCCACGCCTGGCCCGCGAGCGACCAGCGACCGAGGCCGGTGACGAAGAAGCGACGACCGTTGTTCACCGCCGCCTCGGGGCTGCCTGCGGTCGGCATCGTGTCTGTCGCCGCGGCGTTGACCGCGTTCTGCTCGGCGAGGTTCAGGATCGAGAGGTTGCGGCTGTTCTCGTTGACCGTGAGCGCGCGGTTCGCGGCGTGCGCGGCGCTCGACGCGAGCGCGATTCCGACCGGCAAACGACCGGCGTTTGCGCCCGGCAGCGCAGCGAGGTTGATGAAGTTCGTGGCGGCGGTTCCGACCTCACCCACCGAGCCGTCGGCCATGAAGCGAACGCGAAACACCGCGTCCGCGCCGTACGCGCTCAGGTACGCGACGTTCGTCCCGTTGACGAACTGAATGTCGTTCATGATGAGCGGCATTCGACGGGCGTTGTCCGCGGTCATGCGCGTGGTGTACTGCGCCTGCAACCGTTGGTTGAGCAGCACCTTCTGGGCGACGACCTCGCTGTTGCTCGCGGTGTCGACGACGTTGAGCACCGCGTGGATCTGCGTCTGAAAGTTGCGCAGGTCCGTGCCGACAGCGCCCGTCGGGCCGCGCGGCGATTCGCAGACGCTCGTGACGTACAGGCGGTTGTTGTTGAGCGCGAGCGAGTAGAGCTGGTTCGGGAAGCACCCGGTGTCGTTGTTGCCCGAGTCTTGAAAACCGGTGTTGCTCACGGGCGCGAGGGTGATGAGCGCGCCGATCGCTCCGGTGCCGGCGTTGAAGCGATACACCACGCCCTGCCGATTGGTGTCGAACTGCGCGTCGCCCATCGGGACGCCGCTCGTGCGCGCCTGCGAGAAGAACTCGCTCACGTAGACGGTCTCGTCGTCGTCGTTGGCGTCGCCGTTGTTGGTCACGACGATGGCGCGCGGGTGCGCGAGCGCGGCGCGAGCGCGTCCCATCACCGAGGGGCCGAGCAGACCCGAGTCGGCGAGCGCGACGTTGAGGTCGATCCGTCGCGTGACGGACATGTCCGCGGTGTTGATGACCGAGACCGTTCCGTCTTGAAAATTGCTCACGTACAGCGAGCGGCCGGTGGGCGAGATGGCGATTCCGGTCGGTTCGCTTCCCACGCTCGCGCGCGTCGCGGAGATCACGGGCGTCCCTCGAACGCCGGTGATCTTGATGACCTGCTGCGACTTGCGAAGGATCACGTACGCGCTGTCGCCGTCGTTGCCGAGCACCGCGGACCAGGGCTCGGACTCGGCGCCGACCATCGCCGCAGGCAGCAGCGCGGTGCGCGTCGCAGTGGGCGGGTTGGCGGTGAAATCCGTGGAGAAGACCGCGATCGAATGCGCCGTGCGGTTGACCGCGACCGCGAAGCGATCGTCGCTCGTGAGAACGACGGCCGAGCCGTTGGTGGGCAGCGTTCGCGCGGTCGGCGGAGGAGCTGCGTCGCCTGCGGCGTCCGCGCCCGCGCCGTCCGGCGTCGTGCCGGTGTCCATCGGCTCTGCGTCCGCTGCGGCTTCAGGCGCAGCATCGGCAGGGGGGACGTTCATGTCCGAGCTCGCGTCGGGGGACGCGTCCGCCGAGCTGTCCGGCGTCGGTGGTGGTGGGTTCGAGCACGCGGCGAGCAGCAGCGCGCCCGCGGTCCAGAGCAGCAACGAGCCAGTTCGGGTGTTTCGCATTCGGGGCCCTCAAAGGTGCTTCGGCCGTTGTCGGCCGTCAGTCGAAGTAACGAGTGCGCCGCGACGGAGCGAAACCAGGGGCATCGGATGGGAACGAAAATGGTCACCGCTCTCATCACCGGAGCATCGAAATGCTGCGGTGACGAGTCGTTCGCTCCCTACGACTCTGGCTCCTCTCCTTCACGACGGCAGGCGCTCAAATGAACTCCTGCACTCTCGAATCGTCGGTCGCATTGGCTGTCGCGTCTATCGAAAAGATCGACAGACCATTGTGAAGCGCGCCGATACAATCATCCGTCAGCGAGTGATTTCTCAGCTCGCGAACGTGTGAAAGATCACCGTGAAGAACGCGAGCGCGACGCCCATCAAGCTCTCGCCGGCGATCACTCCCGACGAGACGGCGACCGTGTAGCGCTCGTCGAGATCCGCGCGCTTCTTCGCGAGCACCCACGCGATGACCGCGCCCAGGAACATCGCGAACGAGTCTTTGAAATCAATCACCAGCGCGATCCCGAGCCCCGTCGACGAGGGCAGGTACTTCTTGGTTTTGGGCGCGAACTCTTCGAGCGTCGCGAGGACGGCGCCCAGGATGGCTCCGGCGATCATCGCTTGCTTGGCGAACATCGGCAGCGCGTCGAAGCCCTTGGTGAGCAGCTCGGCGACGCTCTTCCACGTCACTGCGGCGGGCGCCGGGACGGTCGTGCCGAGCGTCTCGGGGCGCGCGATGATTCGGTACACGGGAACGCACGCGAGCGAGCCAGCGAACACGCCGAACATCTGCGCGATGAACTGCTTGCGCGGCGAGCCTCCGAGCAAGTGCCCCGTCTTCAAATCCGTGAGCAGATCGGCAGCGTGGCTCGCCGCTCCGGCGGTCACGTTCGCGGTCATCAAGTTCACGGCGGGCTGCGTGGGAGCGAAGCCGCCGAACATGAGCTGCGTGATCTTTCCCATCGCGCCGATGGGCGTGATGTCGGTCTCGCCGGTCGCGCGCGCGGCGACGATCGAGAGCAAGAACGTGAGCAGCACCGCTCCGATGCCGATCCACCACTTGATCCCGAAGAGCGTGTTCTGGAGCAGCACCGTCGCGACGCCCGAGAGGATGAATCCCGTGACGAACCAGCTCGCGGGCACTTCGATCGAGGCCATCTTCTGCTGCGTTTCGTCGAGCTCGACCTGCTCGTCGCCGCCCTTGCCGAACATCGCGCGAAAGCGCGCTCCGAGCCCCGAGAACGCGCGCACGACCATGCGCCACTTGAACGCGAACGAGAGCAGTCCCGCCGTCACCATGAGCGACGTTCCGGGCCACACGCTCCATCCGCCGCGCATGGCAGCGAAGAGCATTGGATGGTGTCCCGGCGGTACGCTCACGGGGATGTGATGGCGCGCTTTGATCGCGGCGGGAGACATCTCTGCGACGCCGCGCACGACCTTCTCGAACACCCCGTGGTCGATCAGCCACGGCGCGAGCACCAGGTAGTTGATCGCGGATCCGAGAAACAGCGAGACGCCGATTTTCAAGCCGATGATCGCGCCTGCGGCGAGCATGAGCGACGAGGGCGCGAGGCCAACGGAGAAGCTCGCGAGCGGATAGCCCTTGAACATGATCGCGGGCGAGAGGATCTCGGGCGCGGTCCAGGTCTTCCACGAGAACGCCCAGTGCAGCGCGCGGCTCACGCGACCGGCGCCGGCGATGTCTTCAGCAGGCGCGGTCTTGGCCTCGGTGACGAACTTCAAGAGCGCTCCGGCGAGGCTCGAGTACACCAGTGCGCGCGCGCGCAAGATCGCGTCCCCGCCCTGCGAGTACATGCTCTTGAGCGTCTCGGCCGCGGCCACGCCCGAAGGAAACTTCAGCTGCTCGACGTTGATCAGCTGCCGCTTGAGCGGGACGGCCATCAGCACGCCGAGCACCGAGATCGCGCCGAGCCAGAGCATCATCGAGAAGTTCGACATGCGCATCGGCGCGAGCGACGGGTTCTCTCGGATCATCATGTCGAGCGCTGGGATCGCGCTCACCAAACCCGCGGAGGACATGTACCCGGCAGCGCTGGCGCACGAGGCCATCGTGTTGTTCTCGAGCGCGGTGAAGTCGCTCTTGGCGATGCCGACCTTGCGCAGGATCGACATGATCCCGAACGCGAGGATGCTCGAGGTGATAGCGACGCCGAGGCCCCAGCCGATCTTCAAGCCCACGTACAGGTTCGAGAAGCTCATGAGGGCGCCGAGGAGCATTCCGAGCACGATCGCGCGCACGGTGAGCTGCGGATCGGTGTCTCCTCGGTAGACGGTGGCGAGCCATTCGCGGTCGCGCGCGTTGATCTCTTGTTGGTCCATGGTCGGTGTTCAGCGGTGCTCGTGCGGTGGTTTGCTGTGCGGGCCGTGGTGATCGTGGCCGTGGTGGTGGCCGTCAGGCAGCGCTGTGATCACGAGCTTTCCGTGCTCGACGCCCTTCGTCGCGAGGATGCGATCGGCCGCGGCTTGGATTGCTCCCGCCGGGCCTCGCATCACGATCACCTCGAGGCAGTGGTCGTGATCGAGGTGCACGTGCAGCGTCGAGACGACCTTCTCTCCGAGCTCGTGCTGCATCTCGGTGAGCTTCTCGGTGAGCTCGCGGACGTGGTGGTCGTACACGACGGTGAGCGTCGCGGCGGTGAGGCCGCCGTCAGCGACGTGCGCGGCGGCGAGGTCTGCGCGGACGAGGTCTCTCAGCGCCTCGGATCGCGTTGCGTATCCGCGACGCGCGAGGTGATCGTCGAAGCGGGCGAGTAATTCTGCGTCCATCGCGACGCCAAATCGAATCAGGTCTGCGGCCATGGGCTTTGCTCGGGGCGCGAGCGTACACTCTTCGGCCGGACGGTCATGGACGGAGACGACTTGGCAATGGGGAGCGCCGAAGGCCCTTCGAGCGACGGCGCGGCGTTGGATCGAGGCTCGCTTCGCGCGGCGATTGGCGCGGCGATCGACGATGTTCACCGCGGGCTGGTCGCCCGGAGGGACGCCGCTCGATGGCTCGTGCTGGCGCTCGTGGCAGGGCAGCCCATCTTGCTCATCGGACCGCCCGGGACGGCGAAGACCACGATGGCGCGCGCGGCGGCCGCGGTGGTTGGAGCGAAATGCATCGAGTCCACCGTGGATGCGCTCGCGCCAGACGCCGTGCTCTTCGATCGCGCCGCGCTCGACGAAGCGGGCGCCGTGTTCGTCGTCGACGACGCGCTCGAGGCCCGCGGAGCGTCGCTTCGAGCTGTGAAATCGCTGCTCGATCGCAGACCGTCCGCGCTGGTCGCGACGTCGCTCACCGTCGACGGCGCCGACCCGGTCTTGCTCGATCGATTCGTGTTCAGAGTGGAGGTCGACCCGCTGCCGGCGCACGCGTTCGCCGCGTTGCTCGCAGAGCGGTCCGAGCCCGAGGGCCCGCGGGAGCCGAAGCTCTCGTGGGCGCTGATCGAGCGCGTTCGCCGCGAGAGCGCGGGCGTTGCGCTCTCGTCATGGGTGATCGAAGCGCTGCAGCAGCTGCGCGCCGCGACCAACGAGGCGGGCGTCGCGCGCAGCGATCGATGGTGGTTGGCCGTGACGTCGGTCTTGCGGGTCGTGGCGTATTGCGAGGGTGAAGACAGCGTGACGTTGGCGCCGCTTCGGACGCTGGCGGGGATGTTTTCGTCCGACGGTCCGCGCGGGGCCGAGGTGGCCTCGCGCTGGGTGAGCGCGGGTGTGCGCGCGACGTTCTCGGCGCGCACCGAGCGGATCTTCACGGCGTTGAGGGCGCTCTCGGCGGCGCTCGACGAGGACAACGCGGTGCGCGTGCAGAAGCTCGATCGCGCGGGGACTCCTCTGTTTCGCACGCCAAACGGCGATGTCACCACTGCTGCGACCCGGACGGTCGAGCACCGCACCGCGGTGGGCGAGCGGCTCTTCAAGCGGCCCACGGGGACGATCAACCCGGGCTCGCGCGAGGCGTACACGGCCAGCGAGCTGTACACGCACTTCTTCGTGGGGCGCGTGTCCGAGCTGCGTCAGTACACGGAGAACCCCGCGAGCGTCGCCACGATCGAAGAGCCCAACGAGCCGATCACCGAGCAGCGCGCGCTCGAGTCTTCGCACATCGACGCGCGCATCGAGTGGCTCGCGACGATCGCGCTCGACCTCCGCGACCTGCGCGTCGAGTGCAAGCGTCTGCTCGAGTCGAACGCGCAGGGCGTTTGGAGCGAGACGAGCGAGAGCGACCGCGGGTTCGCGAGCGATTTGCTCGCGGCGGTCGAGCCTGCGGTCGCGATGGTGAGCGCGCTGCGCGGCAGGATCGCGGCGCTTCCGGTGGCAGAGTCATGACGGCGCCGGTCTCGCTCGACGTGTGGAAGGTGGCGCCTCGGGCGAGTCGCGGCGCTCCGGCGGACGTGCTGCGCGCGCTCGACGTGATCGGCGCTGCGCTGTTGCGCGGAGAGTGCGTGAGCGCGAGCGAGCTTCGCTGGCCCGAGCCTCTCTTGCGCGCGGCGGTGCTCGACACGATCGCGAGCAGCGAGCTTCGAAGCGCGACGTGCATGCGTCCGAGCGCGGTCGCTGTGGCGCTGGACGACATCGTCACCGTGCTCGAGCACGCGTGGGCGACCGAGCGAAAGATGCGCGCGGGTCGGGCGCTCGCGCGCGAGCGCGCTGGCTGGTTGGACAGCGGCCCGAACGACGAGGCGATTCGCGGGCTGTGGGAGCCGCTGGCGGACCGCGGGGTGCGCGCAGAGCTGCGCGCTCGATGGGCCTCGACGACCGTCGTTCAAGCGCGCGAGCGTACGATGTCGGGCCCTCCTGAGATCGACTGGGCGCCGTCGACGAGAGCCGCAGCGACGCTCGGCGAGGCGGCGACGGCCATCGAGCCCTCGCTCGAGACGAGCGCCGACGGCGCCGTGTTCGACCTGCGAATCTCGTTGCAGAGCGCGCAGGACTCTTCGTCGCGCCCCGCGGTCGCGCGTCCCGCGGTCGATCCCGACGCGCTGATGAGCCGAGGGCAGGCGATCGACTGGCTTCGATGGCGTCGCGCGGCGGTGCGCGAGAAGCAACGCGCCGTCGAGCGAAGGGGAGCGCTCGAAGTGCGGCGCTCGGGCGCGGTGTTCATCACGGTCACTTCCACCTCGCAAGGAGACGAGCTCGTCGCGCTCGCGCTCGTGCTGCTCGCTGCGGCGAGCGCGACGCATCGACATCGACCGGCGTACTTGATCGTCGCCGACCGCCCGACGATCGAGCAGATCGAGCTTGTGCCCGCAATGACGGTGCGTGAGCTTCTCGTTCGCCTTCGGCCGACGGCGACGCACCGACCGCTCGCGGCGCTCTCGTGGTTGCTCTCGCGAGCGTCTCCCGAAGCGCTGAGCGAGGCCGAGTTTGTACTCGTCTCGCCGAGCGCCGCGACGCCGAGCGCCGAACCGCTGAACGACGCGCTCGACGCGCAGATCGCAGCGGCGAGGCAGTGGCAGTTTCGAATGCACTTGCTGCGGACGAAGTCCATGGCGGCGCACTCGCACGTGCACCTGTTCGACATGTTGCACTTCCCTGAGTTCGCGCCGCGGTTCTTCGAGGCGCTCGAACAGAGCTGCTTGCGCTCGCGCTGAGCACCCGTACAGTCTCCGATCACCCCCAATGCCCAAGGCCCCCTGGGAGCGCGATCGCGGAGTGCAGTTTGTCGTCGATCGCTGGATCGCTCGCGGCGAGGTCAGCGACTGCCTCTGCGCGCACGAGCACTACGCGGCGAAGACCGCTTCGACGGCGGCGATCCCCGCGGCGTTGCACCGGGCGTTGCACGATGCGCTGCATCACCGCGGGATCGATCGGCTCTATTCACACCAGGCCGAGGCGGTCGCGAGCGCCCTCGCCCGCAAGCACACGGTGATCGCAACCCCGACGGCCTCGGGAAAGTCGCTCTGCTATCACCTGCCCGTCGCCGACGCCCTCGCGCGCAACCCCAACGCGCGCGCGCTGTACCTGTTTCCGACGAAGGCGCTCTCGCGCGATCAAGAGCAGTCGATTCGCGCGCTGCTCGAAGACGCGAAGATCGAGCGCACCGCCGCGGTGTTCGACGGAGACACCGCGGGTGACGCGCGTCGCGCTGCAAAAGCGCGGGGCGGCGTGATCATCAGCAACCCCGACATGCTGCATGCGGGGATCCTTCCGCACCACGCGACGTGGGCCTCGGCGCTCTCGGCGCTCGAGTACGTGATCGTGGACGAGCTGCACATGTACAAGGGCGTGCTCGGCTCGCACCTCGCGCACGTGCTGCGAAGGCTTCAGCGCGTGGCGCGGTTTCACGGGTCGAATCCCACGTTCATTTGCGCATCAGCCACCATCGGAAACCCGCGCGAACACGCGGCGCGCCTGCTCGGCGTCGACGCCGAGGGCATCACGCTGGTCAACGAGTCGGGCGCCCCGAGCGGCGATCGCCGAGTGCTCTTGTACAACCCGCCGGTGGTCAACGCCGACCTCGGGATTCGCCAGAGCTACCTGAAAGCAGCAGTGAAGCTCACGAGCGACCTGGTGCGCGCCGACGTGAGCACGATCTTGTTCGGCGGCTCTCGCACGAGCGTCGAGGTGATGCTGCGGTACGTGCGGGCGGCGTTGGCGCGAGACGACGTTCCGCAAGAGTGGATCCAAGCGTATCGCGGCGGGTATTTGCCGGAAGCGCGGCGACGCATCGAGCGGGGGCTGCGAGAGGGCGCGATCAAGTGCGTCGTGGCGACCAACGCGCTCGAGCTCGGCATCGACGTGGGAGAGCTCGACGCCGTCGTGTGCGCGGGCTACCCCGGCTCGGTCGCCGCGACCTGGCAGCGCTTCGGGCGCGCGGGGCGAAGGCAGGCGCCGTCCGTCGCGGTCCTCGTGGCGTCGTCCAATCCGATCGATCAGTACCTCACGCGCGAGCCGCGCTTTCTCTTCGGCAGACCCGCGGAAGAAGCGCGCATCGACCCGGACAACGTCGAGGTGTTCGTTCAGCACTTGAAGTGCGCCAGCTTCGAGCTGCCCTTCTCGACGGACGAAGCCTACGCGGATGTCCCGAAGGACGTCACCCAGGACGCGCTCGCCTACCTCGCGCGCAACGGCGTGTTGCACAAGAGCGGGACGCGGTGGCACTGGATCGCCGATCAATACCCGGCGCAGAGCGTGGGCCTGCGCTCGACGGGCATGGACAACTTCGTCGTGGTCGACGTCGAGCACGGTCGCGCCATCGGCGAGGTCGACTGGAAGGGCGCGCACACCTCGCTGTTCGAGCAGGCGATCTATCAGCTCGAAGCGGACACGTATCAAGTCGAGCGGCTCGACTATGACAATCGCAAGGCGTTCGTGCGCAAAGTCGAGGCGGACTACTTCACCGATGCCTCGACGGCGGTGAGCGTCTCTGTGCTCGACGAAGGCGAGGCCGCCGGCGTGTTCTCGCTGCCTGAAAACGTCTGCGCGCTCGGCGAGGTCGAGGTCGTCGAGCGCGTGACGGGCTTCAAGAAGGTGAAGTTCTTCACGCACGAGAACCTCGGGTACGGCGACGTTCGGCTGCCCGAGATCACGATGCAGACGAGCGCGTTTTGGCTGACGTTTCCCGAAGAGCGCGTGCAGGCGCTCGCGGCGGTCGAGGACGGGATCGGTCGCGTCCGCGGTCGCAGCGCGGTGCTCGAGGGCATTCGCGGCGTGGCGCACGCGCTCGAAGCGGTGACGTCCCTCGCGTTGATGTGCGACCCGCGCGACCTCGGCTACACGCTCGGCGACAAGAGCGACGGAACCTCGAGGCCGATGAAGCACGGCGCGCCTGGCTTCGACCCCACGATCTTTCTCTACGACAACGCCGCGGGCGGCGTCGGGCTCTCGGCGCGCGCGTTCGAGCTGCGCGAGAACCTGCTCGTGCAAGCGCGAGAGCTGATCGAGACGTGCCCGTGCAGCGACGGCTGTCCCGCCTGTGTTTCTCCTGGTGAAGGCCGCGGCATCATGGGTCGCAAAGAGATCGCGATCGAGCTGTTGAAGGACGCGGGCGTGCCCCGCAGTCAGTGAGCGTCGCCGTGGCAGACCTGCGAAAGAAGCTCGCGCGACTCGCCGCGAAGACCGAGGCGAAGGCCGAGCCGGCGGAGAGCGAGCCCGTCGAGCGCGAGCGCGAAGGCGTGCTGCCGATCGCGCTCGAGGAGGTCGAGGACGAGCGTACCCGCGAGCGAAAACGCAGGATCGAAGAGCTGCGCGAGCGAGTGCGCGCGCTCGCGGCCAAGCCGAGCAAGCGCGCTGAGCGGGCGACGCGAGAGGCCAAAGAGCGGGCGCTGAGCGAGCTGCCGTTCGCGCGCGTCGAGCGCAGCGACGGGGCGATCGACGTGCGCTCGCGGGTGTACGACGTGACGGCGACGCACGGGCACGTTCCGTTGAAGACGGCGTTGGCGGCGAAGGCAGAGGCGATCGCGACGCTGGCGATCGATCGAAAGCTCGAGGGCTTCGACCCGAGCCGCGCGCTCTTCATCGACACCGAGACCACGGGGCTCTCGGGCGGCACGGGGATGATGGCGTTTCTGGTCGGCGCGGGCCGCTTCGACGACGGGCGCTTCGTCGTCGAGCAGTGGTTTCTGCGCGAGCCCTCGGAGGAGCCCGCGCTGTTGTGCGCGCTTCGCGAGCGGATCGAGCAGAGCACGGCGCTGGTCTCGTTCAACGGCAAGGCCTTCGATCTTCCGCTCTTGCGCGCGCGCTTCATCATGAACCGCCTGGGCGTCCCCGAGACGCCGCCGCACTTCGACCTGGTCCACGTCGCTCGACGAATTTACGGCGATCGCATGGACCAGTGTCGCCTCGTTCACCTCGAGCGTGACGTCCTGGGATTTGTGCGAGAGGGCGACGTGCACGGCTCGGAGATTCCGTCGCGGTACAGCGCGTTTCTTCGGCACGGAGACGCAGAGGGGCTGATCCCGGTGGTCGAGCACAACCTCTGGGACGTCATCGCGATGGCGGCGCTCGTCGGCGAGCTCGCAGCGCGCGTGACCGGAGACGACGCGGTGGGTCGCTTCGAGCCGAGCGACATGGCGGGGCTCGCGAAGACCGCGCTTCGCGCCGGCGCGCACGAGCTCGCGGTGAGCATGGCCAGCGAGGCGCTGGACCGCGCGAGCATGGGCCGCGATCGCACGGTGGCCGCGCGCGCAGGGGCCGTCGCGGCGAAGGCGCATCGAAAGCGCGGCGAGCATGGTCGGTCGAAAGAAGCGCTGCAGCTCGTGCTCGAACACGCTCCGGATGAGGCGTGGGCGCACTTGGAGCTCAGCAAGCTCTACGAGCACAAGTATCGCGATCCGTGGCGGGCGCTCGAGCACGCGCGGCGCGCGATCGGCGCGGAGAAAGACGGCGCGATGTTGAAGCGGCTCGCGCGGCTCGAAGAGCGGGTCCGCACGAGCTCGCTCAAGCTGCCGGGCGTCGAGGATTGGTGACGCTCACCAGCGGATCACGGGGACGATCGAGGCGTGGTTGTCGGTGAACGCCCGCAGTCCGCGCGGGTCGGGCAGCGCGATCCACTGCGAGCCGAGCGGCTCGAGCGAGCGCGGGTCCCGAGCGATGACGACCCAAGTGGGAGTGTTTCCGCGGTGGGTGAAGTCCACGGCGTCGGCGTTGGTGCGGGCCGCGACGCCCTCTTCGCGAACGAGCGCGGAGAGCACGCGCGGCAGATCGAGGGCGTGATTGCTCACGTGCATCAAGAGCCAGCCGTCGTGGTCGAGCGCGCGCAGCGAGAGCCGCAGCGACTCGCGCGTGAGCAGGTGCAGCGGAACGGAGTCCGAGCTGAACGCGTCGATGATCACCAGCGACCGAGACGCCGGCGGCTCGTCGCGAAGCGCCAGTCTTCCGTCTGCGATTTTGATTTCTGGTGCGTGGCCGAGCGGGTTGTCCGACAAGAACGTGAAGAACCGCCGATCCAGCGCGAGCTCGGCCACGGCGGGGTCGATTTCGACGAAGGTCCAGCGCTCTTCGGGGCGCGCGAAGCACGCGATCGAACCAGCGCCGAGGCCCACGGCGAGGACAGACTCGACGCGGTTGCGCTGCCTGCGAGCTGCGAATGCGCGGCCGAGCGGGCCCTCGCGAAAGTAGTACGCGCGCGGGACGCACTGACCGCGGAGCGAGCGCTTCTCGACGCCGTGGATGGTGGTCCCGTGAACGAGGACCGTGAAGGCGTCGCGCTCGGAGCTCTGGACGCGCGCGGTTCCGAAGAACCCTCGTGAGCGCGCGAGCGTGTGGCTCGCAGAGGCTTCGAAGGTCGACGCTGCGAGCGCGAACGCCGCGAGCGTCACGACGAAGCTGCGCGCGTGCGTCGAGTTGCGTCCCGCCAGCAAAATCGCAGGAACATACGCGGCGCCCACCCACCCTGCGCTCACCTCGATCGCCCTCGATCGAACCCACAGCGAGACCGCGAGCACCCACAGCGCGGGCAGCGCGGCCCACAGCCACCGAGCCCGTGAGCGGCTCGCCTCTCGCTGCTCTCGTTCGATGTTGCTCGCGCAGGCGAGCGCGACGGCGAGCGGCATCTCCCAGAGGTCCGAGAGGATCATCGGGGGAAGGACGCCGAAGGCGAGCGTTCCGAGCGCGCCGCCTACGGCGATGGCGAGGTAGAAGCGCTCGAGTCTGGGGGCCGAAGGAGCGAGGGACGCGAGGCGAGCGTGCGCGGTGAACGAGGCGATCGCGAGAAACCCGAGGTACAGCGCGAGCAACAGCGCGAACGGGCTCGTCATCCTGCGCGCGGTGAGCGGGACGAGGATCAGCGCGAGCAACACGAGCGCGCGCGACATCCATCGCGGCGCGGGCCTCGCTCGGCGAAACGCCGCGACGAACGTCGCGAGGTAGGTGGCCAGCGGCAGCACCCACAACAGCGGAACACCAGGCAAATCACTGGCGATCAGCGCGCTCGTCGTCGCGAGAAGCGCGGACGGGATCGCCGCGAGCAGCGCCCACGACGGCGCGTCACCGCGATCGCTCGCAGCTTCGTCCGCTCGCTCGGCCTCGCCGCTCGCCGCGTGGTCTTTGGATCGTCGCGTCGCGCGCGCGCCGAGCGCGAGCACCACGCACACGACCGCGGCGTAGGCGACGCGCGCGACGGTGGACTGCGTCGGCAAGCTGAGCGTCGGCTCTATGATCAGCGGATAGCCGAAGAGCCCGACCATCGAGCCGAGGTTGCTCGCGGCGTACAGGCGATATGGGTTCTCGCGGGTCGAGAGCGTGAAGTATCGCTGCAGCGCGGGCGCGACCGTCGAGAGCGCGGTGAACGGCGCGCCGACGGTGACCGTGAGAAACGCGAGCGCCGCGAGCACGGGGCTCGACGATCGCGCGGAGAGCGCGGCGCGCTCGACGAGGTCGAAGCGCGCGAGGGCGAGCGGCGCGAGCAGCAGCGCGCCGTGGGCGAGCAGCCGCGCGGAGGGCGCGCGGATACGCGCGAGCGCGAACTGCGCGGCGTATCCGGCGAGCAGCGCGAGCTGAAAGAACAAGAGGCACGTGGTCCACACGGCGGACGAGCCGCCGAGCGCAGGCAGGAGCGCCTTGGCCGCCATGGGCTCGATCGCGAACGAGAGCGCGGCGGCGAAGAACAGCGCGACAACGTAGATCGCGCGCTCGGTCAACGAAGCACTCCCGACGAGCGCGGCGCGCGGACGAGCAACGTCGTCCCAACGGCGCTGTCGGCGATGAGCGAGAAGTCCTCGCGCGATGCGAGCAGCTCGGCGAGGCCCACGAGGGTTTCGTTTCGTCCTCCGTCGGACGAATTGCGCTGCGTCGCCGCGGCCCAAAACGACTCTCGGGACAGCGCCCTCGATGGAACGGTCACCTTCAACACGAGCTCGTCGTCCTGGCACGTCAGCTCTGCGGAGGACGGCTGCGACCGCAGCGCGGTTCGATCCCCGGCGCTGGCGACGGCGCACAGCGCGGTCGCCGTCGAGACGAGCGAGCGGATGTCTCCGCGCGGCCCCGAGCGAGCGTCGGGCGCGACGAGGCGTTGCAGTCGCTCGCGCTCATCGCTCGCGAGCCCGGCCACCGCGAGCCGCAGCCAGGTCTCGCCGCTCATGGACGGCGGCGCCGAGGCGCTGAGCATCCACTGCGCGAGCTGTGCGCGATCCGCGGCGATGGCGACCGACTCGCGGCAGAGCGCGATCGACTCGAGCAGCGGATCGAAGCGCACCGAGCGCGATCCGTCCGAGGCCGTCTTGAGCTCGCGCTCAGCGCTGCCGAGCAAGAGCGACTGGGCGCCGAGCGAGTTCTTCAGGTCGTGCAAGAGCGCTGAAAGAAGCATCGGCACGGGGCTGTGCGCGTCATGGCTCCATCGGTTGAGCGCCTCGACGGGCTCGAGGTCCGCGAGCCACTCTCGCCGGTCTGCGAGCTCGAGGCAGACCTCGAGCCGACCGTGCGCGCGCGCGCTGTCGACCGCAGGGCCGCCGCGGATTTCGAAGGGACCGCCGGCGGTGCTCGCCGAGCTCACGCGGATCGAGCGGTTCCACGGCGGCCGCTCGAAGAGCGTGGCTCGGCTGACCGGCTGTGCGACCAGCAGGGATTCGAGCCACCGCGAGCGTTGATCGAGCGTTGCCATCACGAGACGACTTCGAACAATCGTACTTCTTGCGCCGGTCGATCAACGAGAACTTCATCGACCCTGCGTTCGCCCCACGCAGACGCTTGCCGAAGCGCGGCGGTTGTCGCACCGTCCCGCGCTATTGTCGCCGACGGTCGTTGGAGACGCGCCGCGTGTTTCGCGGCGAATCCAGCGGCCGCCGTTGAAAACCACCACCCCGATGCGGCGCTTCGACGGCGCTTCATCACTCCGGGGGAGCCCTGACGAACGCTGACGGGCTGAGAGGCGAGCGACGCTCGCGACCCCAAGAACCTGCTCCGGGTCATGCCGGCGGAGGGAGAGAGAACGACGATGAGCAGCGAAAACAACACGCCCCGCACCACGACGGCCAACAGCACGCGATCCCTTCGGGTGGACTCTTCGGATATCCCGACGAGCGCGGATAACCAGCTTCGATCGATCGACGAAGACCTGCCGAACTCGAAGAAGGTCTACGTCGAGAAGGATGGGCTCTGCGTTCCGATGCGAGAGATCCACGTGTCCGGCGGCGAGCCTGCGGTTCGCGTGTACGACACGACCGGCCCGCAGGGCTGCGACGTGCGAAAGGGTCTGCCGAAGCTGCGACAGCCGTGGATCGAGAAGCGCGCGTCCCGCGGCGACACAAACTTCTCGCAGATGCACTACGCCCGTCGCGGCGAGATCACCGAAGAAATGCGCTTCGTGGCGATCCGCGAGAACGTCGCGCCCGAGTTCGTCCGCGACGAAGTGGCGCGGGGCCGAGCGATCATCCCGGCGAACATCAAGCACACCGAGCTCGAGCCGATGATCATCGGCCGCAATTTCTTGGTGAAGATCAACTCGAACATCGGCAACAGCGCCGTGACGAGCTCGATCCGCGAAGAGGTCGAGAAGCTCCAGTGGTCCATTCGCTGGGGCGCCGACACGGTGATGGACCTCTCGACGGGTAAGAACATCCACGAGACGCGCGAGTGGATCTTGCGCAACTCGCCGGTGCCGATCGGAACGGTGCCGATCTACCAGTGCCTCGAGAAGGTCAAGGGCAAGGTCGAAGAGCTGAACATCGACCTGTTCTTGGAGACGCTGGTCGAGCAGGCTGAGCAGGGCGTGGACTACTTCACGATCCACGCGGGGGTGCTTCTGCACCACGTTCCGCTCACGCAGAAGCGCGTGACGGGCATCGTCTCGCGCGGCGGGAGCATCATGGCGCGGTGGTGCCTCGCGCATCACAAAGAGAACTTCCTCTACACGCACTTCGAGCAAATCTGCGAGGTGATGAAGAAGTACGACGTGAGCTTCTCGCTCGGCGACGGGCTGCGTCCCGGATCGATCGCCGACGCCAACGACGAGGCGCAGTTCGGCGAGCTTCGCGCGCTCGGCGAGCTCACGCAGATCGCGTGGAAGCACGACGTGCAGGTGATGATCGAGGGGCCCGGACACGTTCCGATGCACAAGATCAAAGAGAACATGGACCTGCAGCTCGAGCTCTGCCACGAGGCGCCCTTCTACACGTTGGGGCCGCTCGTGACGGACATCGCTCCGGGCTACGACCACATCACCTCGGCGATCGGCGCGGCGATGATCGGCTCGTTCGGCACGGCGATGCTCTGCTACGTCACGCCCAAGGAGCACTTGGGGCTGCCCAACCGCGACGACGTGAAGACCGGCGTCATCACGTACAAGATCGCCGCGCACGCCGCGGACCTCGCGAAGGGGCACCCCGGCGCGCAGGACCGCGACAACGCGCTCTCTCGCGCGCGCTTCGAGTTTCGCTGGGAAGACCAGTTCAACCTCTCGCTCGATCCCGTCACCGCCCGCGCGTTTCACGACGAGACGCTGCCGAGCGACAACGCCAAGAGCGCGCACTTCTGCTCGATGTGCGGACCGCACTTCTGCTCGATGAAGATCACGCAGGACGTGCGCGAGTACGCCGCGAAGCAAGGGCTCGCTGAGCAGGACGCGATCGAGAAGGGCATGCAAGAGAAGTCCGCAGAGTTTCTGGCGAAGGGCGGCGCGCTCTACCAGAAGACCGACGCGAGCGAGGGAGCCGCAGAGTGATGCGAGCGCGTAGAACAGCGCTTGTCTTGATTGTGTGTGCGCTCGGCGCGGCGTGCGACTCGGCCCCGACAGACCTGCGCGAGTGGCGCGCGAGCGACCACAGCAACGCCGGCGGAAGCTCCGAGGACCCGGGCGGCGGCGCCGCTGCGCCCACCGATCCGCTGACCAACGCGCGGGCGCTGTGGGCCTCGCAGTGCGCGAGCTGCCACGGTCGCGAGGGTCGCGCGGACGCGCCCGGCGCGCCCATCCGTCCGCCGGACATGAGCACCGCGGAGTTTCAGGCGAGCGGCAGCGACGAGCAGTTCGCCACCTCGATCGCCCGCGGAAAGAACGGGCGCATGCCCGCCTTCTCGTCTCTGCGTCCCGAGGCGGTGCAGCTGCTCGTGCGCCTCGTTCGCACGTTCGGCGGCCGCTGACGACGCCTCGCGCGTCACGGCAGGCGCTTGGGCTGCTTGCCTGCGCGCACCTCGTCCTTGTGCCGCTGGCTCGCGCGAAACTCTCGCACGCGCTCGACCGAGATCATCGCGAGCTCGCGCACGTACGCCTCGTCCACGGACTCTTCGTGGGCCACCGTCGCGGGCTCGTCTCGCACGCGCCGCTCGAACGCAGGATCGAGCATCATCTTCGCGAGCACCCGCTGCCGCCGCTCGCTGATCGAGCCCGCCTCGGTCATCGAAGCACCCTTCGCGCGCGAGAGACCTCCGCGAGCAGCGCCTCGAGCGGCGGGAGTCGGTCGTCTCGCTCGATGATCACCGCGCGAAGGTGCGCGGCGCGCCTGCTCACGTACGCGAGCAGCTCCCACGCTTGCTCGTCGACGGGATGATCGTGCGAGTCGATCCACAGCCCGCGCGCCTCGCGTCCGCCGGCGAGGTGCACTTCGATCACGCGATCCCAGTCGAGCTCGTCGAGAAACAGCCCCGCGTCGAAGCGATCGTTGCGCGACTGCAGCGCGAGGTTGGTGAGGTCGAGCAGCATCCCCGCTTCGCACGCGCGCACCGCGGCGTTGTAGCGACGCCCGCTCTCGCGTCCGCGCTCGTCGCCCTGCCCCGCAAATCCCAGAATGTCCGCAGGATTCTCGAGCAGAAACGCGCCGGACCAATGCCGTCGCACCGCGCTCACGTTGCGCGCGAGCAGCGCGAGGTCGGGCTCGTCGAGCACCATCGGCGCGAAGTGCCCGAGGTCGATCGTGCCTGCGTCGCTGTGCACCCTGAGAAAACAAAGGTGCTCGCTGTACCAGTGCGCGCCCACGGCGCGCAGGTCGTCGCCGACCGCGCGCAGGTAGCGCTCGTCGAGCCCGACGGCGTCTCCGGGGCCGAGCGCCACGCCGTGCGCGACGAGCGGCCAGCGCTTCGAGAGCGCGCGCCACGAGTCCAAGCGCCGACGATCGAACTGGGCGTCGTCGATCATGACCTCGAGCACGTCGAGCGCGCCGCGGTCTTTGAGCGCGCGAAGAGGCTCGACGTACGCGTCGCGCAAGCCGATTCCGACGGACGCTCGTGGCACAGCGCGCTGAGCACAACACGAGAGCGCGCCGCTTGCCCAGCACGCGCGCGGTCGATTGTGCGAACATCGTCGCGGTTCTCACAGGGAGCGGAGCACGGATGAGCGACGAGAAAGAGCGCGCAAACGACCCGACGCGCTGGTTGCCAGCGAAGTCACTGGCCGCGATCGACGCGGCGAAGAGCGCGATCGAGCGGGCCCTCGGAGACAAGTGCACGGCGGTGGTGCTCATCGGCGCGGCGCTCAACCCCACGCGCGGCGATCGCGCGCAGTCGCCCGAGCTGCTCGTGGTGGTCAAGCGCGACTACCTCGCGAAGATGCCCTCGCTCGCCGAGGCGCTGGCGCCGTCGATGCGCGCGGGCGTGCGAGTGCGCGTGGTGACCGACGAAGAGGTCGAGCGCGCGGCGGACGTGTTTGCGCTGGAGTTCTCCGAGTGGAAAGCGCGCCATCGAGTCCTCTCGGGCGCCGACCCGTTCGCCAAGACCAACGTGACCCCCGAGAACCTTCGGCACGCGATCGAGCTCGAGCTTCGAAGCCTCTCGCGCCGCGTACGCAACCGCGTTCTCGCGGGCATCGCCGCGGGCCCGAGCCGCGACGACCCCTCGCAAGCGATCCGAGACGGCGTCGACCGCCTGATGGTGACGCTGCACCACCTGCTGGTCCTCGCGGACAAGCGCGACCTCAGCGACGAGGGCGCGATGCTCGACGCGATCGAGAAGCGATGCTCCGTCGACGCCAAGCCGCTGCGCGCGGTGCTCGCGAGCGTGCGCGCGGCGAAGAGTCCTCCTGCCCCGATCGACGCGCTCGGCGCGCTGCTCTCGGTCACCGACGGCGTCGCGCAGTGGGTCGATCGCTGGGAGGTCTCGGCGTGATTCGCCGCGCGCTCTCGGCGGTCGTCTTCGCGATCGCCTTGGTGTTTTGCTCGTCGATCGCCAGCGCGACGACCATTCAGCACTACCGCCTCGAGCTGCGTCCGAGCGCCTCGCGCGCAGGCGCCATCGACGTGCGACTCGACCTCGAGTACCGCTCGCCCACCGCTGAGAACAAGCGCGACGGCTTCAAGTTTGTCGGGTCCAACCAGCCCCGCGAGCTGCGCGCGCACACCCGCGACGGCCAGCCGTTGACCGTGCAAGCCCGCCGCGAAGAGAGCTCTGGGCAGTGGAAGATCGAGTTCGCGCTGTCTCGCGGCTACCCCGTGAGCGACTACGAAGAGGTCAGCCACGCCGTCGTTGAATTCACGCAGGACCTCGATGAGCGCACGCGCTGGACGAGCCGCTCGTCCGAGCTCGTGTGGCCCTCGCAGTTTCGCGTGGCCGTGACAGACACGCAGTACACCGTCGCGGGAGGCTTCGAGGTGATGGGAGAAGGCTGCGTCGCGCAGGGCGATGAATTCGTGTGCCGACCGACGACGCCCGCCAAGCTCACGCTCCGCCGCGAGGGGCCCAACCTCGGAACGCTGTTCGGCGGGTTCTCCTTCGGGATCGCCGCGATGCTCGCGATCTTGTTCATCGCGCTGCGTGGCCGGTACACCAAGCTGCTCGAAGAGCGCGGCGTGCTGCCGCCCGCCCCCGCGCCTGCGTATCCGTTGGCGACCTCCGTCGATCCGAAGGTGTTTCGCGCGCCTCCGCCGCTGCCGACGCCCGAGCAGCTGCCGAACCCAGTGCTTCCGGACAACGAGAAGCAGCGGTGGGCGCGCAACCTCGGGATCACCGTCGCCATCGCGTTCGCTCCGCTCGTGGTGACGGCGCTGTACATCACGATGTTCGGCGCTGTGTTTTCGCCGGCGATCGCGCTGTGTCTGGCGATGGTGCTCGGCGCGTTCATGGCGCTCATCGTGAACAGCGACGGAGACCCACGCGTGTGGCCCGTGGTGGTCGCGGGCTTCGGCTGCGTCGGCCCGCTCGCTGCGGGAATCTCTGGCTTGATCGTCGCGGTCGTCGGCTCGTTCGTGGGCTTCGGGATCGTGCAGGCCATCAAGAACGCGCCCGCTGGCGGATCCGGCGGAAGCAGCTGCAGCAGCAGCAGTTGCGGCGGCGGTGGCGGCGGCGGCGGTTGTGGCGGCGGTGGCGGCGGCGGTGGCTGCGGCGGCTGATCCGATCGTTCGCCTGTGGACGAGGCGCGATGACGCCTGGTCGTTGCGCGCGCCGTCGTCGTTGCTCGACGGAAACGTTCCGCTGCGCGCGGCGCAGGCGTGCGTCCCGTTCGTCGAGGGCAACGGCGCGGGGCTCTCGCTGCAGCCTCGGCGCGCGATTGTCCTGCAAAAGTACCGCTCGACGTGGACGTGCTCCGATCGCTCGGTCTCGCTCGGAACGCGGCGCGGATCGATCGTCGCGACGATCGACACGGGGCTCACGATCGAGCCTGTCGGCGGCGTGCTCGAGCTGGATCGCTCGTACAACCGAAGCGATCGGCGCGTCGAAATCCAGCACGCTCGAATGGATGTGCGCACGGACGTGCGGCTCGAGCTCTCGCTCTCCGCGCCTTCGGACGTCGACGAGATCGCGCTCGACGGCCCCCTCGCCTCGATGCTCATGACGCCCAATGAAGTGCGTTGGGCCGGCGCCGACGCCGCGTGCGCGAAGGCCATGATCGACCGACACGCGGGCTTCTTCGACCGCGAGTACTTCGCCGAGAAGCGCGAAGGCGCGACCAAGCGCTATCGCGAGCGCGGACGCGAGCCGCTCGACTCGCTGGTCGACCCCGCCCAGTCCGACGCGGTCGCGTTGTCGCTCACGAGCGCCGTGGCACGCGAGCAGCGCTCGCTCATCGTGCGCGCAGAGCTCGCCTTCAACGCTGAGAACTACGGCGCGCACACGCGTTGTCGCTGCGACCCCAGCGCGATCGACGCTCGCGCGCTCGCGCTGCGCGCCGCGCTGCATCCGCTGCGAGAGATGCCCGCGGACGACCCGTCGCTTCTGTACTTCGCGCACTACGCGATGGCGCACACCCACGGCGACCCGCGCGTGCTCGTGAAGCCTTCGCTGCTCGTCGCCACGCGCGAAGATTGGGTGCTCGTCGTCGACGGGCCGCGCGCTGAGTGCCTGCGCGGCGTGAGCGAGGCGCAGTGGTTTCACGCGGTCCCGGTCGTCATGGACGTGTTCACGCGGCTCTCGGTGCGCGCTGGCTCGCCCATCGGTCGGGTGCGCGCGATCCCCCGCGCGATGCTTCACCCCGCGATCGAGCGCGCGCGCTGAGCGGCGGTCACGCGACGGTGATCTTCGCGAAGAGCTTGTTCTTGCCGCCGACGATCACCTCGTACGTTTGTCCCGAGGCGAGGATGCCCTGAGCGTCCGTGTAGCGCGCGCCGTTGATCGTGACGGACTTGCCCTGAACGTGGCGCTTTCCTTCGCTCGAGCTCGTCGCGAGCTTCGCGAGCTCGAGCGCCTTCGCCACCCAGATGCCGCCCTTCGCGGCGTCTCCCGCCACGGTGAAGCTCGGCGCATCCGCGGGAAACGCCCCGCTCCCTCGCTGCGCCTCGTAGCGCGTCTCGGCCTCGATCGCCGCGTCCGCGCCGTGAAAGCGCGTGACGATCTCTCGCGCGAACACGCGCTGTCCCTCGCGCGGCGCGGCTCCGGGCGCCTCGCACTTCGCGCGCAGCGCGGCGATCTCGTCCGCGGGCAGCGCGCTCAGCAGCTCGAAGTAGCGCCAGATCACGCCGTCGTTGACCAGCATGAGCTTGCGAAACTGCTCGAACGGAGGCTCTGCGACGCCCACGTAGTTGTCCGCGCTCTTGGACATCTTGGGGCCCTCGACCTTGCCGTCGACGAGCTTGGCGTCCAGCCCTTCGAGCAGCGGAACGGTGAGCACCATCTGCGGGCGCATTGAATACGCGCCCATCAAATCACGGCCCACCATCAGGTTGAAGAGCTGATCGGTGCCGCCGAGCTCGATGTCCGCTTCGATCGCGACCGAGTCGTACGCTTGAAACAGCGGGTACAAGAACTCGTGCAGGTAGATGTCCTGGTTGTTCTCGAACCGCTCGCGAAAATCCCGGCGCTCCATCGTGCGCGCGACCGTGCGACGCGCGGCGAGGCGCACGAGGTCCTGCGGCGTGAGCTTGTCGAGCCACTCGGAGTTGTAGCGGATCTCGCACTTGTCCTTGTCGAGCACCTTGAGCGCTTGCTCGGCGTAGGTCTTCGCGCCGGCGAGCACTTCTTCCTTCGTGAGCGGAGGCCGGGACTTGTTGCGCCCCGTGGGATCACCGACCTGCGCGGTGAAGTCTCCGACGATGAAGATCACGTGGTGGCCGAGCTCTTGAAACTGCCGAAGCTTGTTCATGAGCACGACGTGCCCGAGGTGCAGGTCGGGGCGCGTGGGATCGAAGCCGGCCTTCACGCGCAAGGGACGGCCCTCGGCGAGGCGCGCTTCGAGCTCTTTTTTCTCGTGGATTTCGACGGCACCCCGCTCGATGAGCGCCATCGATTTCTTGACGTCAGTCATGGCGCGCGGACTGTAACCGCAATCGCCTCCGACGAAACCCCCGCAGTGTCAGCGGCGGCTCGCGCGCGGCTCACTCGTCGCCGTCGTCGCCCTCGTCGTCGTCGTCGTCCTCGTCGTCGGTCGGCAGCGGGATGTGCGCTTTCGACGCGACGAGGTCCTTCAGGTCCTTGCCGACCTTGAAGAACGGGAGCTTCTTTGGCTTCACTTCGACAGGGGTGTTCGTCTTCGGATTGCGTCCGGTGTACCCCTCGTACGACCGGATCGTGAACGAGCCGAAGCCACGAATCTCGATGCCTTCGCCGCGCGTCATCGCCTCGGCCATGGTGTCGAAGATCGTGTTGACGACCTCTTCAGCTCGCGATTTGGTGATTTTGGTGCGCTCGGCGATGACCTCGACGAGCTTGGACTTGGTCATCGCTTTCGCCATGGCCTCTCCGATTCCTCCTCCGCGCCGCAGCCTCCTCGACCGTGGCGCGCGTGGATCGAAGTCTGACTGGACCCACCTATGCGCGTCAACGGAAAGCTCTTGATTTCAAGGGCGCTATGCAAACTCGTCCCAGCGCTGGCGGTCGCGACCGTGGTCGCGATGCCGTTGGCGTGCCCTTCGCGCCCGCCCGAGCCATCGCCGCAGCGGCCAACACCGGTGCGCGTGCCGAGCGTTGCCTCGCTGCGCGACGCCGGTGCCACGAGCACGGATAGCGCGGTTTCGCCGAACGATGTGCGCGTCCCGAGCGGTTCATCCCGATGGGACACCAGCGCCTACGCGCGCGCCTCGCTGCCGGTGCTCGACGTGCACACGCACGTGGATCCGACGGCGACGCGCACGGTGCTCGCGCTCTTCGATCGCCGGGGAATTCACAGCGCGATCAACCTCTCGGCCGGCTGGGAAGGCGCCGGTCTCGAAGAGGCGCTCGAGCAGCAGCGCAACAGCAACGGGCGCATCCGACCCTTCTGCACGCTGCCGTGGCGAGCGACGAGCGATCCGCGCTTCGTGAGCGAGTCCGTTCGGATCTTGGAGCGCTGTCGCGCGCTCGGAGTTCGCGGTTTGAAGATCCCCAAGGTGCTCGGGCTGGGCGCGCGCGACCTCGATGGCTCGCGGCTTCGCGTCGACGCCCCGCGGCTCGATCCCATTTTCGCCGCGGTCGAGCGCCTGGGCATGGTCGTGCTGATCCACGCCGGTGATCCCAAGGCCTTCTTCGACGCGCCGACGCCGATGAACGAGCGGTGGGAAGAGCTGCAAGCGCACCCGTCGTGGAGCTTCTATGGGCCGAGCTTTCCCTCGTTCAACGAGATCTTGGGCGAGTTCGAGCGCAGGGTGCTGCGGCACCGGCGCGTGGCGTTTATCGGCGCTCACTTCGGCAACGCCGCAGAAGAGCCCGATCGCGTGGCGCGTCTGCTCGAACAGGCGCCGCGGTACTTCATCGACACGAGCGCGCGCGTGCCCGAGTTCGGCCGGCATCCAGCGCAGCGAATGCGGGCGTTCTTCGAGCGCTGGCAAGACCGCATCGTGTTCGGAACGGACCTCGGACTCGGCGAAGACATGGGCGAATGGATGCTCGGCTCGCAAGGCAACGAGCGCACGACGCAAGCCGACGTCGATCGGTACTTCAGCGCGACGTGGCGCTACTACGAAGCGAGCGACCCCGAGTGGCAGAACCCCACGCCCATCCAGGGCCGATGGAACATCCATCCCATCGGCCTTCCTCGCGAGATCCTCGCGAAGGTCTACGGAGGCAACGCCGCGCGGCTGCTCGGCATCCCGTGGCCTCCCGCGCAATGACCGCGGTCAGCGCGCGCGAAGCGTAAACGTCGCGCGATTTCCACGCGGTCCCGTTCGGGGCCCGTCGCCCGCGGACATGTCTCCGTCGCGCACGAGGATGACGTACTGACCCGGGTCGAGCTCGCGCTCGATGCGCTCGGTGCGATCGTAGCCAGCGCTCTGCGCGATCGAGCGGAGGTCTCTCGTCGTGAGCTGCAGATCGAGGTCCGTGTCGCTGGCGTCCGTCCCTGCTCCGTCGATCACGAGCTCGATCGTGACCCGTCGTCGCGAAGAAACCCGCAGCAAATACGCCCGCGACGCGTCGTAGCCGTTGAACGTGTGGTTGCGTCCTCCGGACGGCGCTGGGTCCGAGCGGCCGTCGATGCGACCGCGAAGCTCACCGCCGATCACGAGCTCTTCGGGCCATCGCTCGCCCGCAGTCACAGGAAACGCGAACCCCAATCGCTCGGGCGTTTGCACGATGGACCGCGCTTGCGCGTCGGTGACCACGCCCAGCGAGACCGCGCGCTCGAGCCACACGTTCATCGCCGGCGGCGCGTCGCCCTGATGAAACGAGCGGTACACCCGCAGCGCGTTGGTGAGCCCGATCGCGACGCCGTCGTTGTCCACGTCGGGCAGCCCGTCCGCTCCATCGATCAAGTCCCACAAGAGCGTTTGCGCGACGTCTTGCGAGCCGATCCCGCGGAGCGTCCCTGCGATGCGCTCGATGTCTTCGTCGATGAGCACCGCGCGGCGAGTCTGCGCGAGCGGCTCTTCGGGCTCGAGGCCGGCGCTGTCCCAGTAGCGGGACGTTCCTGCGACGGCGCACGCGAGCGCGTTGGCGAAGCCCTCGTCCATCGCGAGCCCCGGAAAGAACAACGCGTGTCCGGGGTGGTTTCCGCCGAGCGAAAAGTGACCGGCCATCGTCCCGATCACGTAGTGCGAGAACTCGTGCAGGACCACCACGTCGTCGAACTGGTCCGAGTCCGAGCTGTCTTCGTGCCCAGGATCTCCGCCCTGAATCTGCAGCGCGTACGCGCCCGATCGCCGCGCGTACGGCCCGAGAAACGCCGTGATCGACCCCTGCGGAAGCGAGCGATTGTTGCCGCGGTGCCAGAAGGCGAACAGCGGCGGCGTCATCTGTCCTTCGAACGCGCGATGCACGTGCGGCAGGTACTTCACGAAGTTGGCGAGGATGTTGAACGCGCCCGCGGGCTCGACCCCTCCCACGCCCGCGCGAAAGCTCACGGTGTCTCCGCCGTGCACGGTGAACGGCGCGCTCACGAGGTCGAACGTGCGCTCGGTGCCTGGGTCGCTCACCACGCGGATGTCGCTGCCGAGCATCGTCGTGCGGGATTGCAGCCGCACGCGCACGCGCTGTCCTGGCGCAACGGTCAGCGAAAACGCTCCTCGATCGTCGGTCTCGCCTTGGGCGATCACGCGTTCGCTCTCGTCGATCGCCTCGACGTGCGCCCGCGCCGCGGGCAACCACTGAAGCGCGCGAGACAGCCCTCGCGGCGTGAACGTGCGCTTGGCGAACTGCGCTTCACCGCTGATCGCTCCGCCGCCCGAGCCCTCGCGTACGGTGACACCCTCGCCCGATGCGACGCGCGGGATCGTGGCCGTGGGAGGCGGCGCGCGGTCGATCGCCTCGGCGTCGACTCTGAGCTGGAAATTTCCGCTGTTTTCTCCGCCAAACCCGTCGACGACGAGCGTGTACTCACCGGCCGGGAGGTTCGTCTCGATGCGCGAGTTCGTCCCGCGCTCTTCGTCGTCGTTGCACGCGTACTCGGTGGTCTCGTCCCAGCACGAGCCCCGCAGCGAGAGCACGGTGTCGTGTCGACCCGAGAGCGCTGCGGTCACGTGCGCTGCGCGGTCGAGCCTGAAGCGGTAGACCGCGTCTCCCGAGGTCGTTCCGAAGCCGCACGTCGCGTGAAATCGATCGCCTCGCGACTGCGTCACCCCGCGAACGGTCTCGCCGAACGCGATCAACGGCGCCTCTGTGCACGCGCTCGCGATCGCGCGATCGACGTACGCCGGAACGCTCGCCGCCGCCCCTCCCGAGCTCTGGCTACCCGAGCTGTTCGTCAGTGAATTTGCAGCGTTTCGCGACGCTGCGTCGGCGCTCGGCTTGCACGCCACCAGCACGAGTCCCAGCGCCAGCGACGCGTATCGAACCGTTGTCACTCAGCGATTGTGCGCTGGCGGTTGTGCGAGGCGCAACCGCTCTCGCAGCGCCCCGTGCCGCTCGCCGGTGCGCGTGTTCTGCACGGCCATCTTCACCGCTCGTTCGCTGCCGACGATCACCGCCAGGCGCCTGGCGCGCGTGATCGCCGTGTACAGAAGCGCGCGGTTGAGCAGCACGAAGTGACCCGTGTGCAGCCCGATCACCACCGCGTCGTACTCGCTGCCCTGCGACTTGTGCACGGTCGCTGCGTACGCGAGCGCGAGCGACTCTTTGGCCTCGCCGTTGAAGAGCACCTCGCGCCCGTCCATGTTCGCCACGACCGCGTTGCTCTCGACCCGCGTCACCGTCCCGAGGTCGCCGTTGTACACGTCGAGGTCGTAGTCGTTCTTGAGCTGCATCACTTTGTCGCCCGCGGCGAGGCGCGCGCGAACGGGCTCTCCCTCGCGCGGCGCGGTCGCAGGAGGAGCGCTCGGGTTGAGCACGCGCTGCAGCGCTGCGTTGAGCGCTTGCGCGCCGAGGGGACCCTTGTGCGTGGGGACGAGGACCTGCACGTCCTTCACGGGATCCAGTGAAAAACGCCGCGGAATGCGCTTCGCGACGGTCTCGACGAGCAGCTCAGCCGCGCGCTCGACCTCGTCCGTTTTGATCCAGAAGAGCTCTCCCGTTGGAGGGCCCGAGCTCGCGTCGTCGCGTGGCGGAGACGTCTCGGGAAGCCCTCCCGCGAGCACCGAGTGCGCGCTGCGAACGATCGCGCTCGCGCTCGCTTGTCGAAACACCTCCGTCAATCGCACCGACGGAATCCAGCTCGTCGCGAGCAGATCCGCGAGGACCATCCCTGGCCCGACGGACGGAAGCTGATCGGCGTCGCCGACGAACACGATTCGTGCGCCCGCACGCACGGCCTCGACGAGTCGCGCGGCGAGCGGAACGTCGAGCATCGAGCTCTCGTCTACGAGCACGAGGTCTGCGTCGAGCGGCTGGGTGACGTCCTTGGCGAAGCGCTGCAGCCGCGGGTTCCACTCGAGCGCGCGGTGGATGGTGCGCGCGGGCTCTTTGGTGGCCTCGGTCATTCGTCGCGAGGCGCGCCCCGTCGGAGCGCACAGAACGAGCTTCCATCCCGCTGCTCGGGCGATGGCGACGATCGCGTTGACCGTGGTCGTTTTTCCGGTCCCCGGCCCGCCCGTGAGGACGAACACCGTCGAGCGCATCGCGTGCTCGACCGCTTGCCGCTGCGCTGCGCTCAACTTGGCGAGCGCGCTCTTCACCGAGTCGTCCGCCCACACGCGCGCGTCGAGCGCCTCGCATCCGTCGGCCATCATCTTCGCGAGGCGCTCGGCCAACGAGCACTCTGCGCGGTAGAGCGCAGGGTGGTACGCGAGCTCGCGCTCTCGCACGATGACCTTCTCGCGCACGAGCTCGTCCACCGCCGCCTCGAGCTTCGCGATGGGAATCCCCAGCTCGACCGCGCCCTCCGCGAGCATCCCCGGAGGCAGCGCGGTGTGCCCGTCCTCGCCGCCCTCGATGATCAAGTGCCGCACCGCAGCGCGCGCGCGGCGCGGGTCGTCTTCTTTGATTCCCAGCGAGCGACCGATGCGATCCGCCGTGAGAAATCCCACGCCGGCCACCTCTGCGGCGAGCCGGTACGGGTCCTCTTTGACGATGCGCGAGGTCTCGTCGCCGAACTTCTTGAAGACCTTTTGTCCGAGCGCAGGACCGATGCCGACTGCTTGAAGAAAGCTCTTCGTCTCGCTCTCTGCTCGTCGCGCGCGAAACGTCTCTTGGATCCGCCGCGCGCGTTCGGGCCCGATCCCGTCGACCTCGCGCAGTCGTTCGGGGTGGTCCGCGATGACGTCGAGCGTCGAGCTACCGAAGCTCGCGACCAGACGCTTGGCGAGCCCTGGGCCGATTCCATCGACGAAGCCCGAGCCGAGGAGCTTCGCGATCCCGTCGGGGGTGCTCGGAAGCTCGGGGACGCAGAGCGACGCGCGCAGCTGTTTTCCGTGGGCCTTGTGCTCCTCCCACTTGCCTGCGACGCGCACTTGTTCGCCCGGCGCGGTCGAGCCGAGGTCTCCGACGACGATGTGCTCGCGACCGTCGAGGGCGAGCAGCTTCGCGACGGTGAACGTCCGCTCGTCGTTTTGCCACACGATCGTCCGCACGACCCCGCGCAGCATCGCTTCGCCAGTCTCGCTGGCGCCCAACGCGAGCGACGCTTGAGTGCGGGTGTTCATGGATCGACGCGCACATCATGGCCTGCCAACGCGCGATCGAGCCAATCTGCTGCGCAGGCGACGAAATCCACCGTCGAGGGGGTGATCCAAGGCGAGCAACTCGCGGTGGTCAGCAGCGATAGCGCCACGCCGCGGAGCAGGGACTCTGCTTCGCGCAGAGCAACAGGAGCATCAGCATGAGCCTTCCAGTGAGCGGAACGAGCCCGAGCAGCCAGGCGAAGACCATCGCACCACCGGCAGCCACAACCGAGGTCGAAGCGCTCGCACAACCCGGGCGATCGTCACCGTATCGGGCTCCGATTCACAGTGAGCTCGTCGTTGCCAACGAGGCGACCGTAGTCGCGCCTGCACGGGCGGCGATTGGCGCGGTGATCAAAGCGTGCGCGATCGCCCTCGTCACTCGCGGCGCGGTGGTGGGCGTGCTCTGGCTGTACAGCGTCCGAACGGGATCCGCTCTGCTGTCATCGCGCTGGGCGATGCCCGTCTCTGCGATGCCCGTGCTCTGGTGGGCGACGAGCGCCGCGCGCGCAGCGAAGGCCCGCGGAGTGTGGAGCGTACGAAGCGCGCTGCTCAAAGAGCTCGTCGTGCTCAGCAGCGGAATCGCCCTGATCGAATGCCTGCCGTGGTCGAGTCGCTGGTTCGTCGAGCTCTGGGGGACGTTCTTGATTGTGGCGATCGCAACGCTGTTGTTGCTCGGGCGTGGCGCGCAGAAGCGACCGTCGATGTGGGAGGACTCTGACGGTCGCGAGTGAGCGTTGCGCGTTCGACGAAGCGCACGGTCACGAAGGCTATCGAAGGCGATCGGGAGCTCCTGGAGTCGACCCCTCACCTGCGTCGTACGTCCAGCTCGCAGGGTCGTCTTCGCGCATGCGGGTGTCTGCGCGAATCACCGAGACGCCCACGCGCGGAGCGCGCGCGGGATGCGACAACGGCGCGCGAGAGACGACGATCCCTGCGCTGTCTGCGAGCCACACGTCCCCTCCCCGGTCTGCGAGCCCGCGTTGCGCGAGCGTGCGCTCGAGCCGCACGAGCACCGCGCCCGGCGCGAGCGCCGCGTCGCCTGCACGGAGATCACCACGGACATCGAACGCGGGCCCCACGATCACGACGCGCGCTCCAGACGGGACCGTGACGTCGGGCAGATCGCTGTGGCCGCCGTCCGTGAACAGCGAAAGTCCCTGCAAATTCAGTGGTGAATCGTCGTCGTTGACGAGCTCGACGAACTCTTGCGCCGCCCCGCTGCGAGGGCGCGCGTACACCTCGCTGATGCGAACGCGGGCCACGCGCGGCGGCGTGACGATGGGATCGATGCGCACTTCGCGCGTGAGCGTGGCGTCTTCCGAGAGCAGCGTGGCGATGATGGGCGTGTGCGCGTTGGGGGTTGTGGGAGCGATGGTCGCAGAGAGAACCGTTCCCACGTCGCTGTCGGCTTCCCACTCGCCGGCGCGGAGGTGGAGCGTGGCGTTCCAGTCGCTGCGCGCGGTGACGTTGATGGCGCCGTGTCGAACAGAGAGACACAGCGGCGGAACCGAACGCTCGCCGACGCCGCACACGCCAGCGTTGATGAAGCTCGGCGCGGGCGCGGCGCGAGTGGTTCCGGTGCGAAACGAGCGCGTCGTGGGCGTCACTTCGCGGCCATCCGAGTCGACGAGCACGCCGAGTCGAACGCGGTAGTCCGTCTCGGGTTCGAGCTCGACGTCGGGGATGAACCGAACGCAGCGCCATCCGTTGCCGTCGCGACAATCGAGCGCTCCGTTGCCGGGGATTTCTTCGCCGTCCCGAGCGCGCTCGAGCCAAACGACGGGGCCTTCGACCGCGGGGACGATCGGTCGATCGAAGCGCACTCGCACCGTGCCCAACGCGAACGGAACATCGCGCACGCGCGGCGAGCTCAGCGTCGCGATCGGCCGACAATCGCTGGGTGAACACACGCGAAACGCGCGCACCACGGGGGACGGATTGACCGCGTCTTCTGACGCGACGAGCCCTTCGTCATCGAGCAGCTTCGCGGTCGTGAGCAGGACCACCGACTGCCCTGGCCAAAGCGGCTCGTCGGGTCGCACACGAAGCGTGAACGGCTGCTCGGGATCGCGCTCGACCGTGGCGCGAATGCGACGAGCGGCGTTGGAAGCAGAGAGCGCTCCTCGCCGAGCGTCGCTGCGAAGCGAGTCGCTGGGGGCGCCTTCGACGAGCCAGACTCCGTCCTCGACGACGTTCATCACTCGGTCGAATTGCAGCGCGAACGTGGGCTGCCGATCGATCGTGCTCGTGGAGTCTTCGATCGCAGGCGTCGCAGAGAACGCGCGCAACGCCGAGGCTCGAACGGGCAGCCCGACGTCCGGAGCGCACGCGACGGCGAACACGGTGAGGGTGAGAGAGAGGGCCCCGCGCGCGAACGTCGCGAGCGTGGCCGACCGGGGTTGGGACAATGGCTTCATGACGGCGCGGCTGGTCGTCACGAACGGCGCGTTGTTGCGTCGTCGAGCGCGAAAATCCGCGGCGAAACCCCGGTGCACCCGGTGTATCAACGAGCCCGTAGGACGGTTGCTCGAGCGCGAGAATTTTCTTCGAACGCGCTCAGAACGCCCAGCTCGCCGGCAGCTTGAGCCCGCCCGGCAGCCCCGGTCCCATGAGCAGCGCGGCGATGTCCATCGAGACGGCGACGGTCACGTGGATGAGAAAGCCCGACCAGATCGAGCGCGTTCGCAGCGCGAGCGTGCCGAGCACCGTGCCCGCGACGATGGCGCCGAGGGTCTCGAGCACGGGCTTTCCGTAGTGGATCATGCAGTACGGGACGACCATCGCGAAGATCGCGCCCGAGCCGATCGAGCGTGCGATCGAGAAGACCAAGAAACCGCGAAAGTAGTACTCGAGGCAGAAGAACTGCGCGGCGTACGCGATCTCCCAGAGGAAGAAGTCCTTCCAGGTGCGAGAAGCGCCCTTGTAGAACGGGTAGTACGTCGCGAACTCGCCCGTGTGCGCCACGAGGATCACGCAGAGCAACACGATGCCGAAGAACATCGCGTAGATCCACGCGTGGTCGCGAAAGCCCTTCGTCGACAGCCCGTAGTCTCGGTAGCGCTCCTTCCAGAGCGGCACCGTGACGAGAATGGGCAGCAAATAACCGAGTCCGCGCGAGGCAGCCCACCAGTACAAGACGAACAGCTCACCCCACTGTTGGCTGTCGAAGATCGTGAGCGGACCCGTGAGTCGAAACGAGTGCGCGTGCAGCCCGTTGACCACGGGGCCCCAGTCGAACGTGATCCCGCGATCGCGGAGGCGATAGAACATCGCGCGATCGCCGAAGTACTCGTGGATCGTGAGGACGAACGAGAGCGTGATGAGCACCGTGAAGGGCCGCCAGTCGTACGGCCAGTACTTCGCGATGTCCGACGTGGTGGTGCGCTCGCTGTCTCGATAGGGCTTTCCGTCGAGGTCGGCGCGGTCACGGGCGATGGCCTCGCGCAGCATCCGCTCGCGCATCGCCTGAGCGTCGACCTCGCGCCACGTCTCCAAGAAAAAGACGCGAGGGTCGAGCTCGCGCAGCTTCTTGCGCGACAGAAACGCGACGATCAGCAGGTAGATGAACGAGAGGATGAAGACGACCTTCACGGCGCACCCGCCGCGGCCTTCGCGCGCGTCGCTGCGTCACGAAGCCGCCGCGACGAGACGCCCGGTCCCAGCACGAGCATCACGCTCGCGAGGTCGGGGCTCGCAGTGCGTCCGGTGAGCGCCACGCGCGCGGGCTGACCGATGTGCTTCATCTCGACGTTGAGCGAGGCCGCGAACTGCTTGAACAGCTCTTCGAGCTTCTTCTGCTCGTCGCCGAACGAGCCCGCTCGCGCCTCGCGCTCGGGCACAGCAGCGGCTGCGAAGTCCGCGAGCTTCTCGAGCATGTCCGCGTTGTCCGCGATGAAGAACTTCGTCGCCGCCGCCTCGTCCATCGTGAGCGCGTCTTGAAAGTAAAAGGCCATCCCCTCGGCGAGCCCGACGAGCGTCTCGGAGCGCTCGCGCAGCGTGATGATCGCCTCGTCGATGCGCGGGTCCGTGGCGCTCACGGTGACGCCGAGCTTCGGGAGGTTCTTCAGCGCTCCCTCGCGCAGCATGTCGTTGGTGGCGAGCTTGGCGATGAACTTCTGGTTGATGGCCTTGCACTTCTTGAAGTCGTAGATCCCGTCCGATCGCGAGACGTGATCCCAGCCGAACTTCTCGATGAGCATCGCCTTGGTGAACAGCTCGTCGTCGCCCGAAGACCAGCCGAAGCGCACGAGGTACGAGAGCAATCCGTCTGGCAAATACCCGAGATCCTCGTACTCGTTGACGCCGACGGCCCCGTCGCGCTTCGAGAGCTTCTCTTGCTTGTTCTTCATCATCATCGGCAGGTGCCCGAAGATGGGGAGCTTGTGTCCGAGCGCCTGGTACATCACGACCTGCGGGCCGGTGTTGATGATGTGGTCTTTTCCTCGGATCACGTGGGTGATGCCCATGGTGATGTCGTCGACCACGCAGCCGAAGTTGTAGAGCGGCAGCCCGTTCTCGCGGATCAAGATCTCGTCGCGGAGCGTGTTCGCGGGCACCTTGATCTTGCCGAACACGAGGTCGTCGAAGGCGATCTCGCCCGCGGACGGAGCTTTGATTCGCACGACGTACGGCTTGTCGAGCACCTCGTGCTTGTTGCGCCAAGGAGACTGAAACACGAAGCCGTTTCGCGCCTTCTCGGGCAGCGCCATCTTCTGCGCGTCGATCTCCTCTTTCGTCGCGTAGCAACGGTAGGCCTGATCGCTCGCGATGAGCTTCTCGGCGAACTCGCGGTAGAGCGCGAGGCGCTTGCTCTGAAAGTACGGCCCGTTCGGTCCGCCGCCCTCGTCATCGGGGCCCGTGGGGCCCTCGTCCCAATCGAGCCCGAGCCACTTCATCGCGCTGAAGATGGCCTCGACGCTCGCGCGGGTGTTGCGCGCGACGTCGGTGTCCTCGATGCGAAGAACGAACGTTCCACCGGTCTTGCGGGCCCAGAGCCAGTTGAAGAGCGCGGTGCGCGCGCCGCCGATGTGGAGGTAGCCCGTCGGAGACGGAGCGAAACGGAGCCGTGGCTTGTCCATCAGAGTGCGGATGCAGGTAATTCTCAGCGCGAGCCGCCGTCAAGCAGCGTCGCGCTCGGCCGCACCCAACCCGCGGAAATTCTCTTTCGCTCAGCGCAGCGCAGCTCGAATGTACGCTCCGATGGTCTCGACCGCCTTCGCTCCCTCGGGGCTCTGCGCGGCGAAGAACGGCGGCGCGTGCGGCATGTCGACGGGCGCGTCCCACTGCACGTTCACCGCGGCGAGCCGCGCTTTGTCCGCCCAGCGTTCGCACTGGTCGTACAGCAGCTCGGCGGTGCCCACTTGAACGAGCACCGGCGCGATGCCCGTGGGATCCGCGAGCCCGACAGAGAGGTTCGGGTCATCGAGAGCCCGATCGCCGGCGACGAGCTGGGCGTGTTCGAGCAGCATCGGCTTGCTTCCGTAGTCGAACGGATGATTGCGCTCGAACGACTCTCCTGTCGCGCGCAAGTCGAGCCACGGAGAGATCATCACCCCTGCGCGCAGCGACCGCTCGTTGCGGTCACGAAGGGCGAGCAGCACCGAGAGCACGAGGTTTCCTCCGGCGCTCTCTCCGGCGATGACGATTCGATCGCGCGTGATTCCCTGCGATTCGAGCCACGAAATGGTCGCGAGCGCGTCGTCTTGCTGCGCGGGAAATCGATGCTCGGGCGCGAGTCGATAGTCGAGCGCGAAGACGTCGCATCCGGTGGCGAGCGCGATCCGGGCAGTGGTGTCCACATGCGTGTCGGGCGAGCCAAACAAGTACGAGCCGCCGTGAACGTACAGAACGACGCCCGACTGGCGTGGGCGCGCGCTGGGCGGCCGAACCCACTCGCCCTTCACTCCTGCGCTGACCTTCTCTCGCGTCACTTTGCGGGCGGCGTCCGAGGGAAAGTTGCGCGCCTCCATCTCGGCGCGAACGCGCTCGATCGGCCAGTGACGAAGGCGCTCCCAGTCGCTCTTGAGCGCGCCCACGATGGTCTCGAAACCGAAGCTCCACGTCGGTCGCAGCGGTCCGCGTCTGGCGCGACCGATCGCTGTTCGAAACGCAGAGCCGACGACCAACCCGAAGAACCCGAACATGGCGATCGTTCATAGGGCGAACGACGGGCGAATTCGAGGCGCTGGGCTCAGCGTCGGACGTTTTGCGGAAGTCCCCGCGCTGGATCGCTCGGCAACAAGATCGGGGGGCGATGATCGGTGGGCGCTTCGGGGCCCGAGCCCTCCCAGCGCAGGTCGAACTCTCTTGGACGACCGCGCACCGCGCGCCGAACGCGCAGCGACTGGTCGTTGATCGCCACGATTTCGGCGTCTCCGACACGATCGCCGACGGTCACGACCCATTGCCGCGAGGCTCGCTCGACGACCGCTCCGCGCGCGACGGTTCCGCGCAACGCGAAGAGCGCGCGAAGCGAGGTCGCATCGTCTTGAAGCACGTGTGAGGCGCCGTCGCAGCGGGCGGGCCACGCGTCGCCTTCGAGCTCGCCCGTCGACCGGTCGGCGCGATCCGTGGGCCATGAGAGCTCAGCGCGCACCTCGGTGCCGCGATTCTCTGCGCGCACGAGCACGAGCTCGCTCATTCGAGGGCCGTTGGTGGCCAGCGCGAGCGCCCGGCCCAACGCGGCGAGGTCGCGCGAGGTCACCGCGATCTCGACCGTGTGCATCGTGCGTTCGAACGAGCGAACGCAGAGGGCGTCGCCGACATGCGTGAGCGCGCGCAGCGGCGTCGCGAGGTTGGGGCGCGGCGGTGCTCCGTCGGTTCGCCACGCGAAGACCCAGCGCGCGCGGGACACTCCGCGAATGTCCGCGGCGTCCGACTCGCACACGATCCGCGCCTCTTGCCGCTGGACCTCGTTGCACACGGCCTCGCGCTGATCCGCGCTCAGCGTCGTCTCTGCAGGCGGGAGCGCGACGAACCAGAGCACGACGTCGTTGTTGAATTGTGGTGCCGATGGCGCCGGCAGCCCGTGCGCGACGCGCTCGACCGTCGCCACGAGTCGCTGCGGAAACCACGCGGCGATCGCCGCTGGGGTCACCTCGACGGACGCGGCTCGCGTGCGCGCGCGGCTGATCGCGTCTGGTACGCTCGCAGGCGCGGCTGCGTCTGCAGCGGCTTGCGCGGCGTCTGCGTGCGCGACGGCGATGGGCCGCGACGAGCCGCTGTTGTCAGCGTTAGCTCGCGAGACTGCGTTGTTCGAAGAGGTCGCTTCCCCAGGGCGACACGCGATCAACGCACAGTGAACGACGAAGAGACCGAGCGAGCGACGCACGCGTGGAGTGTGCATCGAGCGCGCTCGGCGCGCGAGCGATCAGCGACCGCGCTGCTTGATCTCGAACACCACGCGGCGGTTACGCGCGCGACCGGCGGCCGTGAGGTTCGGGCCCACAGGACGATCCGGACCGTAGCCACGCGCCGTGAGACGGTCGGCGCCGACGCCGAGGTTGACGAGCGCGGTGCGCACGGACTCGGCGCGCTGCTGCGAGAGAGCCTGGTTGCGAGGACGCGGACCCTGGTTGTCGGTGTGACCCTGGATCTCGACCTGCTGCAGCTCGGGGTGGCGGTTGAGGAAGTCCGCGATGCGCTCGAGCAGCGTCTGCGAGTCGGGCATGATGTCAGCCGAGTCCGTGACGAAGTGCACCTGATCGGGCACGGTCACCTGGCGACCCTGGATGCGGAATCCGCGCGTGTCCGACGCGGCGACGGAGATGTCGGCCGCCGCCGTCTCACGAGCGCGGACGTCGAGGTTGCGCGTGGACGATCCGCGGGTCTGCGGGCCCTGATCAGCGCGAACGCCCCAGCCGCCAGCGAGCACGTTTTCGAAGCGGAACGTTCCGTCGGCGCCCGTCTGAGCGGTGACCGGAACCGGGGCGCTCTCGCCCTGCGGCACGGTGATTCCCGCGCCGGGCGTGAGCGTGACGGTGATGCCGCCGACGCCCGCGCCGGACTCGTTGGTGACGCGGCCCGCGACGATGCCGCGACGCGCGACGATGCGCACTTCGCAGTTGATCGTGGTGTCCGCGGTCGTGCGGCTCTCGCCTTGCGGCGCCGCGACCGTGCCGCGACACGAGTTGTCCGAGTAGTCCGTCGCGCGAACGCGAAGCTCGTACTCCGCCGGCGCGACGCGGCGCGTGCGGAACTGGCCCTGCGCGTTGGTCGCGACGATGCCGAAGTCCGGGTGACCCACGAATTCAACGAGGGCGCCGGCGATCGGGCGGTGCGTCTCGCCGTCGCTGATCGTTCCGACGATTTCGCCGCCGACCGGCGTGTTGTCGCGGTCGACCGTGCGCTCGACGACGCGGTCGACAGAGATACGACGCGTGCGCGGGTTGAAATCGTGTGCGAAGCCCAGGCCGAAGTAGAGGTTCCACGGCGTGTTCGGCGCGAGCTCACGGACGAAGGTGCCCGTGCCGCCGGTGCCGATATCGAACGCGAGGATCGCGCCCAATCCGCGGGCGTACGGCGTCCAGACGCGCGTTCCGAGCGTGAGGTTCGACGGCATCGTGTCGAACGCCGAGAACTCGTTGTAGCAACGGTCGTCGTCGCCCGCCGTGAGGCTCGGGACCGACGCGGTGGGCTGCCAGCAGATGTAACCGTTGCGCACGATCGGGATCGGCGCGTTCCACTCGACGAACGGCGCGAAGCCGATGACCGAGGTCTCGAGCTTGGCGTCGACAGCGATCCCGACGTTCAGGCGATCGGCGCGGTTGATGCCCAGCGCGAAGCGCTCGCCGCGCGTGACCTCGACGTGACAGGCAGGGTTCTGCGCCCATCGCGAGCTCGAGCTCGTCGAAGGCGTCGCGCAGTCCATCGCGTTGTATCCGGGCGATGCCATCTGGCGTCGCGTCTCGACGTCGCGCACCAGCGTCGCGCTGTTGTCCAGCGTGTAGCCCACGTTCAAGTGAATGCGGATCGGCGCGGAGGTGACCTGTCCGAGGTCGAACGAGCCGAGGATGCGGAAGTCCGCGCTCGTCCCTTCGCCGTTCAATCCGATGCCGCCAGCGCGGTTGAGCAGCAGCGCGCTCGCGCTCGCTCCGAGGGTCAATCCTCGGGTGATCGGGAGGATGCCCTTCGCGCCCAACGTCGCGTCGCCGAGCACTTGAAACAGCGTCGGGCGCTCCTGGCTGTTCGAGACAGCAAACGACCGAAGCGCAGTGAACACCTCAAGGTAGCGGATGGGCGAGTACGACGCCGTGAGGGTCGCGCCGATTCGGCTCGAGTCTTCCGCGGTGAAGCCCGTCGGAAGGGGAAAGGTCATGTTGTTCTCGGGGCGCAAGAACCCGCGCGCGCCGAAGTACTCTGCGATGAGTGAGAAGCGAAAGGTCTGCTCGCTGCCCGCTTCAGCGGTCTGCATGTGAACGAGACCCACCGCGCCGCTCAGCGACGAGTAGCGGTGGATCATGCGATCGCGACGGGCCTCGCGGTCCTCTTCGGTCTCATCCGCACCCGGAAAATCCGCGTGATTGCGCGGACGCGCGGCGGGCGCGCTCGGCGCTGCGCTCGGCGTTGCGCTCGACGAAGCGCCGGAGTTCGACCCCGCGCTCGATGCTTGCGTGTTCGAAGCGGACGCGCCCGTCGTGGGCTCGTCTTCTTCGTCTTCTTCGTCATCCGCGGTGGTCTGCGTGCGCTGCTGCGCGGCCGCAGGCTGAGCGACAGAGAACGCGGCGACGCCCACCTGGGCGGCGACGAGGAGCCATGCAACGCGACGGGGATTCGACATCCTAGTGTTCCTCCAGTGACGCCCTGGCCGAGAGCCGGTGGAGAGAGACGCTCTCTCCGCGCGACCGACGCGGTCTGCGCTGCACTCAACGGGCGAGAAACCGCGCGTGGTCTAACACTCAGACCACAAACGCGTCTACTCCATGACGATTTCGGTAGATCGCGAAATACCACGCACTCGAACGGCCAGAACTCCGCGACCGCCGAGCGAAAGCCGACGGCGGCGGTGAGTGCTCAGCACGAGCCATTCCTTCGACGCCCCCTCGCGATGGACTGCAAATCTGTGGACGGACGCGCTCAGGTCGATCCGGGACCTGCGCCATCCCGTGCCACGGATGCCACCGAGATTGTCGCGGTCGATCCGTCCGCCGCGAGCGCTTCGATCCGCGCCTCCGCTGCGTCGAGCCGACGCTGGCCCTCGCGAGCGAGCTTCACGCCCTCTTCGAACATGCCCAACGCCTGCTCGAGGGGCACGTCACCGCGCTCGAGCTTCTCCACCACTCCGCTGAGCTTCTCTAGGATTTTCTCGAGCGAAACCCCTGCGAACGCTTCGTCACCTGCGCTGGCCATTGTCACGGTACGCCTCCAAGTCGATCGACGAGGATGCTCGCGCTCGGACCCGTTGCCAAACAATCGACGCAGTTCACAGAACACGCGTGCCCGGAGCTCCCGCGGCGTGCGCGATCACTGCATCGATTCGAGGTCGAACGTCTCCGACGGCACGTCGGGAACGAGCAGCGTCCCGTCGCTCGTGGCGACGCACACGACGACTTGACCGTCCGGCATCCACGCGAGCCACAGCGATCGCGCCTGCATACCGGCTGCGTGGAGCACACCGCTGCCCACGAGCCCGCGTCGCCCGTTCGCACTGGCCACCGCGTCGGCGACGCGTCGAACGTCACCGTCGGCCGATTCTGCGCTCAATCGCGCGGCGATGGCGATCGTTGCGTGATCGGACGTTCGCGCTCCGAGCCACAGGCCGAGCGCTCGAACGGGCGCTCGGCGATCCTCGAGCATCGCGGCGATCGCGCGGCGAATCGTCGTTGATCCGCGCCGTCCTGCGAGCTCGGCGATCACCGCCTGGTCGATCGTCAGCGCCTGATCCGTGCGAAGCGCAAACCGCTCGAACGCCGCCGTCACCGCGGCGCCGTCACCGGTCGCGCGCATCAACGCGAACGCGAGCAACGTCTTCACAGCAGCGTCGGTCTCCGCTTCGAACCGCGCGAGCGTCGAGCGCTGATCGACCGAGGGAGCGAAGGTGAGCGCCCAGGCTGCGTCCGTTCGGTGGCTGACGTCGGCGTCGCCCAGCCGTGAGACCGCGCTCTCGCAGCGGCTCGCCGCGCACTCGAGCGCCATCGCCGAGACGTCCCCGTGCTGCGCGAGCGCGCGCAACCCGCGCATGCGAGGCGCCGCTGCCCTGCGCACGACGAGGTCGAGCGCCGCCCAACGCGCAGCGCGGTCGCCCTCGGGCGCTGCCTCGAGCGCCCTTCGCGCGCTGGTCTCGTCTGCGCGCACGACGCAGCGCCACAGAACTCGACGCGCGACGTCGTCGGTCTCTCGCTCGAGCGCGGTCAACAGCGCGCGGGCGGCCTCGGGCCCGCCGATGTCCGCGAGCGTCTCGGCGATTTCGCGGCGGTCGATGCGCCACGAGGCGTCGAGCCCCGCGGCGACGTCGGGGACGAGCGCGCGCATTCCGAGGGCGGCGACGGCGCGACGCGCACGCATCGCGGTCGCGGTCGTGCGAAGCGCGAGCTTGAGCGCTTCTCGAGTTTGTTCAGGGTCGCCTGCGCCGACGATGGCGAGCGCGTCGATCGCGACCAGTTGAAGGTCGTTGTCGTTGGTTCGCTCGCGCACGAGGCGCGCGATCGGCGAAGCGGCCTCGAGCAGGCGCAGGTGCGCGGCGGCGCGCATCGCGGCGACGACCACCCCTCGCTGTGGGTTTTGCAGCTGCTCGAGCACGGCGGCTCCCCAGCGACCGTCGCCGCGTCGACCGATCGTCTCGAGCAAGATGGCGAGGCGAACAGGCGTCGCGCGGTGCGCAGACACGCGGTCGGAGAACGGCTCGTCGGGAGCCGCTGCCACGGCGTCGAGCGCGGCGTCACGAAGCGCATCGGAGCTGTTGAACGTCGTGCCGACGAGCCCGTTGAGGATCGCGTCGATTCCGTCACGGTCGAGCTGTGGCCCGACGAACTCGAGCGCGCGTTGCGCTGCGCGAGGCGAGAGCGCGCCGCGCGTGCACACGATCGGAACGAGCGCCGCGACCGCGCGATCGGCGGCGAGCTCGCGCAGCGCATCGACGATCGCCAGCTGCACCTCGGAGTCCGCCTCGCTTCGAAGCCTCTCTGCCAGCTGCTCGACGACGTCATCGCGATACGAACCTTGTGGCGTGTACCGTGCGAGCGCGCGCACGGCGGCGGCGCGGCTTGCGGCGTCCGGCGAGGCCAAGCGCGAGATCCACTGCGCGACGCCGAATCGCGCGCGGAGCGAGGCTGTGGTCGATCGCGGCTGGACGACCGCAGGTTGTACCGTTTCGTAGGGCTCGTACGAGCGCGGCAGCATTTGCGCGAACGCGCGTGTTTCAACGGTCGAGACCGCAGTGAACAGCGCGAGTCTCGCCAGTGAAGAGCGTCGATTCCAACACGAGCGGACGGGGCTCCGGCGGGACATCGAGGCACACGCTACCACCTTCCTGTGAGGCGCACTCGACAGCGTTGGTGACGCGGCAGCTTCCGTTGTATTCTTTCATTGATGTTGGTCTGTCCGCTCTGCAACGCGCACTACGAAGCGGGAACGCGACGCTGTCCTTCGGACGGCCGTCGACCGCTCGAAGCGTCGGTGATCGAAGCCGCGCAGGGCGACCCGTTGCTGGGCACCACCATCGCAGACCGATACGTGATCGTCGGGCGCGTGGGCTCTGGGGGCATGGGCACGGTCTATCGCGCCGAACAACAGGGCATGGGCCGCGAGGTCGCGCTGAAGGTCCTTCGCCGAGACCTCGGACGAGACCCGGACACGGCGGCGCGGTTTCATCGCGAAGCGCGCACGCTCTCGCAGCTGAAGCACCCGAACACGGTGACGGTCTTCGACTTCGGACAGACCACCGATCGCTTGTTGTTTCTCGCGATGGAGCTGCTCGAGGGCGAGATGCTCTCGACGCGCGTGAAGCGCGAGGGACCGCTCGACGTTCTCTTCGCGATTCGGGCGGCGACGGGCGTGCTTCGATCGCTCGACGAAGCGCACGCGCGAGGGATCATTCACCGCGATCTCAAGCCGGACAACATCTTCCTCGCGAAGGTGCACGGCGTGGGCGAAGCGGACTCCGAAGTGGTGAAGGTCGTCGATTTCGGCATCGCGAAAATTCGTGATGGAGAGCGCGGGATCGACGCCCTGCAAACGCAAGAGGGCACGGTCTTCGGGACGCCTCGGTACATGTCTCCTGAGCAGGCGCAGGGCAAGCCGATCGACGGACGCTCGGACTTGTACGCGGTGGGAGTGCTGCTCTTTCACATGCTCACGGGGCGACCGCCCTTCACCGACGACGATGCGGTGATCGTGATGGCGCATCACATCAAGACCGTTCCGCCTCCGGTACGAGAGCTCGCGCCGAATCGACCGATCCCCGAGTCGCTCGAGAAGCTCGTGCAGCGCGCGCTCGCCAAAGACCCTGCCAAACGGCCGCAGACCGCGGGAGAGTTCTTGCAGCTGCTCGAGGCGGCCAACGCTGATGCGCGCGCGATCGTCGAGGGAAGCGCGATCGTCACGACCGGCGCCAACCCGGTGAGCTCGCGAAAGCGCCTCGCCACCTACGGGATCGCCGGCATCGGCGCGGTCGCGCTGCTCGTCGGTCTCTGGACCTTTCGCGCGCCGCCTCGCTCGGCGAACGCAACGCCCCCGACGAACGCTGTCACCGCCGCGCAGCCGCGAGAGCTCGCGACGAACAACGCGACCAGCTCCGAAAGCGTCGCGCGCGCCGCAGCCGCGGTCGCGGCCCAGGCGCAGCAGGCCGTGCAAGCCGCGCAAGACGACGGCGCCACGGCGAACGTCGCAGGCGCAGAGCCCGGAGCGACGCAGGGTGAGCCCGCCAACGCAGCGGAGCCGTCCACTCCATCGACGGGCGCGTCTCGTCCTGTGCGTCGCGGAACTCGACGCGGCAGCTCTCCCTCGACGCAAACGGCGACGTCCACGCGACGCACGAATCCGAACGGAAGCGTCGTTCAACGTTGGACGGACTGAGTCGGTTCGAACGTGGCGCCTGCGGTTCCGACGACGACTCCGGTCGAGTCCCTTCGGCACGTCGCGCCGTTCTCGGAGCTCGATGAGGCGACCATCTTCGAGATCGAGTCTGGCGCGCATCGGCTCGAGTACGCCGCGGGGGCGCGCGTCGTCGACGAAGGCGGACCTTCGGACACGCTCTACGTGTTGCTCTCGGGCCGCGCTGAAGCGCGCAAACGCGAAGAGCGGCGCCCGCACATCGAGCACGCGATCGCTGAACTCGAGCCTGGCGAGATCATCGCAGAGGTGGGGTTCTTCGACCGACTGCCGCGCCCGCTGAGCATTCACATGCTCGAGTCGGGGACGGTGCTCGCGATTCCGTACACGGTGCTCGAGCGCCTTCCGACGATGAAGGATCTGCTCGCGCGTCGACTCGCTGCGCGCGTTCGTCGCGCGGGCGTCGACTCGCTCGAAGGAGAGCGGCGACGCACGGCGCTCGGCGAGCTGATCATCAAAGTGGTGATCCTGCTCTGCGGTTACGCGGTCCTGCTCGCCGGGCTTCCTCGGTTGCAGTCGCTGCCGAGCAGCAGCTCGATCATCTCGCTGCCGATCATCGCGCTCATGGGCTGGGGCTCGTGGCGGTACATCCGCAACACGGGCTATCCGATGGACGAGTTTGGGCTCGGTCGGCGCGCGTTCTGGCCGTCGCTGCTCGAGTCGTTGCTGCTCACGCCGCCGTTTTGCGCGCTGCTGGCGGCGATCAAATGGCTGCTCCTTCAGTCGCGGCCCGCGTGGCGCGCGCAGCCCTTGATCGAGTTTCCAGACTGGAAGCAGCACCTCGTGCAGCCGCTGGTCGTGAAGCTGATGCTCATCTACCTCGCTTCAGCGATCGTTCAAGAGTTCGTCGTGCGCTGCGCGTTGCAAGCGGGGCTCGAGAGCTTCTTGCTCGGAAAGCGCCGTCGATGGAGCGCCATCGTCGTCGCCGCGCTGATGTTCTCGGTGAATCACCTGCACATGAGCGCGCTGTTCGCGGCGTTCGCGTTCATCCCCGGCTTGTTCTGGGGCTGGCTCTTCGCGCGCCGTCGCCACTTGATCGGCCCCACGCTCTCGCACTTCGCGGTCGGAGCGTTTGTATTCTTCGTGCTCGGCGTCTCGCTGCGCTAGCGCGTCACGAGCTCGCGCGCAGCTCGGCGACGACGGCGTCGATGTGGCTCGCGCGCTCGTCGCTGATGTGCAGGATCTTCTGCAGCTCATCCAAAAACGACTGCTCTTCTTCTCCGACCTCTCCGTCGAACTGAACGAACGCAGTCGCGAGCAAAAACGCTTCTTCGCGCAGCGAAGGCTCGTCGCCGAGCGCGTCGGCGATCGCCTTCACCCGTGCCTCGATCCCCTCGTTGGCGATGCGCTGCGCCACCGCTTCGACCGTGCGCGAGAGCCCGTCGCGGTCGAGCCCTTCGAAGCCCGGCGTCGACAGGATCATCGTGCGCAGCGCGGTGGCTTCGCCTTCGACGAGCACGCCGTCGATGCACGCCGCGATCACCATGGTCTCGACGAGCGCCGCGCTCTTGTCCGGGGGCAACGTCGGCCCAGGCGCTCCGCGCTTCTTCGCCCAGTCGCTGTATCGCTCGCGCACGCTCTTCGGATCGTTCTTCGTAGCCATCGTGGGTGCTACCGTACCGCACCGCCGCGGGGCTCGACCACAACGACCGCGACGGCCCATCCTGTCATGACGTCGACGTTGTTTTCTTCGATCGATTCTGCGGCGGATTCTGCGGTGGCGCTCGTGCTCGACGGGCAGCCCTTCACGCGCGCGCAGCTCGCCAACGCCGCCGCTGCGCACTGCGAAGCGCTCGCGCGCGACGGCGTTCGCGCGGGTGATCGCGTGGCGGTGTGGACCGACCCTGGGATCGAAGCGGCGGTCGCGCTGCTCGGCAACGCGCTCTTCGGCGCGGTCTCGGTCCCGTTGAACCCTTTGCTCGGGACCAAAGAGCTCGAGCACATGATCGCCGACGCCGCTCCCAAGCTCATCTTCTCGGGCGCTTCGCGCGCGCACGCGTCGCGCACCGCCGCGATTCCGACGCGCGTCGCGACCATCGACGCTCGGCCCTCGGGACCGCCGCCACAACGGGCGGTCGACGACCGTCCGCTGCTCGTGCTCTACACGTCCGGGACGACCGGCGCGCCCAAAGGCGCGGTGCTCACGGCCCGCAACGTCGCGAGCAACCTCGACGGTCTCGCGCGCGCGTGGGGGCTCACCGAGCGCGACCGGATCGCTCACGCCCTGCCCTTGTTTCACGTTCACGGGCTCTGCCTCGGACTGTTCGGCGCGTTGCGCGTCGGAGCGTCGCTCGACTGGAGCTCTCGCTTCGATCCTCGCGCGCTCGCGGCGCGATTCGACGCGGGGGCGACGGTGCTCTACGCGGTTCCGACGATGTATCACCGGCTCGTCGAGCTCGCCGAGTGCGACGCTGCGGTGGCGGCGAGCCTCGGTCGCGCGCGGCTGCTCGTGAGTGGGTCGGCGCCGCTCTCGACGCGAGAGTTTCACCGGGTCGAGCGGGCGTGTCACAAGCGCGTCGTCGAGCGGTATGGCCTCACCGAGACGCTCATCAACTGCGCCGTTCGCCACGACGACGAACCTCGGGCGGGCTGGGTTGGACGCGCCGTCGACGGCGTCGAAGTCGAGCTCGTCGACGACGCGCGCCAGCCGACCATCGCGCGCGACGCGACCGCGATCGGAGAGCTTCGCGTGCGCGGCGCCAATGTCTTCTCGGGCTACCTCAACCGCCCCGAGGCGACGGCGTCCGCGATCGACGAGATGGGCTGGTTCTACACTGGCGATCTCGCGGTGATGGACCGCGATGGGTGGGTCAAGATCGTTGGCCGACGCGCGACCGACCTGATCAAGACCGGCGGATACAAGGTCGGCGCGGGTGAGGTCGAGGCCGCGATGCGAGAGCACCCCGCGGTGCTCGACTGCGCGGTGGTGGGCGTCGCAGACGACGACCTCGGCGAGCGAATCGAGGCGTTCGTCATCGTGCGCAAGGACTTCGATCCGCCCACCGAAGCGTCGCTCGTGGCGCACGTGTGCTCGCTCATCAGCGCGCACAAGAGACCGAGAAAAGTGCATTGGGTCAGTGAATTTCCACGCAACGCGATGGGCAAGGTGCTCAAGGCGCAGCTGAGGAGCATGGCGAGGTGACCGTGAGTGACGAGGCAGTGTGGTTCGAGCACCGGACGCGCGTTCGCTTTCAAGACGTCGACGCGGCGGGAATCGTGTTCTTCGCGCGCGTGTTCGACCTGTTTCACGACGCGTACGTCGAAGCGCTGCGCGCCGGCGGCGTCGAGCTGTCCGCGGTGCTCGCGGCGAAGGTGTGGGCGGCGCCCCTGACGAGCTGCGATGCTCAGTTTCGTCGACCGCTTCGCTTCGGCGACGAGATCACCGTCGAGCTGCGCGCCGAGCTCGTCGAGCGCGATCTGATCGTGCGGTATCGAGTGCGACCGAGCAGCGACGGCGCCGTCACGCTGGCGACCGGCTCGACCAAGCACGCCTTCGTCGACCGCGCGACGTTCGCCCGCGTCGATCCGCCGGCAGAGGTGCGCGCCGCCCTCGCTCATCGACCGTCGTAGCGCGCGCGAGCCGCGGTACACTCGCGGCGATGCAGACCGAACTCACCATCGCCGACGCCGGCGCGCTCCGATCGCGCGCGCTCGACCTCTACAACTCGCCGACGTCCGAGCTCGAACGCGTGATGCGCGACGGCGTCGCGCCGTCGTTCGACGAGCTGATCGGGTGGGAGTGGGACGGAGTCAACGTGGGCCTGGTGCCGGGAATGCTCGGCATTCGAAAGTTTCGCAAAGGGTTCTACCGCGGCCCCAACCGCGTCGCGTCGGGCCCCGAGCCTTGCGTGCACGGCTACAACATTCCCGTGCGTCAGAACGGCGTGAGCAACGAGCACAGCGCCAAGCCGAGCGACGCCAAGCCCAAGCGGTTCGGGTTCTACCGCGTGTACGAAGCGTCGCTCTCGCCCAAGCACAACCTCTATCCAAAGGCGCTGCTGCTCGACTACGGCTTGGGCGCCAACGGGCTCGATCCCTCGCGGTTTCTTCGCGACTATCTCGTGAAGGTCAATCCCGATTCGTCTGATCTGTTGCTGGGCAAAGCGTATCTCGCGCTCGGCGTGATCCGACCGTTCGTCGGCTTCTTCGTGCTGCGTCGCGCGCTGCGACACGAGTTCAAGGGATGAGCGGCGCGAAGCTCCGAAAGCAGCCGACGTTCAGCGCGATGGCCGCTGGCTCGTCGGCGATCGTCGCTGCGCCGAAGCACTACTGTCTCGAGTGTCGAACGGCGCTCGGCGCTGAGTCGCAGTGCGACGGTGGACGGACGCATCGCGTGGTGCGGATCGACGAGGTCCCTGGGCGTGCTGCGCTGTTCGATGAAGTGTGGGGACCGTCGTCGCTGCGACGGCAGGCGCGCGCTGCGGCAAAGGCAGGCGGCGCGGGTGTGGCGGCGGACTCGTGCGCGGACCTGGGCGGCTGCGACGGATGCAGCGGAATCAGCGACGCGGGCGAGCTCGGCGCGATCATCCTCGGCATCCTCGCGGCGGCGTTGATCGCGATTTTGCTCTGGTGGATCGTGACCAAGATCATCGAGTACGTCCGCGCGCGTCGCGCGCAGCTCAAGCCGAAGGGCGCGCTGCTCGTCGCGCCGAGACCCACCGGCGCCGCTCGATTCGGAACGGTCCGCGCCGCAGCCGCGACCCTCGGCCCCGCGGCGCAGTCGATCGAGCTCATCCAGACGCGGCTCGCCGCCAACGCGGTGATGCTGCGGCACGCGAGCACCGAAGGGCTCGAGATCGCGCTCGACGACGGCTCCATCGTTCGCGTCCCTGCAGGACGCATCCGGCTCGAAGGCACGCGCACCGTCATCGAGGATCCCTCGGTGGCCAAGGGCGTGCTCGACGAGCTCGTCGGCCCGCCGTTGACCGATGATGATGGCTACGCGCTGGTTCCGTTCGATGTCGCGCAGCGCGTGACGTTGTCCGTTGGAGATCGCGTCGCAGTGTACGGACCGATCGAGTTTTCGATGGACGTGGGCAGTACGCCGTCCGATCAGTACGCGTTTCGCGCGCCGTCTCGCGTGCTCATCCCCGTTGGCACTCCCTCGCTCGCGCGCGTCGAGCGCTGATCGCGAACGGGGGGGTTCAGCGTCGCGGGCGCAGGTAGCGCTGAACGTTCGCGTTGTGTTCGGCGAGCGTGTCGGCGAAGGCGCTGCGCCCGTCGCCCATCGCGACGAAGTACAGCGCTTGTGAGTTCGCAGGCTGCAACACCGCGTGGATCGACGCGCGTCCGGGGTTGGAGATCGGGCCGGGCGGCAGCCCTTCGCGACGGTACGTGCTGAACGGATTGGCGCTGTCATCGAGCATCGAGCGCGTGATGCTCATCCGCCCCGTTCGCGGTGCGTCCGCGCAGCTCGGAGGGTGCGCCACGCGACAGCCGTACACCACGGTGGGATCGCTCTGCAGCAGGCGCGGCGTGAAGCTCGGGCTCGTCAAGCGATTGAGAAACACGGACGCGATCCGCGGTCGGTCCTCGTTCGTTCCCGCTTCTTCTTCGACGAGCGAGGCGAGCGTGAGCAGCGCGCGGTCGTCGAGCGAGAGCGACGCGAGCCGCGCGTCCGTCGAGGGATGCGCGCGACGAGCCTCGTCCCAGCGACGGCGAAAGTTGCGGACCATGCGCTCGATCACCTCGTCGGCGGCGCTCTCGGGGTACAGATCGTACGTGTCCGGAAAGAGGTAGCCCTCGCAAGAATCTCCCTGAATTTGCAGGCGATCGAGCAGTGATCGCTGTTCGGTCGCCGCGACGAACGCGTCCTCTGAGCTCACCACGCCCTCGCGCGCCAGGCGCTGGGCGATCTCGAAGCGCGAGTAGCCCTCGGGGATGGTGACGCGAACGAGCGCTCCGCCGCTGGCGATCGCGCGCAAGAGCGTGCGCGGCGCGACGTCGTCTCGAAGCAAGAGCACCCTGCGAGGAACGCGATCGGCGACGCCCGTGAGCGTCATGGCCCACGAGAAGAGCCATGGTCGGTCGATCGCGCCCGCGCGATACAGCGCGAGGGCGACCTCGTCCGCCGTGGCGTGCTCCGAGAGCGTGACGCGCACGGCTCCGCGCCGTCCCTGGTGTGCCGTGACGATCCACACGGCGACGTACGAAACGAACGCGATCGCGACGAGCGCGGCGATCCAGCCAGCGATCGTCGCCGCAGAGCGCTGCGAACGACGAGCGCGCGGAGCGCTCGAACGGGGCTCGCCGCTCTTCTTCGCGCGGCTCGCGGGTTCGCTCACTCGTCGTCGCTTGGGTGCTCCTGAGCTTCCCTTCGACACGTTAGACCCTTCGCCGCTACCCATGTGTCCAAGAGAATCGCCGCGGCGCGAGCGTCGATTCCCTCTCTGCCCTTTTTTCCGGCGGCGATGCGGTTGCCGTGCGCTTGCACGGTGGTGAGCCGCTCGTCTTGCAGCTCGACAGGCAGCTTCGTCGCCTTCGCGAGCGCCTCAGCGAAGCGACGCGCGCCGCGCGAAGCGCTTCCTTCGCGCCCGTCGAGCCGCAGCGGCAGGCCGATCACCAGCTGCGTCGCGCGCTCTGCGAGCACGCGCGCCGCCACGCGCTTCACCGCGGTTTCAGCGGTCACGACGACGGTGTCGAGCGGACGCGCGCCGAGCTCGGGGTCGTCCAAGACCGCGAGCCCCACGTACCGTTCACCAAGATCGATTCCGATGAGCCTCATCGCCGCAGAGCCTCTTCACGTAGCACAAGGCCACTCGATCCTGCAGTCGTCCTCGACGCGAACGCGCGCGCCGAGCTCGAACGCCGCGCATCGCTCGCCGTGCCCGAACGGCGCGCCCACGACCACCGGCGCGCCGATCGACCGCAGCCCTTCGAGCAGGACGTGCTCGATGCTCGTTCCGTCGGGGCCTTCACCGCAGTCCTTGAACTCGCCGAGCACGAAGCCCGCCACATTCAAGATCTTCGCCGAGGCGCGCAGCTGCGTGAGCATCCGATCGACCCGATACGGCCGCTCGCCGACGTCCTCGAGAAACACCACGTGCTCCTCGTTGAATTGTGGTGCGTGCGACGTCCCGACGAGCGCCGCGAGCACCGCGAGGTTGCCGCCGACCGCGACGCCCTCGAACCCGCGCCGAAACCAGAACCGCTCCGCGCGCATCGGCCGCGTGCGGCCCTCGATCGCGTCGAACACCGCCGCGAGAGCATCGTCCGAGATCGCCTCGTCCGCGCCGATCCTCGCGACCATCGGCCCGTGAATCGACCGCGCTCCGGCGCTCGACCACAGGCAGTGCAGCGCAGTGATGTCGCTGAACCCGATGATGGGCTTGGGATCCGCCCGCAGCGCCTCGGTGATCTCGTGCCCGTACTGCTCGAGCACGCGCGTCGCGCCGTACCCGCCGCGCGTGCACCAGATCGCGCGCACGGCGCGGTCCCTGAGCGCGTCGAGCAGCGACTGCGCGCGATCGTCGTCCGAGCCCGCGAGATAGCCGCGCGTCGCGAAGGCGCGCTCGTCGATCGCCACCCGATAGCGCGCGGAGATCCGCGCTGCGCCCGCTCGAATGTGCTCCGCGGGGCTCGGGCCCGAAGGCGAGACGATTGCGACGAGGTCTCCGCGCAGCACCTGCGCGCGTGGTGGCGCCATGAGGGGCGCGAGTGTGCCAGAGACCCACGCGCTGTCATCGCTTCTCTTGGCCCGCGCGAGAGCGGTAGTCTCTTCATCGAATGAGCGGCGAAGGCTCTCTGGCTTTGTATCGCGGACCGCGCGCGGCGAGCGGGTTGCTCGGGGCGCTGGGGCGCGCGAAGGACCGGCTGCGCGCCCGCGCGGACGCCGTCGTCGATCAGCTGCTCGGTGACGACGCGCTCTCTCGCATCGAGTCGCTGACCAAGCCCAACGACGGGCCCGACGAGTTTGGCTTCGATCCTCGCGTGGCCAGGTACGCGGTCGTCGCGGCGCGCGCGATCTACAAACAGTATTTTCGCACCGAGGTGTTCGGCATCGAGAACGTGCCCGAGGGCCGCGTGATGCTGATCTCGAACCACTCGGGGCAGCTGCCGCTCGACGGACTCGCGATCGGAGCCTCGCTGCTTCTCGAAGCGCCGAGGCCCCGATTCGTGCGCTCGATGGTCGAGAAGTGGACGGCGACGCTGCCGTTCGTCGCAGAGCTGTTTCCGCGAGTCGGTCAGATCGTTGGCGTGCCCGAGAACTGCATTCGACTGCTCGAGAACGACGAGGCAGTGCTGGTGTTTCCCGAGGGCTCGCGAGGGATCTCGAAGACCTTCGATCGTCGCTATCAGCTCTCGGACTTTGGCCTCGGGTTCATGCGCATGGCGCTCGCGGCGAAGGCGCCGATCGTTCCTGTGGCGGTGATCGGCGCGGAGGAGCAGTACATCTCCGTCGCCAACCTCGACCGCATCGCGCGCTTGTTCGGAATGCCTGCGCTTCCAGTCATGCCGCAGCTGCTCGTCCCCGGTGGCTTTCTGCCGCTGCCGACGAAGTACCGCGTCTACTTCGGTGCACCGCTCGCGTTCGAGGGCGACCCAGACGACGAGGACGCCGTGATCGAGGCCCACGTCGCCGTCGTCAAGGCGCACGTGCAGAGCATGATCAATCGCGGGCTCAAAGAGCGGCGCGCAATCTTCTGGTGAACCCTCTGCTCGAATCGAGTACGTGTCTCGTAGGAGTCGCTTGATGCCTCAACTTCCCAGCCCCCGCGCGATGCACGCGCTCTTTGCTGTCGCCGCGACGACCATCGCCTGCGCGCTTCCGCACGCGGATCGCCGCGTGGACGGCTCGATGACGGACGGCTCGATGTCCATGGATGCAGACGCCGAGCCGCCTCCTCCGGCGTGCGAGGCGGGTGTCGTCTGCAACGACGCGTGCGCGCTCACGATGACGGACCCCAACAACTGCGGGGCGTGTGGCTTTCAGTGCAACCTCGCGCACGCGACCGCTGCGTGCGCGGCGGGACGATGCACCATCGCGATGTGCGAGGCCGGCTGGGGCGACTGCAACAACAACCCAGCGGATGGCTGCGAAGTTCGGCTCAACACCCTCGAGAACTGCGGCGGCTGCGGCACGATCTGCACCGCCCGCATGAACGCGACCGCGGACTGCTCGACGGGGACGTGCACTCCGCGGTGCTTTCCGAACTACGACGACTGCGACAGCGATTTGAGCAACGGCTGCGAGCCGCTCAACACGACAGCCAACTGCATGCGCTGCGGCAACGTGTGCTCGGGCAGCACGCCGGTGTGCGACGCCGCCAACGGCTGCGTCAGCGGTTGCGGGTCGCTCTCGAACTGCAGCGGGTCGTGCGTCAACACCGCCAACTCGCCCGAGCATTGCGGGCGCTGCGGAAATGCCTGTCCCATGCCCGCCAACGCCGCGCCGACATGCGCTGCGGGAACCTGCGGCTTCACCTGCAACATCGGCTTCGAAAACTGCGACGGAATGGCGGGCAACGGCTGCGAAGCGAACATTCGCACCGCGACGGCCCACTGCGGACGCTGCGGCAACGCGTGCCCGACGCCGGCCAACGCGACGCCGCTGTGCAACGCGGGCGTCTGCTCGTTTCGCTGCAACACGGGCTTCGGTGACTGCGACGGAAACGCCGCCAACGGCTGCGAGACCAACCTCAACAGCTCGACGACGCACTGCGGAATGTGCGGTCGAACCTGCGCAGGCGCCGCCAACGCCGCGGCCACCTGCAGCGCGGGCACCTGCGGATTCACCTGCAATACGGGCTTCGGTGACTGCAACGCGAACGCGTCGGACGGCTGCGAGGTCGACACGCGAACGTCGGTCTCGCACTGCGGGACGTGCATGAACGCGTGTCCGTCGGTGATGGGCGCCGCGCCGACGTGCGCTGCGTCGACCTGCGGATTCGCCTGCAGCGCCGGCCGTGCAAACTGCGACATGATGGCGGGCAACGGCTGCGAGGCCGACACCAACACGTCGTTGATGCACTGCGGCGGGTGCGGGATGCCGTGCTCGCGCAGCAACGCTACAGCGTCGTGCAGCGCGGGCATGTGCTCGCTCGGGATGTGCAACGCGGGCTTCGGCAACTGCGATGGGATGGACGCCAACGGCTGCGAGCAGCGCACGAACACGCTCACGCACTGCGGCGCTTGTGGCACGGCGTGCGCGCGCGCGGGCGCGACCGCGACGTGCTCGACGGGAACGTGCGCGATCGCCATGTGCAACGCGGGCCTCGGCAACTGCGACGGAATGGACGCCAACGGCTGCGAGACCACGACGAACACCCTCACGCACTGCGGCGCCTGCGGAATGGCGTGCGCTCGCAACAACGCCACCGCGACGTGCTCGACGGGAACGTGCGCGATCGCGATGTGCTCGGCGGGCTTCGGCAACTGCGATGGCATGGACGCCAATGGCTGCGAGACCAACACGAACAGCAGCAACACTCACTGCGGTGGTTGCATGATGGCGTGCCCGACCAACTCGGCGTGCTCGACGGGCGCGTGCGTGTGCGGCGCGGGCTACAGCGAGTGCGGCGGAAGCGCAGGACACCCCGCAGCGTGCTGCGACGACGCGACGGAGATCTGCTCTGCAGGCGCGTGCGTCGCGGCTCCGTCCGACGCGGGTGGCGGCGGCTGACAGCGTCGTGGGCCGCGCTCAGCAGGCGCGGTGACCCGGGGCGGGCAGCGCTTTGTGGGGGTTGAGAAGGTTGTTCGGGTCGAGCGCGCGCTTGATCGAGCGCTGCGCTTCGATGAGCGACGGCGATTGTTCGAGCGAGAGAAAGTCGCGCTTCAGGGTGCCGATCCCGTGCTCGCCCGAGAGCGTTCCGCCGTGGGCGATGGTGCGCTCGAAGAGCGAGCGAATGGCGCGGTCGACGCGGGGGCGCTCGGACGGGTCGTTCCACAGCAGATTGACGTGGAGATTGCCGTCGCCTGCGTGTCCGTAGGTCGGCATCGCGATCGACTCGCGCTCCGAGATCACGCGCACATCGTCGAGCATCGCCGCCAGCTTCGACCGCGGAACGACAATGTCCTCCGACAGCTTCCACCGCGCCCTCGCCCGCAGCGCTCGCGAGAGCACCTTGCGCGAAGACCACAATCGCTCACGGTCGCCCGAATGTCGCGCGACGAACACCTCTGTCGCGCGCGCTTCGATCAACGCGCCTCCCGCGCGCTCGAGCTGCGCTTCGCACTCGCGCTCGGTCCCGTCGAACTCGATGAGCAGCACGACCTTCGCGCTGGGCGGCAGCGCGCTGGGCGCGTCCGCTTGGATCACCGCGCAACAGTGCTCGTCGAGCAGCTCGACGCACCGCGCGACCACGCCGGTCTTCGCGATCGCGAGCACCGCTGCGCCTGCATCGATCATCGAGTCGAACGTGGCGAGCGCGCTCTCGACGTGCGCGGGCTGGGCGATCACGCGAAGCCACAACTCGGAGAACACCGCGAGCGTCCCCTCGCTTCCCACGAGCAGCGAGGTGAGGTCGTATCCCGTGACGCCCTTCGACGTTCGACGACCGACGGCGAACGCGCTTCCGTCCATCGTCACCGCCCGCATCCCGCGCACGTAGTCTCGGGTGACGCCGTATCGATGCGCGCGCGGTCCACCGGCGTTTTCAGCGACGTTTCCCCCGAGCGTGCACCACTCTGCCGACTGCGGGTCCGGCGGAAAGAACAGCCCCTCGCGCTCGAGCATCGCGTGCAGCTCGCCCGTCACGAGCCCTGGCTCGACGATCACGAGCCCGTCGTCCCGCTCGAGACCCTTCACCGCGTTCATCGCGGTCGTGTCGAGCACCACGGACTCGACGACCACCGCGGCGCCTCCCGTGCGGCCAGTGCCCGCGCCGCGCGGGACCACGGCCATCGAGTATTCACTGCAAATTTTCAGAGTCTTCGCGATATCGTCTTCGTCGCGCGCGACGACCACGGCGCTCGGCACGACAGTGTCGGCCTCGGACTCGTCGCGGCTGAGCGCTTCTCGACGGTCTCTCGTCGCGTCGACCTTCGAGCCGCCGAGCGTCGCATCGAGCGCGAGCACGCAGCGTTCAGCGCGCTGCATCTTCGGTGCTCGCCAAAGCGCTCTGCGCGCCGTCGAGCCACGGCAGCCGCTCGCTCGAGACGCGCCCCGGAACCAGGTTGCGAACGACGACGACGCTCTGTTCGACTCGTCGCGCGAGGCCGATCGGCTGCGGCGGCAGCGCCCACTCGCTTCGCTCGGCGAGGATCAAGTGCACGCCCTCGCCCATCGCCGCGGGCGCATCGACGCGCTTTCCTTGCAGCAAGCGCTCGGCGACGTCGCTCGCCACTCGCTGCGTCGGCATTCGCCCTTCGAGCGAAGCCAGTGTGATGAGCGATCCGCGAATCGCCGGCCGCAGCGCTTCGTCCGCGCGCGCTTCACGAAGGCGAGCTCCGTCGACCGCTTCTTCGACGGAGAAAACCCCGGATCGCGTGCGTCGCAGCGCCGTGAGGTGCGCGAGCGTCGAGAGCCTCGCAGCCAGGTCGCGGGCGAAGCTGCGAACGTAGAAGCCCTTGGAAACTTCCAGCTCGAATCGCGCTCGATCGCCGCTGCACTCGAGCAGGCGCACCGAGCGAAGCTCCACTTCGCGCGCCGCGAGCTCGACGCTCTCTCCGCGGCGAACGCGCTCGTGCGCCGCGACGCCGCCGACTTTGATCGCCGAGACCGCCGGGGGAATCTGCTGCTGCGCCCCCAACATTGCGCGCGCCTCTCGCTCGATCGCGTCGGCGTCGGGCGTCGCAGCATCCGTTGTGCGAGTGACGGTTCCGTCGGCGTCGAGCGTGTCGGTCTCGGCGCCCCAGCACAGCTCGCACTCGTAGCTCTTGTCTTCGGACGTCACCCAGTTCGAGAGCTTCGTCGCCTCGCCGATGAGCACGACGAGCACGCCGGTGGCGCCGGGATCGAGCGTTCCTGCGTGGCCGACCTCGCGCGTGGCGAACACGCGTCGCGCCCATCCGACGACGTCGTGCGAGGTGCAGCCCGCGGGCTTGTCGACCACCAGCACGCCGCACGAGGGCGGCGGCTTCGGCTCAGCGCTCTTCGTCATCGTCGCGCTCGGGCGATGCGACGGCGGCCGGAGCGCTCGCGCCCTTGGCGCCCTTGAGGTCGTGCGAGACCTCTGCGAGCAGCGCGTCGAGTCGCCCCGCTTCGTCCGCAGACGTCGCGACGACGAACTGCAACACCGGAACGCGTCGCATCCCGAGCTTGGGCGCGAGCTTCGCGCGCAACGACGGCGTGATCGAAGCGAGGACCTTCACCGCGGCCTTCGCGTGCGCCTGCGAGGCGTCGTCGTCGAGCGTGGTGATCCCGACGCGCACCATCGAGAGGTCGTCCGTCGCGTGCACACGCGAGATCACGACGAGGCTCAGGCGCGGATCAGCGAGCTCACGCGTGAGCAGCGAGGCGAGCTCCTCGCGCACGCGTGAGGCGACTCGTTCGGGCCTGCGTCGGTCATCAGTCTTGCGCTTCGTCGTCGCCATCGTCGTCGCTCCATGCGGGGCTCGCGTCGGTCGCGAGCAGGTCGTCTTCACCGAACGTCTCGCCGTCGGGGTACGAGACGATCTCGCTCTCTCTTCGCGTGATCATCGCGTCACCCGCGGTGGCGATGGTGCTCGTGCACTTGCTGAGCACCTCTTCGATCACGCTCTTGTCGCCGGACACGACGGTGACCGCGATCGTCGCTCGCTGCCAGTGCGCGCTGTCGCCGACTTCAGCCACGCTCACGTTGAAGCGAGCGCGAACGCGGTCGATCGCCTTTCGAAGCACCGCTCGTCGGTCTTTGAGCGAGTGTGCCGCGGGGATGTGCAGCGTGACGCGTAGAAGACCGACGTGCATTCGAGATCAACCGCGCGAGCGGCTCAGTCGTCGCCCCAGGTGACGGCGAGGCCAGCCTCGGCTTCGACCGCGGCCTTGAGCGCGAGGCGCAGGGCGCGAACCATGGCTGCGGCGGTCTCGGTCGGTCCGGCTTCCCAATCGGGATCGCGCTTGCCCGACAAGATCTTCTCGAGCTCTTTGGGCTCGAGGCCGACCTCGCCGGGCCGAAGACACTCGTGCGCGACGATGCGCGCGATCACGGCGGCGGTGTTGGCGCGATTCTCTTTGCGCAGGGTTTTGCCTGTGCGAATCGACATCGCACGCGCGCGATCGACCGAGAGCGTGGCGCGGCTGCTCTTGCGGCTCGTCCACTTCCACGGCTTCGCAGACAGCTCGGTGATCGCGTAAATCGCGAGCTCCACTGGATCGCGACCGGTCCATTCGTAGGTCCACGAACCCGGCAAGGGCTCGCCGTCCTCGTCGATCAGTTCGAACTTCACCGAGCCCTGCTCGAGCACCGCGACCGTCGATGGAACGCCTGCCCTCTTGACCACCATGCACCTCGCGCTTTGAACGACCCGTTATCCGAGCTTCACTGAAATACAGATTGCCGCTTCGACCCCTCTCGTCGACGCCGGTGTGGCGCTCAGAGTTGGGCTGCGACCTCCTCGAGCTCGTAGGCTTCGATGATGTCGCCGGGCTTGATGTCTGCGTAGTTTTCGAGGCCGATTCCGCACTCGTAGCCCTGCGCGACGTCCTTCGAGTCCTCTTTGAAGCGGCGGAGCGAGGCGAGCTTGCCCTTCCACACTTCGACCGAGTCGCGAACGAGGCGGGCGTTGGCCGAGCGGAGGATCTTTCCTTCGGTCACCATGCAGCCAGCGATCGTGCCGACCTTCGTGATGGTGAACACCTGGCGAACCTCTGCCTTGCCGAGCGCCTTCTCGACGACCGTCGGCTTGAGCTGCCCGACCATGAGCAGCTTCATGTCTTCGATCGCGTTGTAGATGATGTCGTACAGGCGAATCGTGGCCTTGAGGCCCTCGGCCACCTGCGCGGCCTTGCCCTGCGGGCGCACGTTGAAGCCGATGATCGTCGAGGGGACCTTCGACGCGGCCGCGAGCTGAACGTCGCTCTCGGTGATGCCGCCGATGCCCGAGTGGATCACCTGCAGCTTGACCTTGTCCGTCGAGAGCTCGGTCAGCGCCTTCGAGAGCGCTTCGACCGAAGCCGGAGCGTCCGCCTTGATGATCACGCCAACGGTGATCGCTTGATCGCCGTCGAGGTGCGCGCGCAACACCGAGTCGAAGTTCGACGCGGCCGTCGCGGGCGTGACCTTGGCGTGCTTCGACTTCTGCTCGTCGATGAACGCCTGGACCTTCTTCACGTCGGACACGACGTAGAAGCGGTCACCGGCGCTCGGAACTTCGTTGAGACCCAACACTTCGACGGGCGTGCTCGGCCCAGCCTTTTGGATGGGCTTTCCGCGGTCGTCGAACATCGCGCGGATCTTTCCGAAGCTGGTGCCCGAGAGGATCACGTCGCCCGAGCGAAGCGTTCCGTCTTGCACGAGCATGCGAGCGACGACGCCCTTGCCCTTGTCGAGCGTGGCGTCGAAGATCGTTCCGATCGCGGGGCGCTTCGGGTTCGCCTTGAGCTCCAAGATCTCGCTCTGGAGCGCGAGGTTTTCGACGAGCTCGTCGATGCCCGTGCGCTGCTTCGCGCTCACGGGAACGACGAGCACTTCGCCGCCGTGCTTCTCCGCGATCACGTTGTACTCGAGGAGCTGATCCACGACGCGATCGGGGTTGGCGTTGGGCTTGTCGATCTTGTTCAACGCGACGACGATCGGAACCTCGGCTTGGTGCACGTGGTTGATCGCTTCAACGGTCGTCGGCATCACGCCGTCGTCCGCCGCGACCACGAGCACCGCGACGTCCGTCGTCTCCGCACCACGCGCGCGCAGCTTGGTGAACGCCTCGTGACCCGGAGTGTCGAAGAAGACAACGGGGCCCTTCTTCGTGTTGACGCGATACGCGCTGACCTTCTGCGTGATTCCGCCGGCCTCGCCGTCGGCGACGCGCATCCCGAGGATGGCGTCGAGGAGCGTGGTCTTTCCGTGGTCGACGTGACCCATGACAGTGACGACCGGCGCGCGCTCTTCGAGGTCCGCGGGATCGTCCTTGTACGTCGGGAGCAGCGCCTTGATCGCATCGTCGATGCTGACCTCGACGTTCTCGACCTCGTGTCCAAACGCCTCGGCGATGAGCGCTGCCTCCGTCGCGTCGAGCGTGGAGTTGATGTTGACGCCCTTCTTCAAGCCGAGCGCCATGAGCTTGAGCAGCACGTCCGTGGCCTTCACGGACATCTGCTGCGCGAGCTTCTGCAGGCTGATCGAGCCCTCGATCTTCACGACGCGCTTGTGCGCGGCGGGCTGCGTCGGCGGAAGCGACGGGCGCTGACGAAGGATGGGACGACCGTTCTGGTCGCGCATGACGGGCTGCGGGCGAACGCCCGGACCGCCGCGGCCGGGAGGACCACCCATGCCCGGACGCGCAGGTCCGCCACGACCGGGCGGAACGCGGCCCGTGCTCTTCAAACGGTCCGGCGAAACTTCGATCTGTCGCGAGACGTGCACGACCTGCTTCGTGACGGGATCCCAGTACGAGACGCCCGACGACGGAGGCGGAGGCAGAGACGGCTTGCTGTGAATCGTGTTCGACGTCTTGACCACGTCGGGCTCGGGCTTCGCTGCCGGCGCAGGAGCGCTCGCAGGAGGCGCCGACGGCTTGGTCGCTTCGACCTTCGCGACGGCGCGAACTTCGGGCTCGGGCTCCTTCGCGACCGCGGGAGGAACGGCGGCTTCGACAGGCTTCACGGGCTCGGGCTTCGCTTCGATGACGGGCTCGAACTTCGCAGGTTTTGCTTCGACGACTGGATTTGCTTCGATCACCGGTTCGACCTTCGCGGGCTCAGCCTTCACTGGCTCGAGCTTCGCGGGTTCAGGCTTCGCTTCGACAACGGGCTCGGCCTTCACCGGCTCGGACTTCGCTTCAACAACCGTCGGCGCCGCGACGACGGGCTCGACCTTGGCAGGCACCGGCTTCGCTTCGACGACAGGCTCGGGCTTGGGCGCCTTCTTGACCGACTTCTTGCCGCCACGCGCGTCGACGCCGGTCGAGACCTTCACGGGTTCGACTTTGGCTTCGACGGCGGCGGGCTCGACCTTGGCAGGCTCGGGCTTGGCTTCGACGACAGGCTCGACCTTCACAGGCTCGGGCTTGGCTTCGACGACGGGCTCGGCCTTGACGGGCTCGGGCTTGGCTTCGACGACAGGCTCGACCTTGGCGGGCTCGTGCTTGGCGGGCTCGGGCTTCACGGGCTCGGGCTCGTGGCGTGGCTCGACGACCTTGACGGGCTCGGGCTCGTGCTTCGCGGGAGGCTCTTCGATGCGCTCGGGCTCGTGGCGCACAGGCGCAGCGCTGGCAGCGACGGGACGCGCCTTGCGAACGCGCTTGATCACGCCGTTGTCGAGCTGCACCTCGACCCACTCGTCGTTCTTCTCTTTTTGAAGCGACGACTTGATTCGCTCGGCTACATCCGAGGAAACCTTCGACATCATGTTCGACACAGGAATGCCGAGCGCTCGGATCTTCTGGACCACGGCCTCGTTGTCCATGCCGAGCTCGCTGGCGATCTGGTAGACCTTCACTGTCTGCGTCGTCATCAGCCCTCCAACCCCGCGAATCGATCAATCGTCACCACGAGCTCTGCGCCGACCCGGGGCTCGAGGACCGCGGCGATCGCGACCTCGCCCCGGCCGAACAACGCTCCGAGCTCTGCGCGCGAACCAAACGCGCGCAGCGAAACACCCTTCGTAGCCGCGAGCGTCTCCGCGCGCGACCTCGTCGTATCCCCAGCGTCGCGTGCGACGACGAGCAGCGCCGCGCGACCTTCGTTTACAGCTTGTTCGACCACGTCCGAGCCGGCGGCGATCGAACGCGCGCGAAACGCGTTGGACAAAAGCCCCGTCGCCCGACGAGCGAATCCGTCTCTCGCTTGCGCGACGAGCGCGTCAGCGTCCACCGCGCGAACGTTCACTTTGAGCGAGCGCTCCGCGGCGTGACGCTTCGCTGCAGTCGCGATGCACGCGCGCGAGGGGTGCACCCACGCGCCACGGCCGCCGTTGCTGCCCTTCGCATCGACCGCGATCTGCCCGTCCGGACCTTCGATCAGCCGAACGAGCTCGGCTCGATCGACCACAGCACGGCACGCGACGCACGTCCGCTGTGCGGTGTGCGCGCTCTCTCGTGCCTTGGTGGGTCGTTGCATGGTCGCGGTTTCCAACGTGAGCTCAGCCTCGGTTTTCGCGGGCGGCGGCGATGGCCTTCGCCTCGTTTTCGAGCAGCTGCGAGGCGTTGTCCTTCAACACCCGCACCTTGCGCGAGGGAATGCCGAGCTCGCGCGCGAGCCCGTCTTCGTTTGCGTCCCGAAGCTGCGCAGGGCTGCGCACTCCGGCTTCGTCGAGCGCCTTGAGCAACGTCTCGTTCACGCCGCGCACGAGCGAGAGCAAGAGCTTGTCCGTCACCGGCTCGTCGCCCTGAACCAGCTCGCGCACGCGGCGCTGACGGTCGTTTTCGAGCGCGGCGACCGCGGCGTTCTTCAAGCGACTCGCGCTCTCGGCTCCGCCCACGATGGGCACCGAGGTCAGCTCTTCGACCGGCGCGTCGGCGATGTCCTCGACCGAGCGGAAGCCGAGCTTGTACAGCGTCTGCGCGACCGTCGTGGACACGCCTTCGATCGTCGCGAGCGCGTCGACCGCCTCGCGTTCGGTCTGAAGGAATTTGCTCTCAGCGATGATGTCGAGCTTCCAGTTGGTGAGCTGCGACGCGAGGCGAACGTTCTGCCCCTTGCGACCGATCGCGAGCGAGAGCTTGTCGTCGGGGACGACCAGCTCCATCGAGCGGTTTCCCTCGTTGATGATCACGCGCGAGACCTCGGCGGGAGCGATCGCGTTGCACACGAATCGAGCGGGGTCCGGGTCGTACGGGACGATGTCGATGCGCTCTCCGCGCAGCTCTTGGACGACGGCCTGCACGCGCGCGCCCTTCACGCCGACGCACGCGCCGACGGGGTCCACTTCTTTTTCGCGCGAGCTGACCGCGATCTTGCTGCGAACGCCGGGCTCACGCGCGGCGGCGACGACCTTGACGATGCCCTCGTCGATCTCGGGGACCTCTTGCTCGAACATCTTCACGAGCAGACCGACGTCCGCGCGCGAGAGGATCACCTGCGGCCCACGCGCCTCGCGGTCGATGTCCTTGAGGTACGCGACGATGCGCTCGCCGGGACGGTAGTTCTCGCGCATCACCTGCTCGCGTGAGCGGAGGATGGCTTCAGTCTTTCCGTTGAGGTCGACGACGATGTCGTGACCGCGCTCGAAGCGACGGACCACGCCCGTGATCAGCTCGCCCTTGCGATCGCGAAACTCGTTGAAGACGTTCTCGCGCTCGGCGTCGCGCAGGCGCTGGATAATCACCTGCTTGGCCGCCTGCGCAGCGATGCGCCCGAAGCCCTTTCGAACCGCCTGGAGCTTGAGCAAATCGCCGTAGCGCTTCTCTTGCTCCGCGGCCTTCTTCTCGTCTTCGATCCGGTAGAACACCGGAAACGCCAGCTGCTCGCCGAGCTCGGCGTCGAGCCCCACGCGCTTGGCGTCCTCCGACGAGATCTCGGTCTCGTCGTTGGTCACCACGTCGACGATCGTCATGTACTGAAAGAGATCGACCTCGCCGGTCTTCTCGTTGAATCGAGCGACAAGCTCGCGAGTGGGACCGAGGAGCTTGCGCGCGGCGGACAAAATCGCCGTGCGGATCGCGTCCACGAAGACAGCGCGATCGATGCCCTTGTCCTTCGCGACCTTGTCGATCGTCACTCCCAAGCTCGGCTCTGCCGGCGCGGCCGGGGTTGCCGCCGCTGCGCTCTTTCTCGTTGCCATCGCTTACCTCTGGGCCCCCGACGACGTGTTTTCGTCATCGGCGTGTTCGACGCCACCCTCGACCGGCGACGCGTGCGCGCTCGCACCCGTCGCCTCCTCGGAGCTCTTCTTGCTCCGAAGGTGCTCTTCGTTGATCTCGCGCGCCTTCGCGCGTGCCTTCAACCGCTCTTGCCTCTTGGAAGAGGCCGATGAGCCCGGCTTTCCGGGCTTTGTGCTCTTGGGCGGCGGGATCTCTTCGAGCCTCGCGCGCGCCACGCTCGCCATCGGGACTTCGACGAGCTTTCCGCCCGCGCGAAGCCGCACGATGAAGCTCTCGTCCGCGTCCTTGGTGCCCTCGATCGCGCCGCGAAGCGTCGACGGACCGTTGTAGCGAGGGCCCATGTCGAGCCTCGCCCGCAGACCCGCGAACCGATCGAAATCGGCTCGCTTCTGCAGCGGGCGCTCGGGCCCAGGCGACGTCACCTCGAGCTGATACGGAACGTCGATCACAAGCTCGTTCTTCGTCTCGAGCTCATCGAGCGTCGAGGAGACGTCGCGCGTGATGTGCGTGAGCACGTCGACGGCGACGCCGCGCGACGGATCCTGCACGCGCGGATCTCCGCCCGCACGGTCGACGGTCAATCGCAACAACCCGCGGCCCGCGCCCTGGAACCACTCGAGCGCGACGAGATCCACGCCGTGCACTTCGAGCAGCGGCGCGACTTCGCGTTCGAGTTGTTGAACCAGGGTATTGCGCATGAACCAACGAGGCCACCGCGGGGCCCGTCGGTGCTCTGCAGCCAACCTTCTGCGCCTCTCGCTCGTCGTCGGCGCCGTTGTCTGCGTCCAGAGAGCGAATCTCCGTGCAAATCAAGGCGCAACGTCGACGTTCAACGAGGCGCAGGTCATCGGGCCGCACCACAACGCGCGCGCTCGACGGTCACTGGAGGGGCCCTGCGTATTCGACCAGGGAGTAAGGGCTCCGGTGACGGGCGAGCTTGTAGCAGACAACACCGCGCTCTTCAAGCACGCCCGAGACACAGCGGTCCCGAGCAGTGAACTCCGGGCCGAGCGCGAGCTATTCCACGGCGGAGCTCCGAGGTGGCCGTTGTGCGATGTCAGGTTTCGTCTTCTTCCGATGGAGCAAGCCTCGGAGCGGGCTCGGAGCTGACCTCGACGGGCGCGACCCGAGCGGGCCCCTCCGTCGCCGCGCCTGGGTCGCGGATCATCTGCGCAGGGTCGTCTTCGTCTTCCAGCATGTTGGTGATCGGGCTGGTGGGACCGGACGCGGGCGCGATCGCCTGCGCGCTCTTCAACGCCGAGCCCATCAGTCCGACCGCGGACATCGGCAGCACGATGCTGGCGCGCGGCTGCGGCAGCGCGTCGCCGAACCACTCGAAGAACTCGAACAGCCGGCCGCGACGCTCGTCGGGGAGCCAGTCGAAGTTCATCCCGCGGTCGGTGACCTCCCAATAGTGCGGCGAGTCGACGGCGAGCAGCTCGTCTCGAATCGACGCCAACCGCTGCACGTTCTCGTTGGCCATGTCGCGAAACACTTGCTTGGCCGCGGCCTCGTCGCGCTGGTGCAAGTAGTACGTCGCGAGCTTGATCTGCGCCTTGCGCACCCCGCGCAGCGCGGTCTCCTTCTTGGCTCCCTCGCCCTCTTTGTCCACCTGGAGAAACACCTTCAACAAGTCGGGTCGCTCTTTGGCGCCGAGGTCGAACGCGAGCTCGTTGATGGCGCACAGGTCGTACGCCGCGGTCTCGAGCAGAAATCCCAGGTCCATGTTGAATGCGACCTGGCCGTAGTACTTGAAGTGCCTCGCGATCGACGTGGGCAACCCCGCGACGCCGCGCCGAAGACCGAGCTCGGCCAGCAGTCGATATTGATTGAGCACGTTGTATCCCGTGCGCACGTCGCGCGCGTTGAGCGTCGCGCGCAAGAACGTGTTGAAGAACTTCACCGCGAGCTCTTGCACCGCGCGATCGTTGCGCTCGATCGCGCACGCCGCGAGCTCTCGAACGTTGCTCGCGATGAGGTAGTTGAGCTCGCGATGCGTGTTGAGCGCCTGGCGGTACACCATCTCGTACTGCCGCAAGAGCATGAACTCGAACCACGTCCGGCTCTCTTCGATCTGCTGCAGCGCGACGGGCGCGAGCGAGACGAAGTCCGGGTCATTTCGCACCACGCCGCTCATCTTGAACCACCCCGCGGGCAGCCGCTGCTTCACCTCGAGGTAGTCCTTCAGCAGGTCTCCGATCGCGTTGATCGCCGCCATCGAGATCGCTTTGTCGTGGTGCACCATCGCGTTGAGCGCGACGTCCGTCAGCTGCTCGGACGACTCGGCCGCCGCTCGCTGCGCGCGCTCGACGTCCTTGCGCGAGTCGGACGCAGGTCCGGTCTCGACGACCTTGAGCGCCTCTCGTCGGAGGCGCCGAATCACTTCGAGCGGCGAAACAAAGGCCGCGACGTACGCGAAGTACGGAAGCAGCGAGAGCACCGACGCGGTCATCAACGTCATCGCGATGATCGCCGCCAGCCGCGGAACCGAGCCGCCTCCCGCCGAGAAGCTCGCCCACATCGGCTGCACCGCCGAGACGACGTACAGCCCCATCACGACGATGTTGGTGCGCGCGCGAAAGAACAGCTCGGTGATCCGGTGCGTGTACCGGTTGGCCGCGAGCTCGACGATGATCGCCACCACGGAGATCGCCACGCCGAGCACCTGGCCGACGAGCTGCGCGACGTTGCCGAGCACGTCCGACTCGATGCCCGCCTCCGAGTGCTGCATCGCGCGAAAGATCGAGCGCGCTCCGTCCGCTGAGTGCCCGACGGCCACCAGCACGAACACGCCCGCCGCGAGGATCGCGAACGGCAGCACCCAGTTGCGCAGCGCGCGCGCGCGAACGCGCTTCTCTTCGTCGTCGGCTGCGGCCATCACCGCGCTGTGCGAGCGCGTCAAATCGGGCTGAGACACAGCGGCGAGTGTGCCAGAGCTCCGGTCGCGAACGGGAGCACAGAATCGACGACGCCCGCGCCGCTCAGCCCTCGGCGAGCAGGCCGAGATCGCGGATCACGTCGAGGTAATAGTCGAGCTCGCGCTGCGCCTCGAGCTCGCCGCCCTCGACCTTCTCCTTCAGCACCTTCATCACCACGCCGAGCCGCGGTGATGGCGGGATCGAGAACCGCTCAGAAATCGCCGTGCCCAGGCCCTTGGGAAGCGGCGGGATCTTCGCGTCCATCTCTCGCACCTCGCGCACGCGCGCGGCGAGCTCGGAGATCGACTCGAGCCCCTTGCGCTTGCGCTCGGGGCGCTTGGTCGTGATGTCCGCGCGGGACAGGTCGAACAGGTCCGTCAGGCACTCGCCCATCTCTTTGGCGAAGCGGCGGACGGCGCTGTCGGTCCACGTTCCGTCGTATTGGCTGGCGCGGAGGTGGTGGAGGATCAGCGAGCGCACGCGAGCGCTCAGGGCGTCTTCGCCAATGAACAATCGCGTGCGATTTTGCAGGCGATCGAACATCGATGCGCCCACCTCAGCGTGACCGTGAAAGTGCACCTCGCCGTTGGGCAGGATGCGCCGGGTCTTGATCTTTCCGATGTCGTGCAAGAGCGCCGCCCAGCGCACTTCGATGCGAGGAACGCTCTGCCGCACCACTTGCTTCGTGTGCTTCCACACGTCCTTGTGCCGCCACTCTCCGTCGCCGAAGCCGACCATGGCCTTCACTTCGGGCAACATCGCGTCGAGCGCTCCTGCTGCGAGCAGCGCGTCCAACCCCTCTTCGGGGTGCCGCGCCATGATCACTCGCTCGAAGCTCGCGCGGAGCTTCGGGATCTCGACCATCGAGAAGTCCTCCACCGTGGCGACCGGCGGCGCTGTGTAGCCGCCACGCTCTGCGACGGAGGCGCACGCGTCCAACGCCTCGAGCGCGCGATCGGCGCTCGGCTTCTCGTTCTTCGGAGGAAGGTTCGACGCGCGCATCTCTTCTGCGCGCGTCTTGGGCTCGTTCATCATCATCAGGCCTATCACCAACCGCGGCAGATCGCTGCCCCGCCGCGAAAGGGCGCGGAACCTACACCGCCTCGCATCGCGAGCGCGAGCCCTTCGGCTCGGTCGACGGTCGATGCGCGCGGTACGCTCGTCCGTCGTGACTCCCCGCAGCGCTCTTGTTCTTTGTGCCCTGGCGACTCTGTTCGCAACGGCTTGTTCGCAACCGACCGCTTCGATGGACAGCGGCAGCGACGCCGACGCCGCCGAGACCGGCGGGGACGCGAGCCCCGAGGCGGACGTGGCGGTCCGCGCTCCCGCGCAGTCTTGCGACCCGTGCGTCTACGACGAGCAGTGCGGACCGGGCGGCCAGTGCGACGAGCTGGACCCGATGGCGTCTCCGGGCCTTCGGCACTGCATGGTCGCCTGCGCCGAGGTCGGCGTCGCCTGCACCGCCCACGGGCTCGCGGGCATGTGCCTCGAAGGCAACGTCGGACCTGTCTGCCGCCCAACCGGCTCGTGCGTCGCGTCCGCGCGCAACGCCGCGTGCCCTGCTGCGGGTTGCACCGGGCGCTTTTCGCAGTGCGCGCTGGCCCCGACGGCAGTGTGCCTCTCGCGCTGCCAGAGCGATCTCGAGTGCGAAAACGGCTTCTCTCGCTGCCGACCGATGCCGATACAGGGGGGCGGAGTTGAATTCGTGTGCGTCGCGGACGACCTCGTGGGCCCAGAGCAGTGCGCGCAGCGCGCGGTCAATGAACGCGGCGTCGGCGCTCCGTGCGCGACCGATCCGTGCCCTGCGGGGCTCGAATGCGAGCGCGGCTTGAGCGACGGCGGCGCTCCGTTCTGCACCGGCGCTTGCGAGGGCGACAGCGCGTGCGGCCCCAACGCGCACTGCGCGACGATCTCTGGGCGCCGCGCGTGCGTGCCCGATGACTGCGGCCCGTTCGAGCCGCGCGCGGCCGAGACGATGCTCGATCGCGCGCTCGCTGCCGGGATGCGCAATCGCAGCGAGCTCTTCTATTCGCGCACGGACCTCGACGCGTTTCCGAGCAACGTCACGCGCGATCGATTTCGGATGCCGATCTTCAATCGCGTCCACCGAGATTGGGTCGCGGGCGCTCGTTGGGCGCGCACCATGGGCCCGTCGCTCGATCAACGAGCGAGCTCGCTCTCGGGCGCGATCACCGCAGCGGCGGGGCTGCGATCGAACGGCGACGCGCTCTCGCTCGCGAGCGCGACGCCCGTCACCACCACATCGTCGCTCGCCGCCGCGATCGTCGCGCTCGACACGCAAGCAGGCGGAACGCTCGCCGAGGCCGCCGTCACCGCAGCGGTCGGCGCCCTCCCCGCGGATCTTCAGGCGGCGCTCGCGCGTGTCGTGATCGCGATGCACCGCGCCCTCGCCGCGCGCGATCAGGGAATCGCCTGGCCGTTCTCCAACGACGATCGAGAGCGCTTGTTCGACGCCTCGCCGAGCCAGATCCTCTCGGGCTTCTCGACGCTCAACCCGCGGGACGGTCGCGATCTCGGCGCCATCCTCGGCGGCGTCCGCGTCGCCTCCGTCGAGGCGGCAGCGCTGGCGTCGACGATCGAGTCGATTTCGTGGGCCAGTTTTCGAGGTCGAATGATCGCGCCGGTCTCGATCGACACCGCCGCCGGAAGCATCGTCGTTCGCGGCGGCGGCGCGGACACCTACGAAGAGAGCGCCTCGCCCGCCGTCGCGCTGTCCGTCGATCTCGGAGGCGACGATCGCTACCTCGCGCCGGTCGGCGCCAATCAGAGCCTCGCCAACGGCGTGAGCGTCGCGATCGACCTCGACGGCGCCGACGAGTACGGCTACCCCGTCGTCGCGCACGCCGTGGATGCCATGGGCTTTGTGCCGTCCGACCGCGACGGTCGCGACACGCGCGCGAAGATCTCGCGCAGCCGGACGTTTCGCCAAGGCTCGGCGCGGCTCGGCGTCGCGCTGCTCTACGACCTGGGCTCGAGCAACGATCGCTATCGATCGCTGCGCGGCTCGCAGGGATTTGGAGCGTTTGGCGTCGGCGCGCTCTTCGACGAAGGCGGCGACGATCAGTACGAACTCGAAGCCGCTGGGCAAGGCTCGGCGGTGAATGGAATCGGAGTGCTCGTCGACAACGCTGGCGCCGATCGATACGTCGCGTGGACGTACTCGCAGGGGTTCGCGTACGTGCGCGGCGTCGGAGTGCTCTTCGATCGCGACGGCGCGGACGAGTACATCGCGCGCGAGACGCCAGTCGCCTATCCGTCGCCGCAGAACCCCATGGTGAACACTTCGTTCTCGCAGGGCGGCGGCTTCGGTCGGCGCGCGGACGGCGTGGACAACATCAACATGTCCGGCGGCATCGGCGTCCTGCGTGACGCGCGCGGCAATGACAGGTACAGCGCGTCCATCTTCGCGCAAGCCACGGGCTACTGGGGCGGGATGGGCCTGCTGCTCGACGGCGCTGGTGATGATCGCTACGACGCGCGTTGGTACGTGCAGGGCGGCGCCGCGCACTTCTCGTACGCTGCGCTGGTCGACGGCGGCGGTCGAGACGTGCACAACATGAACGCCGAGCGGCAGAACATGACCGCGGGCGCGGGGCACGATTTCTCCGTGGGCTACCTGCTCGCGGATGGGAGCGAGGGGGACGTGTACAACGTTCCGAACCTCGCGCTCGGCGCAGGAAACGCCAACGGCGCGGGCTTCTTCGTCGAGGCCGGAGGAGACGACGAGTACCACGCGCCGTCGTCGCTCACCCTCGGCAACGCGGCGTACGAGAACCTCACGGATATCGGGCGTTTGATGCGGCGAACGTGGGGTGTCTTCTTGGACGCGCAGGGCGCGGACACCTACGATCGTCCGATGCTCGGACCCGTGCAAAACAACGGCGCGTGGAGCCAGCGCATCCACGACACCGCTCCCAACGAGACCGGCGTCGGCGCTGACGGAACCGCGCCCGCAGGGCTGTGACCCATGCCGAAGATCCTCTTCGAGCGCACGCGGTTCGAGGTCGACTGGCCCGAGGGTGGGAGGCTCGTCGATCTGTGCGATCGTGAGATTCGCGCGGGGATTCCGTTCTCGTGCAGGCACGCCAACTGCGGGACGTGCCGCGTCGAAGTGCGCGAAGGCGCCGAGCTGTTGGAGCCGCCGGACGAAGACGAAGAGCGACTGCTCTCGCGCGTACGAAAGCCCGCGAGCGACGCGACCGTGCGCTTGGGATGCCAGCTCGTCGTACGCGCCGGCGACGGTCGCGTTCGCTTGTGGGTCACGCTGTAGCGCGCTCAGCGATCGCCGATCGCCGCGCGAAACGCCGCGCGCGCGCGCAGCCAGTCGGTGATCGCGTCGATCCGTCGCTGCTCGGCCTCGGCCCGCGCCTGCTCGCGCTGGTTGACCAAGAAGATGTTGGAATCTCCCTGGCGAAATCGCTCTCGCTCGGCCTGCTCGACCTGCGTCGCGACCTGCACTTCACGCGTGGTGATCTCCGTGCGCAGCAACGCCGCTCGGAGCTGCGTCACGGCGTCGCGCACGTCGGCCAGCACTCGATCGCGCGCGAAGGTGCGCTGCGCCTCGATCCTCGCGAGCGCCGCTTCGGCTGCGCGCAGGCGGCCGAACTGCTGCCGCATCACGATGGGCACTTCGATCGCGACGCCCGCGCTCAGCTCGGTGCGACCGCGCGTGTCGGACATCGAGAACGAGCCGCCGATGTCCTGCGAGACCTGCGCGACGAGGTCGACCTGCGGCAGCATCTGGTTGTTCGCGACGTCGAGCTCGACCCGCGCCTGCGCGCGCTGCGCTTCGATGCGGCGCAGCTCGGGCCGATGATCGAGCGCGTAGGTCTCTCGCGCGGGTTCAGCGGCGCTCGCGGTGAACGCCGCGTCCGGCGCGGGCAGCGATCCTGGCAGCGCGGCGGTGTTGGGCAAGAGCGGTCGCCCCTCTTGATCGCGATAAAAGAGCGACAGCTCGATCGCCGCGCGCTGCAGAGACTGCTCGCTCGAGACGACGGACGACTCACGCGAGAGCACGGTCCTCGCGTTGTCTTGCGCTTCGTATCGCGGGAGGTCGCCGGACTCGGCGCGGATCAACAACCCGGCGTTTCGCTCGCTCGCGACGCGGAGAAGATCGCGCGCGACCACGAGCTTGCGCCCCGCGGCGACCCACTCCCAGTAGCGAATCGTCGCCATGCGCGTCGCGTCGATCCGCGCTCGCTCGAGGTCCGCCTCGGCGATGCGGACGCCCTGTGAGCGCTGCTGGATCTGCGCGCGGCGACGGTCGATCGGCCCGTTTCGAAGCAGCGGAATGTTGACGCCCGCGCGGATTTCTCCGGCGGTGTTGGTCTGCATGTACCCGTAGTAATCGGGGATGCCAGAAGAGCCCGGCACGAGCGGTCCGCCGAAGCGATAGCCGGCGAACACGCTCGCGCCCCACAAGGGCGTGGGCTGCTCGACGGTCACGTCGACCGTCGCGTACCGGTAGTAGCCGAGCGGAAGCACAGCGCCTCGCGCGCGCAGCGTCGGGTCGAAGCCACCTTCGGCGCCGAGCAGCTCAGCGTTGGCTGCGTCGCGCTCGCGCTCGGCGGCGATGAGCGTGGGCAAGACCGCCTGCACCGAGTCGACGACGGTCTGCACCTCGAGCGACTGCGCGAGCGACGTCGCAGGCGCGAGCGTGATGATCGCGAGCGCGAGCGGACGAGAGAGCGTTCGGAGCATCACTTGCCTCCCGTGGGTGCGCCGCTCGAGGCGGACGAGGGCTGCGGCGCGGTCGTCGGCGCGTTGGACATCGCCGGCGGAAACCCGTTGAACTGCCGCCACAGCTCCCAACCGATGCGCACGCGATCGAGCAAGAACCACCCGTTGGCTCTCACGCCCTGACGCAGATAGCGCGTCGAGGGCCAGGGATCGCGGCCGTCGGGCACGACGAGCACCCGAAAGCGTCCGCGGCCGTCGTCGGTGGCGTCGACGAGGGCGACGCGACCGCCGAACGTTCCGACGGAGACCGAAGGCCAACCGCTGAACTGAACGGCGGGCCACCCTTCGAACTGCAGTCGCACGTGACGGCCTTCGTAGATGAGCGGAACGTCGTTTCCGTCCACCCACAGCTCGACCGCGCGCTCGTTGGTGTCCGGGACGAGGATCGCGATCGCGTCGCCCGCCTTCACCATCTCGCTTCCCTGCGCGGCCACGAGGCGCAGCACCGTGCCCGCGACGGGCGCCGTGATGTTCTGCGCGTTCTGCCGCGACAATCGCACGTCGATCTGCGCGATCGACGCGTTCGCGCTCGCCACTTCGGACTCGGCCGAGGCGCGCGAGGCGCGGGCATCGTTGATCGACGCGAGGCCGTCGGTCCCCGCGCGCGAGCGATCCGCGCTCAGCGCTGAGCGCTCGGAGCGCGCTGCGTCCAACGCGTTCTGCGCGCGCTGCGTCTCGAGGCGAGTGCGCGCCGCATCGAGCTCAGCGAGCTCGACGTTGCGCTGCGAGGTCAGCCCCTGCCCGAGCAGGCCGCGCTGGCGATCGATGTTGATCCGCGCGGTGTTCTCGGCGGCCTGCGCCGCTTCGACCGCGCGCTCTGCGGCGTGGACTCGATCGAGCGCCATGCGCGCGCGAAGCTCCGCGGCGCTCATCGCGTTGCCGCGCGAGAGCTCGAGGGCCTGCACGCGCGCGTTGATTCCCTCGACTCTGGCGCGCGCGGCGACCAGGCGCGCCTCCGCCGCTGCGCGCTCCTGCCGCAAGCGGGTGAGCAGCTCGGGATCGTTGTCGCTGATGTCCGCGATGCGATCTCCGCGCTGCACGTGGCTGCCCTCGCGGACGTGCCATCGCACGATGCGGCCTTCGATGGGCGCCTCGATGGTCTGCTGCCGCTCGAGGGGCGCAAACGCCACCACGCGACCGCTGCCCTTCACGTTCTGCACCCACGGAACCACGTAGAGCAGCACCGGGACGCACAGCATCGCGAACGCCATCAGCCTCGTGAAGAACCGCACAGAGCCCTCGCTCTGGACGAGCATCATCGAGCGCGTTGAGAGTTGATTACTTGTGCTCATATTCTTCATCCTCCCGTCGCGTTCGGGCTGGTCCTCGGCATCGTCGGCTGCACCTCTTCGATGCGGCCCTTCTCGATGCGCCACACCCGATCGCATCGCCACGTCAGGTCGGGCCGATGCGTCACCACGATCAACGTCCACGGCGCGGTCCGCGAGAACAGCGCCTGCGCCGCGTCCGAACGGAGCCCGTCGTCGAACCCGTCGAGCACTTCGTCGACGACGATCAGCGACGGATGCCCGACGATCGCTCTCGCCAACATGAGCCGACGAAGCTGCCCCTGCGTGAGCGGATCGCCCTCGGAGTCGAGCTCGGTCTGCAGCCCCTCGGGCAACGCGCGCACCACTTCGATCAGCCCCACCGAGGCGAGCGCCTGCCGAATCTCGTCGGCGCTGATCTCTTCGCGACCGACGCGGATGTTGTCTTCGATCGTCCCTTCGAACGCCTCGACGCCGCGGACGAGCGCCACGCGAGAGCGCCACGCGGTCGGTGAGACCTCGCGCACGTCCACGCCGTTGATCGCGAGCGTCCCGCTCGACGGGTCGCGCAGCGCGTAGATCGCCTCGGCCAGCGAGCTCTTGCCTGCGCCGTGCGCGCCGACGAGGGCGATGCGCTCACCTGCGTCTGCGCGGACCGTCGCGCCCGTGAGCACGGGCTTGTCCGCCACGCTCAAGTGCAGATCGCGCAGCTCGAGCACCGCGGGCCCGATGCCGTCCGGCGCGTCTCCGCCAGTGCTGCGCTCGGACTCGAGGTCCTGCAGCGCGCCGATCTTGTCGGTGGCCGCGAGCAGGTCGTAGTAGCTCTCGAGGTGCTTTCCGAACTTCGCGAGCCCCGCGACGACCGATGACACAACGAGCTCGCTCGCGACGAGCTGTCCCAGGGTGAGCTGGCGGTTGATCACGAGCCAACCGCCGACGCCGAGCAGCGTCGCGCTGGCGAACGCCTGCAGCGCGACCGAGCCGACGATCTGCCGGAGCACAATGCGAAAGTGCGCCGTGCGCGCGCGCAGATAGCGCTCGACGAGCGTGTCGACGCGGTCGATCGCGAGCTCTGCGCCGGCGTCCGAGCGAAACGTCGATCGATTGCGCACGAGGTCCTGAAGAAACGCTGCGACCGCGTGCTTCGCGTACGACTCCTCGATCGAGGTCCTCACCGCGCCGCGGCCGAGACCGAAGACGATCAGCATCACCGATGCGATCAAGAGCACGTCGAACGCCAGCAAGAGCGGGTGGTAGAACGCGAGCAAGATCATCCCGACCACCGCCTGCAAGATGATCGAGAGCCCGTCGAACAAGAGCGACGCGCCGGCCTTCTGCACGGTGAGCACGTCGAAGAACTTGTTGACCACCGAGGGGCCGAGCGGACCGTCGAACTGCGCTTCTTTCGCGCGCGGGAGCTTCTCGGCGAGCTCGAGCGCGAGTCGCGCGAACACGCGCTGCTGGATGAGCTCGACGAGCTTCGACTGGATCGCCTTGAGCAAGCCGACGAAGCACAGCCCCAGAAACAACAAGACCGTGAGCACGACCAACGGCTGCAGCAGCGTGCCGAAGGCGACGTTGTTCACCAGCGTTTGGACGGCGACTGGGAGCGCGAGCGAGAGCGTTCCGATGGCGACGGCGTAGAGCGCAACCGCCCAGACGTCCTCGCGTTCGAGTTCGAGCAGCGCGCCGAGCCGAGCGATCGGCGTCCGCGATCCGTGTGCGTGATGAGAGCCCATGCGCCGCACTTTGGCACGTCGCATGCCGCGCGCATGGCGTGACCGGTCAGCAAATTTGCAGCCCGTTCGATTTGATCGACCCGCTCCCAGTGCGACGAATCGTCGACGGTGCGACTGGATGTCGCACTCCGACCAGGGTCAGTCCTCGTCCCCGTCCGCCGACGTGTCCGCGCCCATCCACCGCTGAATCGTGCGTCGGTTGATCCCCAGCAGCGCCGCGGCTCGCTTCTTGTTGCCGCCGCAGCGCTCGAGCACGTGCGCGACGTAGCCGCGCTCGAGCTCTTCGAGCGTCAGCGATCGCTCCGCGGCCTGCTCGAACAGCCGCGTCGATGCCTCGGGCTGCACGTGCGCCGGCAGATCCGAGACCGCGATCCACTCGTCGCGCGCCAGGGCGACGGCGCGTTCGACCACGTTCTCGAGCTCGCGCACGTTGCCCGGCCACGCGTACTGCGTGAGCAGCTGCGAGGCCTCGCGAGACAGCCCGCGGATCGCCCTGCCCGCGCGCTCGGCGGACCGGCGAAGAAAGTGCTCCGCGAGCGGCAAGATGTCATCGGGCCGGTCTTTGAGAGGCGGAACGTGGATCTCGATCACCGCCAGCCGATAGTACAAATCCTGCCGAAATCGCCCCTCGCTCACGGCCTTACGCAGGTCGTGGTGCGTCGCTGCCACGACGCGAACGTCGAACGCGATCGACTTGCTCCCGCCGACCGGGCGCACCTCGCGCTCGGCGAGCACGCGCAACAGCTTGGCTTGCAGCGAGAGCGGCATGTCACCGACCTCGTCGAGCAGCATCGTCCCGCCGTTGGCCTGCACGAAGAGCCCTTGCTTGTCGGTCTTCGCGTCGGTGAACGCGCCCTTCACGTGGCCGAACAGCTCGCTCTCGAGCAGCGCGTCGGGCACCGCGGCCATGTTGATCGCGACAAACGGCTTCGCCGCGCGGCGCGATGACTGATGCAACGCGCGCGCAACGCGCTCTTTTCCGCTGCCGCTCGGGCCCGTCACGAGCACGGTCGAAGGGTTGTCCGCGACGCGACGAACGAGGTCGATGATGTCCGCGAGCGCTCTCGAGCGCCCGACCAGCCCGTCCAATCCGCTGGTGGTCGACAGCTCGCGGCGCAGCCGCTCGACCTCGGCGCGCAGCGATCGCGCCTCGATCGCTCGCGCGAGCGCAGCGCGAACGGCGCTCGGCTCGACCGGCTTGGTGAGCACGTCGTACGCGCCGGCGCGCACGAGCCGAACGGCGAGATCGACCGTTCCGTACGCGGTCATCGCGACGACCGCGATGCGCGGGTCCGTCTGCCGCGCGCACTCGATGATGCTCGTGCCTTGTCCGTCGGGCAGCTGGTAGTCCGTGAGGACCACGTCGACCTCGCCCGCCCTCAGCGCGGACTCTCCCTCGCTGACCGACATCGCGACGCGCGTCACGTAACCGTCCCGCGTCGCGAGCGCCTCCAACGCTTGGGCCAGCGCTGGATCATCCTCGACGATCAGTAGTCTCGACCCTGACGCATTCGTCGCCCGCATCGTCGTGAGTGTACGGCAGCAGAGCGACAAGCGCGCGCATTCGTGGCAAGCCCGTGCGCGGGTCGAATGAACCGTTCGCAACAGAAGCTCGCGATGCGCCTTCAGCTCATGCTGATCGTCCCCATCGCCCTCGGCACGACGCTCTTGATTGCGCTCTCGACGGCGCGACGACACGGCGCGCTCGCCGAGCACAGCAACAGCCCGAGCGCCGAGCTCATCGCGCGAATCGTGCGCGAAGAGATCGTCACCGCCGTCGTCGAGGGCGTGGTGTTGATGATCGTGGTCGTGGCGATCGTGAGTTGGTTCGCGCGAACGTTGGCGCGAGAGCTGAGCGCGATCGTCACCGCAGCCGATCGCATCGGCGCCCACGATTTTTCGCAGCGCGTGCAGGTCGAGAGCAAGCTGGGACTCGAGCGCGTGCCCGAGGCGTTCAACGCGATGGCCGCGCAGCTCGAGGCGTCAGAGGCCGCGCTCTCGAAGGCGACAGAGAAGGCCGAGGCGTTCAATGAGCGTCTCGCGCACGCGCAGTCGCTCGCGGCGGTCGGACAGGTGGCGGCGAGCATCGCGCACGAAGTGGGCTCTCCGCTCAACGCCATCCTCGTGAACGCTCGCATGGCCGCAGAGGACGAAGAGTGTCCGCCGCACACGCGCCGCTCGCTCGAGGTGATCGCCACGCAGTCCGACCGCATCGGAACGGTGCTGCGCCGCATGCTGCAGCTCTCGCAGCCGCCCGACGAGAGCACGGGCTCGTGCGACGCGCGCGCGGTGATGCAAGAGATCTTTCAGTTCGTCGGCGGGCTGCTGCGAAAGTCGAGAGTCGAAGGCGCGATCGACGCTCCTCCCTCTGCGCTGCCCGTCGCGATGCGCGCCGAGCATCTGCAGCAGGCGCTGTTCAACCTCATCGTCAACGCGGTGCAAGAGCAGCAGAGCGGCGGACGCATCGTGCTCGCCGCGCGGCGCGACGGCGATCGCGCGCGCATCGAAGTGCGCGACGCAGGCGCGGGCGTCGCCGACGAAGACATCGCGCAGCTCTGGGACCCCTTCTTCACGCGCAAGCGAGAGCGCGGCGGAACAGGCCTCGGCCTCCCCGTGGTCAAGTCGCTGGTCGAGCGCGTCGGCGGCGCGGTCAGCGTCGAGCGCGCGCGCGAAGGCGGCGCGTGCTTCGTCCTCTCGCTCCCCCTTGCGAGCGAGTAGCGCTCAGCCCGCCTGGATGGCGATGCCGAGCTTCTGACGAACGTAGAAGTACTCGTCGCTGACGGCGAAGTTGATGAGCTCGCGCGTGCGGTCCTTCGCAGGGATCGGCGACTGGTCTTCGGGGGTGGCGCGGATCACCGCGAGCGACCGCGGCAGATCGTTCGCGAGCACGAAGCCCACGCGATCCGCGGTGAGATCGACGGCGGTCGTCCATCGCTTCAGGTCGAGCGCGTTGTCGACGTTGAGCAGCTTCGTGACGAGCGAGGTGAGGTGCTCGAACGCCGGGCCCGAGACGTGCTGCTTGATCGCCGCGCCGTTCTCGCTGACGGCGCCCGCGAGCTCAGCCGCCACGGGAAACGCGGGGTTGACCGTGCGGATCGCGGCGAAGAGCCACGCGCGAAGGCCCGTTCCGGTGGGGACGAGCTGACGCACGTAGTGCCCGCCGCGGAAGTACGCGAGCTTGCTGCCCACGATGAACGCGAGCGCTTGCGCCGGTCCGCCGCCGAGCGCCGCGCGACCGAGCATGAACGACGGCGGGCTCGTGAGCATCACGTTGAGACCCGAGTCGTCGCTCTCGTTGACGTACACCGGCGGCTGCTTCAGCGAGAGCGTGGCGGCCGCGTAGTGAATCGTCCGGGCCATCGCGCTCGCGTGCGACGACGCGTCGATCACTTGCTTCTCGCTCACGCCGTACGCCTCGCGCTTCTCGGCGCGCGTCGCGAGCAGCGCGGGCGTGATCGTCGCGAAGATTCCGGTGAGCAACGGATCCTGGCTCGAGTGCGCGATCGCGCGCGTCCAGAGATCCTCGCTCACCTTCTCGGTCGCCGCCGCCGCCGCGTCCGAGCGGAACTTCTTGAAGAAGCCCTCCTCGTCCGGCTCCGCCGCCTTCAGCGCCGCGAGCGCCTGGCACAGACACCACGCCTCATCGGGCTTGCGCGCGGTCGTGTACAGCTTGCGCAGCACACGGTAGTGCTCGCCGCGCGTGGGGTCCTTGGCGACCACGGCCTTCTGCGCCTTGATCGCCTTCTCGATGTGCTTCTTCGGCTCGCGGAGATACAGCGTCGCGAGCTTGTCCGTGAGCTCGAGCGAGCCGTCGAGCTCCGCGGCCTTCTCGTAGGCTGCGATCGCGTCGTCCGTCTTCTCGGCCTGCGACGCGAGCGCGTCGCCGAGCGCCACGTAGCCCTTGGCTTGCGCCGCCTTGGCTCCGTCGCCCGAGAGCTTGCTGAGCGCCTTCTTTACGGCGCTCTCGAGCAAGCCATATTCCTTGCGAGCGACGCGAACCTCCGCGAGTCCTTCGAGCGCGCGCATCGAAGCGGGGTCGTACTCGAGCGCCTTCTCGTAGTAGGTCGCGCCCTCGTCCGCGCGGTTGAGCTGGTGCGCGCAGAGCTGCGCTGCGGTGAGGTAGTACTTCGCGAGCTGCGAGCGATCGTCGACGAGATCTGCGAGGCGCAGGATCACCTCGACCAGCCGGCTCCAGTCCTGGCCCTCGCTGTAGAGCTGCATCAGCTTCATCAGCAAGCGACGGTCGTCCGGTCGCGCCTCGAGCGCGCTCATGAACGCGCGCGCCGCCTGCGACTTGTCCGACAGCTTGCTCGCGTAAAGCTCGCCGAGCTCGACGAACAGGTCGAACTTCTTGTCCGTCGGAGCGTGCTCCGCCTTCTGACGCTTGACCTTCGCGACCTCGTCCCACTTGCCCTGCTGCCCGAACGCGTCGGCCAGCGCGTCGGCGGTCTCCATCGACTGAGGGTCGAGCTCGACCGCCTCGCTGAGCGCGCGAACCGCTGCTGCAGCGTCGCCGAGCTTGCTCGCAGCGCGCCCGAGGTTCGAGAGGATCTGCGCGCGCTCGGGGCGCTCCATCTCCTTGCCGTGCGAGCCGAGCAGCGCCTCGTACTCTTTGCGCGCTTGCTCGAAGCGACCGATCGCGAACGCCGCGTCCGCCGTCGCCTTGAGAACGACGCGATCGCCCGGCGCAAGGTCCTTCGCCTTCGCGAAGGCTTCGAGCGCCGCGCTCTCGTCGCCGCTCTTGGCCAGCGCTTGCCCGTACTTGAGCGCGATGCGAAGACCGTCTTCCTTTCCGAGGTCCTTCGCGCGCGCCGCGCGACCCGAGAGGAGCTTCGCAGCCTCCGCGAACTCGCCCGCGTCGAACTTGAGCTCGCCGAGCATCGTCGAGGCGTCCTCGTTGGTCGAGTCGAGCAGGACGGCCTTCTGCGCCGCCTCCATCGCCTTCGGCGCGCTCTCGACGCGATCGCGATAGATCTTCGCGACCTCGGTCCACAGCCGCGCGCGCTGGTTCACGCCGTCGGCCGCTTCGATCTCGCGCTGCAAGATCTCGATCGCGCCCTGCGCGTCTCCGCGCGAAGCGTAGAGGTCACGCAGCCTCGCGGTCGCCGGACCGTAGTCGTCCACCGCGTCGAGCGCGCGCTTGTAGCGCTCGATCGCGCCGTCGAGGTCGTGCTTGTCCTCCAGGATCTTTCCGGCACGAACGAAGGCCTCGGCCTTCTCTTGCGGCGTCTTGGCCTGCGCCGCGAGCTGATCGAGCGCCTCCGCAGCGGCCTTCACGTCGCCCTTGAGCGCGCGCACCTTCGCGGCGCCCTCGAGCGCCGACGAGTTGGTCGAGTCCGCCTCGAGCGCCTTCTCGAAGGCCTCCGCCGCGCGATCGATCGAGCCGATCGGGTCGAGCAACACGCGTCCTCGCTGCGCGTGCAAGTCCGCCTTGCGCGTCGCCGACTCGATGATCTGCGCGTGCTTCTCGAGCAGCTCGACGAGGTGGTCGAACTTGCGCGTCACGCGATACAAGCGCGCCAGCCCGGTGAGCGCCGTGTCGTTCGCTTGATCGATGGCGATCACGCTCTCGAACGAGGCCGTCGCCTTCGCGTGATCGACGAACTCCTCTTCGTAGATCGCCGCCACGCGATTGTAGAGCTCGATCTTCTGCCGCGGCGTCGCCGCGACGTTGATCTGCGCCTCGAGCGCGTGCAAGAGCTTTTCGTTCTGTCCTGTGCGCGCGTACAGCCGCTCGAGCCCCTTGAGCGCCGTGACGTTTCGCTCGTCTTCGGCGCGCGCCTTCTCGTAGAAGTCCGCCGCCTTCGCGTCGTCCTTGAGCCGGTCCTCCCACGTCTCAGCAATCTCGCAGAGCGCCTCGCTCTTGGCCGCGCCCGTCAGCGCCTCAGCCTTCTTCGCGAGCAGCGAGACGAGGCCCTTGTAGTCGTCCGACGAGATGTAGATGCGCTCGAGGACCTGCAGCGCCTTGGCCTGCGCAGGGTCGTCCGCGAGCACCTTCTCAGCGATCTCTCGGGCGCGCTTGTCGTCGCCCACGCGCGCCTCGAGCACGTCCGCCGCGTCGGCGCGATACTCCCTCGCGCGGATCGGATTGCCTTGCGCGTCGGCCCGCTTCAACAGCACCGCTACGAGCTCGGCCCATTGTTGCGCCTTGCGGTAGATGTTCGCGGCGCCGTCGAGCGCGTGATCGTTGTTCGGCTCGAGCGCGAGCGCCTGCGAGTAGCAGTTCGCCGCGTAGTCCGGCCGCGAGAGCTTGTCCGCGTACCAGCCGCCGAGCAGCACGTAGAGCCGCGCGCCCTCCGATGGATCGCGCCCCTGCGCGCTCTGCGAGAGCGTCGTGAGCACCTCGTTCCATCGGGCGACGTCGCTGCCAGCGAGGCGCTCGATCTCGCGCGCGTACTCGTCGACGTGCGGCGCGCTCGAGACCGCTTCGCTCGCGGCGACGAGCGCGTTCTCCCCGTCCTTCAGCTCGCGTTCGTAGACGATCGCCAGCTCGTGATAGAGTTCGGCCTTCTTGTCCGCCAGCTTCTCTTGGTCTGCCTCTTCGAGCAGAAGCTCGGCCTTCTCTTCGGGCGTCGCCATCGCGCGGCGGATCTCGACGATCTTCGCGAGGACGATCTCGTCCTTCTCGTCGAGCTTGTGCAGCTGCTCATAGAGCGAGCGCGCCTTGCCGAGGTCCTTCGTCTCGACCTGCGCGACGCGCGCCGCGCGAAACAGCAGGGCCTTCTTCGCGTGGTCGCTGTCCGCCTTCTCGACCGCTTCTTCGAGCGCCGAGAGCACGTCCGCCCAGCTCACGCCGCGACCGCCGCACGCCTCGAGCGCGAGCGCCTTCTCGTCGTCGCCCGGCGCAGCGAGCACCGCCGCCTTGCGGGTGTCGAACTCGTCGCGCGTGACGTCGGCGAGGCGCTTTCCTGCAGCCGCGTCGTTGAGCGCGCGCACAAACTCTCCTGCGCTCGCGAAGCGCTCCCCTGGCTCCTTCGACAACACCTGCGCGAAGACGGGATCGAGGTCCTTGTTCACCCAGCCGCGCGGCGCGACCTTCGAGGGAGCCTCTGCGGTCTGCGCGACGTGCGCGACGATCAAATCGATCGGCGACGCGCCGGCAAACGGAGCCTTGCCCGTCAGGACTTCGTACGCGAGGCAGCCGAACGCGTACACGTCCGAGCGCACGTCGGCGGCCGCGCCCGAACGAGCGCGCTCGGGAGCGATGTTGCGCGCAGACCCCACGAGCACGAGCAACGACGCCGAGTCCAGCCCGCCTTCGCGTGAGCCCGTCATGCGATCGACCGCGAAGTCCACGAGCACGCCGTTGAGCTGCCCCTCGCGACGCACGATCATCACGTGCTCGGGACGGAGGTCCGAGTGCATGATCCCCGCGGCGTGGGCGGCGTCCAAACCCGCCGCGATCGACTCGAGCAGCGGGCGCGCTTCGTTCAAGTGCATCGCGCCGGTGCGGCCGAGTCGAACGCTCAACAGCTGGCCGTCGATGTACTCGCTCGCGAGGTACGGCCGTCCGTCCGGCAGAACGCCGGCGGCCAGGATCTTCTGGACCGCAGCGTGCTCGACGCGCTTGAGCGCGCGCTGCGCGAGCAGAAACCGTTGAAGCCCGCGGCGATCACGCACCTTCGAGTCGCGCAGGACCTTGAGCGTGACTTGCTTTCCGTCGGCGTTCGCCATGAACACCGAGCCGAATCCCTCGTCGTTGATCTTCTTCTGGATGCGAAAGCCCGCGACCGTCGCGCCCGCTTGAAAGTCATCCGCAGGGCGGCCTTCATACACAGCCTTCAACCGCGCGGCGGCGTCGCGATCCTTGAGCACGATCGCGTCGGCGAGCGCTTCGAGCATCTCTTCGCGCCCGCAGCGCTCGACGAGCGCTCGCGCAAAGGATGCTTTGCTCGACGCGCCGCCAACGTCGTTGGGGTCGAGGTCGAGCAGCTCGGACGAGAGCTTCTGCAGCGATTCGAGGTCGAACAATCGCTCGAGCTCGGCGCGAAGAACGTCAGCAGGGGCAGAGGACATCGCGAGAGGCGCTCCGTGTTTTCTTCGTGAAAGTGTGGCCAGCGTCGGGACGTTCCCGGCGTGGGGCGCGCGAAGCCTATACCGTGTCGACGGTCCGATTGAATCCCTACTCGCGGACTTCACAGACTTCGCAACACAACCGAGTGCTACGGTCCCCTCCGTGCGAAGCCTGCTCAAGGTTGTGCCCGTCCTCGCGGCGCTCGGCGCCGCCGCGCTTTGTCCTGGCTTTTCTCAGGCAAACGGGCGATTTCCTGCGGCGCAGCTCGTCCAGCTCTCGCCCGACGGACAGACCATCGCCCTGCGCTTGACCTTTGGCTTCGCTCTCAGCGACGACGGTGGACAGAACTTCCGCTGGATCTGCGAGGACGTCCTCGGCTATGGCGCCGGCGCGTTCGACCCGTCGTTTGTCCTCGACGCCTCCCGACGCTTGTTCGTCGGCGCGCCGGACGGGCTCGCTCGACTCGAGACCAATCGCTGCGAACACGCGCGCGTCGCCGAGCTCGACCGCGCGTTCGTCATCGACCTCGACCGCTCGACCGACGGACAAACGCTCGTCGCCATCACTTCGTCCGGCGCGCCCGGCGCGCAAAATCGCATCTGGCGCTCGAACGACTCCGGTGCGCAGTGGTCGCCGCTCGGCGCAGGCGTGGGCCCCGAGACGCTCTTCGAGACCGTCGAGCTCGCTCGCTCGAACTCGCAGCGCGTGTACGCGACGGCGGTGCGCAACAACCCGCGCAGCGTTCGGTTCTTTCGCAGCGATGACGGCGGCGCGACGCTCGCGGACTTCTCGCTCGACGCCTTCGCGCTCGACGACGCGTTCATCGCCGCGGTCGACCCCAGCAACGCCGACGTGATCTATGTGCGAGGGCGACTGTCCGCGCCTCCTCCGCCCGACGCGGGCGCAGGCGCTTCTCCCACCGCCCTTCTCGTCTCACGGGACGGCGGCCGAACGTTCAACGAGCTCGCGCGCACCGTCGGCGCGATGAACGGCTTCGCGATCAGCGACGACGGACAGTCACTCTGGATCGGATCGACTCACAGCGCCGACGGACTGCAACGATCGACGGATCGAGGCGCAACCTGGTCTCGCGTCAACGACGCGCGCGTCACCGGCCTCCGCTTTCACAACGGGACGCTCTGGGTCGCCGCAAACTGGGTGATCGATCGCTTCGCGCTCGGTCGCAGCGTCGACGGTGGTCGCACCATCACCCCGGCGTTGGGCACGTTTTGCGATCTGCGCGGCGCTCCCGTCTGCCCGCCGTCGTCCGACGTCACCGCCGTGTGCGGCGCGCGTTGGAGCGTCTATCGCTCAGCGCCCCTCGGCTGCCCTCCCGCCGTCGACGACGACGCATCCGCGCCGATGCTCGACGCCGCAACACCGCGCAGCGACGCTGCCGTCGAACCCCCGGCTGCCGCCCCCGGCTGCCGCTGCGCTGCGCCGTCGCGCTCTTCGCGGTCACCGCGCGCGCTGACCGTGGTCAGTTTTGCGCTCTCGGCGATCGCGCTCGCGCGCCGTGCGCGCCGTGCTCAGCGCGCGCCCGAGCGCTGCGACTGATCGACCTGGTCCCACTCGAGCTCGAACGAGCTGAGCTGACCGCGCACGATCTCGAGGTTCTTCGCGTTGACCTCGTGCTTGACTCCGCGCGCGAGCGTCGCCATCTGCCGCTCGATTTCGCCGAGCAGATCGCACATGACGCTGAGGCGGTCGCGGTCGACGGTGCGTCGATCCTTGCCCGCGTACCGGTTGCGATACTCGTCGAACACTTCGTTCGCCGCGCCGCCGAGCGAGCCTGCGAGGTCGTCCACCGACGCGCTCTCTTTGGCCTTGCGGATCTCTTCGACCTCCTTGCGGTAGGTGTCGAGATTGCCGTCGATGACGGCGATGTTGTCCTTGTTCACCTGCGCGACGGACTCTTCGCGCGTCAGGTCGAGCATGCGGGTCTTCACGCGCTCGAGGTTGCGGATCATGCGCTCGATCAGCTCGACGCGGCGCGAGGTGCGGCCCTTGCCCGCGAAGTGATCGCGGTAGATGTCGAACTGGCTGTTGGCGATGGACGCGAGCGAGCCCGATTGCTCTTCGAGCGAGCCGGCGCCGTGCGCGCGAGCCACCTCGTCGCGCTCGGAGCGGTACATGTTGAGCGCCTGCGTGACCGCGTCGAGGTCGCGGCGAAACGGGGCGGCGCCGTTCTTCGCGATGATCGCTGACATCTGCGTCGAGATCGAAGCGAGGTCCTCGATCATCTCTTCGAGAAGGCCGAGGTCGCGAGTCGAGCGGCTCTTTCCTGCGAAGTGACGGCGATAGCGAGCCATCACGAAGTTCGCCGTCTGCGCGAGCGGCGCGAACACTTCGAAGTCCGGTCCGGCGCTCTTGGCTTCGGCGATCGCGACGCGCTCGGCCTCGAACATCTTGACCTGCTCTTGCGCGTCGTTGCGAAGCCCCACGAGCTCGGCGTCGCGCGACGCGTTGGGCGTCGCGTCGATCTGCAGCACGACGTTCTTCGCGCGGCGGATGAGGCCGTCCATCTCGGACAGATCACGGGTCCCGCGGGACTGCCCCGCGAACTTCGTGTCGTACACCTTCGAGATCGCCTCGAGTTCTTGTTTCATGCGGGTCGCGATGAAGCTCGCCATGCCGATTTTCTCCGATGGAATTCGCTCTTCGAGCGAGAAGGACGCCGCGCGCGTCGCTCGGTCGCGCCGCGCGGTGCGAAGCGCGCGCGAGTATGGCGCGAACGCGCACCATGAAAAGGGGGTAACGCCGCGCAATGATCGATCGCTGCGGGGCGAGCCCGATCGCGACGCAATCGCGAACGCTGTCGGTCCCCGACGACAACCCGCGTGGGCGACGCGCTATTCGTCGGCGCGAAGAAGAACGACGGAGATGTTGTCCGGCCCGCCGCGCTCGTTGGCCTCGGCGATCAGGCGACGGCAAATGTCGTCGAGCGCGCCGCCTTCGGCGATCAACCGCTGAAGCGCGGCGTCGTCCACCGGGCCGCAGAGCCCGTCGGAGCACAGCAAGAACAGATCGCCGACCTGCACGGACTCACGGCGCACGTCCGGAATGGTGTCCGGCGCCGTGCCGAGCGCCCGCGTGATCACGTTCGAGTAGCTCGCGAGCGCCGCCATCACCGCGGGGTCGTCGCCGCCCAGCTCTTCGATCAGCGAGTGGTCGCGGGTCATGCGCGCGAGCGTGCCCTCGCGAAAGCGATAGCAGCGCGAGTCACCAGCGTGCGCAATGCCGAGCGCGTCGCCGTCGGTGATGAGCGCCACGATCGTGGTGCCCATCCCCTTGTGCGCGCGGTTCGTTTGCCCTTCGCGCACGACGCGCTGGTTGGCGCGGCGGATCGCTTGATCGAGCATGTCCAACCGTGCCGAGACGGTGCTGTCTCGGACAAACTCGTGGACGGTGTCCCTCGCCAGCGCGCTCGCGACCTCACCAGCGCGGTGGCCCCCCATCCCATCCGCCACGAGGAAGAGTCCGAGCGTCTCGTCGACGAGGAATGTGTCTTCGTTGTGGTCACGCTCACGGCCCACATCGGTGAGTCCTGCTGCGGCGAACTTCATCCCCGTACTCGACCCTTCGAACGCGATCATTCGCGAGGTTTACGAGTGTACGTCGAAGCGTTCGAGGCCGTGAACCCTCAAAACACTCTCCGATGGCATTTCATCGGATGACTCGTCCCCGGCTTTTCCAACCCCACGGGTACGGTCAGTTCACGCTCGATTCGACGCGACGAGCTGTGCGATCCTGACCGGCTGACCGCCCTCGCGACGTCACTCTCCGCCGCGGTTGCGGAGGAAGGTCGGAATGTCGAGGTCCGACTCCTGGGCGATTCCGAAGTTGCCCGACGCGCGCGTCTCGCGAGCAACGGGCGCCGCGGGCGTGGTCGAGCGACGCGTGCTGACCTCGGGCGTCGTCGGACGCGTGCGAACCTCGGGCGCCGACGCGATCTGCGACTGCGCAGGGCGCGTGCGCGTCTCGGCGAGCGGCGGCGTCACGATGCGCGAGGCGAACGTCGGCTTGACCTCTTCTTGGCGAATCGAGCGGCCGAAGCCCGTCGCGATCACCGTGACCTTGATCACGTCGCGCATCTCGGGGTTGACCACCGAGCCGAAGATGATGTTCGCGTCCTCGTGCGCGGTGTCCATGATCATCGTCGCGGCTTCGTTGATCTCGCCGAGACGCATGTCCGGTCCGCCCGTGAAGTTGATCAGGATGCCCGTCGCGCCTTCGACCGACATGTTGTCGAGCAGCGGAGAGTTGATCGCCGCCGTGGCCGCGTCGAACGCGCGACGCTCGCCGCGTCCGTAGCCGATGCCCATGAGCGCCATGCCCATCTGGGTCATCACGGCCTTCACGTCCGCGAAGTCGACGTTGACGATTCCCGTCTGCTGGATCAGGTCCGAGATGCCCTGCACCGCGTGCACGAGCACTTCGTCCGCCTTGCGAAAGGCGTCCATCAACGTCAGGTCCGGATCGTTGAGGTTGACCAGCTTCTGGTTCGGAATCGTGATGAGCGTGTCCACGTGCTGCTCGAGCTCGCCGAGCCCCGCGTCCGCGAACTTCGCGCGGCGCTTGCCCTCGAACATGAACGGCTTGGTCACCACGCCCACCGTGAGCGCGCCCAAATCGCGCGCCACTTGAGCGATCACCGACGCAGCGCCAGTGCCCGTCCCACCGCCCATGCCCGCGGTGATGAAGACCATGTCCGCGCCTTGCAAGTGATCCTGCAGAAGCTGGATGTCTTCCATCGCAGCCTTCTTGCCGATCTCTGGATTCGCGCCCGCACCGAGGCCCTTGGTGAGCGAGCGACCGAGCTGAATGCGAACGCCCGCAGGGTTCGCCGTCAGCGCTTGGATGTCCGTGTTCGCCACGATGAACTCGACGTCCTGAACGTTGGACTCGATCATCGTGCGAATCGCGTTTCCGCCAGCGCCACCAACGCCCACGACCTTGATTCGTGCCGCTGGAGTGTTCCCGTCATCAGCCAGATCGAACGACAGACCCATCACCGCCTCCTACCCGCTATCCACACACTACCGCTCGTTGCGATCCTCGAGTCTCGTCTCTCGCGGGGGGTCTCACGCTCTACACCGAACTTTTGTTCGATGCACCTCCAACGTGATCGACCCTCTCGCTCTCGCATCGCGCACACAGAGTGCCAACGATCGAGCTTCGCGCCGGGGACCGGGACCGTGAGCCGCAGCGCTCGGGAGACAACCTCGGAAGAACTTTCTCTATCCGAACCCGAGCGCCACGGCCCACGGTCGCGACCACCGCCGCGACCGCGAGCAACTGCACCGTCAGAACACTTCTCGCACCCAGTTCCAGAGCTTGTTTCCGAAGCCCTTGTCCCCGTCAGCAGCCTGTGCTGCCTCCGCGGGATCACTCTTGACCGCTGCGACTCGCCCGGTCGCGCCCTGCGCCAGCTGCGCGCCTTGCGCGGGCTGCGACCCGCTCAAGTTCAACGTCTGCGGCACCACGCTCGGACGATTCACTCCGTACTTGAGAAGACCGACCGCCGTCGCATGCGCAGGGCTCTTCACCATCTCCGCCATGCCTCCGACGCCGATCGGCGTCCCGCGCCGCACGGGCAACGCGAGCACTTCCTCGGCCAACGCTTCGCAGCCGTCCAGCAACGTCGCGCCGCCGCACAACACCACGCCCGCGCCGAGCAGCTCGCCGTAGCCAGACTGCGCGATCGCGTGCTTCACCAGCATGAAGATCTCCTCCATCCTGGGCTCGATGATCTCCGCGAGGACGTGGCGCGGAATCGACCGCCCCGCCCGTCCTCCGACGCTCGGAATCTCGATCGACTCCGTCGGGTCCACCATCGAGTTCATCGCGCAGCCATGGCGAACCTTGATCCGCTCGGCCTCTCCGAGCGGCGTTCGCAAGCCCGTCGCGATGTCGTTGGTCAGGTTCTGTCCGCCCAGCGGAATCACCGACGTGTGCACGAGCGAGCCGTCGACGTAGATCACCACGTCCGTCGTCCCGCCGCCGATGTCCACGAGCGCGACGCCGATCTCTTTCTCGTCCTCGGTCAGCACCGCCTCGGCGCTGGCCAACGGCTGCAACACCAGCTCGGCGACCTCGAGCCCGCAGCGCTGCGCGCACTTCGTCAGGTTCGTGATCGCCGTCGTCGCCGCGGTCACCAGGTGAACGCGCGCTTCCAAGCGCATCCCGCTCATCCCGACCGGCTCGCGAACGCCCTCTTGCTGGTCCACCACGAAGTCCTGCGGCAACACGTGAATCACCTGTCGATCCAGCGGAAGCTTGATGTGCCTCGCCTGATCGAGCACGCGAATCACGTCGTCGCCCGTCACTTCGTGGTTGCCCACCGTCACGAGTCCGTTCGAGTTCATGCCCTGCACGTGGCTCCCAGCGATGCCCGCGTACACCGTCGCGATCTCCACGCCGGCCATCGAGCTCGCTCGCTCGATCGCCTCGTTGATCGACGCCACGGTGGACTCGATGTTCACCACCACGCCCTTGCGCAGTCCGCCGCACTTGGACTCGCCCACGCCCGTCACATCGACGCCCTCAGCGCCGACCTCGCCAACGACAGCAAGCACCTTGGTGGTGCCGATATCGAGTCCGACGATGATGTCTCCTGGCTTCGCCATGTGGTCCGAGACCGCTAATGGCACAACGCTTCGACGGAGGTGAAAAAAGCAGCGCGCTTTTGTAGGTGCAGCGCCGCCGCTCGCGCGCCGCGCTCGATCGACGATCGCGCTGACCGCGCAAACACCGCGAGCTCTGCGCGGTCATCCGCGCGCAACGCTCCGCGCAGCGCGCTGCTCAGTCGCGCGCCACGCTCCACGCGACGCGCTGCTCAGTCGCGCGCGCTACGCTCGCACACGTATTCAAGTTCACCGCTGCGCGCTGCGCATCCGCGCGCTACGCCCCAGCGCGGCACGCTCGAGCGCCGTACCGACGGCTCCGCTCTACCTTTGCTCGAGCGAAGCCTCGCATGGCGCTCGCCAGCGCGGATTCTCCCCCACTGCCCGATTTCGCTCAGTGAACGCGCAGGCGAACCGCGGCGCGCTCGGGGTGCCGGTCGCTCTCGAGGTGGATCTCGGCGGCGTCGAGGCGATTGCGCTCGAGCTCGGACAAGATCGCGCTGAGCCGCGACATCTTCGCGCGATACGGCCCGCGCCCCAGCCACACGTACGTCCCGCGACCCGCGAGGGTCATCGAGAGATCGCCGGTGCTCTCGTGGTGAACCTCGTCCACGCGAACGCGTCCGCCCAGCGAACTGCCAGACAAATCCGAGAGCAACGCCAGCGCGTCTCGCACGTGCTCGCGCGCTTCGTCCGGGTCCGTCGCGAACAGGTCCCGAGCGATCCCGGTCACCACGGGCAGATCGACAGGGTCGCCCTCGCCCGCGCGCTTGAAGATCGTCCCGTCCGCCGCGCAGAGGTACTGCGCGCCCGCGCTCACGACGGCGACCGCCTCGCGCTCTTCGACCTCGACCCGCACGGTGCCCGGGAGCCTGCGCGAGACCCTCGCGCGAGAGACCCATGGGAGCTCTGAAATCCCCCGCTCGGCCTTGCGAAGGTCGAGCGCGAGGACGTTGCGGCCCTCGGTGATTCCGCCGGCAGACAGGATCGCCTCGCGCGCGGTGCGCGTGGCGCCGACGACCTCGATGTCCTTCGCGCCGAAGCGCGGAGTGCTCGTCGCCCATCGATGCGTCAGCCGCCCCGCGACCAGCGAACCAGCGACGAGCGCCACCATCGAGAGCGTCGAGAGCGCCGACGACAGCTGCTCCTTCAAGCGCGCGCGACGCTCGGCCTTGGCAGCGGCCTTCGCTTCGGCGTCCGGCTCGGACACTTCCGCCGCGGGAATGGGTCTGCCCGCAGCAGTATCGTCCTCAGTGCTGAGGTCGAGCTCCGCGGCGGGAGGCGGCGTCGATCGTCGTCGGTTCGCAGGAAGCGTGCTCAAAGAGCCCTCGGACACCCTCCGTACCTTTGCCGAGGTCGCGCTCGCCAGTTTTCGACGCAAGTCCCGGCGAGTTCACCGAATGGCGCGAGCGCGCGGCTGCGAGCGAGATCACAGCAGGTCGAGGATCCGCCGCCGCACCGCCGTCTCGCTCACGGGCACGTCCGGTCGCACGGGGTTGCTCATGGCGTACGGCACCAGCACCGCAGGCCGCGGCTCGCTGTTGCGCTCGACGTTGACGAACTGCCACCCCTCTTTCAACAGCCGAAACGGGCTGTCTTGGAAGCTCGCGTCCGGCGCGCCGCTCGTGCGAACGGCGACTCCGATCGGAGAAACACCGCGCAGAATGTCGGGTCCCGTCCCGCCCGCCATCGACGAGTTGAAGCGCGTCGAGCGGTCGACGTCGTCATAGATCACGATGTGCGCGAACGCGACGGTGACGCCGCCCACCGTTCGCAGCGAGCGCATCCCCACCGCGGGAACGATCATTCGATACGTCGCAACCACGCCGCCTCCGCTGAACGCGACCGGCGTCGAAGAAGTCTCTTCGAGCTCGGCGCTTCCCGCGACGTCCCACAGCAACGCGACCCGCGGGGCGACGAACGGATCGCTCGTCGACGCAGAAATCTGCAGCGCGGTCCCGTCCATCGCCATCCCCGGAAGCACCGGCAGCGCCGTCCGCGGATCGCGCACGAACAACGCCGTCCAACCTTCGCGCGACGAGCTCAACCGCAGCACATTCGGCGCGTCGAACGCGTAGTCGAGCGAGACCGCCCCCGTGATGAAGCGCTGTCCGACGTCGTCGAGCATCCCGTTCCAGTAAAACGCGGTGAGCGAGTAGCCCTCGTCGATGTCCACCATCGGGTCCGAGACAAACGCGTGATCGTTGCGCAAGACGCCCCACGCAAACGCGAGGCGATTGCTCGTGATGTCCACGGTCCCGTTGATGCGATAGCGGTTCGCCGGATCGCCGGGCAACGAACGATTGGTGTCCGTGAGCTGCGTTGCAACTCCGTTCAAGTTGAAGCGAAACGTGGTCATCCGCCACTCGCCGCGCGCGTCGCCACGGATCGTTCCGCCGTCGAGCGGAGGCAAGCCGCTGTCCAATGAAACGCCTGAGTCCGTCGGAGGCACGCCGGTGTCCACGGGCGCTCCGCCGTCGCGAGGCGCCACGCCCGAGTCGATCGGAACCACGCTGGTGTCCCGCACGGTCGCGTCCGTTCTCGGCGCGGTTCCGTCCGGCGTCGTGGATCCACCGTCTTGATCGGCGCGCACGGACGCGCCACAGGCCGCGAGCAAAATCGCTGACGCGCAAAGCACGAATCGCATCCGTGAACGCTACCACCAACTCAGCGCTCAGCGCGCGTCGTCAGCGCTTGCGTAGGCCACAAAACCCGCGAAATGCAGCGACGCGAGCGCCACCGTGGCCTGCACGATCGCGCGTCGAAGCTCCTTCTTCCACCGCGGTCTCTTGCTGCTCTTCAGCCCGTAGTGCGCCGCGCCGAGGATCGAGCCGAGGTAGCGAAACAGCGGCTCGAACTCCTCGGTCGGCACCTTCTCCATCGCCAGCTTGTCCTCTTGCGGAGCCAGCGGTCGCAGCAGCATCGACGACTCACCGACGCTCACGATGCCCGGCGCGCGATCGACCGCGCCGAGCGCCGCCCTGCCCTCTTGCATGGCCTCTCTCGTCGCGGACATCGCCTTCAAGTCGTAGAGCCAAGGCGGGTCCTCGGGCTGCTCGGGCTTGATCGCGATCGCCACGCGCAACACGCCCAAGCTCCCGTTGCCCGCGATGCGAAACGCCATGTCGTCCACGCGAAACGCGTCGTAGCGCTGCGCGGCGAACACCTCGTCGTGCTCGTCGATCGCGAGCGCGATCGGCTCGATCGAGCGCTGCACCTTGCGCTCGAGCTCGGCGTACCGCGCGCCGCGGATGAAGCGGTGCATCGGCAGCTTCGGCGTCGCGACCGTCTCCGTGCGCGAGCGCAAAAAGTCCGCGTACGAGCGGTGTCGAACCTTCTTCAACAGCCGCTCGATCGACGGGGACGGCTCGACGATCTTCGCGCTCAAGTACCCGTCGAGCGCCGCCTCGATCCACGCGATCGTGCGCTCGGCGCGGTGCTCTCGCGTAGAGCCCGCGAGCACCGCGCTCGTGCAGAGTCGAAGGACGTCGTCGACGTAGAGCCCTCTCTGCACGGCGTCGAAGTCGTTGATCCAGAAGCGCACTTCGCCTGGCTCCCACGGCGTGCCGCGGTCCGATCGCAGCGCGCCGAAGTTCTCTGCGTGCGCGTCGCCGACGATCCAGCCGCGCTCGGCGGCGTCGCGCACCGAGCCGCGCACCGCGGAGAGAGCGCTGGAGAAGAACTGCATCGATCCGCGCAAGAACCCGAACGCGCTCGAGCCCATCTTCTCGGTCTTCTTCGCGAGCAGCCAACGCCTCGCGCTCGACCCCTCGACCTCGCGCACCGCGCGCTGCTCGCTCACCAGCGCTTCGTCGGCCTCGCGCTGCTGGCGCGCCAAGCTGAACACGAAATCAAGTCGGTCCGACACGCCCATCGTTGCGTGCCAACGATACGCCGACGCGGTAGAAATCGGTCGTGCTGCAATCAGGACTTCGAACATTCACGACGCGGCTCGGCTCGGCGATCGACGGCGCGCTGCTCGCCACGATCGCGAGGCAGATCCGTCGCTCGCAAGGACGGCTTCCGACCGAGAGCCACGCCGAGCGGATGCGCAGGCTCGAGCTGCTGCGCGAGCGGTACGCGACCGACGAGCACCTTCGCGACAGCGAGCGCTTCTTCGCCGTGCGCTCGACGAGCATTTCGCCCCGAGAAACCCCAGGTGGAACGTTCGACGACGGCGCGCCGATCACCGACCTCGCGTGGGTCACCGACGCGCCGGCGATCGACCCCGAGGTGGGCGCGCGCATCGACTCGGATCCGCACAACCGCGAGGCGCGCGTGCGCTGGATCGGTCAGCCGATGAGCGGACGACCGGCGCTCATCCTCGTGCACGGATACCTGGGCGGCTATCCGGACTGGGAGCAGAAGTTCTTCCCCGTTCGTCGCATGCGCGAGTGGGGCTTCGACGTGGCGCTCGTGAGCCTGCCGTTTCACGGGCCGCGCAAGGACCCGCAGCGAAAGGGCGCGCCGAAGTTTCCGACCGTCGATCCGGCGTTCAACATCGAAGTGTGGCGACGCGCGATCATCGAGCTGCGAGAGCTCGTGCGCGTCGCTCGCGATCGCGGGGCGCGCTCGGTCGGCGTGCTCGGGATGAGCCTGGGCGGCTACACCTCGGCGCTGCTCGCTTGCGCCGAGCCGACGCTCTCGGTGTGCGTCCCCATGATCCCCCTCGCCTCGCTCGCGGACTTCTCGCTCGAGCACAACCGCCTCCCCGGAACGCCGTCGCAACAACGCGAGCTGCACGCCGCGCTCGAGCGCGTGATGGCGCCGGTGTCTCCGGTGCAGCGTGCCTCGGTGATCGACAGCGAGCGCATGATCGTGATCGCGGCGCGCGGCGACCGCATCACGCCGCCCACGCACGCGGACAAGCTCGTCGCGAAGCACCACGCGAAGCTCTACTCGTACGCGGGCGGTCACCTCTTGCAAATCGGGCGAAAGTCCGTGCTCGAGTCGGTCCATCGCGACCTGCGCGCGCTCGGAGTGCTCGACGCGCGGTGATCGAACGGTGTAGTCACGCGCGATCGCTATGTTTCGAGGACGCGTTCGACACATTCATTTCGTTGGCATCGGCGGCATCGGCATGTCGGGGATCGCCGAAGTGCTGCTCTCGCTCGGGTACGTGGTCTCGGGCAGCGACGCCAAGGCCAGCGAGAGCACTCGAAGGCTCGAAGGGCTCGGCGCGAAGTGCTTCGTGGGCCACACGCACGGCAACGTGACGGGCGCGGACGTCGTGGTGTTCTCGTCCGCGGTGCAAGCGGACAACCCCGAGCTCATCGAGGCGCGCATCCTCGGAATCCCTGTCATTCGCCGGGCCGAAATGCTCGCAGAGCTGATGCGCCTGAAGCAGGGGATCGCCATCGCCGGCTCGCACGGAAAGACCACGACCACCTCGCTCGTCGCGACGGTGCTCCAGCACGCCAAGCTCGATCCGACCGTGGTCATCGGCGGAAAGCTCAACGCCCTCGGCACCAACGCCCGCGCCGGTCAGGGCGAGCTGCTCGTGGCCGAAGCCGACGAGAGCGACGGGAGCTTTCTCAAGCTGAGCCCGGTCATCGCCGTGGTCACCAACATCGACCCCGAGCACCTCGACCACTACAAGACCCACGAGGCGATCAAGAACGCGTTCGTCGACTTCGTCGAGAAGGTTCCGTTCTACGGGCTCGCCGTGCTGTGCCTCGATCACCCGCACGTGCAAGAGATCATCCCCCGCATCGATCGTCGCGTGGTCACCTACGGGACGAGCGCGCAGGCCGACTATCGCGCGGACAACATCGCGCTCAAGGGCCCGATGACCGAGTTCGACCTCGTTCGTCGCGGCGATCGCGTGGGACGCTTCGCCGTTCGGCTCACGGGCCGACACAACGTGCTCAACACGCTCGCGGTCATCGCCATCGCAGACGAGCTCGAGGTGCCCATCGAGACCACGCGCGAGGCGCTCGCGAGCTTCGCCGGCGTTCAGCGCCGCTTCACCATCGTCGACGAGGTCGACGGGATCACCCTCGTCGATGACTACGGTCATCACCCCGCCGAGATCGAAGCGACCCTCGAAGCTGCGTACGCGGGCTTCGGCCGCCGGCTCGTCGTGGCGTTTCAGCCGCACCGCTACACGCGCACGCGAGACCTGTTCGACGCGTTTACCCGCGCGTTCAACCGCGCGGACGTGCTGGTGATGACAGAGGTGTACGCCGCGGGCGAAGCGAGGATCGAAGGCGCCTCGGGCGAGCGCCTCGCCGACGCCATCCGAAAGCACGGCCACCACCGAGTCACGTTCGAAGCGGACAAGAGCAAGCTGCCCGAGACCCTCGAGCGCATCGTGAAGCCCGGCGACATGGTGATCGCCCTCGGTGCGGGCGACGTGAACCAGAGCCTCAAGGGTCTCGCCGAGCGACTGCGCGCGAAGAGCGCTGGCAAAAACTGACCCAGGTCACCGTGATCGCGCTCAGGTCGCGGTCGTCTTGGGGGGCGCCTTCACGAACTTGCGCGCCACCAGCCCGAACGGAACCAGCGGCAGCAGCGTGGCGAACAGCGCCAGCCCGAGCACCGTGCCCGTCGCTGCCGCAGCGACGAAGGTGAGTCGATCCCCGAGCGTCGGCGCCGGTGCTTCGACAGGGACGCGCATGCGTTCGCGCGCTTGCGCGACGGTGCTCTCGAGCAGCGGATCGAGCGGAAGGCCGTAGAGCGACTCGCTTCGTCGACCGCGCACCCAGGCGGCGAACACGCGGCGCGGAGCGACGATCCACGCGCCGATTCCCGCGAGATTCAAGATCCACGCGGCCGCGAAGTCCTTGCAGCCCGCGCCCACCTCCCACGCGCTGATCTCGAGCTCGCCGACGAAGTCCGTGTTGTAGTCGGTCAAGATGTGATGCATGTCGTGGTACTGCAGCGCACGCACGCGCGCCGCGGTGTTGGGGAAGGGAAACGGCATCGAGCCGAGCTCGAAGTTCGTCCACTTGTCGTTGTACCCGCCGTCCGCTCCGAAGTTGTTCACCGCGAAGTACCGATCGCGCGCCGCCCGCATCGTGCTCGTCGGTTCGTAGCTGACCACCGTCATGACTCACCTCTAATTATGACTGTGGTCAGTTTTGTGCCCCGAGTCAATGCCCCCTCTTGGCGATTCGCGCGAGACCGGCAAAGGTATCGACGATGACCAAGGCCATTAAGGCTGCGAGCCCCGACCTCTCGACGCGCGACAAGAACAAGCTCGACAAGCGAGACCGCATCACTCGCGCCGCGTGGGAGCGCTTCTCGCGCGACGGCTTCGAAGCCACCACCACCGCCGCGGTCGCTGAAGAAGCCGGCGTCGCCAAGGGGACGCTCTTTCTCTACGCCGCGGACAAAGACGACCTGCTCATGCTCGTCATGCACGACCGGCTCGCCGAGGCGACGGACCGCGCCTTCGCCACGCTGCCTTCGCGCGCGACGCTCGTCGAGCAGTGCACCCATGTCTTCACCGCGCTCTACGAGCTGTACGCCTCGCAGCCGCGCGGCCTCGGGCTCGTCTTCGTCCGCCTCGTCTCGACCGCCCGCGGCCCCAACGCCGATCGGGTCCACGCGCTCACGCAAGCGCTGCTCTCGCGACTCGCCTCGCTCGTCCGCGCCGCGCAAGAGCGGGGCGAGGTCGCCGAGGACATCCCGCCCCTCGTCGCCGCATCCAACCTCTTCGCCGCGTACTTCATGGTGCTCTTCGGATGGCTCTCGGGCCTCGCTCCCACGCTCGACGTCCTGCGCGCGCAGGTCGAGTCGATGGTCGCCCTCCAGTTTCGCGGGCTCGCCCGCGGCCCGCACCGCCCGGCGAAGAGCTGACCGAGGTCACTTTCGTCCGCGCAAGAACTCGCGCACAGCCCGCCCGGCGAGCGCTCGCACCGTCACATACGGCTCGCTGCGATCGTGCACCGCGTGCGCGAGGTGCGGCCGCGCTTCGAGCCACGATTCGATCACGTCGGCCACGACGTACTCCGTCAGCAGGGACACGTACGACTCGTCGTCGAGCGCGCGGAGGTTGGCGGACTTCGACCAGGCCGAAGCCACGCGCGCCGGCGTCACGAGCGAGTAGAGCGAAGCGTACGGCGTGGCCTTCTGCGCCCCTGCGTAGCGCTCGTCCTCGGCGAAGCGGTCGATCTTTCGCTTGAGCACGACGCGACGAGCGCCCACGAGCGCGCCCTTCGCGCGTTCGGCGGGCGTCACGACCAAGCCCTCGGCGAGGTTGTCGCGCAGCGCAGGAAGCCCGAGCATCGCCGGCACCTTCGTCTCGAACGGGAGCTTCGTCGCGAGGACATCGCCGAGCCGTCCGTGCGCGATCCGCGGCGCAGCGATGAGCCGCGCAGCCACGCACAGCGGCTCGACCTCGACCGCGCCCACGAATTCAAGCGCGTCGCCCTCGCCCACGATCGCCACGTCGAACACCGCAAACTCGAGCTTCGGCGAGTACCACACGCCCGTTTGCACGGCGCTGCATCGCTCGTCCGCCGCCACCGACTCGTGTGGATACCGTCCGCCGAACAGCTCGCCGAACACCACCACGCGCCGCCCTTCGCCGACGCCCAGCGAGCGATGCACTTCGCGCACCCGCTCGTGCAGCGAGTCGAGCAGCGCCCCGCAGTCGAAGAAGGCCTCGGCGTCGTCGATCCACTCTTTGCGCCGCGCGCCGCGCACACGCTCGCCGTCGGTGTGCAGCGCGACGTTCGCTCCGTGGATCTTCTCGCGCGCGACGTAGCGCGCGTTCTTCGTCGCCCGCATCGCGCGCTCGTCGAGGCCGAGCCCATCGAGCTTCTCGGCGATCTTCGGATACGCGACGTGTCGCCAGTCGTCCGTGCTCATGACGACCGAGAGCAGTGCGCATCACCACCTCGCGCCGCAATGGCTCTACCATCGCTCGATGACCAAGCGCGCCACGGCACGAGCGACGCCGCCCGAACTGACGATCACCGACGACGAGCTCGTCTACCGCGGCCCGATCGACCTCGGAGCGGACTCGGTCGCGATCACCTTTCGCGCAGCACGATCATCGCGATCGACCGAGTCGCTCGCCGCGGCCTTCGACCACGGTGACCCTCACCTCGCGAACGAAGTCGTGCGCTCGACCCCGCTTCCGCTCGCCGTGATCGAGCTGCTCGCGCGCCGCTGCAACGAGGCGAGCCCCGAGGCGTCCGCGGCGCTCGCTGCCGGTGAAGGCGCCCCCGATGTGCGCTGGATGCGCGCGCTCTCGACGACGTTCGGCGCCAAGAAGCACGCGCCGCAGAAGCAGCCGCCGATGACCGTGGTCAGCGCGCACGACGGCCACCGCGTGATGGCGCTTCGCGCGATCGGACCCCGCACCGTCGCGCTCTCGTACGCGCTCGAATACGGAGACAAGCCCATCGAGAGCACGCTGCACTTCGCCGCCAGCGATGGACGCGAGCCCGTCACGCACACGTTTTCAACGATGAGCTCCGTGCAGCGCGCGTTGCCGCTGCCGTTGCTCGCTCCGAGCGACGCGCTCTGGCTCAGCAAGCGCTCGCCGGACGGAGCGACCACGCTCGAGACCTGGTCGCTCGACGGCGAGCGGCTCGAGGCGAGCAAGACCGTCACCGAATCGCCTCCGCAGTTCGTCTCGATCCTCGGCAGCGAGCTCTGGCTGCACTGCGATCGACATCACGTGCGCGTGCGGTCCGACGGAGAGCGCGAGAGCGTCGAGCACCAGGACCCTTGGCAGAGACCGCTCGTGATCGGCCGCGCGCTGCTCTCGTTTTCGCGACGTGTGTTCGATCAAGAGCAACGCACGTACGTCTCGCGCGAAGGGCAATGGATCGCCCTCGATGCGTCACGCGAACGTCGCCCGTTCGCTTGGACGTTCGCAGTGCATCGCGGAGCGGAGAGCGAAGGTCGCGCGTTCATCGCGACGGACGGAGGCGTGTTCGTCGTCGATCCGTTTGCAGAGCCCAAGCTCGTCGCGGGCGGCGCGCCTTGCTACGCGATCGCCTCGCTTCGAGAGCGCGTCGCGTTCGTGCTCGGTGCGACCTTGCACGTGATCGACTCGCGCTCGCTCGCGACGATCTTGTCCGTCGCGATCCCGTGCCCCGAAGGCCACACGATCTTCGGTCTGCACATGAGCGAGGCGTGCATCGTGGCGACGGACTTCACTCGCGCGTTCGTCGTCGATCACACGGGGGCGCTGCGCTGGAGCTCGGGCGAGCGCCGCGAGCCCCGCGCGGTCACCCTCGCCGACGGGACCACCATCGTGTCCGCGGGCGAGCTCGTCTCCGCGATCGACCGCAACGGAGCGCTCGTATCTACGAACGCGCTCGCGTACGACGGGCAGCTCGTGGGAGCAACGCGCGCGCACGCGATCTTCGGCCCTGTCTCGGGAGGCGTCGCGCGCACCGAGCCCGACGCGCTCTACGCTGTGGACCATCGCGGACGCGCTGTGGATTCGCTCAGCAAAACCGAGATCGGCGTCGTTCGAAGGCCCGATCGCAGTCGGTATGGAGGCGGGACCGAGAGTGACGGCGGCGCGATCACCGACGATCGCGTGCTCGTGGTCGATCACGCAGGCTCGCTCGTCGAGTGGAGACCGATCGACACACAAGAGCGCGTCTTCGCAGAAGCGCGCCGCGCGCCGTCGGCGAAGGGCGTCGTCGAGACGCGCTACCACACGAGCAACCCGCGCGATGATTGGCCCGAGCCCGGGATCGATCTGAACGCAGTCAGTTTTTATGCCGAGGACTGCACCTGGCGCGGGACGACCGGCGTCTCGCCCGAGCGCGCGGTGATCGTCCGCAACGGAGCGATCGCCACGCTCGTTCGATGCAAGATCGACGGCGACGGCGGAGGAGCGCGGGTGCTTCAGTCGAGCACGTTGGTGCTGTGCGACTGCGTGTTCGACCGCTCGACGATCGACGTCGAGCCGGGCAGTCACCTGCTCGTGCTCAACACCGCCGATAACTGAGGGCGCTGGACGGAGAGGATCTCGTCGGCGACGAGGTCCGCGGCGCGCGGCGAGCCCGCTTCTTTCGCGCGCTCTCCCATCGCGCGAAGCGCGTCGCGATCGGCGAGCAGCGCGCCGACGCGAGCGGCCAGTGATTCAGGCGTGAGGTCGCGTTGCAACAAGCACTCGCCCGCGCCACGAGCGGCGACGGCCTCCGCGTTCTTGCGCTGGTGATCGTCCGCCGCCGTGGGAAGCGGAACGTAGATGGCCGGGCGACCGATGACGCAGAGCTCGCTCACCGTTCCGGCGCCGGCGCGGCACACGACGAGGTCCGCGCTCGCCATCGCGCTCGCGACGTCGTCGATGAACGCGGTCACTTCGACGTCGTCGACGCCGAGCTCGCGGTACTGAGCGACGACGCTCTCGCGTGCTTTTTCGCCGGTTTGATGGACGACACGCACGCGCTTTCCTTGCGCGTGGAGCTTCGCGATCGCGCCGGGGACGTTCTCGTTGAGGGCCTTCGCGCCCTGCGATCCGCCGATCACGACGATGGTCGGGATCTCGCCGCGCGTGTCCTTCGCTTGCGAGACGCTCTTCAAGAACGAGCGACGCACGGGCGTGCCCGTCACGCGCACCGCGCCGTCGCGAAAGAACTTGCTCGTCTCTTCCCACGCGACGCACGCGCGAGCGACGCGCTTTCCGACGACGCGATTCGTGAAGCCCGGCACCGCGTTGGGCTCGACGACGATCACCGGAACGCCCTGCACGATCGCCATCATCGTCGCCGGCCCCGAGGCGTATCCGCCCACGGACAACAGCGCGTGCGGCGCAAAGTCTTTGAGCTCTCGCCACGCGGACCACCCCGCGCCCGGCAGCTTGAACAGCGCTTTGATCTTCGCGAGGCCCTTGATCCCGTTGAGCGGCGCGACGTCGAACGTGGCGAGCCGCTCGCCCATCGCGGGGACCTTCTTCGCTTCGATTCCGCGCGCGGTCCCGACGAAGAGCGCCTCGACGTCCATGCGCTCGCGCAGCGCTTCGAGCACAGCGACGCCTGGGTAGAAGTGTCCGCCCGTTCCACCGGCCGCGATCACCAAACGAAACGTCATGTGGCCACCTCCAGCTCAGAGACCTTCTTGTTCGCCGCGGGCTGCGCGGCTCGCTTCTCTTCGGGGCGCACGCATGCGCGAGAGATCGAGAGCAGAATTCCCACGGCGAACAGGTTGATCACCAGCGACGAGCCTCCGTACGAGACCATCGGCAACGTGAGCCCCTTGGTGGGCAAAAGCCCCATCGCCACGCCCAGGTTGATGAACACCTGCAGCCCGAACAGCATCGAGATCCCGAACGCCACGTACGTGCCGTAGTCATCCCGCGCTCGAAGCGCGATCGAGATCCCGCGGTACAGCAAGAACGCGTAGCCGCACAGCAGTCCGATCATCCCCACGAAGCCGAGCTCTTCACCGACGATCGCGCTGATGAAGTCCGTGTGCGCTTCCGGCAGAAAGAACAGCTTCTGGCGCGAGTCGCCGAGGCCGAGGCCCGTCGTTCCGCCGGAGCCGAAGCCGAGCAGCGACTCGACGAGCTGGTACGAAATGTCTCGTCGGTGCGACCACGGATCGACGAACGCCTCCCAGCGACGACGACGGTACGCCGTTCCCATCACCAGGTGATGCGCCACCGGAAGCGCCGCCACGATCGCCCCGAGGATGTATCCGCTCTTCGCTCCGGCGACGAACATCAGCCCGAACGTGAGCATCAAGAGCACCATGCTCGAGCCGAAGTCCGGCTGCTTGAGACACAGGATCATCAAGAACCCGGTCATCAACAAATGCGGGAGAAACCCGATCGAAAACGTCTTGATCTTCTCTTGCTTCTTGCTCAGCGAGTGCGCGAGCCAGAGGATGATCACGACCTTCGCGAGCTCTGCCGGTTGAAGCGTGACGGGCCCGAGCTTGAGCCAACGCGCGGCGCCTCCGCCGGATCGTCCGAAGCCCGCGATCACGAGCATGAGCAAGAACACCGTTCCGCCCAGCATGGGGTAGGTGAGCTTGCGAAAGATCCGGTAGTCGATGCGGCTCGCGACGGCCATCCCCGTGATGCCCACGATCGCAAACGAGGCCTGTCGCAGCAGGTAGTACTGCGCCGAGCCGTGCGAGCGCGCGGCGAACACGGCGCTCGCCGAGTACACCATCACGATCCCAAACGAGAGGATCAGCAGCGTGACCGCGAGCAGCGGAACGTCGATGGGCCCGCGATACTTCGACCGCTCATCGGTCGGCGTCTTCGCCTCGACGGCCTCGGCGTCGCCCTCCGAGGCGGGCGGCGCAACGCTCGGTGTGATCCTTCGGTTCGCGGCGGTCGCACTCATCGCTCAACCGCCGATACAACAGGTCAGGAAGACAAATCCTCTTCTTGACGAGACGTGCCCGCGAGCGCCTTCACCGCGGCGCTGAACACACGCCCACGCTCCTCGTAGTTTTCGAACATATCCAGCGACGAACACGCGGGCGCGAGCAGCACCACGTCGCCCTTGCGCGCGCAGCCGCGGGCGATGCGCACGGCGTCGAACATGTCGTCCGCTTGTCGAACGGGAACGAGGTCTTCGAGCTGCGCCTTCATGAGTTCTGTCGCTTCGCCCACGAGCACGAGCGCGCGGCCCTTCTTCTCGAGCAGCGGTCGCATCGGACCGTAGCTGCCTCCCTTGTCGCGACCGCCCGCGATCAAGACCACGCGACGGCCGGGCTCGACGCCTTCGAGCGCCTTCACGCTCGCGGCGACGTTGGTGGCCTTCGAGTCGTTGAAGTACGAGATGCCCTCTTCTTCAGCGACGAACTGCATGCGGTGCGGCAGGCCCTCGAAGCTCGCGAGCGCGTCGCGAACGGCGGTGTCCTGAACGCCCAGCAATTTCGCAGCGAGGATCGAGGCCATGGCGTTCTCGACGTTGTGCGCTCCGCGGATCTTGAGCAGCGAGCGCGCGAAGCGAGAGCCCCAGCGGTCCACGATGCTGTCGCCGTCCAAGCGCACATCGCCGCTCGGTCCGCCGTAGGTCTGAACGACGCCCGGGCCCGCCGCGGCCATCGCGACCATCAACGGATCGAACGCGGGGACGACCGCGAAATCGCTCTTCGTTTGCGAGAGAAAGATGCGCTGCTTGGCCGCGGCGTAGGCGGGGAGCGTCCCGTAGCGATCCAAGTGATCGGGCGTGACGTTGAGCAGGACCGCCACGCGGAGGCGAAGCGAGTGCGTCTGTTCGAGCTGATAGCTCGAGAGCTCGACGACGAGCGCGCCGCCCTCGTCCGCGGCGGGCGTACCGACCGCTTCGCTCAGCGGAACGCCGAGGTTTCCGCCGACGAACGTGGGCACGCCCGAGGCCTTCACGAGCTCGCCGGTGAGCGCGGTGACCGTGCTCTTTCCGTTGGTTCCGGTGATGCCGATGTACTCGCCGCGGATGAACCACGAGGCGAGCTCGACCTCGCTCACGACGGGGACGCCCTTGCTCACCGCAGCGTCGATCGCCTCGAGCTTGGGGACGCCCGGCGACACCACGATCAGGTCGCTCTCGATCAACGTCTGCGCGCGATGCCCTCCGAGCTCAGGGCGAATCCCGTCGCGCGCGAGCTCGAGCACCTTCTCGTCGCCGAGCTCGACGGCGTCGCGCTTGTCCTGCATCACGACTTCGCGCGCGCCCTTCTTCAGCGCCAGCTTCGCCGCCGCGGTGCCCGAGCGTCCGAAGCCGACGACTGTGACGCGCTTGCCTTCCACCGATCGTTCCATGGTCGGCGCGAGAATACCGCGTTCGCCCTGGAAAACGCCCCGAAACGGTCAGCGCAGCTTGAGCGAGCTCAGCGCGATCAGCGCCAGCATGATCTGGATCACCCAAAACCGAACGATCACCCTCGGCTCGGGCCACCCCTTCTTCTCGAAGTGATGGTGGATCGGCGCCATCAAGAACACGCGCTTCTTGCCCTTCGTGATCTTGAACACCGAGACCTGAACGATCACCGAGACCATCTCCATCACGAAGATCCCGCCCAGGATGATCGACATGAACTCGTTCTTGGTCAGCACGGCGAGCATCCCGATCCCGCCGCCGAGCGAGAGCGAGCCCACGTCCCCCATGAACAGCTGCGCCGGATACGTGTTGTACCAGAGAAATCCCACGCCAGCGCCGATCATCGCGCCGCAGAAGATCGCCAGTTCTCCCGTGCTCGTCAGCGGCGGAAGGTCCAGGTACTCGCTGAAGCGAAACACCGCCGTCGGCCGCGCGAGCTCTGCCGCCACGGGACCGCTGACGTGCAGGTACTTCGCGAGCACGAGGCCGCCGATCGAGAGCCCCGTGATGTACGCGAAGATCAGATACGTCCCCGCGTTGATCATCACGGGACCGATCGCCAGTCCGTCGAGCCCGTCCGTGAAATTCACGGCGTTGGCGATCGCCACCACCGCGAGCACCGCGAAGACGATGTACAGCCACGGAGGCAGCGAGACGTGGTGCTTGCTGAACGCCGCGAACGGCAGCGCCAACTGGTGCCGCACCGCGAGCCAATCGTTGGGAAGCCCCGCGCGCCCGGCGAACATGTACCCGAGCACCCCGCCCGTGATCCCGAACTCGAGCAAGAGCCTCGCGCGCGCGCTCAAGCCTCCCGAGGCGTTTTGCTTGAACTTCGCGTAGTCGTCGGCGAACCCGACGCAGCCGAAGAGCACGGTGACCGTGATCACGGCCCACACGAACGTGTTGTTCGGGTCCGCCCAGAGCACGGTCGACGTGATCATCGCGAGCAGGATCAACGAGCCGCCCATCGTGGGCGTCCCGCGCTTCTTGAAGTGCGACTCGGGCCCGTCATCGCGAACGACCTGGCCGAACTTGTTCTTCTGCAGCGTGCGGATGAACCACGGGCCCAGCAGAAACGCGATGATCATCGCGGTCGCCGTCGCCGCGATCACGCGAAACGGGATGTAGCGAACGACGTTGAGAAACCCCAGCCAAGAGGCCTTGTTTCTCAAGCCGAAGAGCAGCTGGTAGAGCACTCTCTCTGTCCTCCAACGATTGCGGTCGCGTTCAAGCCACGGTCGAGGCGTTCGCGCAGAGGGCGACGACCGCGCGTTCCATTCGAATGCCTCGCGAGCCCTTCACGAGGACGACGTCGGCGGGAGCCACGCTGGATCGCACGAGGTCCGCCGCGTCTTCGGGCGTGTTCGCCGCGGACCATCGCGCGCCGAGCGCCGCGCGCATCAACGGACCGACGCCCACGAAGCTCTTCGGAGCGCCCTGCTCGACGTGCGCGACCACCTCTGCGTGCAGCGAAGGCCCGAGCGCGCCGAGCTCGAGCATGTCGCCGAGCAGCACGTGAACGCGCCCGCCGCGCAGCGCCGCGAGCTCGAACGCCGCGTCGCTCGACGCTCGAACGCTGCGCGGATTGGCGTTGTACGTGTCATCGATCACCAGCGCGCCCGACGCCAACGCAAACGGAACGAGCCTGCCCGACACGGGCTTCACGCTCTCCATCGCCTTCGCCGCGCGCACGATCTCGCCCTCGCTCGCGCCTCGGCCGAGCAGCGCCAACGTCGCGCACAGCGCCGCGGCCGCGTCGATCGCCGGACCTGGTCCGAGCAATCCCAGTGAGATCTCGCAGTCGAACGGCGCGCGCGACTGCGTGAGCGTGCCCGCCACGCGAAGCGAGAGCTTGCTGCGCCCCTCCACGGTGGGCTTGCGCGAGACGAGCCGCACGTCCGCGCCCTCGCCCTCTCCGAAACACAGCTTTCTGGTGGATTTTGGGCGTCGGTCAATTTGACCGAACGAGTACGGCTCCTCGAGGTTGCCCACCGCAGCCGATCCGGCCACGTCGCGAATGGCGGCGAACAGCGCGCCCTCTTCGCGCGCGACGGCCTCGAGCGACTCGAGCCCTTCGGTGTGCTCGTTGTCGACGTTGAGCACCAGCGCCACGTCCGGCTCGACGATGGCCCCGAGGCGAGCGATCTCTCCGTGCGCGTTGGTGCCCACTTCAGCGACCACCGCGCGGTGCTCGTCGAGCAACGAGAGCAGCGTCATCGGGGCGCCGATCAAGTTGTTGAGGTTGCCCTTGGTGGCGAGCGTGCTGCCCCACAGGGCGCTCACGCTGGCGGCGGCGAGCTCTTTGGTGGTGGTCTTTCCTGCGGCGCCGCCGACGGCGAGGACGGGCAGCAGCCGCGCGGTGCGGGCGCGGCGAAGGGCGGTGCGAGCGATGATCCCGAGCGCGACGAGCGTGTCGTCCACGACGATGTGCGGCCCGCGAAACGGCCCGGTGTTCTTCGCGACCACCGCGCACAGGGCGCCCTTTTCGAGCGCTCCGTCCACGAAATCGTGCCCGTCCACGCGCTCACCGCGCAGCGCGACGAAGAGCGAGTCCTTCGCGATCGTCCGCGTGTCCGTGCTCACCCCGCGCGTGACCGCAGCAGCATCCGCGCCCACCAACGTCCCTCCGCACACGTCCGCGAGAACGCCGAGCGTAAACTCGACCTCGTTGGTGGGAATCGCCGTCGCCATCGTCTCTGCTGCTCCTTCGGGCTTCGTCGTCGATCCCGCGCGAGCCGCGAGTGGACGAAACACCTCTCCATGCGACGAACGACTCGTTGGAGGCAAGTCCTCTGCGAAAACGCCCGGCTTCGACGGGCTGGCCCCACAACAACGCGCGCGAATCCCCGGCGAATTCCCTGTGAGAGTGCGGTGAGCACCGCGGCGCACCTGCACATTGGATCATCGCTGGCGTGAACCCGATGTGTCGATCGCTCGTGGCTGCCCTCGCGCTGGGCTCGTGTCGCGCCCACGCTCCCACCACGAGCACCGATCGTCCGACGCCCATCGTCGCAACACCGCACGACGCGAGCGCTCAACGCGACGCTGTCTCGGAGGATTCCGCGTCGGTCACCGTCGTCGAGCGTTGGCGCGAGCAATGGCAGATCACGGCGAACTTCGTCGCGGACCTGGGCGACACGCTGCTCGTTCGCACTGGATTTTCGCCGACAGACCCGCGCTTTGCCCTCTACGACGCGCGCACGGCGACGCGCGTCCGCGAGCTCACGTGGCTTCGCGAGATCGTCCCAGCCAACGAGCTCGAGCTGCTCGACCGACTCACGTTCGCACGACCGTTCGTCGCGGTGGTCGAAGGTTTGAACCGCGAGCGGACGACGGTGCGCGACCTCGAGACCGGCGCGATCCGCTGGCAAATCACCGGAGAAAAGTCGCTCTGGATGCGCGCGATCGAAGGCAGCCCCGCGGCGTTCACCGTCGCGGGGTCGACCATCGAGCGCCGCGACGCCGCGCGTGGAACGCGATTGTGGCAACAGCGCAGCGCCTCGCGCACGGTCGAGCCGCTCGACGTCTCGGACGTGCACCTCGTCGCGCTCGAACGCGACGCCCGTAGCGGGCCAGCGTGGGTCGTCGCTCGGTCGCTTCGAACGGGCGCGATCGCGTGGCGGCGCGAGGTGAACTTCGAGTGGGAATCGCCCGCGTTCATCGCGCACACGCGCGAGCACTGGTGGTTCGGCGCGGGCACATTGCTCTGGGCGCTCGCGCGCAGCGACGGAGCGATCGCGCGCAGGCTCTCGACGGGCGCAGTGATCAACGCGCTGCACGGGCTCGATTCGCGGGCGCTCGTGTCGACGGTGGGGGGCGTTGTCCGGGCGTTTTCAGCGCAAAGCGATCGACCGCTGTGGACGAGGACCGACGAGGTCGAATGCGTTCTCGCGAGCGGCGATCGCGCGTTCGTCGTGCGACGCCACGGGGTGTGGACAGAGCTCGACGCCGCGACGGGCGAGGTCGTCTTCGAGCGCGGCGGAGGCGCGTGCCACTATGAGCACCGCGCGATCGTGCGCGGCGACAATGGTTCGCAGTTGATCCTCACGCAGCCCGCGTCGGTGCTCTCGTTCGCGGCGCGCGATCGACGCGTCGCCCAGACGACGTTGCGCATCGAGGGACAACTCGAGCTCGACGGCGCGCCTGCTGCCAACGTCTCCGTTGCGCTGGCGACCTTGCGAACGACGACGGACGCGAGCGGTCGCTTCGTGTTCGCGCTGCGCGCGCGGGGCTCGTTTGCGCTGCGCGTGGACACCCGCGCGATGGCGACGGCGAGCCGACGCTGCGTCACCGCGAGCGAGCCGGTGATGATCGAGCACGACGGGAGCGACGCGACCCGTGTGATTCGAGCGCGCTACCGGAGCTACGCTCCTCTGGCGCCGACAGGGTGTTCACAGATGTGATCGCGGCTCAGCCCCGAGCGCGGTGAGCGAGCTCACAACGCCGGCGGCAGCGGAGTGCCCAATGATCGAAGCGCGATGCGCCGAATGGTGAACGTGCCGTTCGGCGAGTCATGGCCGAACGCGACCTCGTCTGCCGTGACGTAGGCAACCATGTCGCGTGCACCTTCGTCGGCGAGCTCGTAGCGCGCGCCGTCGGACAGACGAAGCAACACGAGGCTGCGCGGTAGCGCACCGTTGATCTGCTTGGTGGGCAGCGCCAACCACCCACCGCCGATCGCAGCCTCGCCAATTTCAGCACGGCGACTCGGCGGAACGCGCCAAAGATCTCGCGGCGCAAACTCCGCTGGGTTCGTGGTGCGATTCGCGATGCGAATCACCGTCGGACCAACCGCACCGACGAGCGGCTCGGACTCGTCGATCACAATCACGTCGTCTCCGAGGAGGTACGCCAACGACCGCGGCACGCTGGGCTGGTACACGATCTGCGGCGGCAGTCCTCCCTCGACGACGCCCATCACGGTCTCGTACGGAGCGCCCATTCGTCCTGCGCGGGTGACCAAGAACCACGATTGATTCCCGTGCAACTGGATCGCTTCGATCGGTCCTCGCACGTCCGAGCTCTCTGCGATCGAGACGAACTCGCGCGTCGTCGGATCACTTCGCCACAACGTCGGGCCGAGCGACACCGCGACGTCTCGTCCGTACGCCGAGACGTACGGGATCAGCGCTCGTCTCCACCGTTCGCCCAGAAAGTCGACGACCGGTGTCCGCCATTCCGCGTCGTTCGTCACACCGCCGATCGACACGTAGTTGCGAAAGGACTGAGTGTCGGGACTCCACCACAGCGCGAGTCCGAACACGGGTCCCTCCAGCGGCGCTGCTCGGCATCCTCTGTTTGCATCGCCGAACGCTGCGATGTCCCACGCGACCAGTGGCGGCCCGTCCAATCGCGCGAGGATGAAGCGATCTCGCGGCTCGATCATGTTTCGCCGCCCGTAAAACACATAGAGCTGACCATCAACCTCACGTCCCCGAAACTCGAACGGGGATGATGACTGTCCAGGTGCACGCCAATCTGCGACGAGGTCGAAGCACTCGGCGCGGTCCGCGCACGGCGTCCATCGAAGCGGCGGCGCGGCGAACTCTGGGTGGCGTGCGATTCTCGCGTCGCAATCACACGCGAACGGCAGTCGCTGCCACTGCTCTGGCGTGTCCGACACTTGCGCGCACAGCGCCGCGAGGTTGACGTCCACCACATCGCGCGGCGCCATCGCTCCGTCGTTGCGCGTGTCCGGGGTGGCATCCGCCATCGCCACCGCATCCACACCGCTGTCCGTGCGGTCGGGCGATGCGCACGCCGAGCAGTGCGCTGTGGCGACGGCGGTGAGGCCCACTGCAGCGACGCGCGCTGCGCTGCTCAATCGTCGAAGCGACATGGACTCACTCCTTCCCTTCGCATCGACGCGAACGTGATCCCCTCGTTGCTCACTCGGGCGAACGACTGGAGCGCGAGCGCACCGGCCAGAACGACGTCTGATCTCCGCGACCATTCCGCCGGATCGATCACCGTCATGCTCGCGTTGTCCGTGCCGCTGACCACGGCGACGCTCACAGCGCCGGTGGCAGCGGCGTGCCCAGCGATCGAAGCGCGATGCGGCGAATGGTGAACGTGCCGTTTGGCGAATAGTGCCCGAACGCGACCTCGTCTGCCGTGACGTAGGCAACCATGTCGCGTGCACCTTCGTCGGCGAGCTCGTAGCGCGCGCCGTCGGACAGACGAAGCAACACGAGGCTGCGCGGTAGCGCACCGTTGATCTGCTTGGTGGGCAGCGCCAACCACCCACCGCCGATCGCAGCCTCGCCAATTTCAGCACGGCGACTCGGCGGAACGCGCCAGAGATCTCGCGGCGCAAACTCCGCTGGGTTCGTGGTGCGATTCGCGATGCGAATCACCGTCGGACCAACCGCACCGACGAGCGGCTCGGACTCGTCGATCACAATCACGTCGTCTCCGAGGAGGTACGCCAACGACCGCGGCACGCTGGGCTGGTACACGATCTGTGGCGGCAGTCCTCCCTCGACGACGCCCATCACAGTCTCGTACGGAGCGCCCAATCGTCCTGCGCGCGTGACCAAGAACCACGATTGATTCCCGTGCAACTGGATCGCTTCGATCGGTCCTCGCACGTCCGCGCTCTCTGCGATCGAGACGAACTCGCGCGTCGTCGGATCACTTCGCCACAACGTCGGGCCGAGCGACACGGCGACGTCTCGTCCGTACGCCGAGACGTACGGGATCAGCGCTCGTCTCCACCGCTCGCCCAGAAAGTCGACAACCGGTGTCCGCCATTCCGCGTCGTTCGCCACACCGCCGATCGACACGTAGCTGAAGATCGTCTGTCCCTCGGGACTCCAAAACAGCTTGAGCCCGAATACGGGTCCCTCTAGCGGCGCTGCTCGGCATCCTCTGTTTGCATCGCCGAACGGTTCGACGTCCCACGCGACCAGTGGCGGCCCGTCCAATCGAGAGAGAATGAAGCGATCTCGCGCCTCGATCATGTTTCGCCGCCCGTAAAACACATAGAGCTGACCATCAACCTCACGTCCCCGAAACTCGAACGGGGATGATGACTGTCCAGGTGCACGCCAATCTGCGACGAGGTCGAAGCACTCGGCGTGGTCCGCACACGGTGCCCATCGAAGCGGCGGCGCGGCGAACTCTGGGTGGCGAGCGATTCGCGCGTCGCAATCACACGCGAACGGCAGTCGCTGCCACTGCTCTGGCGTGTCCGACACTTGCGCGCACAGCGCCGCGAGGTTGACGTCCACCACATCGCGCGGCGCCATCGCTCCGTCGTTGCGCGTGTCCGGGGTGGCATCCGCCATCGCCACCGCATCCACACCGCTGTCCGTGCGGTCGGGCGATGCGCACGCCGAGCAGTGCGCTGTGGCGACGGCGGTGAGGCCCACTGCAGCGACGCGCGCTGCGCTGCTCAATCGTCGAAGCGACATGGACTCACTCCTTCCCTTCGCATCGACGCGAACGTGATCCCCTCGTTGCTCACTCGGGCGAACGACTGGAGCGCGAGCGAGACACCGCGCTCGTCGACGCCCACTTCTCCGAGCAACGTCCCGCGTCGCAACGCTGCGCCGAGCAGCGTCGGGACCGGACCGCGCGGATCGATCCACGAGAGGTGCGTCGCGCCGAACTCACGGCCGATGGAGCGAGCGACGACGATCGTTCCATCCCACGCGCTCGCGACGCTCCAGCGTCCTTGCCCTGGATCAGCCCAGCTACCCAGCCGTCGAACGACGCCCGACGCGATGTCCACGCGAAGCAGCCTCACCCAGTGCCGCTCGACGCGATCGAGGACATACAGCGCCTCGTCGACGTAGTTGACCGCCATGGACTCTACGGACCGCACGGACCGCACCGTCGTCGAGACTGCCGATCCTGTGAGCGGGATATCTCGCTGCGATCCATCCACAGGATCGATCACCGTCATGTTCGCGTTGTCCGTGCCTCCGACGAAGTACACGCCGCGAAGACCCGCGACCGCAGAGTACGCGACGCCCACTCCAGACGTCGAGGCCATCGTTGGCACGGTGCGACGTTGTACTGCCACATCGTCGGGGACGTCGTTTGCGCTGACCGTCAGGCGTTCGTTGCGCAGCACCAGTGACGTTGCGATCGCGCGCGCTCCGCTCCGCGAGACGGCCACGAATGCAGGCGCGACCGTGTCGGTGCGCGAGGGAGGCTCGTTCGACGCAAGCCAGCGCAGCGACGGATCACGCAACGCGGCGCTCGCCGTCGCGGTAACTCGGTCAGAGAACACCACGTCGCCAGCCGCGAGGTGCACGCCGATCGAGCGGTCGTCGACGGCGACTTGCGGCAGCGGAAAGAGCGACTCGCACACCGCACAAAGCGGCTCGGGCACACGCCAGAACACTCGGGGGTAGACGAGGTCGCGAAGGATCACCCGCGACGCGAAGGATGAGCTCTGCACGAACTGCCCGGACACATAGTGGCTCCGAAGCGATCGAGCGACCTCATCGGGATTGTCTGAAAATCCATTGTCCTCCGCCACCATCGGCGCATGGCTCCAGAACACGCCGTCGATCGCAGCAGACGGAAGGCCGGGAGGCACGTCGTCGGTTGCCATGAAGAACCGCGCAACGTCGGTTTCGAGCGCCCATGTCATCTGCGCGGTTTGCCGACGCGGTCCGGGTTGGCGCGAGGTCGGAGTGAAGAGCCGAAGGCTCGAATCAGCGACGCCCGGCGTGGTCGCGCACACACCTCCCTCGTCGCAGGTGTTGATTTGCGCCCAACCGAACTCGACGCGTGAGGCGTGCGAAGCTGCTCGGTCGTACAACCGCGTCGCCGGTCGATCAGCTGCACCGAGATCGCATTGAAACAGCGCGCTCTCGCTGCACCTCTGCCGAGAGCGAATGCTATTGCTCGCGCCATCACAGCGACAGAACCGAAACCCAACGGACGCGACCGCAGCTGCAGAACTGCGTCCCGCGAGATCGACGTCGAACACGATGTTGGTCCCGAGCGTCGCACTGCCCAACTGCCGCGAACGACTCGCCCGTCGCGCGCGAGGAACGATCGTCGTGTCGCACGCGTCGCCGATCAGCGAGCGTCCATGCGCCGTTTCGGAGTCTTCGTTGCTGTTCGCGTTGCTCGGATCGAAGCTGTTCGCGCACGAATCACACGCGTCCCCCACTCCATCGAGGTCGCGATCTGTCTGATCAATGTTCGCAACCGTCGGGCAGTTGTCGCGACCGTTGCCGTTGGTCGATATTCCATCGCAGTCTGGGTCGTCACGCACCGCACCGACGACGCATTCCGGGTTCTCGATATCACGCGCACCGAGCAGCGCACGCACGTCTCCCGTCCGCGCGGGGTCAGCGATTCGCATGACGAACGCGCCGTTGCTATCGACGCTCCGATCATCGCCGAGCATAGCGTCGCTCGTGGAACCGTCGGTTCCGACCGTCGAGTGCACGCCCATCACCCGCAGTTCACCACCGATCGTCGCGAGGCTTCCTCCGCCCGAGTCGCCGCGCGTAGCGGCCTGCCGAGCGTTGCGAAACGCGACGGCGTAGAAGTCGAGCAGCGATTCTGACCCCGATCGAGTGATCTGTGAACCAAACACCGTCGCAGACGCCGAACGCCGAGGCGGCGGGCGATCCGACGTCAGTCGTCCCCATCCGACATATGTGAGATCGGCATTGTCCCACGAGTGCAACGTCCACGCAGCGCCAGTGGGTGAGGTGGTGATCGGCGCGATCGGCGTGAGTTGCGCAACCGCAGGCAACCCAGGCACGTCGGGGCTGAGCCGGCGGTCGAGCTCGATTAGCGCGAGGTCGTGTGCAGCGTCGATTCGGCCGTGATCGCCGACCTCGCCGCAGCGCTCGACATACGCGAAGCGAGCGCCCGTGCTTCTCGTCACCGAGTACATCGCTCTCGGATGGACCCAACATCGCCGAGCCCACGCAAGCTGCGGCGCAGCAAACACGACGCCGTTCTGGTTGATGCGATCGGGTTCGTTGGAGACGTGCGCACTGAACGAGCTTTGCGTCCGCTGTTGTGCAACCACGCAGTGCGCCGCGGTGAGCACGAGGCGCGGCGAGATCAGTGTGCCCGAACACGCCACTGGGCTGCCGTCCAACAGTGATATCACTCGCACGATGGACGTGTGCGTCGTGTCGATGACTTCGCCCGCGCCTTCGCGCAGTTCCGAGGTCGTCGTGTCGACGTTGTTCGCGCAGTGCGCGAGCGAAAGGGAGAGGAGAGAAATAGCTGCTGTTCTGAGACGGTCCCGATTCATTGTTGAAGCGTAGCGCCGCTGCTCCTGCGTCGGCTACCGCGGGGTGGCGGTTTGTCGGTAGACGACGGGGCTCCGCTCGTGACCGCCGCTCGTACGCGGCGGACGCGATCACCGTTCACGCTCGAGCCAGCGACCGTGGCCGATCGAGTCCGAGCGCGTTGCCTCTGGCTCGTCGCGGCGAGTGCGGGGCGCGACGTCCAGCACCGCGCACCAGAGCGAGAACGAACGACGCTCCTGGCTGCGCCGGGCGAAGATGGCACTCGACTGGCCCAACCCGCTCAACGCATGAGCGGTTCATAGCACTCGACTGCCCCAAACCGCTCACGCGTGCGGCACGCTTGGCACTCGAGTGCGAGCCGCCACATTCCAGCAGCGCTCTCACCCACTTCGGTGCTCGCGGCTCAGCCCCGAGCGCGCCGCGCCGTGAGCGCCGCGTGCGCTTCGAACCGATCGTCGAACGGGTGTCGTACGCCGTCGATCTCTTGATACGGCTCGTGCCCTTTGCCCGCGATGAGCACGATGTCCTCGGGCGCCGCTGCGTCGATCGCCGCTCGAATCGCCGCGCGTCGATCCAAGATCACCGCGTACTTGCCCCCGCGAGCGTCGCGCAGCTCGGACTCGGCACACGAATTCAAGCCGAGCGCGCGCAGCCCTTCTTCGGCCATCGACGCGATGCGCGCCGGGTCTTCGGTGCGCGGGTTGTCCGTGGTCAGAACGGGCACGGTCGCGCCGCGGCCGACGGCGTCGCCCATGGGGGCGCGCTTGGTGACGTCGCGATCGCCGCCGCAGCCGAACACGCAGAGAATCCGCCCGCGCTTCTGCTGATCGAGCGCGCGCAGGACGTTGGTCAGCGCGTCGGGAGAGTGCGCGTAGTCGACGAACACCAACGGGCCTTCGTCGTCGACGTGAACGCGCTCCAATCGCCCCGGAGCGCCCACTGCAGTGCGCAGCGCTTCGAACGCGCGCGCCGCAGGAATGTCCAACGCCCACGCGCACGCCGCCGCGCACAGGACGTTCTCGAGGTTGTGCCAGCCGAACATCGGCGTGAAGAGCTCGAAGCGTCCGTCGGGGGTGTCGACGACCGCGTGCATTCCACGAGCGTCCGCGGTGGCCGTGCGCGCGCAGAACATCGCGTCGTCGACCTTGCCGCTCGCCGAGTAGGTCACGAGCAAGCCGTTGACGCCTTCGCTCGCCCACTTCGAGCCCGTCGCGTCGTCGACGTTGAGAACGCTCGCGGCGGGGCCGAGGTCGGTGAAGAGCCTGCGCTTCGCCGCGGCGTAGGCGTCCATCGAGCCGTGAAAATCCAGGTGATCCTGCGTGAGGTTCGTAAACGCGGCGACGCGAAAGCGCACCGCTTCGACGCGCCCGAGCGCGAGGGCGTGCGAAGAGACCTCCATCGCGAGGTTCTCTGCGCCCGCCGCGCGCATCGCCGCCATGCGACGAGCGAGGTCGTCGGACTCGGGCGTCGTGTGCAGCGCGGGCCACGAGCGGTCGCGAAAGCGATGCGCCACGGTGCCGAGCAGACCGGTCTTCACGCCGCAGCGCTCGAGGACGTGCTCGATGAGCCACGTGGTGGTGGTCTTTCCGTTCGTTCCGGTGACGCCGAGGACCTCGAGAGAGAACGACGGGTGGCGCCAGACGGCGCTGCTCGCGAAGGCGAGCGCGCGATGCGCGTCAGCGACCACCAGCTGCGCCACGGGCAACGGCAGCTCTCGCTCGGTGATGATCAGCTTCGCGCCGCGCGCGATCGCGTCCGGCGCAAACTCCGCTCCGTCGCGCTTCTGCCCGCGCCGCGCGACAAACGCATCGCCCGGCTGCACGTCGCGCGCGTCGTGCTGCACGTCGCGCACTTCGAGCGAGGGATCACCGACGATGCGCGATCCTGGGATCTCGGTCGCGAGCTCGGTGAGCGTCGCGTGCGGTTCGAGCTCGTTGCGTTCCACAGTCACGGAGACTCTGTCACTCCTGCATCCGCGTCGAGGGGCATTGGCCGCGGAGCTCCGCCGCCGGGCTCGAGGATGACCTGCACTCTGCGATCGGCGCCCACCGTTTGCCCACCCTCGGGCGACTGGCGCACGACCGATCCAGCGCCCACGAGCTCGGCTTCGAGCCCTTGCGCTGCGAGCGTCGCGATCGCGCGTCGCGCGCTCATCCCGACGACGGACGGAGCCACCGGTCCACCGATGGGCGCGCCGCCATCGGCGCTGGCGCTGTTGATCGTGAGCGACGGAGCGCTCGCGCTCACCGTCAAGCTCGCGCTCGTCGTCGCCGCGGCGCGCACTTGCGCCGGGCCGATTTGCGCGGGACCGCCCGTGCGACGAAGCCGACCGAGGTAGCGGAGCGTCTCTTCAGCGACCCGACGAAACACTGGCGCGGCGACGGCGTTGCCCTGGTGCGCGTCGCCCGCGGGCTCGTCGATGATCACCGTGATCGCGATCTCGGGGCGCTCTGCCGGAGCGAACCCGATGAACGATCCGACCCAGCGGTTCTCGTCGTAGCCGCGGCCGTGGATGCGCGCCTTCTGCGCGGTGCCGGTCTTGCCCGCGACGCGAATGCCTGGAATCGCAGCGGCCGTTCCCGTTCCGCCTTCTTCAGTGACCGCGGTCAACATTTCGCCGACCAGCCGCGCCGTACGCGGATCGATCGCCGAGCGCCCCGCGTCCGGAACGTGCTCTTCGACGAGCGCCCCCGTCGCGTCGTGCACCCGCGTGACGAGCAACGGCCGCACCAAACGCCCGCCGTTCGCGATCGCGCCGAGCCCTTGCGACAGCTGCAGCGCCGTCACTCCGATGCCTTGCCCGAACGCCACCGTCGCCACTTCGACGTCGTACCAACGACGCTCACCGAAGCGCGCGCGCGCCTCGCCCGGCACCGGAATCCCCGTCCGCTCGCCGAAACCAAAGCGTCGAAACACGCGCTCGAGCCCGTCCGCGCCCATCGCGAGACCGATCTGCGCCGAGCCGATGTTCGACGATCGCGCCAGCACTTGCATGGGCGTGAGCCACTGATCCACGTGCGTGTCGTGGATCGTTCGATCGCCGATCGTGAACGTCCCGCCGTAGCAGTTGATGAGCTGCCCGGGCTGAATCGTGTTCGCGTCGAGCGCGCCCGCGACGGTGAAGATCTTCATCGTCGATCCCGGCTCGAAGCGATCCGTCACCGCGCGATTGCGCCGCCCCTCGGGCGTCGATCGCCCCACGTCGTTGGGATTGAACGTGGGGTAGCTCGCCATCGCCAGGATTTCTCCTGTCACGGGAGAGGTCACGATCACCGATCCGCCGACGGCTTCGCTCGAGCGAACCATCGCGCCGAGCTCGCGCTCTGCGATGAACTGAATCGTCGTGTCGATCGTGAGCGTCACGTCCGAGCCCGCGCTGCCCTCGCCCGGCGTCAGCCCCTCGGCGAACACCAGCCGACCCATCGCGTCGCGCACTCCGCGCAGCCGTTGATCGCTGCCGCGCAGCTGCGCGTCGAACTGCTTCTCGATCCCTTCGATGCCCGCGCCGTCGATGTTGACCGCGCCCACCACCTGCGCGGCCAGCTCGCGGTTCGGATAGTACCGATGCGGCTCGTTGATGACCTGCAGCCCCTCGATCGCCGTCGGATAGTCGCGCAGGATCGCGCGCACCTGGCTCGCCTCTTCGGGCAGCAAGTGCCGCTTGATCCAGCGAAAGCCCGCGTCGCGTCGCAGGTCTTCGAGCACGTGCTCGACCGGCAGCGAGAGCGCTCCGGCCAGGCGCGTCCCGAGCGCCACCACGTCCACGCCCCGCCGACGAAGCGCGCGCGGATTCGCGGTCACGCTGAAGCCGTCCACCGTCACCGCGAGGGCGTTGTGATTGCGGTCGTAGATGGTCCCGCGTCGTGGTTGTTGGCGCACCTCGCGCTCGTACTGCTGCTCGGCGAGGTCGCGCAGCTGCGATCCCTGACGGACCTGCAGCTCGTGCGCGCGCGCCGCGAGCGTGACGAACCCGACCGTCATTCCCGTCACGAGGATGCCGAGGCGCAGCTTGATCCACCGCGCGCGTCGCGGCTCGAGGTTGTTCATCGCGGCCTCCCCGACAGGCGCGCGGGGCGGGCCTGTCCTCCGGCGACGAGCGTCAGGACGCGGTCTGCTTCGACCATCCCGAGCTCGCCGCGTCCCATGTCCGTCAGCGCTTGCGGGGCGCGTCGCGCGGCCAGCTCGATGCGCAGCTGATTGGCTCGCTCGCGCAGCCGCTGCCCTTCGTTGCGCGCCTCTTGCACGCGGTAGCCCACGGCGACGTTCTGAAATCGCAGCGCGAGATGCGTCACGAACGCGGTCCCCGACGCCGCGATCGACAGCACCAAGAGCGCGATGAATCGCGAGGTGCTCATTCGCCTTCCTCCATGGCTTCGGCTTCACAGCGACGCGCCACGCGCAGCTTCGCGCTGCGGCTGCGCGGGTTGTTGGCCTGCTCTTGATCGCCCGCTTCGATGGGCTTCTTCGTCAGCGGCTCGAGCTGAGCATCGCCGCGAAACGCCCACTTCACCTTGCGATCTTCGAGAGAGTGAAACGAGATGATCGCCGCCACACCGCCCACCTTCAGCAGCGACGGCAGCGCCGCGAGCAGCGCGTCGAGCTCGTCGAGCTCTTCGTTGACCGCGATGCGCAGCGCTTGAAACGTGCGCGTGGCGGGATCGGCGCCGCCGCCCTTTCGAGGCGGTCCGAGCACGCGATACACCGCGCGGGCGAGGTCCGAGGTCGTCTCGAGCTTTCCCTCGTCTCGCGCGCGCAGGATCGATCGCGCGATCGGACGCGAGGCGCGCTCTTCGCCGTACTCGTAGATGACGTCGGCCAGCTCGCGATCGTCGAGCGAGTCGATGAGCTCGCGCGCGGTCTGTCCTCGCGTCGGGTCCATGCGCATGTCGAGCGGGCCTTCGGCGCGAAAGGACATTCCGCGAGAGGCTTCGTCGAGCTGCGGAGAGGAGACGCCCAGGTCGGCGATGACGCCGTCGACCGCAGAGATTCCCAGCGAATCGAGGACCGATCGCGCCTCGGACATGCGCGCCTCGACGATGCGAACGCGCTCGGCGAACCGCGCGAGCCGCGCGCCTGCCGCGGCGCGGGCGATCGGATCGCGATCGATGCCGATGAGCTGCGCGTCGGGGCCGCCCGCTTCGAGGATGGCCTCGGAGTGCCCTCCTCCGCCGAGCGTACAGTCGAGGTACAAGCCTCCTGCGCGAGGCGCGATCGCGCGCACGACCTCGTCCCGAAGGACGGTCACGTGGGCGAACGAGCCTTCGCCGCTGGGCGCGTGGGCGTTTTCTTCACCGGGTCGCATGGATCGAAGCAGGAGCGGACGGACTCCCATGCGACAAACCGTCGACCGCAGGCAACTTTTCGACGATCGAGGCGCGCGCGAAGCGGGCGCGGTATGCTGCGCGCGAAGGTCGTCGATCCGTGAGCGAGACTGCGAGCGACAACAGCACGCCCGACCCCGCGCAGAGCGATCTGCCCGCGAACGAAACGCCGCTCGACGCCGCGTGGCGCGAGCTCGTCTCGAAATGGAACGAGCCCGCCGCGCACAAAGCCTTCGTCGTGCTCGCCGCCCAGCTCGACGCGCTGCAAGACGCCGCGCGGCGGTATCGCGACGCCAAGTCCGAGGGAGAGTCCGTCGTGATCGACGGCTATCGCGTCCCCGGCACCGTCGAATCGCGCCGAGAGATCGCGGACAAAGGCTTGCAGCTCGTGCTCGCGCAAGCGCTGGCGCGCTTCGACTCGATGCCGCGTGAGGACCATCGATCGCGCGGCGCGGTGCTGATGCCGATCGCCGCGCTCATGATGCTCTTCGCGCTGGCCTTCGCGCTGGCCAACATGACCCACAACCGCACGTTCGTCTCGCTGCCCTCGCTCGCGGTGCAAGTGCTGATCGTCGCGATCATTCCGTGGCAGAAATTGCAGAGGTAGCGGCGTGCAGCTCGATTTTCGATCGCGCGAGGTGACCCTCAAGCTCGTCTACTACGGCCCCTCTCAGAGCGGAAAGAGCGCCAACCTCCGCGCGCTGCAAGACCGCATCGGCGCCGCGCGAAGACCGCGGTTGATCACGCTCGACGCCAACGACGATCGAACGCTCTTCCTCGACCTGTTGCCGCTCGCGATCGAGCTCGGCGACCACACGCTGCGGATCAACGTCTACACGGTCCCCGGAAAGCCCGAGCTCGCCGCCACCCGCCGCCTCGTCCTGCGCGGCGTCGACGGCGTCGCGTTCATCGCCGACTCGCGCAACAGCGAGACGCGATCGAACGCCGAGTCCTTCGTGGACTTGAAGCAAAACCTCCGCGACATCGGCCGCTCGCTCAGCGAGCTTCCGCTGGTGATCCAGTTCAACAAGCGCGACGCGCACGACGTTCGCTCGGACGACGAGCTCTCGTCGCTCGCGCGTCGCGGCGGTGAGCCGGTCTTTCGCAGCGTCGCCACCCGCGGCGAAGGCGTGACCGAGACCTTTCTCGCGCTGCTCGAGCTCGTGCTCGCGCGCCTCGCCAAGAGCGGCGAGCTCACCCCCTCCCTTCGCATGACGCCCCCGGCCATCGTCGACGCCGTCCGCGCCTCGCTCGTCCTCCCCGATCCCGTCGCCTCCGCGCGCATCGGAGCCCTGTCATGACCCAGTTCGATCCGATGGATCCGCCGGTGTCGCTCGAAGCGCTGGTCGATCGCGGACAGCTCCGCGCCTCGCTCGAGCCGCTGTGGGCGCTCACGCGCGTCGCCGTTCGCGTGTTCGCCGCGGACGCGACCGCCTTCGTGACGCTCGAAGACAGCTACGGTCCGCCTGCGATTTGCCAGTACGTCGACGCCTTCGAGCTCTCGCGCGCCTCGTGCGAAGAGCTCGTGCAGCTCACCAGACACAAGCCCATCGCGCGCGGCGAGAGCGAGTCACACCGTTGCTTCACCGGCGCTGAATACCGCTCGTGCGACCTTCAGGTGGACGGCCGCTCGATCGGCCGCGTCGTCGTCGGACCGTTTCGCCCCGCGCAAGAGAGCAAGGCCGACCCGTTCTTCGCGGGGCTCGATCGCAGGATCGACGGCGATTTCGCAGACCGAGAGTTCACGCGCCTGCCCGCGCTCACCGACGAGCAGGTCGACGCGATCGTCCGCGGCGCGCGCGCCACGATCGAGGGGTTCGCCGCGAAAGCGAGGGACCTCGCTGTCCTTCGCGCGGTTCAGAGCGCCGCGCAGCACGGCCCGGCCGAAGAGCTCGCCCGCAAGAACGACGAGCTCGAGCGCGCCAACGCCCACCTCCGCGAGCTCGATCGCGTGAAGGGAAACTTCCTCGCCACGATCTCGCACGAGCTCAAGACGCCGCTGACGTCGATCTTGGGCTACGCAGAAATGCTCAGCGAAAACATTGGCGGAGTGCTCACCGAAGAGCAGCGCGGCTTCGTCGGAGTGATCTCTGATCGCGCGCGGCAGCTGCTCGCGATGATCACGTCGATCATCGAGCTCGCGCGCATGGACCAGGGCCGACTGCGCGCGCGCGCGACGGCCGTATCCGTGACCGAGCTCGCTCGAGAGGTCGCCGACACGTTCGTCCCCTCGGCGAGAAAGAAGCGGATCTCGCTCGAGACGCAGATCGACGAGTCCTCCCCCGCCGCGCGCGCAGACGCTGGCTACCTGCGGCAAGTGCTGCACAACCTCGTCGACAACGCGATGAAGTTCACGCCCGAAGGCGGGACCGTCTCGATCGAAGTGCGACCGACGACCGCGGCGCTCGTCGACCCAACGGACGAGCTCGTCGGGCTCGCGGTGCTCGCGCAGACGCAGCCCGCGGTCGAAGTGCGAGTGACCGACACCGGCGTGGGAATCCCCGAGAGCGAGCGCGCGCGCGTGTTCGACGCGTTTTATCAGGTCGACACCGGCGTCGCGCGGCAGTTCGGCGGCGCTGGGCTCGGCCTCGCGATCGTCCGCCGCATCGTCGATGGCCTCGGCGGAATCGTCCGCGCAGAGGACACCGGCACGGGCCACGGCGTCGCGATGGTGGTCACGCTTCCCGCGGCGCGCGCATGAGCGATCACGAGTTCGACCGCATCCGTCGCCTCGCCGCTCGATTTCGTGGGCCGCCCTCGCCCGCGGTGGGCATCGGCGACGACGCGGCGGTGCTCCCTCGCGTCGACGGCCCGCTCGTGGTCACCGTCGACGCGAGCGTCGAGCACGTGCACTTTCGCCGCGCGTGGGCCTCGATCGATCGGCTCGCGACGCGCGCGGTCCACGCCGCCGCGAGCGACCTGGCCGCCATGGGCGCCGATCCCTCTCGTCCCGGCGGCGGGCTGCTCTTCGCGCTGGAGCTCCCGAGCACGCTCGAGCCATCGGAGTTCGACTCGCTCATCGACGGGCTCGCTCGCGGCGCCGAGTCCCTCTCCGCTCCGGTCCTCGGAGGAAACCTCACTCGCAGCAGCTCATCCGCGCTCTCGATCACCACGACCGCGATGGGCGTCGCGGACACCCCCCTGCTCCGCACGGGAGCGCGCGTCGGGGACAACGTCTTCGTCTTCGGCTGCGTGGGTGCTGCGCGGGTCGGCGTCGAAGCGTTGCTCGCCGGTCGAGAGCGCGAGCCCCTCTTGGCGCCGTTTGTCGAGCGCTGGCTCGCGCCGCGCGCGCAGATCACCGAGGGGCTCTCGATCGCGCAGCTCGCGACGGCGTGCATTGATTTGAGCGACGGGCTCGCGCAGGACGCAGCGCACATCGCCGAGCAGTCGGACGTGGGGATCGAGCTCGACGCGAGCGCGATTCCGATAGCAAATTTGCAGGACGAAGCCTCGCGCTCCCTCGGGTTCGACCCGATCGAGCTCGCGCTGCGCGGCGGCGAAGACTACCTGCTGTTGTTCACGGCTCCGCGCGAGCGCGTCGAGGGCGCGACGCGCATCGGTCGCGTGGTCGACGGCCGCGGCGTGTTCGTTCTGCGCGACGGCGTTCGGTCGCCCGCGCCTGCCGGGTGGGACCACTTCACGTAGCCGCTGCTTCGTTCTGCGCTCGCGCGTCGCGCGCGGCAGCGCGACGGATGACCGTTGTTGAAGCGGTCGACGCGCACGCCAATCGAGACGACACCCCCGCCCGACGATCGCTTCAGCGAGCGGTCTTGCTGCTCTTTTTCTTCGCGCCTTCGTCCTTGAGCTCTTTGCTCTTGGACTTGGACTTCGCAGGCGGCGGAGTGGACGCGGTCGCGCTGCTCGGCGGCTCGGGCTTCTTCTCGATGGCGGCCTTCAGTCGGTCGAACTCGGCGACGAAGTCCTTCTTCGCGAGCCCGGCTTCTTTGGCGGCGAGCGCGACGTCGCCGGTGCGATCGATCAAGCGCTGCATCCAATCGAGGCTGAACGCGTCGAGCACGCGCTGTCGCGCGGTGCCTGCGTCCGGTGGCTTGGGTCGCGCGTTGAGCGGCAGGAGCAGCGCCGCCTTCGCGCGGGCGATGCCAGCGCTGGGGAGCATGGTGCGCGCGACGGGCTCGGCTTGCAGAGCCTTGGCGACGAGCTTTCGCAGCTCGCGAACGTTGCCAGGGTATTCACGGGCCATCGCGATGGCGAAATCGCCATCTTCGAAGCTCGGATCGACCTGCGCGATCTCGCGAATGAAGCTTCGCACGAGCAGCGGAACGTCCTCGAGCCTCTGACGCAGCGGCGGAACCACCACGCGCACCGCGCACGCGTGCGCGAGGAGGTCTTTGCGAAGCTTGTTGTCCGTCGGCTGCGCGCGCAGGCCCGGCGAAGCGGTGGCGATGATGCGCGCGTCGAGCACGCCCTCTTCGCGGCGCTCGTAGAGCGCGAGCAGCTCAGGGATCGAGCCCGAGGGCGCCTCGTCGATGCGCTCGATCAGCAGCGTGAAGGTGTCTGCGCGCTGCGCGATTTGCAGCAGCGACGGCCGCTCGATCGGGCTCAACCCGAAGTCGACGACGGTCACGGGCGACGCGGCGAAGCGCGACGAGATGTGGATCGCCTTGGCCAAGAGCGTGCGACCACAGCCCGGCTCGCCTTCGAGCAACAGCGGCGAGTCCGTGGGTGCGAGGCGCTCGAGCAAGCCGAACAGCTCGCGCATGACCTGCGTCTTGCCGACGGCGGGACCAAACGCGGTTCGCTCGGACACCGCGGAGGGAACGGACACGTCCGCCCCGAGCAGCTGCAGCGTCGTTCGTCCGATGGCGAGCTCGGTGCCCGACGGGACGACGGTGTTGTTGATCCGCGCGCCGCCGACGAGCGTCCCGGTCTCGGAGCCGAGGTCGCGAACGCGCACTCCGCCTGCGACGAGCGCGAGCTCGAGGTGGTACTTGCTCACGGCGGGGTCTCGCAGGACGAGGTCGTTGTCGGCGTGCGTGCCGACCAGCAACGTCCCTGCTTCGAGCAGCGCTTCGCGCCCGCGGTCAGGACCGCTCGTCACGCGAACGCGCACTCGCCGAACGACGAGCGTCCCGCGCTCGTCTGTCATGAGAACGCCTGTGAGCGCAGGCAGCTTCGCAGGCGCGCTCACCGATGGTGGCCGCACGGAGGCCGTCACCGCGGGCGTCGTCGCATCGCCTTCACGTCCGCTCTCCCTGGTCACAACGCCTCCGCGAACAACGCTAAGTGCCTTCGGATGGTCGTGAGTGAAGCGCGGCTTCGTATCGCGCTGTCGAACTCACTCGGAGGAAAAATGGCGTTGCAGGGATCTGCACACGACGCGGTTCGGTGGTGTTTTTGTCGTGTCACGCCGATTGATGCCCTCCGACCCGACAAACCGCAGCATAGCGGGCCGGGTGCCGCACTGCTAGGGTGAAATTCACTCCATGCATCCCGACAAGATCCGCGCGGTGCTCGAAGGCGTTCGCGACGGCCACAGCAGCGTCGAGCAAGCGCTCTCGGCGTTGAGAACTCTCCCGTTTGAAGACCTCGGGTTCGCCCGAGTCGACCACCATCGAGCGCTTCGGCAAGGACACGCCGAGGTGATTCTCGGCCAATGGAAGACCGCCGAGCACATCACCGGCATCGTTCGGTCCATCGCCGAGCGCGGGCAAAATGTGCTCGTCACGCGCGTCGATCCGGACAAAGCCACGGCCGTGCGCCAGTCGGTGCCCGAGCTTCAGTACGACCCGAGCGCGCGAACGCTCGTGCTCGAGAAGCATCCGATCGTGTTTCGCAGCCGAAAGCCCGTCGCGATCGTCACCGCTGGCACGGCGGACCTGCCCGTGGCCGACGAGGCCGCGGTCACCGCGCGGATGCTGGGCACCGAGGTCATCCGCGTGACGGACGTGGGCGTGGCGGGGATCCACCGCGTGTTCGAGGCGCGATCGACCTTCGAGAAAGCTGGGGCGATCATCGTCGTCGCGGGGATGGAGGGCGCGCTGCCGAGCGTGATCGGCGGTTTGGTCGCGCTGCCAGTGATCGCGGTGCCAACCAGCGTCGGGTACGGAGCGCAGTTTCAGGGCCTCGCGGCGCTGCTCACGATGCTGAACTCCTGCGCCTCGGGCGTGATGGTGATGAACATCGACAACGGGTTCGGCGCGGCCTTCGCGGCGACACAGATCCTGCGCCGCGATGAGTGAGCGCGCTCACTGAAACGCGGTCGCGCGGGGGCGACACGCGGGGGGCGATTCGCTATGAGTGCGGCGACGCCCATGGCCCTACCGCCCCGACGATTCGCTCCCGGAACGCGCTTCACCCTCGGCCGCCCCTCGACCGAGAGCGCCTCCGCCGAGCCGTACGAGCGCGAGCACAATCGCCCGCACGTCCACGACCCGCACAGCGCTGACCACGGTCATTCGCACACGCACGATCACCCGCACGATCACAGTCACTCGCACGCTGCGCATTGGAGCGAGATCACCCCGCGCAAAGAGTCGGCGACGGCCGCTCCCCGCGTCGCGCTCGATCGCGGTGACGAGAAGACCGGTGATCGCGCCGCGAAGGTCCTTCACTTCGACTGCTTCTCGGGGTTGGCAGGCGACATGATCGTCGCGGCGTTGATCGATTTGGGCGTTCCGCTCGAGCCGATTCGCGCGGCGCTCGAAGCGCTGCCGATCGAGGGGTACTCGGCGGACGTCGCTGAGGTCGAAGTGGCCTCCATCGCCGCGACGCGCTTCGTCGTCGAAGTGCAGGGACAGCAGCCCTATCGCACGTGGAGCGAGATCCGCGTGATGCTCGAGAGCGCTGCGCTCGCGCCCACGGTCAAAGCTCGCGCGCTCGCGACCTTCGAGGCGCTCGCCGTCGCCGAAGCGAAGATCCACCGCGTCGCGCCGGAGCAAGTGCACTTTCACGAAGTGGGCGCCGTCGACGCGATCGTCGACATCGTCAGCGCATGCGCCGCGCTCGACTGGCTCGGCGCGACGATCTCGTGCGCTCCGCTGCCGATGGGCCGAGGCTTCACTCGCAGCGAGCACGGTCGCATCCCGCTGCCCGCGCCCGCGGTGCTCGAGCTGCTCGCCGGTATCCCCACGATCGACGCCGGGATCGCCGGCGAGCTCGTCACGCCCACGGGCGCCGCCCTCGTGCGCGCCAACGCCACGCAGTTCGTCCAGTGGCCGTCCATCCGCCCTTCGCGAACGGGCTTCGGCGCTGGGACCAAGAGCCTCCCCGATCGCCCCAACGTCTTGCGCGTCGTGCTCGGCGAGCGTGTCGCGCCGCAGTCGACGCAGCCCGCGCGTGCGTTCGCAACGCACGTCCAGCTCGAGACCAACGTCGATGACACCTCGGGAGAGATGCTCGCCCACGCGTGCGCTGCGCTCCTGCGCGAGGGGGCGCTCGACGCCTGGACCGAATCGATCGGAATGAAGAAATCCAGGCCCGCCGTGAAGCTCTGCGCCCTCGCCCGCGCAGAGGACCGCGAGCGGATGACCGCGGTCATGCTGCGCGAGGTTCCCACGCTCGGCGTTCGTGCGTTCGAGTGCACGCGCATCGAACGACCGCGACGCGAGATCACCCTGCAGACTCCATGGGGCCCGCTCCCGTGCAAGATCTCGATGGGCGACGGGCTGCCACCGTCGGCCAAGCCCGAAGACGACGCGGTCGCTGCGCTCGCGCAGAAAGCTGGGGTGCCCGCGCGCATCGTCCGCGAAGCCGCGATGGCCGCGCTCGTGCGCGACGTTCTGTTGCCCGGCGCCCTCGCGAGCGACGAGTGATCGCAGTCTCGCGCGATCGTTGCGATCGCAAGCAGCGCGATCGAGCTGTGATTTCACTGCTCGAATAAGCGGCCTCGACACGAGAACGTCACGGAGTCTTCGTCGGCGCGGAGGTTGAGTTCGGCGCGGGGGCGCTGTAGACGTCCGCGCGATCGCAGGCGATCCTGCGTCATCGTTCTCTGCGAGCGCCGCTCGCCCACCGTTGCAGAGGTTCAAACTATGCGAGGACTCCCTATGCGAAGACTTCCCTTGTTCGTGTTGCTTGCCGCCGGAATCGCCGGGTGCCCGATGCCCGCCCCGATGCCCGACGTCACGCAGCCCGACGTCAACGTCGCCGATCGCACCGACGCCACGCGCACGGACATCGTCTCGATGCCCGACGGAACGTCCATGCCCGACGCGATGTCGATGCCCGACGCGACGATGGACGGCGGCTCGATGCCTGACGCGATGTCGATGCCCGACGCGGCGAGCGGTCCGTCGGCGCAGATCAACGCGGTGCGCATGGCCGCCGCGGGCGCGGTGGATCTTCCGATCGACGGAGTGCTCGTGACCTATGTTGTTCCTGCGATCACCGGCGCGACCGCGAGCAACGATCCCGCGGGATTTACGGTGCAAGCGGACCCGACGGGCCCCGCGCTCTTCATCGCCGTCGACCCCGCGACGCTCACGCCTGCGCCCGCGGTGGGCGATCGCGTGAGCTTCCGCGTGACGATGACTCGTTCGGTCAACGGCGGCGCCTCGCGATGGGCGAGCGCGGTCTCGGGCTTCATGCGCATGAGCAGCTCCAACCCCGTGAGCGGTTTGGTGCAGAACCTCTCGATGAGCGCCGACATCGCGAGCGCGCTCGGCTCGTACGAGTACGAGCTCATCTCGTTGACGGGATCGGTGACGGACAACGGCGCGAACGCGGGCGCAGCGTTCCGCTCGTTTTCGATCACGACCGCGGGCATCCCTGTGGCCGACGCGAACCTCAAGCTGCGCATGCCGCAGGACATGGCGAACATGCTCGGCGTTCGCATGGGTTGCCGCTTCACGATCGGTCCGACCCCCCTTTGGCGCTTCACCGCGCAAGCGCAGGCGAGCGCCTGGCGCGCCGCGGACATCATGCTCTCGATGTGCCCAGCCGTGATGGACGCGGGCATGGAAGCGGGCGTGGACGCAGCGGTCGATGCAGCGGTCGACGCGCGCACGGACTCGGGCGTGACCGTGGACAGCGGCGTTCCTGCGGACGCAGCGAGCGACGCGAGCATGGGCGACGCGTGCGTTCCGCGCATCGTGATCAACGAGGTGCAGTCGCGTGGGCTCGACAACATGGGCGCGTTGGGCGCGACCAACGAGTTCGTGGAGCTGTACAATGCGGGCTCGTGCGCTGTGAACCTCAACGGATGGACGCTGCGGTACGCGCCTGCGAGCAGTGCGTCGGGAACCGGCTCCAGCTTTTTCACTGGCACTGCTGCGCACACACTGAACCCCGGCCAGTATGCAGTGTTCCGCTCCTCGACGGTCGCGGCGCCGTCGGCGGGTGTGCTCGACCTCGGCACCGGAACGCTCGGGCTTGCCGACAGTGGAGGAGTTGCGCTCTACAACAATGCGTCCACTGCCGTGCGTATCGACTCAGTTGCGTGGGAGCAGATGGGCGGAACGGCGGTGAACGCAGCGCACCCATTCAAGGAAGGCGCCAATCCAGCATCCGCGCCCGCGGTTGGTGGCGCGGTGTTGAGCGCGCGCATTCCGAACGCCACCGACACGGATCAGAACGGAATGGACTTCGCTGCGCGTACGATGGCGACGATGGGTCTTCCGAACATGTGAGGCGCACGTCGGTGAGGGGGCCACAGCTCCTGCGAACGACGCTCGACTCGCGAACACACGGGCGCGACCCCCTGTCTCGCGGCACGCACACCGACGTCGCACGGGAGAAGACCCCGCCTTCACGCGATGCAGCGCGCGATGCGCGAGGACGCGCGGGGGCGCGACCTCCTCGCGGTCGTCGCTGACCCGGGTTGCGACTCCTATCCCCTCCACACGCGGCTCGTTCGACCGCGGTCCCGACCCCCGCCGCGCGACTCACGTGGCGGGCGTCGGGGGGTCCGTCCCCTTATCGTCGCGCTCTCGCGTCGTGGCGAACTCGTCGATCACCGAGAGAATGTCGCGCTTGATCGAGTCGACTTCGTCGCCGATCTCCGCGGCCGAAAGCGAGAGCGTGATCGCGATGAACTCGCGCGCGGCGTCGAGCGCCTCGTCCATCGGCCCTCGCACTTCGACGGTCACGCTCGCGGATCGCCCCTCGGTGACGCCGAGCAGCGTCGCGAACTTCTCGTGCAACCGCTGCACTTCGGCGAGCAGATCTCCTGCGCCGTACACGCGAAGAAACTCCGCCGCGCTGCGTCCTCCATCAACTGCCGCGAGCAGCTGTTGCAGCTTCGCGTTCGCGATGGACCACTGCCGAACGTACTTCTCTTGCGTGAACTTCAGTCGGTCGGGGAACACTCGATCCAAGATCTCTTGCGCTTCTTTCGCGCACGCGAGCTCGACCGCCTTGGCGCGTCCTTCGAGCGTGAGCACGATCGCCGCCCAACTGGCGTCCACCGTGGGGTCGAGCTCTGCGGCCGCCTTCGAAGACGACTTCGTCGAGCGCTCGGCGGCAAGCGCAGCGCCGAGCACGTCGCCCTTCTTGGTGAGCGAAACAGATGCGGGCGCGAGGCGCGACCGCCGGAGCGACGGCTTGTGCAGCGCGTATTGCGCGAGCAATCGACGAACAAACGAGTCCACGGTGTGTGCGTCCATCGTGGGCAGCGCGATGTACGCGGCGAGCGACTGCGAGCGAGCCATTGAGCGTGATCCTCCCGTTGAGTGAGCGTGAAGCGTCAGCGATTGCGCGAGCATTGTCGAGAGGCCGGCTGGGGCCGCGCGGACCAGCGCGAGCGACGCGAGTGGGCGGGCGCGAACAAACGAGCGACTGCCGCCCCAAAGCTGTCCTCGATGGCCGATCCTTCCAGCACGCGTGCCGGGACGGCGACGACGCCGGACGAACTTCCATGGAAAACAGCCGCTTCCCCTGCAGTGCCGCGGCCTGCTGGGCTCGCGTACGCCGCGCCGATGACGCAATCGGTGAACCCGTCGCCGTTCACGTCCCCAGAGCATGAGGCTGCCGAAGCAAAGGAGTCTCCTGCACTTGCGCCTTCGAGCAGTTGCGATGCCACAGCCGAAGTGCCCATGGGCCCGCCACGAAACAATGACGCCGCACCAGCTTGGAGGCGTCCGCCTGGCGATGCGCCGGAAGCTCCGATGATCATGTCAGCGAATCCATCGAGGTTGACGTCTCTCGCGATCGCAACCGAACCTCCTACCCCCTCGAAGGCAGTCGCGCCATCGAGCGTTCGAGCGGCAACCACCGTGACAGCATCACGGCTCCCGTGAAACACGCGTGCCGTGCCCACGAAGCCAACGCCTGAGCGAGACGCGTGGGGAGTGGCGACAACAAAATCCGAGAGGCCGTCGCCGTTGACGTCCCCAGCGCCCGCAACGGAGCTGCCAAATCGATCGTTTGCAGCGACCCCCTCCAACACGCTCGGAGCACGAAGATCGATCCCAGTCGAACTCCCTCTGAACACATACGTTGACCCAGCATTGCTTCGACCTCCCGGATCCGCCTGCACTGCGCTGATGGCAACGTCAGCGAATTGGTCGCCATCGACGTCGCCAAGCCCGACGACCACGCTGCCAAACGCGTCTTCTGCGGCAACTCCTTCGAGTGTCTGCGACGCGTCTGCGCCAATTCCCGTTGGAGTTCCAAGATACAGATGCGCGACGCCCGCGTTGCTCCTACCGCCCGGATTCGCTCCCGGCTCACCAACCAGGACGTCGGCGAAACCGTCGCCGTTGACGTCGCCAGCCCCCCCAACGGACAAGCCGAAATTAGCGCGTGTTGTGCCCCCAGCCAACGTGCGCGCGCGTGAAGCTGACACTCCAGAATCGCTTCCGTAGAACAGCGTTGCGGTCCCGAATCTCGTTCCCGCGCTCGCGTTATACGCGCCGATGATCAGGTCGCCGTATCCGTCTCCGTTGACATCTCCCGCGTTCGCGACGGAGTTGCCGAACGTAGTATTGGAAGAAGGTTCGCGGAGCGTTGCGCTCGGTGTTGCGCCGATCCCGCTCGAACCTCCGTAGTACACCTCAACCCGACCCGATTGGACGGACCCCACGGCAACATCGCCGTACCCATCCCCATTCACGTCCAACTCGCTTCCCCAGCTCACATCACGATCGCCGTCCGCGCTCCGCGCTCCCACGCGAAACCACCACACTGGGCTCGACGCTGTTCCCTCTGCGTTTCGCGCGGAACTCCGACCACGCAGCCGCCAGAACCAAACCCCCGCGCTCAGCGCACTGGGGAGCCGCACTCGATCGCCGCTCGCTCGCAGCTGGTGCGCGCGCACCGCAAAGTCGCGGGTGCGACTCACTTCCACGACGGCACCATCGACCGAACCCGACGTCGCCCAGCGCAACGTCGGACGCTGGCTCGTCACCGTGCTCGTGCTCATCGGCGCGATCGCTCGCGGCGGAGCAAGCATCGGGTCGACCACCGCCACGACGTCCATCGCTGCGTCTGCAGCATCTCGCGTTGCAACGGCGTCGCGAGCGTCGTCGAGACCTGCATCCATCGTCGGAACGTCGACCATCGCTACGTCGTCGTACGCGTATCCGTCAGGATACGCCCCGTCGTTCTCTTCTCGATATCGTCCGATTCCCACGCAGCCGCGCGTCACGTCCGAGAAGTACGCGCCGCCCTCGCAGTGCACTTCACTCGGTCCGCACGCCGCAACGACAATCCCAAGCGCGATCCCCGCGATCTGCGCAACTCCACTCGTCCCCATCTTCATCGCTCACCTCGAAACCCACGAAGACCTCGGCGTCTGTCCGTGCGAAGTCGTCGAGCGCACTCTCTCACGACTCGCAGCGGCTGACTCTCGGCCGCGCCCTACATCGGCGGCGCCTGCCGACTGTTGCTTCGATCAAGAGATTTCCTCCCTGGAGTGCTCTCGACGCAACCTCTCCGAACATCACCGCCGCCGTCGCGAGCCGGCCGGTATATCCTGCTCCCGATGCCTTCCTCGATCGCGCCCATCCTTGTGGTCGACGATGACGCCGTCACGCGGCACATCCTCTTCGACTACCTCTCGCGCGCTGGCTATCAGCCCGTCACAGCGTCGTCTGGCGAAGAGGCGCTCGAGCGCCTCAAGACCCTCACGCCGGCGCTCGTCTTGCTCGACTTGCTCTTGCCCGACGCTGATGGCTACCAGGTCCTGCGCGCGATCCGCGCCGATGAGCGCGTGCGCGACGTGCCCGTCGTCGTGCTCACCGCGCTCGAAGGCGACGAAGAGATCTCACGCGCGTTCGAAGAGGGCGCCGATGACTTTCTGCACAAGCCCTTTCGCAACGCCGAGCTCGTCGCCCGTATCCGCGGACAGCTTCGACTTCGCGGCTACCTCGTCGAGCTCGCGCAGAAAGAACGCGACGCCGCGGTGCTCGTCGAGCTCACGCAAGCGCTCGCCTCGTCGCTCGACATTCGCGACATCTTGCACACCGTCGTTCGTCGCATCGCCGAGACGCTCGACGTCGACCGCTGCTCGATCATCGTCGCGCGCGAGGGCGGCGGCCGCGGATACGTCGTCGCCGCGAGCGACGACGCCGGCGTGCAGAACCTTCCCATCGAGCTCGAGAAGTATCCCGAGATCCAGAAGGTGTTGCAGTCGCGCGAGCCGCTGACCATCGAGGACGCGCGCACCCACCCGCTGCTCGATCCGGTCCGCGCGACGGCGCGGTTTCAGTCGCTCACGCTGCTTCCGATCGCGCACGAAGACCGCGCGCTCGGCGTGCTCTTTCTGCGCTCGATCGAAGGCAGAGGGACGCTCACCGATCGAGAGCTCGCGTTCTGCCAGATCGCCGCGAACGCGACGGCCGTCGCCCTGCGCAACGCGCGCGTGCTTCAACAACTGCGCGACGAGACGCTCGCGCTCGACTCGCGCGCGGCGCAAGCCGAGACCCGCGTGCGCTCGCTCGAGCAATACCAGGTGCTCTTTCGCTCGGCTGCCGACGGGATGCTCGTGTTCGACAAGCGAGGCACGGTGCGCTTCGTCAACCCTCGCGGCGCAGAGATCTTGGAGTACCCGCCGGACAAGATCGTCGGGCGGCCTGTGTTCGAGCGGGTGATCACCGAGGATCTTCCGTCGATCGACCGCGCGATCGCCGCGGTGCGCGAGGGCGGGACGGCGAGCTTCGACGTGCGTGTGCGACGGCGGCGCGGAGAAATCGCGACGATCGCGATCTCGCTCTCGTCGCTCGAGAGCGACGACGACGCGCAGATCGTCACGTTTCGCGACGTCACGCAGGACCGAGAGAACGCGCGGGAGCTCGCGCGCACGCGGGACTTTTTGACCTCGCTCATCGAGTCCTCGCCCGACGCCATCGTCGCCGCGGACACGCGCGGCATGATCCTCGTGTGGAACCGCACCGCCGAGCGCATCTGCGGCGTTTCTCGCGACGAAGTCGTGGGCCGCGTGAACGTGAGCGCGATCTATCCGCCGACGGTCGCGCAAGAGATCATGCGCAAGCTGCGCGAGAGCGAGCGCGAGCTGGGCGTCGGCCGACTCGAGAACTTTCGCACGGACCTCGTGACGACTTCGGGAGAGTCGATTCCGATTCACTTGTCGGCGGCGATCTTGCGCGAGGGAGACAAAGAAGCGGGCACGGTGGGGATCTTCTCGGACTTGCGCGACCGGATCTTCATGGAGCAGCGCCTCGCGGCGGCGCAGCAGCAGCTCGCGATGTCCGAGAAGCAGTCGCTGGTCGCGCAGCTCGCGGGCACCGCCGCGCACGAGCTCAACCAACCGCTGACGTCCATCATGGGCTACGCAGAGCTCTGGAAGAAGCGATCGCCTGACGACGCGCTCACGCAGCGAACGGCGACGGTGATCATTCAAGAGGCCGAGCGCATGGCGGACATCGTTCGAAAGCTCGGGTCGATGACGAGGCTCGAGACGATTCAGTACGTCGGCAACACGCAGATCTTCGACCTCAACGCCAACGCGCCGAGCGCCGAGCGCAAAGAGCCCGACGGGGGCAACGGACCGTCGGGCTCGCCGTGAACGCAGCGAAGCGCTTGCGAACGGAGCGACGGCAGTGCTAACTCCAACGTCCCAGTCTCTTCGGAGACACTGAAGGAGTCGCTCATGGCCCGCGTTACTGTCGAAGATTGCTTGGAGAAAGAAGACAACCGCTTCGCGCTGGTGATTCTCGCGTCGCAGCGGACGCGGCAGATCATGAAGGGCTCGAAGGTCCTTCTCGAGGCGCACAAGTACAAGAACAAGCCCTCCGTGCTCGCGCTGCGCGAGATCGCCGCTGGCAAGGTGAAGTTCGGCTCGTCCTCGCGCGAGGCGGTCGAGGTCTTCATCAACGAGCAGAAGACGCGCTTCGGCGTCTGAGCTCAGCGTCGTTCTTCTCTTTGGGGGGCAAACGATCGGCAGCACGCGGCGTCGCTTCAACGCGAGCGGCTCGCGGTTCGCTCGTCGCTTACGCGTCGCCCGCGTCTCGATCGGACGGAAACACTCCGGCGCTGGTCATGGCGTCGAGCGCGCTGGGGCTCTTCGAGCGCTTCCACGCGTCGTAGAGGCGCACGAGGTCGCGCGTTTGCGCGCCGAGTGATTGAGCGACGGCGACCTCGGTGAGCACGTCCGAGAGCGCGAGGAAGTTCGTCGCGAGCGAGCGAAAGAGCGCGGCGTTGTTGGTCGGGCAGAGCGCGGCGCGGGAGAACGCGACCGTTCCACAGTGCGCGTAGACGGCCTCGTCCTGCGGCGCGACGCCGAGAAATCCGCGCGCGTACAGCGCGTGATCGCCGACCGATTGCAGCGCGGCGACGCGAACCGACTCGTGTTCATCGAGCGCGTTGTCGAGCGCGAGCACGATCGAGAGCTCCGAGGGAACCCTCGCAGCGCGGTCCGCGAGCAGCGAGCCGAGATAGCCCTCGACGTCGCTGTCAGCGCCGAGCGAGCAGCGCGCGCAGGCCTGGCGGACGGCAGAAGAGAAGAACGAACGAAGGTCGACGACAGGGGCGATTGTCATGTGCGGGCCACGCTCCTGGCTGGGCATGAACCGATCGCCCAGCGCTCTTTGTAGTGTGCGCCAGAACGAGAGAAAGCCAAGAAATTCACATGTTTGCGCTCGATCTCGGCGAGTGCGTTCAGTCGTGATCTGAGTTTGCTGGCACTCAAAAAGCCACACTGCCACTGCCCCGTGAGCATTCGACAATTTGTCTCGACGGTCCGCCCTTGACAGGTCCGAACGCCGGATTAGTCTCCGCCCGCCCTTGGCACTCTCCCCCCTGTGAGTGCCAACCAACACCTCGAACACCACGGAGCGGGTCGTTCGAAGTGAAGGGTGCCTTCATGCCCGAGCGCTGCGCACAAACGGTGCGCGCGAGCGGGACCGGTGTGCCTCGCGCTGAACCGCGTCGGGGCAGACTCGAAAACAAGCCCAGCTTTTCAAATCGCAACAACACAAGAGGTCAACGACATCATGAAGATCCGTCCGTTGGGTGATCGCGTGCTCGTCAAGCGCATGGAGTCCGAGGAGAAGACCAAGGGTGGTCTGTTCATCCCCGAGACCGCCAAGGAGAAGCCGATCGAGGCCAAGGTGGTCTCGGTGGGTCCTGGCAAGCGCGACGACAACGGCAAGCTCATCGAGCCGAACGTGAAGGCGGGCGACCGCATCCTGTTCGGCAAGTACTCGGGCACGGAAGTGAAGATCGACGGCGAAGAGCACCTGATCCTGCGCGAGGAAGACATCCTCGGCGTGATCGAAGGCTGATTCGGTCGGCAACGGTCGTTGAATAGAGACACACGTTTTCAGGAGAAGTGACTCATGGCTGCTAAAGAAATTCTCTACACCGAGTCTGCCCGCAAGATGATCCTCGCCGGCGTCGACGCCCTCGCCAACGCGGTGAAGGTCACGCTGGGACCGAAGGGACGCAACGTCGTGATCGAGAAGAGCTTCGGCTCGCCGGTCGTGACGAAGGACGGCGTCACGGTCGCCAAGGAGATCGAGCTCGAGAACAAGTTCGAGAACATGGGCGCGCAGATGGTCCGCGAGGTCGCCTCGAAGACCTCGGACACCGCCGGTGACGGAACGACCACCGCGACCGTGCTCGCGCAGTCGATCTTCCGCGAGGGCATCAAGCTCGTCGCGGCGGGACACAACCCGATGGAGCTCAAGCGCGGCATCGACAAGTCGGTCGAGACCGTGGTGGCCGAGCTGAAGAAGATCGCTGAGCCCACGAGCGATCCGGCGCGCATCGCGCAGGTCGGAACGATCTCGGCCAACGGCGACGAAGAGATCGGCAAGCTCATCGCGCAGGCGATGGAGAAGGTCGGCAAGGAAGGCGTCATCACCGTCGAGGAGGCCAAGAGCGCCACGACGGACCTCGACGTCGTCGAGGGAATGCAGTTCGACCGCGGCTACCTCTCGCCGTACTTCGTGACCAACACGGAGCGCATGGTGGCCGAGCTCGACGACTGCTACCTGCTGATCTCCGAGAAGAAGATCGCCAACATGAAGGACATGCTCCCGGTCCTCGAGGCGATCGCGCGTCAGCAGAAGCCCCTGCTCATCATCGCTGAGGACGTCGAGGGCGAGGCGCTCGCCACGCTCGTCGTCAACAAGATCCGCGGAACGCTGCAGTGCGCGGCCGTCAAGGCCCCGGGCTTCGGCGACCGCCGCAAGGAGATGCTCAAGGACATCGCCATCCTCACGGGCGGCGAAGTCGTCTCCGAAGAGCTCGGCATCAAGCTCGAGAACGTGACGATCTCGTCGCTCGGCCGCGCCAAGAAGGTCAAGATCGACAAGGACAACACGACGATCATCGACGGCACGGGCAAGGAAGCGGACATCAAGGCGCGCGAGAAGGAAATCCGCGCTCAGATCGAGCAGACCACCAGCGATTACGACCGCGAGAAGCTCCAGGAGCGCCTCGCCAAGCTCGCCGGCGGCGTGGCCGTGATCAAGGTCGGAGCGGCGACCGAGGTCGAGATGAAGGAGAAGAAGGCCCGCGTCGAGGACGCGCTCAACGCGACGCGCGCTGCGGTCGAAGAGGGCATCGTTCCTGGCGGCGGCGTCGCGCTCATCCGCGCGAGCAAGGCCCTCGAGGCGCTGCAGCTCAACGACGAGCAGGCGTTCGGCGTGAAGATCATCGCTCGCGCTGCGCAGGAGCCCCTCCGCCAGATCGCGGCGAACGGCGGCGTCGAAGGCGCCATCGTGATCAACAAGGTCCGCGAGGCCCAGGACTTCAAGTTCGGCTACAACGCGGCCACCGACACCTACGGCGACATGATCGCCATGGGCGTCATCGACCCGGTCAAGGTCGTCCGTTCGGCGCTGCAGAACGCCGCTTCCGTCGCGGGCTTGATGCTCACGACCGAGGCGCTCGTCGCTGAGCGTCCGAAGGAGGAGAAGAAGGCGGCCGGCGGACACAACCACGGCGGCGACATGGACTTCTGATCGCGTCTCGCGATCACGAAGCGGTCCATAGACCCCTCGGAGGGCGTCGATCAGAGCTTTGGCTCGGGTTGGCGCCCTCTGGTGTTTCTCCCCTGTTTACTCGGATCGCGCGCGCGGGTTCTGTTACGCTGCACGCGCTCATGAAGCGAGAAAACACCGCGCGCCACGCGAGCCGCGCACGGTCTGGCGCGGGCCTGACGCTCGCGCTCGCAGCCGTCAGTTGCACTCCCCCCGCCGCTCCGCCGGTCGTGCGTCCGTTTTCGGACCCAGGCTCCGTCGCGCGAGCGCAGTCCGGAAGCGAATCGCAGCCCAACGCGCAGCGACCGCGACCGCAGCCTCGGTATCGCGGCGTCTCGCGCTTGCCCGACGTCAGCGCTGCAGCACAGTGCGCGCCGTCGATCACGCAAGAGCTCACGCGGATCAAGCGCAGCGCGACGCTGCACGGCGAGCCCGTTTGCACCGAGGATTTCGGCGGCGAATGGGCGGCGATCTTCGCGACGGGCACCGCGCAAGAGGCGAGCGACGTGTGGGTCGTGGTCTCGGCCGCCGGTCGCATCGAGAAGCATCGCGTGCGCAGGACGCCGTACGGTGTTCGGTACACGGCGGTGTCGATCTATCGCGGGCTCGCGGTGTTCGCAGGGCGGTCGTTGCAGAGCGAAGAGATGCCGGCGGGCGCGCATGTGTTGGTGCCGTTCGCGATTCCGTTTCCGGGCAATCCCGCGCCGACGGTGCTGGAGCTCCAACCCACGATTGTTCCTCTGCTCGGGGCGAACGATCGCATGGACCTCGAGTCGCGCTTTCAAAACCTCGTCAACGACCCCGAGCCCGAGGGCGACTCGATCCGTCCAGTGCTCGCGCGCGGCGCCGAGGGCCCGCGCGGACTGATCGGAACGCTGCCTTCAACCCAGAGCGTCCCCGTCGTTCGCGCCTGGCAGACTGGCGTGTACGAGCGGCTCTCGGACCTCCACGCGCAGCTCGACCCGTCGCACGGTCGCGTCGGAATCGGCGCCGAGCTCATCCGTCGATTGAGCGAGCACGCAAACTGCGACGAGGTCTGGCGCTGCGTCACTCGTCCCGAAGGACGCCGCGAGCTGCCCGAAGTCGCGATGCCGCTTCAAGCGCAGTTCAAACGCACCGGCACGACGGTCGTCCTCGCCGCGCTCATCGACACTGGCTCGCGCCCCGAAGAGCTTGGCCAGCCGTCGCAAGATCGAATGAGCGCGCCGCGCAGCAACGACGCGCAGGACCGCGAGACCGCCGGTCAGGTCGCGCTCGATCCAATCGAAGGAGCGGTCGCCGGAGCCACTCGCGGCAACGTTCGATTCGTCGCGTTCACCACCGTCGAAGGCGAACGAAGGCTCACGCACGTGTACGTCGTCTCGCCCAACCGCGCGCCGCGTCGATTCGAAGACGACTCGCTCGGCGGAGTCTCCACCGGCGCGCGCACCGTTGTGATTCGCGACATCGACGGCAACGACGAGCCCGAAATCCTCACTTCCGCGCGCTTCGGCGCCAACCCCGTCGTCGGTATCTCAACGCTCTTCTGGCCGCCGACGGTCACCGATCGCACGACCTTCGGTCGCCTCGACGCGATGCGCGCGGTGATCGACGCGCACAGCATCGAAGACGCGGATCGCGCGCTGCGAGCGTTTCAGCCGAGCCCGTTCGAAAACGACGAGCAGCTCTGTCAGGCGGTCGCGCGCATCGCGACGACCGCGCCGCGACAGCTCGCCACGCTCGTCCCGTCCAACGGCTTCGTGCAGATCGACTACGCCACCGAGGGCCAACCCTTGCGAGGGACCGTGCGTCGACTCACGCCCGCTGAAGTGCGCAGCGCCGCAGACGCCGCGGCGATCTTCGGCCCGTTCGCCAACGTCCCCTGCAACGAGATGGAGTGCGACTCTGCGCTCGGCCACTGCCGTCTTCGACGCGCGGGCCGCGAGGTCGGCTACCTCTGGCTCGGGCCGCGGCGCAACCAGCCGTTCTGGGGCATCTCTCGCTCGACCGCGCGATAGCGCAAACGCGACGCGCGCTCTGCATCGACGCTCCCCTTCGCGCTTGCCGCCAGTGGTCCCCCGCGCGCTCGACGAAGCGCGCCGCCACCGTCACGAGGCGTTGGGCTCGTCCAGCTCGCGAAGAAGCGCGACGAGCTCGTGCGAGACGCCCGCGCCGCGCCCGTCGACCAGAATCGCCGACAACGTCGACCGCACGCGCTCGATCGATCGCTGCGCCTTTTCGACTTCGTCGCCCTTCGCGGTCAGCTCCGCTCGCAGCGCAGCGTCATTGCTCGGCGCGGGCTTCGGTTGCTCGCTCGGGGCGCGCTCGATCTCGCGCTGCATCGCCGCGATGCGCTGATCGCGCGCGCGCAGCTCGAGCTCCCAGATCTCGCTCTCGGTGCGGCGGGCGCGCTCGACCTCTTCAACGAGTCGTCGCTCGAGCGCGCGCAGTCGAAGATCGCGGTCCTCGAGCTGCGCCACCAGCGAGCGAACCAACAACTCTCGCTCGGACGCCTCGCGCTTGAGCGCCTCGAGGTCCGCAGACGGAGCCGCGGGAGCCGGCGCGCTCGGCTTCGACGCCGCCGCTTCTGCTGCGGCCTCGGCGCGCTTTTGCGCTGCGCGAAGCTCGTCTTCGAGGCTCGATGCTCGTGACTGTGCGGCGCTGAGCTGCGCGGTGATTTCGTTGAGCGACTCTTCGGTCGAAGCGAGGCGAGCGGCGGTCTCGGCGAGCGTGGCGAGCAGCTGCTCTGCGCGATTGTCCGCGGGAGCTGGGGCTCGATCGCTGTCGAGCAACGAAGAGCGCTCGGGCTGCGCTGCGATCGTCGCCGCGGTCTGCGACGCGTTCTGCGCCGCGTGGAGGGCGACGGTCTGCGCGGCGAGCGCGGCTTCTGCGTCCGCGAGTCGCATCGCGAGGCCGTTGCGCTCGGCGCGCGACGCGTCGAGTTCGCGAAGGACTCCAGAGACGGCCTCTCCTTCTTCACCGGCGGACGACGTGGCGACCTCGAGCGCGCGAACGAGCTGCTCGACCTCTCGCTCGAGCTCGCGAACGCGGCGGGTGTAGCCCTTCTTGGTCCCTTCGAGCTCGAGCTCGAGCTGCGAGACGCGGTCTTCGATCGACGAGCCGAGCGCGAGCTGCCGCGACAGATCGGCGCGCACGTTGCCGAGCTGCTCTTGCAGGTCATCTTCGGCGCGCAGCGAGTCGTCGAGCTGGGCGCGCAGGTCCGCGGCGTTCTTCGCGAGCGCGGCGTGACGATCGCGCTCCTCTTCGAGCGCGCTCTCGAGCGAGGCGGCGCGCGCTTTGGTGGCGCGGACCTCCTCTTCGAGCGCGATGACTGCGACGTTGGACGAGTGTTGTCCGACGACGGCGCGCTGCGCTTCTTCGAGTCGAGTCTCGGCCGACGCGGCGCGCGCTCGAGCGTTGGACTCGGCGGCTTCGACGGAGGCGAGGCGCTCGAGCGTGTTCTTCAAGGCGAGCTCGGCGTCGTGCGCGCGGCGTCGCTGCGCTTCGACCTCCGAGCGCAGCTTGGCCGCTTCTTCGTCAGCCTCTTCGCGAGCGCGCGCGGCGCGCGCCGCCTGCTCGACCTGCGCGAGCGCATTTTCAGCGTCGGCTTCGGCGCGAACGCGGCGAGAGATCGCCTCGACTTCGGCGCGCGCCGACGAGAGCTTCGCTTCGAACTCGGCCTTCACCTTCGCGAGCTGCTCGGCGTGCCGCGCGTTGATGCGCTCTTCATCGACGGTCTTGCTCGAGCTTTGCGAAGCGCGGGCCTGGTTGAGTTGAAACTCGAGCTGTCGCGCTTCGGCGTCGCGTGCTTCGAGGACAGATTCGAAGCGCGCGACGCGGTCACGCAGGATGTCGTTTTGCTGCGCGACGCGTGCGGCCTCTGCGCCGAGGGCGGCGTGGATCGACGCGAGCTCGGCGTTGCGAGACTCGAGCGTGGCGATGCGCTGCGACGACTCGGAGCCCCGCGCCGCGTCGAGCTGAAAGAGCAACTCGCGCACGGCGGAGTCGCGGTCCGCGAGCTGCGCGCGGAGCGACTCGCACGCTTTGCCGCGCTCGGACAGCGCTCGCTCGAAGCGCGCGATGTCATCGGCCGTGGCGCGGTCGCGGTCCTTCGCGTCGGAGCGAAGCCGCTGAAGCTCTTTGCGAGCGACGTCCCGATCGCGCTCGGCGCTCTCGAGCGAGGCCCGGAGCTCTCGCTCGGAGGACTCGCCTTCTTCGAGCGCGCGCTCGAGCTCAGCGATGCGTTGACCGCTGCGGCGAAGGTCGTTGCGAGCGGCGCTGAGCTCTCCGCGCGCGGCGTCGACGGCAGAGGCCGCGGCGGTCGCGCGGTCGCCTGCGATCCTTCGGTCTTCGATCGCGGCGGCGAGGGCTTTCTCGGTGTCTTCGAGCTTCTCAGCGAGCTCGGCGGTGGCGGCCTCGTCGACGACCGGAGCGCTCTCGGCAGAGGCCGGGACCTGCACGATCGCGAGCGAATCGAGCGAGAAGCGCGCGTCGCTCGCCAGCGCGATGTAGAGCTCGGGCGCTGGGGGCTCGTCGGGCATGAGCCGCGTGTCGAGCGTGACTTCGTCGGCCGCGTCTTCGACGTCGAACGAAGCGAGAGCGAAGCCCGAGAACGACCCGCAGCCGACCATTTTGACGGTGGCGAAGCGGTCTTCGACGGTGGTGCGCAGCGCGTGATAGTCCACCGGGCGGCCCTGCCCTGCGACGGGCGCGGCGACGACGACCAGTCCGTCCCGTCCGAGGGCGCGCCGCGCTTCATCGAGCACCCTCGCGAGCGGAACCGCGCCCGCGTCCGGAACGATCACACAATCGACGCGGCTTCGAAACGCCTCGATCGCGCCGCCGTTGAGCGGCCGCAGCGCGACGCCTTCTCCCTGCCCTCCGATCGCCACGACGCTCTGCGCGCCGAGCGCTCGGGCGCGCAGCGCGATTTCGACGGACGTGGGTCCGACGACCGCGACGCGGCGTCCTTCGACGAGCGGCGCGATGTACGCGACGAGCGAATGCTCTGCGAAACGCGCGGTACGGGGAGAGGCGGATGCGATCTGGGTCATGGGTCGTATGCTCGTGAGCGGCGATGAGCCCGCCCTGCAAAAGCGTAGGGGCGAAGCCGGTGTGGGACTCTAGTACACCGCGCGGTGCGTTTGAACGTGCGACGAGCGCGCAGGGATTTCTTTTCCGCGTTCGGTGCGACGCCGTAGTATGCTGCGTCGTTGTGGCGGTCGAAGACGCGGACTTCGTCGTCGGTGAAGACGGATCGGTCGCGCTCGGGCGCTCCGAAGTCGCATCGGTGCTCAAACCGAAGGCGGGAGTGTATCAACTCCTCCCCTCGCCTCCGGACATGGTTTTGCTGCGTAAAATGCAGGCGAACAGCGCGACGCGGGTCGTGCTGTCCGGCACCATCGTCGACCGAAGCACGCTCCTCGAGATCGTGCAGTTCATCGCGAGCTCCGGGTGGGTCGGCGAGCTGGTGGTGGTGGACGGCGACGTGCGCCGCGCGATGTTGCTCGAGGGAGGGATGGTGGTGCTCGCCACGTCGAACTCTCCGCACGAGCGCCTCGGCGAAGTGCTCTATCGCCACGGCGCGCTGACCCGCGCGCAGTTCGACGAGGCCATGTCGCTGCTCTCGGCGACGCGGCGGCTCGGGGACATCGTCGTGCAGAAGGGCTGGATCAAGCCCAACGACCTGTACGCGATGCTGCAGAACCAGGTGCGCGAGATCGTCTTCAACGCCCTGGCCTCGCAGAGCGGGATGTTCTTCTTCGCGCGCGGAATCGATGCCGCGAGCGTCCCGGTGCGCGTGACGCTCTCGTGCAACGCGCTGTTGATGGAGGCCGTCCAGCGCATCGACGAGTGGGCGTACTTTCGCGAGCGGATCCCGGACAACACCGTCGTGGCGACCTCGGTGGTCGGCAAGACCGGCGACGGTGATCCGTCGGCCGAAAAGGTCCTCGCGGCGTTGGATGGGCGACGAACGCTCGACGAGGTCGCGCGGATCACCGGGCTCGGCGAGTTCGAGGCGACCAAGGCGCTGTTCGTGTTGCTTCAGAGCGGCGCTGCGCAGTTGAAGAAGGCCGCCTCCCCTCGCGCGGTGCTGCAAGAGCAGCTCGAGGGCTTCAACACTGTCCTGCTCGACATTCATCGCACGGTGGACGCTGCGGGCGTCGGCGATGGCGCGCGCATGACGCTCTCGATGTTCTTGCAGGGCGGAGGCGCCTTCGACGTGCTGTTCGCCAACGCGGGGCCGAAGCACGACGGGACGTTCGAGACGGCCACGCTCATCGCGAACCTGCAACGACTGCACACCGACGACCCGTCGCGCGTCGTTCAGCAAGCGCTGCACGACTACGTCGCGTTCGCGCTGTTCGCCGCGGGATCGGTGCTGCGTCGCGAGGACCACCAGGTGCTCGCGAGGCGCGTGCAAGAGCAGCTCGGGACCATTCGTCCTTCGCGCTGAACGCGCAGAGCACCGGCCGAGAGCGCTCGCATCGAAGCAGAGCGACCGTCGCGTGTCTCTTCCCCCCCACTGCTGTCGCGTCAACGGCGCGTGATCGCGCGAGGTCGAGCCGTTGATCGGCGCGACGTCACGGAGTCGCGACGATGCTGATCGTGCCCGGCAGACGGCCGGAGGTCACGGTCTCAGCGACGATGTAGTACGTGCCCGCGGTCAATCGTCCGGTGAACTGCGGGCGCGATCCGGCGTGCGGAATCGCTTCGTAGCAGCGCGTGGCGTTCGTGGTCGCGCAGGCGTTCTGCAGCTCGAACCAGTACAGGCCGCCCGTCGCGGGGTTGAGGTCGATCGTGACCGTGCGCGTGTCCGGGATCGTGAAGCTGTACACGAGGTCAGTGAACCCGAGCGCGCCGTTCGAGCCGCAGATCGTCCCGTGGTCGGGGTTCGGGTTGAGGCCGCTCGGGGCGGGCACGCGCGGGTCGTACATCACGGTGCCTTCGAGGTTGGCCCCGTTCGGCGCGAGCGTGATCGCTTGTCCCGTGCACGCTTCCGCTGCCGGGCGCGACGCCGGAGACTGCGCCTCGACCGTGACCGTGAAGCCGAGGCCCGCAGGAGCGCGCGTCTGCGTCTCGATCACGATGCCGTACGTCCCTGCAGGCAGGCCCGTGTAGAAGATCGTCGAGGCCGAGCCGACGTTGCAGCGGCCGACGAGCGAGGCTGGGGTTCCGCAGGTGGACTGCACGCCCCACACGTACGACGGCGCCCATCCCGCGGTCGGACGAACGGTGATGCGAATGTCGGTCTGCTCAGCGATCGTGAAGGTCGCGACGCCGTCGAACCAACCCGTGGGCATTCCGCGCGAACCGCAGGTCGAGCTCACACCGTGATCCGCGTCCGTCAAGAACGGGCTGAAATCAAGGGTCGCCATCTGTGTGGTCGGTCGAGCCAGCGGGATCATCACAGGCACCGCGCTGCGGCACGCGTCGCCGGGCGCGCGCATCGACGGGTCCGTCGCTGCTGCAGTGACGGTCACCGGCGAGTCCACCGAGTTCTCGACGACGACGTAGTACTCGTCCGCTGGCAGATCGCGCAGCGAGATCGTGTACGGAGTGTTGGAGGTGCTCGCCTGGCAGCGGAGCTGCGTTCCGGGGCACATTCCACCGGCGCCGCGGCGACGGACGGAGACGTAGTTGACGCCGCTCGTCGAGCTGACGGTGAGGTCGACGTTGCGCGTGTCCGCGAGGCTGAAGCGCAGCACGCCGTCGGGCCGCGGAAGGCCAGGGTTGCACGCGAGCGAGAAGTCGTCGGTGAGCGTCGTAGGCATGACCATCGACGGGGCGCCGGGCATTCCGGTGCCCACGGCGAGGTCCGCCGCGGGCGAAGCAGGCGGGCACGCGTCACCCGCGGGGAACATCGTCGGCGGCTCGAATCGCAGCGAGAACCGATACGGCCCCGCGCCGCTCGCCTCGAGCACGATGAAGTGATCGCCCGCAGGAAGCGCGCGAAGATAGATCGACGGCGACGCGCTCATCGAGCCGACCGTCACGACGCGACCGCACGAACGCTCAGCGAGCGTGGTCATGTCGCAGGTGCTTCCGACGGCGATCGCCGAGCCGGCGTCGGTCGAGGCCATCGTGACTCGAACGTCCTGCGGAGCGTCGAGGTGGAAGCGATACACCACGTCGTTGGCCGTCGCCGTGTTGCAGCTGAGCGCGTAGTTGTTGGTCGTGCCCGTGAGGCTGACGTTGTACGTGCCCGGGCCGGGCAACAAGCGCGCGGTTCCGCAGGTGTCGAACGAGGCAGCGCGGCACATCGCGGCGGTGTCGAAGAAGTCCGCTTGCGAGTTGCAGTTGTTGTCGCGGCCGTCGAAGCAGTCTTCGACCGCGCCCGGATACACCAGCGGATCGCTGTCGTTGCAGTCGGTGCCGGGCGTGCCGGTGGGCAAGCCGTCGGACGTGCACGCGCGATCGATGAAGCCGTCTCCGTCGAGATCGCGAGGAGAGTGCACGCAGCCGACGGTGGGGTCGCACGAGTCGATCGTGCAGTTGTTTCCGTCGTCGCAGTCGATCACGTTCTCGGGACGGACGGGGGTGCAGCCGGTGCGAGGATCTGCTCCTGCGCCGCGCGGATTGCATTGTTCGATGCCGTTGCAGGCGTTGTTGTCGCCGCACATCGAGTGGTCCGCGACGATCACGCAGCGGTCGTTGTCTTCGTCGCACGTGTTCATCGTGCACGAAGCCGAGTCTTGGCACTGCGCGGTCCCCACGGCGCACACGCCACCCGCGCAGCGTTCGCGGCCGTTGCAGTACAGCCCGTCGTCGCACTCGGTGTCAGTGAGGCAGCGCTCTCCGACGATCTGAACGTCGTTGACGGCGCTGTCCGTGACGGTCACGTCCATTCCGCTCGAGTCAACGCGGCTGGCGTCGGACGACGACACGTCCTCGATGAGCCTGGGCGGACCACAGGCAACCAGGGCCGCCGTCACGGCCACGAGCAAAGCAAGGGGACGGAACGATCGCATGCGCTCTCCTCGATCATGAAATGCGTCGGCTCGTGAATGGGATGGGGGGTGAAACTCAGGCTGCGAAGACGCAGTCCGGCCGACGCGACTGAGCGGCAGCATACACGGTCTGTCGCCGTCCTGCCTCCCGTGTTTCGTCGCCGCAACGAGCGTGTGCCGGCCGCCGCGCGCCGCGTGGCCGGGCGAACACTGCAACGTGACAAGTCGCCGCGCCCTCAGCTACATCTTCGCCCGTAAATCGCTGGCCGTTCTGCGCGATGCGCTGGGGTGCACGCCGTCGATCGACGCCGGGCACAACCGCTGCACTGCTGGTCGGCGAAGCAACCGCTCGACTGGAGCACGATCCGATCATGAACAACCGAACCTTCTCTCGCTCGCACTTTTTCTCGCTCTTCGCGGCGCTCTTCGTCGCGGCGCTGACGCTGATCCCCGCGACGGCGCTCGCGGAGGTGACCTTCGTGCGCGGACAGTTCACCGACCGCGTCGATCGCGGTCAGCCTGCGGGCGATGCGGCCGCGGCGCGATCGAGCGGGCGCATCACGTACTGGTTCGTGATCAACAACGGCGGCGCTGCGACGCAGGTCACCGTGGTGTGGCGCATCAACGGCAACGTCGCGCGGCGTCAGGCGCTCGACATTGGACACACGCCTCGTTGGCGCACGTGGGCTTCGCACCGCGCGGGCCGCACCTCGCAGGTGAGCGTCGAGATCCTCGACGCCGAGGGGCACTCGCTGCACACCGAGACGTTGCCGCAGTGAACCGCGGCGGTCGACGCGCAAGGGGGCAGCGCCGATCGAAGACATAATCTGACCGCTCGAACACAGAGATCCTGCAGCGTCGAGCGGAGTGACAGAGTACGTCCGACACGCTTCGACTTCCTGCGCGCTGCGCGGTGAACTGCAGCGGTGATGGACGAACGAGACGAGCGCAGACGCGACGACCAACCGAGCGACGCGCGTGGGGAGATCGTGAGCGTGGAGTTGTGCTTCGCGCGGGATCGCCGCAGCGACGTGCGGCGGGTCATCGTGCGCACCGTGCAGGGGCGCGTGACGCTGTGGGTGGGGATCGAGAGCGACGGGCCGTCGGCGCTGCGCGCGGCGGCGCGGGCGCTGGCGGCGTGCGAGGCGAAGGGGTGGACGATCGCGAGGATCGAGGCTTTTCCCTGGGCGAACGAGCTGAGAGGGGCGAGCGCAAACGACGACGGAGCGCGGCGAGACGAGCGCGCCTCGCGCCGGTCGGGCGGAGGGCGCGGTGCGTAGCGAGCTCTCTGTTCCCGAGCGGGTGATCGCGTACGCGCCGGACGTCCCCAGCACCGGAAAGCCCTGGCTGCTCGAGCTCGACCCGCTCACCGGCCGCGTTCGCGCGCTGCTCGAAGACCCGACCGAAGCCGCGGTGATCAACGTTCGCCGCGCCCGATGCCGCTCGCGCACGCACAGCTCGCTGCGCGCCGCGTGCGACGCGTACGAGCTCGGCGAGCCCGCGCGGCTCTCGCTTCGTTGGGCGGTCGGCGTGCACGCTTCGCAGCTCGACTCCATCGAGCTCGCTCGCCGCGCGCGCAGCGGAAGAGCGTTCGCGCTTGTCGAGACGCGGTCCGATCGCCCACCATCCCGCGCGTGACCGCGCGTTCGAGTTCGCTCTCTTCGCAGGACCGCCCGGCGCGCCTCGCCACAGCGCGCTCGGTCGCCGTGCGCGCGCCGACCCTCGAGCGAACGAGCGCGGTCGGCGAGCTCTCACCGTCGATGCGCGCGACGCTCGCTCCGTGCGCGCTGTGGGTGCGCGAGGGGCAGAGCTACGGCGTGCGCTGCGACGGCGCCGAGCTGCTCGCGATCGGGCGCGAGCGCGTGCGACCGACGTGGCCGGGGCTGTTCACATGGACCGCGCGCAACGCTGTGGGCCGCGCCTCGATGCGCGCGATGCGCGGCGGTCGGTGCGTCAGCCGCGCGCTCGAGGTGGAGGTCGTCGCCGCGCGCTTCGACGATCCCGAGCAGCAATGGCGCTTCGTGCGCGCAATGACCACGGTCATCGAGCGCGAGCAGCAGCTCGACCCGTTTCGCGATCGGCACTTCGAGTGGAGCGCCGCGCGCGACGGCGCTCTCTCGCTCGAGGCGCTGCTCGACGCGCTCGACCGCGACGCCGACTCGCTGCTCGAGGCGCTCGCCGCGCTGCGCGCGCAGCCCGCTTCGACGCTCGCGACCGACGCCGCGAGGGTGCTGGTGGCGACCAACGCCGACGCGATCGACGCCGTGGAGCTCGCCTCCGCGGACGGCGCGTGGGACTCGACCGAGCGCGCGATCGAGGGCCGGCGCGCGTTGCGAGGACGCGCTCCCCGCGAAGCGTGGGGGACGATCGCCGCGAGCAGCTTCGACTGCCCCGAGAATCGCTGGCTGCGCGCTGAGCTGACCGCGGTCATCGAAGAGGCGAGCGGCGCCGCGTTCGATCGGCTGCTCGACGAGCGCCCGTCCCGCGCGCGCGGTCGCGTTCGCGCGACGCTCGAAGCGCTGCGGCGCGCGCTCGCGGACGAGCCGCTGCGTTCGGCGACGGAGGGCCCGACGGACCCGAGCCGCGCGCGGGCGATGTGCGATCGCCGCGAGCCGTACGCGAACGTGGCGCGGTGGCTCGACGGCGCGGGCGCTCGGTCGACGCTGCGCTGGCCGCACGCTCGACAAGCGGCTTCGCTTCGTGACGCCGCGACGCTCTACGAGATGTACTGCTTCTTCGCCCTCGCCCGCGCGATCGGCGCGGCGCTCGGCGAGCCGGTGCGCTTCGGTCCGGCGAAGGACAAGCGCGGCGCGGCGACGGGCCTCGCGCGCGGTGCGGTCGCGACGATCGGCGCGCGCTACGCGCTGCTCTACAACCGCGAGCTCGAGGCGTACTCGGGCGCGCTGCGACCGGACTTCGCGCTGATGTGTGACGGGCGCGCGACGCTCGTGTTCGACGCGAAGATGCGCGCGGTGGACGGCGAAGACGCGGCGCGCTCGGACATCGACAAGATGCACGCGTATCGCGACGCGCTGGCGGTGCGGGCCGCGGTGTGTCTGTTTCCGGGCGAGCGCTCGGTGCTGTACGAGTCGAGCGGCGCGAGGCACGAACGAGCGCGCATCGCAGCGGTCGTGCGTGGGGCGTTCGAAGGGGTCGGAGCGATCGCGCTCGCACCGGAGGGCGCGCTGTGAACGCCGGGCGCCTCGCATCGCTCGCGGCCGCGTTCGCCGCGGACAAAGACGCCCTTCGTCGATCGGTGCGCGATCGACGCTGCGAGCGAGCGCAGCGCTTGCTCACGCCGACGCAGGTGGCGACGCTGACCGAGGCGCAGCTCCGCGAGCTCTTCTACGACACCGACGCGTTCGAGCGCTGGGGCAACCCAGCGTGGGCCTTCGATCGGCGCCTGCGCGAAGTCGGGATCGACGCGCTCAAGGTCTCGCTCGGCGAGCTCGCGACGCGCGCGCGCATCGGAATCACCCGGGACGACCTCGACGCGCTCTGGGAGCGCCGCGGGCTCGGGCTGCTCTTGAGCACGGAGCTGCTCGCGTACGCGTTTCCGTCGCGCTACTGGGTGCTCGATTCGCCGCGGACGCTGCGGGCGCTCAAATCGCTGGGCGACGACGTGAAGTCCGCCCTGCCGCGGGGCGCCCGCTCGGACGCAGACGTGTACCTCGCGCTCGCTCCGCGGATGATCCGCGTTCGTGACGCGCTCGTCGACGCGGGCGTCGAGGGGCCGGACTTCGTCGACGCGGGCGTGTTTCTCGCGTGGGTGGCCGAGCGAGAGCCCGAGCGAACGCAGCGCGAGGGCGCGGCGACGAGCGGCGCGAGCAAGAGCGAGCGAGCGAAGGCAGGCGAGCGCGAGACGCCGTACGCGAGCGCGCGCGCGGTCGAGCGAACCGTCGTGGCTGAGCCGGGTGAGAGCGCGGCGCAGCTTCCGCTGGTGGCCGCGGCGAGCCCTGAGCAAGCGAGGCGCACCGTCGAGCGGGCGCTCGAGGCGCGCGGGCTTCGGTACGCGAGGTTTCAGCTCGCGAGCTTCTACACGGCGCTGCAAGTGAAGGGCTTCGTCGTGCTGAGCGGCATTTCTGGCACAGGAAAGACCCGTCTCGCGCAGTCCTTCGCCGAGCTGTTGCCGCAGCCGCACACGCCGCGACGAGGCGCCGCCGTCCCGCACGACGCGGTGGTGCTGACGGTGCAGCCGTACATGCTCGCGACGGGGCGCGTGTTGATTCCACGGCAGGCCGCGAGGCTCTTCGATCCTCCGGTCGCGGACGAAGCGCGAGACGTCACCGTCGTGTTCGACGGACGCACGGAGTCGTGCCCGTTCGTGCGCGCTTCGTACGCGGGGCGCGACTACCTCTCGCTCTCGCTTCGGGGTGAGGCGCGACGGTGGTTCACGCAGCACGTTCGCGCGGGCGACACGGTGGTGCTCGAGCCCGTGCTCGCGCACGACGACGCGCTCGACGCGTTTCGCATCACGCACGGGAGCGAGTGGCTCTCGTCGACGCCCGATGAGCCGCAGCGCAATTGGCTGTTCGTTCCCGTGCGGCCCGATTGGCGCGACGGGCGATCGCTGCTCGGGTACTTCAATCCCATCACGCGCACCTACGAGTGGACGCCGTTCTTGCGCTTCGTGCTGCGCGCCAACCGCGGATACCGCGCGAACGACGGCCTCGCGCGCTTCGTCATCCTCGACGAGATGAACCTCGCGCACGTCGAGCACTACCTCGCCGACGTGCTGAGCGTGCTCGAAGCGGGGCGCGACGAAGACGGCTGGACCCGCGAAGGACTGCAATTTACGCAGCCCGACGACGCTGAAGGCGACCTTCCTCCGCGTGAGCTGAAGCTGCCTCCGAGCCTCTATCTCGTCGGGACCGTCAACGCCGACGAGACCACGCACGCGTTCTCGCCGAAGGTGCTCGACCGCGCGTTCGTCTTGGATTTTGGCGACGCGGACCTCGGTGACTATCCGCCGTCGCTGATCGACGCGGCGCTGCCCGACGACGCCGAGCGGCTCGCGCTGCTGCGCTCGTTCTCGAAGCAAGGGCGCTTCGCGCGCGTCGACAAAGCGGTGATCTACCCGTACGTCAACGAGCGTCCTGCCCTGCGCGCGAGGCTCGCGACGCTGCACGCGCTGCTTCGCCCGTTCGACATGCACTTCGGCTATCGCGTGTACGACGAGATCGTGGCCTTTCTCGAAGCGGCTGAGCGCAACGGGTGGTTCGACGGCGTCGGTGACCCGCTCGACGCCGCGCTGTGCATGAAGGTGTTGCCTCGATTTCGCGGACAGCGACGGAGGCTCGACGCGCCGCTGCGGGCGCTGCTCGCGTTCTGCGCGAACCCCGACGCCCCGTCGGAGGCCGCCATCGCCGAGGCGCTCGAGTCGGGGCCCGAAGACCCCGCGGAGGCGCTGGCTGCGGTAGAGTTCGCCCTCGAACATGCAGCGTCGGCGGGTGTGCGGTTGTTGCGGCGGTTGTTCACCGACGGGTTTGCCGCGTTTGGAGCGTGAATAAGCGATGCGAATGCTCGGAGCCACCGTCCGAGATCTGCGCAAGCGCAGCGGACGATCGCGGGCGCAGGTCGCGCAGAGCGCTGGGGTCGAGTCGATCAGCGAGCAGGTCGTCGCCTCGATCGAGGCGCAGCGCGACGTGAGCTGCGACGATGAGTTCGCCGAGGCGCTCGCGAAGGGGCTCGGCTGCGCGGTCGACGAGCTGCGCGCGACGGGAGACGAGCCCGTGACGAGCGTCACGGCCGCGCCGCGCGCCAGAGACGGAGTCGACCGCGAGAGCGAGAGCCGCGGGCCGCTCGAGCGCGCGCTGGACGCAGCGTTCGACGCGAACGATCACATCGCGCAGGACCGATTCAGCGTCGAGGCCGCGCTTCGGTACATCCCCGTGGGGTTTATCGCTCCGAGAGAGATCGTGGGCGTCGCGCGGGCCTGGCTCGACGCGGCGGCGGTGCTGCGATCACACGGAGTGGTGCCGACGTTTACCACGCTGGCGGCGTGCGTCTCTGCGCTCGACGGCTTCGCCGCAGAGCACGCGCAGCGCTTGCTCGTGCGGGCGAAGGAAGCGGGCGCGCTCGACGGAGAGCCGCCAGGAGGACGCTCGTGATGCCGGCCGCGTTGATCGGCGATGAAGTGAGCGCAGAGCACGCGTTCGGCCGCTGCGGACACACGGTGATTCACCTGTGGCGGGCGCAGCTCAACGCGGCGAGGCTCGCGCGCGCCAAGCGCCACAGCGAGCGGTGCAAGGCCGAGCTCGGGCGCTACGCGTTTGTGACGATGTTCGCGACTGACCAGGGTCAGTTTTCGCCGGATATCAGCGAAGAGGCTCGCAAGGGCGTCGCGGACCTCGCGCAGTGGTCGGCGGATGTCGTGACCGCGGCGGCGGGCGTGGTGGAGGGCACCGGGTTCATGACGGCGATGATCCGCGCCGCGGGGACGGGGGTGGCGCTGATCGCGAAGCCGAAGTTTCCGCTGAAAATCGTGGCGACGGTGCCCGACGCGGCGTCGTGGCTGTCGACGACGCTGCGTTGGCCAGAGGGTGACGCGCGCGCGTTGATCGACGCGATCGAAGAGCTGCGTGCGCAGTCGCTCGCGAAGAAGTAGCTACGCGCGCAGCAGGCCGACGTCGCGCGCGAGCGCCTCGATTTGATCGAAGCCAGGCTTCGCTTCGCCGCGGGCGAGCGCGTGCACTCGCTCGGTCGCGCGGGCGTTGACGGGTGTGTTCACGGATCGCGCCGCGCCGTGCGAGACCACCTCTCCGTTGAGAAAGTCCACCGCAGGAACGCGTCCTCGCTCGATCGCCGACAGCATCGACGAGCGCATCCGCCGGTACTTCGCGCCGACGCCGATGAGCAGCGCGTGCTTCAGCGCGATCGAGAGCGCGCCGCGACGCTCGGCGGGCGTGAGCGCGAGCCAATCGAGGTCGAGGGTTCCCGCGACTTTTTCGAGCCGAACGCCCTCGGCGCGCGCCACTTCGACGGTCTCGGACATGATCTCGAGGGCGAGCCGTCGAACGATCGTGCGACGCAAGAGCGGGCCGAGTCGGTCGCCGCCCAGCGTTCCGAGCGTCGAGATGGCAGAGTTGATCGCGAGCTTGCTCCAACGGACGCCGGCGAGGTTGCTCGTGAGCTTCACGGGCCCGACGCAGTCGAGGATCGAAGCGAGCGTGTGAACGCGGTCGTCGTCGCTTCCGTCGGGGCGACCGAGCGTGAATCCGCCGCTCGAAGTGCGCTCGTACGAGCCGGGCTCGAGCATCGAGGCGCCCCACGCGACGACCGCGCCGAGGACCCGCGACGGCCCAGCGATGCGCTCGATGCGCTGCTCGCACAGACCGTTTTGCAGGCACACCATCGCGCCGTCCGCCGCGAGAAACGGCAGTGCTTTGCGGGCGGCGTCCTCGACTTGCGGCGGTTGCGTCGCGAGCAACACAAGGTCGAACGGTCGCTCGGACTTGGGGATCTCGTGCACCACCCGCGCTCGAACCGAGAAGGGCTCGCCGCTGCCGCGCACGCGCATTCCGTCGCGCTCGATGGCGTGCACGATCTGCTCATTGGTCGAGAGGGCGACGATCGCCTCGCATTGTTCGCTGCGCGCCCGCGCGAGGTGCGCGGTGAGCACGCCTCCGATGCCGCCGACGCCCACGACGAGGACGCGTGGCTTTCGGCCGGCGCTCGTCGGGACAGGTCCGTTCTTCGCGGGCGGCTGCGACGTAGTGACTTCGCTCATCGACTCGATCCGACTGCGTACTATACCGCGCCCGCCGAGGGCATCGAAGACGCGGGAGGAGAGAAGCGTGGTTTGCCCCGCTGAGGCTCAGCGCCGCTCGTCACTGCGAAGAGTGGCATCGACGGTGAGCGCGGGGCCGTGACGATGGCTGTCTCGATCGAACGAGCTCTTCGCGCCATCTCAACGGCGGATGAACTCCCAGTGATCGCCGTAGTCGCTGACCGCCCACGAGCTGTATTGCGCGAAGTTTCCGCGCAGCTCGCGGTCGACGTCGAAGCCGGTCAACGCTCCGCCGGACCAGTCCGAGCTGTTGCTGATCGCCTCAGCGATCGCGTCTGCGGTCATGGACTTCTTCTCGCCCGCGACGGTGTTCGAGGCCGAAAGAACAGTGTCGAGGATCTCCCAGAATGCGTTGGTCATCGACGGTGGTCTCCGACGCGAGACGATACACCATCGATCGCGCGCCTCGGCGCGCTGGCGAGCTCGAGGCGCGGGCGCTCGCGAACCGCCGCTCGAATCACGGCAAGAACACAAAGAGAGATCACGGGCGGCGGGGTCGCGCTGCGGCGCGCGATCGTGTAGGACGGCGCACGAGAACCATCCCAACAGGGAGCTACCTCGATGAGCCGCACGCACCACTCACGCACGCCGAGAGCGAACGCACGCACCGTCGCGCTCGCGCTGTTCGCCGCCACGGCGAGCGCGTGCCGCAGCGAGCGAACGCAGATCGTGGTGGTGGTCGACACGGACTACGCCGTGCCTGCGTCGATGGAGTCGGTTCGCGTCTCGATCGGTGACCCCGCGAGCCCCTCGCGCGTCGAGCGGATCTCGCTCAAGGGGCTGAGCGCTGGTGGTTGTCGCGATGCGCCGAGGTCGGGGAGCTACTGCGTTCCGCTGTCGTTTCTGTTGGTGCCGGGCGAGTCGGCGCGCGCGAACCAAGCGGTGCAGGTCACGATCGAAGGCGTCTCGGCCAGCGGCGGCGGCGCAGAGCGCACGCTCGTGCGTCGCGCGGCGCGGCTTCCGTTCGCGAGCGGACAGACCCTGCGACTGCCGATGTTTCTCAGCCGCGCGTGCGAAGGCGTGGTGTGCCCGACGGACTTCACGTGCGACCTGGCGCAGTGCGTTCCGATGGATCGCCCGCCGGGCGTCGTGGCGATCGACCCGAGGACCGGAGAAGCGCTCGACGCGGCGACGCCTGCGTTCGATGCAGCCGTTCTCGACGCGAGCGCGCAGCATGACAGCGCAGCGCACGACAGCGCAGACGCCTCGCTCGACGCGACCGCGACCGAAGACAGCGCGCTCTCGAGCGACGCGACCGCGGACGCTGTGAGCTCGACGAGCCCGTGCGCCGCGACGAGCTGCGCGCCGCTCGCGTCGATCGCAGCGGGACGAGACTTCACCTGCGTGCGATCCACGCGCGGAGCGATCGCGTGCTGGGGCGCCAACGACGAGGCGCAGCTCGGGCGCGGCACGACCACGGCGCGAGCGATGGACGGCTCAGGGGGCGAGAGCCGAGTTGAATACGTGGGCGGCATTTCGAACGCCGCCGAGTTCGCCGTCGGCGACGCGCACGCGTGCGCGATTTGGAGCAGCGGCGGCGACCGAGGCGTCTCGTGCTGGGGTCGCAACGCGCGCGGAGCGCTCGGCGTGGGATCGATGAGCGCGGCGGTGAGCACGGCGACCGCGGTGGTCGGGCTCGACGCGCGCGGGGCGCTCTCGTCGTTGGTCCTCGCGACGGACGCGAGCTACGTGCAGGCGGGCTCGATGGTGTACGCGTGGGGCGACAACGCCGATGGAGCGATCGGGTTCATGGCTCCGTCGGTGGTCTCCGCTCCTGCTGCGTTTTCTGCGGCGCAGCGCTGGCAGAGTCCCTCCTCGCGCGGGCGCGGGTTGTGCTGGCGAGAACCGCCGAACACGATCTGCGTCGGGCGCAATGATGGTCAGCGGTTCGGCGCGGTGAGCGCAGCGGCGGCGGTGGTCACGACGCCGACGATGCTCGACGCGCGGTATCGCCACAACACGCTGTCGTTGAGCCGCACATTTGCGTGCGCGATCGCGAGCGGTCGCGTGATTTGCTGGGGAGAAAACCGCGCCTCGGGGGTGCTCGGACAGCGTCCGTCCGCAGGCGATCCGGCGATCGTGCTCGATCCGAGAGAGGTCGCGCTGCCGAGCTCGCCGAGGAGCGTGGTGACGGGCGGCGACTTCGCGCTCGCGCTGACGAACAACGACCGCTTGTACTGCTGGGGATCGAACGCTGAAGGCGCCTGCGCCACAGGGACGCAGGCCGCGAACGGAACGATCACGCCCGCGAGCACGGCTCCCATCGAGGTGACCCTTCCACCTGGATTCGTGCGGCCGATCCGCGCGCTGGTCGCGGGTGACGGCCACGTGTGCGCGCTGGCGAACGACGATCTGCCGTGGTGCTGGGGCCGCAACGCCAACGCGCAGGTCGGGCTCGCGGTCACGAGCGATCCACGAACGCGCGCGGTGATGACGCCCACGCCGGTCGTTGTTCGTTCCACGCCGTAGTGGTCGTTGACGGGCGACGGGCGCGACGGCGACGATCACGCCGTGACCCACCCTGCCGCTTCTCTGTCGCTCGACGAGCGTGTCGCGTACCTCCGCGCGGTCTCCGCGCTCGTGTCCGTCGACTCGAACATCGCCGAGGCCGAGCTCGACTCGATTCACCATCTGGCCGACGAGCTCGCGGTCGATCGCGCGGTGCTCGACATCGATGCGTTCGCGAAGGACCCGGACATCGCCATGGTCGAAGACGAGCTCTCGCGCGCAGAGAACCTGGGCCTCGCGCACGCGCTGCTCACGGACGCGATCACCATCGCGTTCGCGGACGGAAGGATCGACCCCAACGAGAGCAAGGTGCTCGCTCACTACGCCCATCGGCTGCACATCCCGATCGCGCAAGCGGGCGTGATCGCTCGCTACGTCGCGCAGACGCACGCGCAGAAAGACGGCGAGGCGCTCTCGCACGAGCTGGTCGAAGAGATCGCCGAAGCCGAGCGCGTGCAGTCGCCGGGATTTGTGCGACGGATGATCGATCGGCTGCGCGGGAGGCGTTCGTGAGCGTCATCGCAGGAGACATCGGCGGTACGTCGAGCCGGCTCGCGTGGTTCGAGGGCGACGAGCGGCGCGCTGAGCGAACGTACGCGAGCCGGGATTTCGCTGACTTTTCAGCGGTCGTTCGTCGCTTCATCGACGAGACCGGCGCGCGCGCGCAGGCCGCGTGCTTCGCGATGCCGGGCCCGGTTCGACACGGCGTGTGCAAGACGACGAACCTGCCGTGGCCCGTGGTCGACGAGGGGGCGCTCGCGGCCGCAACAGGCCTGGCTCGCGTTCGATTGGTCAACGATTTTGCAGCGCAGACGATGGGCGTCACGCACGTGCGCGAGGGCGAGTTCAGCGAGGTGCTGCGGGGCGAGATCGACTCGACCGCGCCGATCGGAGTGCTCGGGGCGGGCACGGGCCTCGGCGAAGCGATCGCGGTGCGCGCCGACGACGGACGCGTGACGGTGGTCGCGGGAGAGGGCGGACACGCGGATTTCGCGCCGACGGACGAGCGGCAGATCATGGTGCTGCGAGAGCTCGGCGCGATCTTGGGCGAGCGAGTCTCGTACGAGCGCGTGCTCTCGGGGCCGGGGCTGCACAACATCTATCGAGCGCTCGCGCGCGGAGGCTGGGCGCGCGAAGAGCCCGCGATCGCTGAGGCCCTGGCCAAGAGCACGGACCCGGCGGCGACGATCTCGACCGAGGCGCAGCGCGGACGGGACGCGCTCTGCGTGGCGGCGCTCGAGGTGTTCGTCGAGGTGTACGCGCAAGAGGCGAGCAACATGGCGCTGCGCGCGCTGTGCTTCGGAGGCGTGTACCTGGCCGGAGGAATCGCTCCGAAGATCCTCGACGCGCTGCGCTCTTCGCGCTTCGAGCAGCGCTTTCGCGAGAAGCCGCCGCACGAGGCGCTGCTTCGCACGATGGCGGTGCGCGTGGTGTTGGACACGCAGCTCGGCCTGCGCGGGGCGGCGAAGATCGCGGAGCAGTCCGCGAGCTAGCGGCTGCGTCGAGGTAGACTCAGCGACCGGAGCGTGACGAACTTGCGCGTGCTGTTTCCTCCGTCGCTGGGATTGCCCAAGGCAAACGCTCGCGCCGAGCTCGTGGCGTCCTCGTTGTCGACCGCGCTCGGTCTCGAGGTCCGCGTCGCGGTGGCGAGCGACTACGACGAGCTGGTGCGCAGGGCCTTGGCTCACGAAGCGGACGTCGTGTGGGCGCCCGCGGGGGTGTGCGCGCAGCTCGCTCCCGTCGCGCGCGCGGTGTTTCAAGTGGTTCGACAGGGGCTGACCTTCTATCGCTCTGCGCTGGTGGTGCGCGCCAACTCGAACCTCACGATGGATCGGCTGTGGAGCGCGCGCGGGCTTCGCGCCGCGTGGGTCGATCGCCATTCGCTCGGCGGCTATCTGCTCGCGATGGAGATGCTTCGGCGCCGCGCGATCGAGCCGCGCACGGTGTTCTCCGAGCAGAGCTTCATGGGCTCGCATCCCGAGGCGCTCGCAGCGGTGACCGACGGACGCGCAGACCTCGCCGCGGTCACAGCGTGGTCCGGCGATCCGCGCGACGTGCGCACGGCGCTCTCGATGCACGTCGGTCCGCTCGAGAGTCGCCTCTCGGTGCTCGCCGTCACCGATGAGGCGCCGACCGACGCGCTCGTGGTGCTTCGCTCGCTCGATGACGCGCGCACCGCGGCGGTCGAAGAGCTGCTCGAGGCCGACGGACGCCCTGCGAAGAAGCGCACGATGTTGCCGAGCGCGATGGGCGCTGAGCGATACGTCGCCACGACGATGGATCCCTACCTCGCGCTGCAGCGGCGGCTCACGGCGAGCATCCTCCCTCCCCCGCTCGCGCACTGAGGGACGCTCGGCGCTGAGCTGAGAACTCAGTGGCCGCTCAGTGGGCGCAAACGTATGCAGCCGCGCATCCACGACGACCGTGGACAGGAGTTGCATCGATGGTTCGCACGCACGAAGACAAAAGTTGGTTGCCGTCGGGGTCGCGCCGCGCGTGGGCGCTCGGGGCGGCGCTCGCGTTGACGCACTGCTCGTTGATTCCGGGGAGCGTGCGGGTGCCGCTCGGCGGGTCGAGCGCAGGGTCGAGCGCGACGTCGTCCACGTCGAGCGGCGAGTCGAGCGCGTCGGCGCGCACAGCGAGCGCGCAGAGCAGCGAGAGCGCGCGTCCGTCGCAGCCGCAAGCGAGCAACGCGCAGACCGCTCCTGCGGCGCCGCAGCCCCCCCAGCGCTACGCGGGAATGTTGACCGTGGTCAACCGCAGCAGCGTCCCGCTCTGTGACGTGCAAGTGATCGAGCGCGGAGGATCGCCGTCGACGGAGCGTCACGTGGACGGCCCGGTCGCGCCCGGCGCGGAGGTCTCTGTTCGCGTCACGCGCAACGCGTCCGCGCTGTTCGCGAGCGCGTGCGACGCGCAGCGATCGCTGCTCGGGCGACCGACGGAGTACAACCTCAGCGAGCTCAGCGCTCCGCGCGTGGTGGTGCAGGACGCAGGCGGCGCCGAACAGAGCAGCGCGGCGCAGCTGGTGCTCGCGGTCAACCCGATCGAGCCGGCGCAGTGGATCGATCACGCGCTGCAGACCGAGCTTCGCTCGCTGCCGCCCAACCTCATGCGCGACGCGGCGCTCGAGCGCACGCTCACCGGTGTGATGGTCGATCACGCGCGCGCCGAGCGATGGAGCGAGACGTTCGAAGCGGCGCGGCTCGCGAGCGTCGAGTTCGAGGTGATTCGCGGGCGATTCTCAGGCGTTCCAGAGCTGCGCAAAGTGAACGCGCTGGTCGGCGCGCGTTGGCCCGACGGGCACTGCTCGCTGCAGGGATTCTTGTTCAGCCAGCAGCACAACGGCGCCCGCTTCACCGGTCCGTGGCAGCACGCAGGGACGGGCGGGCAGCTCACGGTCCCCTGCGTGGTGCTTCGCTCGATGGCGCCGCGCGCCGCGCGCTGACGAGCCGCGCTCGCGCAACAACGGCGCTGCCCACCCGCGCTCGACGCGCGGTATCGTGCTTCGGTGGTCGCGCAAGTCCTTCGAGGCGCCGCGCGCACAGCGACGTTTCGTGGTCGATACATCGGCCGTGACGCAGAGCTCGCAGCGGCGCGCTTCGCCTTCGAACACGGCGAGAGCCTGGTGTCCGTCACCGGCACTGGCGGCATCGGAAAGAGCCGCTTCGCGCACGAGTTTGTGCTGCGAAGCGCCAGTGATTTTGCAGGCGGATCGTTCGTGTGCGACTTGTCCGAAGCGCGCGATCGCGCGGACCTGTTCGCGCTCGTCGCACGGGCGCTCGGCGTCGCGCCAACGCCGCCCGACGAGCGCGCGGTCGAGGCGCTCGGCGGGGCGCTCGGCTCCCGCGGGCACGCCCTGCTCGTGCTCGACAACTTCGAGCAGCTCGTCCCGTGCGCGACCGACGTCGTCGAGTCGTGGCTCGAAGCCGCCCCTGAAGCATGTGTGTTGGTGGCGACGCGAGAGCGGCTCCGCCTCGACGCCGAAGTCGTGATCGCGCTCGAGCCGCTGCGACTGCCGACGGAAGGACAATCGATCGCCGAGGCCGAGGCGGTCGAGCTGTTCGTCGACCGCGCTCGTCGCGTGCGCAGTGATTTCTCGCTGAGCGAAGGCAACGCGAAGGACATCGCGGCGCTCGTGGTCGCGCTCGACGGTCTTCCGCTCGCGATCGAGCTCGCCGCGGCGCGGGCCGCGATGCTCGACGCAAAGACCCTGCGCGAGCGCGCCCGCTCAGGGCTCGACGTGCTCTCGCATGGTGCGCGGCTCGCGCCTGAGCGACAGTCGACGATGCGCGGAGCGCTCGATTGGTCGTGGAGCCTGCTCACGGACGACGAGCGCGCGGTGTTCGCGCAGTGCTCGGTGTTTCGGGGCGGCTTCGACCTCGACGCGGCAGAGCGTGTCCTGCGCGCGCCCGACGCGACGCTCTCGATCATCGACCTGCTCCAGTCGTTGCACGACAAGTCGCTGCTGCGCGCTCGACCCGACGGCGACGAAGGCGGGACGCGCTTCGATCTGTTCTTGACGGTGCGCGAGTTCGCCGCCGAAAAGCTGGCCGAAATCGATACGACGGGACTGACCGCGGCGCGACACGCGTCGCACTACGCGCGCCTGGGTCACTCAGCGCCCGACGATCCGCGCTGCGTCTCGAAGCTCGTCCGCGAGCGCGACAACCTGATCGCCGCTGCCGAACACGGCCTTCACAGCGGAGATCGTGAGGCGCTCTGGGCGATCGTGGGCCTCGAGACAGCGCTCTCGGGGCGGGCGTTCGACGCCCCGTCGTCGCTCGTCGAGCGGGCGCTGACCGCGGTCAGCGAGACAAGCCCCGACCACGTTCTGCACGGGTGGCTCTTGTACATGCGCGTTCGATTGCGCGCGATCGATCGAGGTCGATTCACGGAGGCCGAGCTCGACGACGCGGCGCGCGCGCTCGAGATCGGGACGCAGCGAGCAGACCCCGCGCTGACGAGCACGGCGCTGAGGGCGATCGCGCAGCTGCACGTCGCGCACGGAGACGCGCAGCTCGCGGTCTCGTCCGCGCGCGCGTCGGTCGAGGCGCTGAGAGATCGTCAGCATCCTGCCCTCTCGGGCGCAGCGCATTCAGCGCTCGCGACGGCGCTGCTCATGAGCGGCGAGCTCGACGCCGCGGCGCGCACGCTCGAGCACGCGCTCGCGCTTCACGAAGAGAGCGCGCACACGTTCAACGCAGATCTGTGCCGCGGAATCCTGGGAGTGATCTACGTCGAGCTCGGCGACCACGATCGGGCGCGCGCGCATCTTCGCGTCCAAACGGCGTTCGGAGACCGCCGCGCCGCGCACGCGCACGGTTTTCTCGGGCTGCTCTCGCAAGACGAGCGCGCGCTCGACGCGGCGCTCGAGCACTACGCGACGTCGATCCGACTGTTCGAGGCGTTTTCAGCGGAGGCGCTCGCGGCGTCGTTCACCGCGTACGAAGCCCTGGCGCGCGCGGATCGTGGCGAGCTTGCGATCGCGCGCGAGAGGATCGATTGGGCGCTCGCTCGCCTGCGGCCGCTCGGAGCGAGCGCGGCGATGGCGCTCAGCGTCCTCGGCGTGATCGAAGCGCTTCGCGGACGGCTGGACGCCGCGCGGACAGCGTTCGACGAGGCGCAGTCGCTGCTCGCGACGAGCGAGGACCGCACCGCCATCGTGACCCGCGTGCTGCGCGCGCACGAGTGGCTCGCCGCTGCGCGCGCAGCGGACGCCGTTCACGATCGAGCCGCGTCGCGAGCGCACGAAGACCGAGCGCGGGCGCTGCTCGCCACGGTGGATGCGCAGCGCGCCGGGGCGGTCGTGCTGCGCATCGCTGCGCAGAGCGTCGCGAGCGCGCTCGATGCGCGGGTGGGGATCGACGAGGGCGAGCGCAGCGCGGATGTGCTCGTGGTGCACCGCTCGGGGGACTGGTTCGACCCGCCTGGAGGCACGCGGGTCGAGTGCTATGCGCGCCCCGTGCTGCGCTCGTTGTTGCGCGCGCTCGTCGAGCAGCACCGAGCGCGCCCAGGTGAGCCGCTGAGCAACGCCGCGTTGATCGCCGCGGCGTGGCCTGGGCAGAAGATGAAGGCCGAGTCGGCCAAGGCGCGGTTGCACACCGCGCTCAAGGTGCTGCGCCAGCTTGGGCTGCGCGAACATCTGCGCGCGACGCAGGGCGGCTACGCGCTCGGCGACTCGACCGCGCTCCGCGTCGAGTGAGAGCGCCTCACCGGCTGCACCGGCCGCCCGGGCGCGCTTTGACTATTCAACCAGTTGCTTGAATACTTGATCGATGACCAAGGCGCACCGTCGCTTCAAGGACTCGATCTACGAGCAGTTCTCGCGTGTCGGAAAGGCCGTCTCTGCCCCCAAGCGGATCGAGCTCCTCGACCTGCTCTGCCAGGGGCCGCGCTCGGTCGAAGCGCTTGCAGAGCTCGCGGCGATCTCCGTCGCCAACGCCTCGCAGCACTTGCAGGTGCTTCGCGCCGCGCGCCTCGTCGACGCCGAGAAGAAGGGCTTGTACGTCGAGTATCGCCTCGCCGACGACGAGGTGTGTCGGTTCTTCTTGTCGCTGCGTTCGCTCGCCGAGTCGCGCCTCGCTGAGGTCGAGCAGGTGACGAGCGAATACTTCGAGCGACGTCACGCGATGGAGCCCGTCGCGTCCGGGGATCTCCTTCGTCGTGTGCGCCGAGGAGAGGTCACTGTGCTCGACGTCAGGCCCGTCGAAGAGTTTCGCGCAGGGCACATTCCGCGAGCAATTTCGCTGCCCGTGGACGAGATCGTCGCGCGCATGGACGAGCTGCCGAAGGACCGCGAGATCGTCGCGTACTGCCGAGGGCCGTACTGCGTCATGGCGATCGACGCGGTGAAGGCGCTTCGCGAGCGAGGCTACGACGCGCATCGCATGGAAGAAGGCGTCGCCGAGTGGCGCGCTCGCGGATGGAAGCTCGCTCGATCGAAGGCGGCGCGCGCGTGAGCTCCCCTCGCCTCGGGCTCCGAGAAAACGCCGGTCAATTCGCGCTGCTCGTGCTCGTCAACGCGTTCGTCGGAGCGATGGTCGGGCTCGAACGGACGATCCTTCCGCCCCTCGCCGAGCAGCAGTTTCATCTCGAAGCGAAGAGCGCAGTCCTCTCGTTCATCGTTGTGTTCGGCGTGGCGAAGGCTGTCACAAACTACGTCGCGGGGCGCCTCTCGGACCGCTTCGGACGCAAGCGTGTGCTCGTCGCCGGTTGGCTCGTGGCCGCGCCGGTCGCGCTCGTGTTGATGTGGGCGCCGAGCTGGGCGTGGGTGTTGGTCGCCAACGTGTTGTTGGGCGTCAGCCAGGGTCTCACGTGGTCGACGACGGTCATCATGAAGGTCGACCTCGTGGGCCCGAGCAAGCGCGGACTCGCGATGGGCCTCAACGAGTTCGCCGGGTATTTCGCGGTCGCAGCGAGCGCGCTGGCCACGGGCTACGTCGCCGCGGCGCACGGACTACGGCCGATGCCGTTCGTGCTCGGGCTGGGGTACGTCGCGATGGGCCTCGGGCTCTCGGTGTTGTTCGTTCGCGAGACGCATCACCACGTCGCGTTGGAGGCGACGCACGCGACGGAGAGCGAGGTTCCATCGCAGCGAGCGCTTTTCGTGCGCACGACGCTGCTCGATCGAGATCTGTCGTCGGTGACGCAGGCGGGCCTCGTCAACAACCTCAACGACGGAATGGCGTGGGGGCTCTTCCCGCTCTACTTCGCCGCGAAGGGGATGACGCTCGCGCAGATCGCAACACTCGCGGCGATCTATCCGGCGACGTGGGGACTGAGCCAGCTCGCGACCGGCGCGCTCTCGGACCGCACCGGGCGCAAGTGGCTCATCGCCGCAGGAATGTGGCTGCAATCGCTCGCGATCCTCGCCGTGGTCGCGACGAGCTCGTTCGCGTCGTTCGCCGTCGCACAAGCGCTGCTCGGCGTGGGGACCGCGATGGTCTACCCAACTCTGCTCGCTGCGATCGGCGACGTCGCGCACCCGCGCTGGAGAGCTTCTGCGATCGGCGTGTATCGCCTGTGGCGCGACCTCGGATACGCGATCGGCGCGGTGATCTCGGGCCTGGTCGCCGACGCGTTCGGAGTGCGCGCCGCGATCGCGGTCGTCGCGGCGATCACGTTCGCGTCTGGGACGGTGGTCTCGGTGCGCATGCGCGAGACGCTGCACGCGCGCAACGTAGCGACGATCTGACGCAAGAGCGGCAAGCCCTCCGCGACGCTCGCTCTCGCAGTCCGCCACGAACGCGCGACTCGCGTACATCGTCGGCGCAGGATCGCGCTCAGCGAACGACGCAGCGTCCAGCCACGCAATCTGCGCTGTGTCCACGGCACGGCGGAACGAAGCACGTCACCATCCCTCCGCCACATCGCGGGTCGGGCGCAGCGTTGGTGAGCGCGAGGCACGAGCACGGGTCCGTGGAGCAATAGCTCTCGAACAAGCGGCAATCCGCGGCAGTCGCGCACTCGCCCGCGCCAGCGTCGGGCGGACACGCGCGGTCCGTGCAGAGCGCGACGCCGCCGGACGCCGGACACGAGCACGTGTTGCAGCCGTCGCCTGCAGGGCACGAGCTGCCCGCGGGACAGGTTCCACCGGAAGGCAACGTGCAAACGAGCCCTGAATCCACCGGCAACACGACGCGATCCGGCGCCGCGTCGGACGCCGCAAGCACGTCCACTGGCGCCGCGCCGTCCGGAGCACTCGCGCTGTCCGCGATGGTCGCGTCGAGCATCGAGCTTCCGTCGGGCTGGCTCATCGAGCTGTCGCTCGGGCTGCTCCCCGAGTCCGAAACAGCGCTGTCCGACCGGCCCGAGTCCATCGCCGGCGCAGGCGTGCTGCAGGCGAACGCGAGCAGCGAGAAGAACGGCAACAAGCGGGTTGGCTTCATCGTGCGCGAGTGTGCTGCGGCTCGAAGCGCGACGCTACTTCGCTCGCGCTGCGAGGCGCGTTCAGCGCGAGGGACGCTTGCGTGAAACGAGCGCGGTCATCGCGACAGCGAGCGCGAGCACCGCCATCGTTCGGTCGCTCTTCGATCGCGCGGGCGTCGTGCAGCCGCAGCCTGTCATCGCGCCGGGCGTCGATCCGCCGTCGGCGCTCGCGCCCGAGTCGCCGCTGCTCGATCCGTCGCGACCCGGCGTTGAAGAGTCGATCGTTGTCGCGGAATCGCTGCCCGAAGCGTCGACGGCGACCGCGACGTCCATACCCGCCGCTGCATCGACGAGCACGCCGGTGTCCGTCGGGACCGCGACGTCGGGTTGCACCACGACGTCTGGGAGCGGCGCCACACCGGAATCAGCCGGCATCGACGCATCGGGCATCGCGCCCGCGTCGGGGACGCTGGCAGCGACAGACTCGCGCGCTCCGATGTCAATCATCCCGCTCATCGCGCGAGCAATCGCGACTCCCGGAAGCGCGAGTCCTCTCTGCGGCGGCTCGAACAACGGCAGCGCGAGCGGCCGCGCAAACGCGTGTCCGGTCGGGCTCGTCGTCGCACCTACGCCGCGATCGATCAGCGGGCTTCCCATCACCGGGCGCAGGTCGTTGCCCGCGACGTTGGCGAACACAGGGCTCGCGCCGGTGATCGTCCCGCGAAAGCCAGCAGGAACGTTCGTCGAGCCCGACATCACCCAGTTGTTGGCTCCCTCGAAAACTTCACCGCCGACCCACATGGCCTCGACTTGACGCGAGACGTTGACGGTTCCTCCCGTCGCGAAGAACACGTTGTTGTGCATCTCGATCGACTCGATCGCGTCGAACACGCGCATCACCGCGCCGCCGCCCATATTGCTGACGAACGTGTTGTTGACGAATCGATACCGTCCGCGAGACTGCCCTGTCCCGTCACCGCCCACGCGAACGATCGAGAACGTCCCCGTCGCGCGAAGCACGTTGCCGACGACGTCCGAGTCCTCACGCGCGGTCGCCTCGGTCCAGCCCGCCGGAGCGCCGCCCGGATCGGGGCCGATGAGCTCGAGCTCGTGATACAGCGCGCCCTCGATCCAGTTGTAATAGATCTCGTTGCGCTCGGCGCGCGACTTCACCGCGTTGCCGCCGTTCGCGTCGTGCACGTAGCAGTGCTGCATGCGAAACACCGACCCGGGATAGGCCACTTCGTCGGTGGCCATGTAGATCTGGTGGTCCTGCGTGCCGCCTCCGCAGTGATGAACCTCGACGAACTCGAGCGTCAGATCACCGGAGTCTTGGTCGGCCCCGAGGATCCCCTGCCGCGGGCAGTCGTGAACGATCGTGTTGCGGATCACGATGTTGTCCGCGTGATGAAACACGCACCGCGACGAGCCTCCGCGGATGTCGAGGTTCTCGACGACGTAGTTGTTGCCCGCGAGCTCGATGGTGTTGACGCCGTTCTGCACGACCGGTCGCGCGCCGCCGGGCCCGACGAGGCCGCGAATCGTGATGGGCATCGCCGTCGAACCCGCGCGCGAAAAGCGAACCGCTGCATAAGTGCCAGGGTCCACTTCGACGACGTCTCCGGGGTTGAGCATGTTGGCGACCGCCGTCAATTCGCGAAGCGCTCGCGAAGGGCCGACTTGATAGGTCACCGCTGCTGCGTTCGACGCGATCGAAAACGAAACCGCAAACGCGAGGATCACTGCTGAGCGCATGCGCGTACGGTCCCCGGCGCACGGTCGCTCTGTCAACGCCGCGAATGCCAGCATCGCGCTTCATGACCGTGCCCGCGCCGATCGCGGCGATCCTTCTCGGGAGACATACTGACGAAGCGTGCCTGCGCGTGTCCGTTACTTTCCGACAGCGTCGAGCCGTTCGAAGTGCACGTCGTCGACACTCAGGTGACGCGCGAGTGCGCCGCAGCTCACGACCAACGAATGGACCAACGATAGCCCGAAGCCGGGTCACCGCTCGATACGACGCGGGCGTCCTTTGCGCCCGTCAGCTCGGCGAGCGCGAGAACGTGACCCGAGATCACGTCGATCATCGCCTTCTCGATCGGGTCCGCGCCGCTCACGAGCAACACCGCGGCGCGATCGTGCACGTCGACGATCGAGGCCTTTCCCGTCGAGTGATACGAAGCCCACACCGACGCGGCGCGCGAGATCACGAACGACGTCGACGGGATCGCGAGAAACACTCGATACACGCCGCGATACGCGAGCAGCGCCATGTCTCGGCCGAGCTCGATGTACGGGTGCTCCGCGCTCGGGTGCAGCACGCGCGCGAAGTAGCTGTAGATCTCGCAGATCTGCGGATCCGTGAGCCACGCGCTCGCCGTGGTCGCGTCGAGTGTCGCGCGCAGCGCGGCGGGCATGAGCTCACGCACTCGCTGCAACTCCGTTGGAGCGCTCTCAGCAAGCGATCGACGGAGCGTCACCAGGTCCGAGGCTTTGACCTTGTGCATCCACCGAACAGTAGCCCTTCGCGCCGCTCATTCGCCAGCGGCGCACAGATGGGCAACGACGCACGGTCGATTCAGCGAAGGTCGCGAAGACATGCGGACAATACTAGGTCAGGCTTGGCCCAACCCCTCACGCCGCCCTGCAGAATCCCTGGGCAGGCGCGAGGGGACGCATCGAGCGGCGTAGATCCACGCTCGCACGGCGCAGACCGCATCGAACACGATCTCGCCGGCGATCAGGCGCTCGTCGATGCGCCATTCGCACGAGATCGACGGGCAATCCACAGAGCGTTCGCGATCAGCAACGCCTGCATCGGGAGCCGCGCATAGAGCGCCCACGTGGGAGGTGGTGGCTGGTCAGCGAAGAGCGAGACGCGATGGATCGCCATGTGGATATTTGCGGGAAACACCGCGATGTACAGCGCGATCAACGCGAGCGCTGCCCACCGACGCGAGCGCGGGACGAGCACGCCGATTCCGAGCACGATCTCTGCGGCCCCCGAGAGGTACACGAGCGCCCTCGCCGCCGGCAGCCACGGAGGAACGATGCGTTCGAACGGCGTCGGGCTGACGAAGTGCAGCGCTCCGACAGCGATCATCGCGACGCCGGTCGCTGCGATTGCGATCGAGGCCGCGCGAGACGAGGGTGCGTGTCGCGTCATTGCGTCACCCGTACGCGCGCCGACGGCGATCGGCTTCGTGAATTCGTGCAGTAAACGCGCGCGACGTTCATTCGGCGACGTGGTTGATCACCGCGATGGATCGGTCACGACGCAGGCCCCGTCACGTTCGAGGCGCTCGACCAGCGCGTGCAACGCCTCGCTCGTTCGCCAGAAGCGCTCGCCGCACCGCGCGCAGTGAAACTCCACGTACCAACGCCGGGTCTCGGCATCGCGGCGCGCCGCCCCCGTCCCACGCGCGTCACGGGAGCAGCGAGGCGTTGGACAGTCCTGCCCCGAGAGATCGCGAAGCGCGTCGCACACGAGCGCCTCGCGCGCCAAGAGCTTCGAGGCGATCACCCCGGCCGACGCCGCGCAAAACAGCAGCGCGTGCCGTCGATCGAGCGCTTGGACTCTGCGACCGATGCGCGCCGAACGTATCCACATCGGGCGATTGTACGCGCGACGGGCGGCGCGTACTGAGCCTACGCTCCACTCGGCGATCTCTCGATGTGCTCGCGGATCGCGCGACAAAATTCTCGCTCGTCGCCACACGGAAGCGCGACGAGCCCGACGAGCAACCAGGCCAGCCGCCGAAACATCGCGTGGGTCGACCCGGCCTCGCCATGCGCCGCACAGCCAAATTGCAGGGACATGCTGGCTGGGGCGCCAAACTCGCGCACGCCGCGAAACGCGCCGTCGAACACCGCGTCGACATACTCATCAGCGAGCCCCCATCGAACGACGTCGAGCGACGCCGCGAGCGACTCGACAAACGGCTCGCCATCGCCAGCAATCACCTCGACCATCGGCGATTCGCGCACGACGAGCTCGAGCCCCAACAGCGCATACAAGGCGCGTCCACCCTCTGGGACCAGCAGCTCGATCCCGGCCTTCGTGATGAAAGGGACACTCGTCGCAGCCTCTTCGATGACGCGCGCCGAGCGGATCACCTGCCGGTCGATTCGACAGTCCGGCAGCCGTTCGAGCCAGACTCGCGCGCGACGTTCGTGTGAGAGCTCGAGCAGAGCGGCTTGGGTCACGCTTCGCACGGGTACTCGGTATTTTCGTTCGTTCGTGGCTCGACGACAACGGCGAGCAGCGCTTCGAAGCGATCGCGTCGTCGCATCATCGAGCGCATGACCTTCACCGCGTCGGACTGATCGCGCCACGGGCGCGCGGCTCCATACTCGATCGAGAGCGCCCTTGAGCCAACGAGCTATCGCCAGCTCACGACCCAGTCCCACGCAGCGGGCCCGCCGCCGGTGTGCACATGAACGTTCTTCTCTCCGGTCATCTCGACGGAGCTCGCGATCCAACCCGCGGTGATCGTGCGCATTCCTTCGGGCAGCGTGGGATAGCCGCGAACGATCATCCTCGCGCTTTGCGAAGAGACCTGCTCGCTCGTCGCGGCGCCGGCGTCGTGGTATTTGCCCCACAGCGTCGCGGATTGAGCCACGAGAAACGGCACCGTGACGACGCGCACGATGAAGCGGTACACGCCGTTCAGCATCTCGCGCCCCATGATCTTGCCGAGCGCGAAGCGAGGATCGGGCTCGTGCGGCGCGAGCACGTGCGCGGCTTCGTCGAGGATGCGCTGGGCGTCGGCGATGGGCATCCACGCGGTCGCGACGAGCGTGTCGTAGCTGTGCCGAAGGTTCGCGGGCAGCTGTTTTCTCAGCTGGTCTTCGTACTGCAGACCGCGCTCGCGGATGACTCCGCGGAGCACGACGATGGGAGCGCCCTTGTAGTTCGGCATCGGAGACGAGTTCGCGGCCGCACGATGGCCGCACGAAAGATGGCGCGAAGCGCCGCGCGTTGCCTGCAACGGAGGTGAAGATCGAGACTCGATCGAACCGTTCGATGCGCAAGCGACGAAGGCATCGCGCCAAATTCGCGGCGACGCGAGTCGGTCGAAGGGCGGTGTCGGCTCGCGCGTGCGATGCACCCCTCGATCGACCTGCGCTCACCGCGCGTTTGCGTCCTGGATGGCGCCCGTGCACCGAATACCGCGATCACGGCGAGGCTCGTCGACGCCGACACGACGCGCTCGATATGCAAGCATCCCCCGCTGATGGCAGAGACAACCGAATCCGAACTCGACATCGAGAACCTGGTGGCGACTGCGCTCGACAAGTCCGCTTCAAGCGATGAACGAATCGACGCGATCGACGAAATGTGTGAGGCGTCGCCGGTCCCTGATCGCGTGCACGAGACGCTCGTCGCGCTGCTGCGAGACTCCGACGACAAAGTCCGCGGTGAGGCGATCACGGCGCTTCGGGACGCGCCTTCGCCGCGGGCCATCGACGCGCTCATCGGCGAGATCGAGCGAGAGAAGAGCAGCAATCCGCGGTGGATCTACGGCGTGACGATCAGCAATCTGTGTCAGGCGTTGGGCGCCTGTGGCGAAGGCGATCCGCGCGCGATCGACGCGCTCATCGGGCAACTGCGGGTCGAGCAGTCGATGTACGCAGCTCGAGGCGCATACGCAGCGCTCATCGACATGGGGCCACGCGCGGCGCGAGCGAGAGACGCGCTCGAGGTGATCGTTCGTGATGGTCGGCCGTGGGAACAGGCGCACGCCCACCTCGCGTTGTGGGCGCAGGACGACGAGGTCGACCGGCATGTTCGCGCGCTCGTTCCGCTGTTGGCCGAGACGAAGGAGGGCGGAGGAAGCGCGGCGGCCGCAGCGAAGATCGCGCTCGAGCGCATCGGTGAGCGCGCGATCGCGATCCTCGAACAGCCCGATCTCGCGAAGGGTCGATTCGCGAAGCACGCGCGAAGCATGATCGAGAACATCCGAGCGCGGTCCGCCAAACGCGCGGGCCAAACGACGTCGTAGCGAGCGTTCGGCACCAAACGGCCGCAGCGTCTGCGCCTCGTCGACCCAACACCAAAAGCAGCGATCCAAGCCGCGCTTGCTGCGCTGGGACGACGTCGAGGATTCGCCGATCCCCATTGCGCTGGGAGAAAAGCAACAAGCCCGAGAGTCTTTCGACTC
>JAXLYJ010000014.1:0-243486 GCA_046351515.1 Polyangiales bacterium
GCCGCGAGTCAGCCGAAGAAGATCACCGTCGGCGCGGGTTGAGCGCGACGCAGTGATCCGTGTCCCCGCCCGTTTCGTCGCATCGGTGATCGATCACCAATGCGCGCCTCGCGCGCAGCGCTCGCGCTGAGCGCCGCGCCTCGCGATCAGCGCACGTAGATCTCGATGTTCTCTTCGGGGCCGCCCGAGGTCCACGCGGTGTGCGTGGGGCCGACGTGCATTCCGCCGGAGTTGTTGCAGGCCCAGTAATACCCCGGGTACGTCGAGGTGCCGAACGGCGCCGGTCCGCAGCCGTGCCACAGGTACGTCGCGTCCGTCGCCATCGGTCCGCTCCACATTCCCATCACGCTGTCCGTGCTGGCGCGCAACGGAGAGTTGCTGTTGAGCGTGAGGCCCGTGCGCAGGTTCGTCATGACGAACATGTTCATCGGGTCGCTGGTGATCGAGCGCGTCGCGATTTGACCCGCGGTGCGAATGTGCACTTGCGTCGCGCTCGCAGAGAGCTGGCGAACGATGCGGTCGGGCAAACGCGTCGCCGTCATCGGCGTCGAACTGAGCGCGGGCGCGATCATCGTCGGCGTCGCGTTGCTCGAATAGATCATCGCCCAGCCGCCGTTGCGCATGTCGCAGTAGATCGGCATCGCGAGGAGCGGGCCTGCGCCGTCGGGGTCGATTTCGTATGTTCCGTCGGCGGCCATCGGGTTGGCCATGAGGATCTCGGCGCAGCTCTGCTCCATGCGCGCAGGGCGATTGGCTCGGCACGTCATCGTCACCGAGAACGCGCTGATCGAGCCCGTGTCGCCGTTCGCGCGGTCCGCGACGCGAAGGGTCCAGTTGCCCGCGGCGCCTGTCCCCACGAGCTCGCCGAGCGCCGCGGCCGCATACGTGCCCGACGCGTACGGAGCGCCGGTCGGCGCCCACGCGGTGCCCGTCGGCGCAAACGTGTACGGGCCGAGCAGATCCGCGCCGCTGCCCGTGCGGTTGTGCAGGGTCGCAACCTCCATGCTCGGAGTGATCAGATCGATGACGAGGTCGCCCGCGAACGTGTGCTGCGGCATCCAAGCGTGCGTCGTCGTCACGTTCGTCACGCGGCACTGCACCGCAGCGGGGACCGTCGCCACGACGTTCACCGTCGTGTTGTCCACCACGCCCACGGGCGCGCCGCTGTAGCTCACGGTCGTGCTGCACACCGAGGGCGTGCCCGTGCACGTGAAGCCCGCTTCGCGCGTGCACGTGGCCGAGCATCCGTCACCGCCGAGGGCGAAGCCGTCGTCGCACTCTTCCATGCCGTTGATGACTCCGTCGCCGCAGGTGCCGCCGGTGAGCATGAGCGACATCGTGCAGTCCGCGTTGCAGCGGGTGCACGTGGCGGTTCCGTACGGGCACTCGGTCTCGGTCATCAGGTTGCCGTCGTCGCAGGCCTCGGTGCCCACGCGCATGCCGTCTCCGCACGTCGCGGCGCACATCGAGGGAGCGCCCATGCACGTGAAGCCCGACTCGATCGTGCACGTCGACGAACAGCCGTCGCCGTTCGTCATGTTGTTGTCGTCGCAGCCGGTCATGCGGGCCTCTGCGCCCACGCGCATTCCGTCGCCGCAGCGCGCGGCACACATCGACGGAGCGCCACCCGTGCAGTCGTAGCCCGACTCGACGACGCACATGTCCGAGCAGCCATCGCCGCTCATGGTGTTGCTGTCGTCGCACGCTTCGCGACCCACCGCGCGAACGCCGTCGCCGCATGTGCTCGTGCACATCGACGGAGAGCCCGTGCACATGTACCCCGGCTCGGGAACGCAGCTCATCGAACAGCCGTCGCCGTTCATCATGTTGTTGTCGTCGCAGCCCTCCATGCCAGCGCGGATTCCGTCGCCGCATCCCGTGGCGCACATCGAGGGAGCGCCCATGCACGAGAAGCCCATCTCGACGGTGCACGTCGACGAGCAGCCGTCGCCGTTGGCCATGTTGTTGTCGTCGCAGCCGTTCATCGCTGCTTCGGGGCCGACGCGCATTCCGTCGCCGCACACCGCGGTGCAGACCGACGGGCTCGCGTTGGTGCACATCCAGCCGCTCTCGGGCTGACACGAGGCCGAGCAGCCATCGCCGCTCATCGTGTTGTTGTCGTCGCACATGTCCGAGCCGTTGATGACGCCATCGCCGCAGCGCGCGGTGACCACGTCGACGGCGACGTCGCTCGAGGCATCGCCCGCAGCGTCGCTTCCTGAAGCGTCGTTGCCAGCCGCGTCGTTGCCAGCTGCGTCGTTGCCAGCTGCGTCGTTGCCAGCTGCGTCGTTGCCAGCCGCGTCGGGCCGCGCGCTGTCTGCGGGCGTGGTGTCGCGCGCGACGACGTCGGTTGGTGATGCGTCGGCGCCGCTGTCGTCACCGACCACGGGGGTCGAGCAGTTCGCGACGGTCAGGCCGAGCAGGACTGGCCACAGAGCATTGCGTTTCATGGTCACTGGATTCTCCGGTTCAAAAGAGAAGCGCGCGCGGCGCTGCGTTGCGACGGCGGTACGCCCGTTTGTGCCTGAGAATTCAGTGAGAGTTCATAACAACTCGTTACGTCGAGCCGTCACTTCTCTGGGGTACTCGTCCTCAGCGCGGCGTGCGCTTCGCGTCGACGCTCGCGGTGTGCGCTTCGACGGTCGTTCGAACAATCGCAGGGGGCGCACGCGTGATCGCGCTCCGCGCTGTTCTTGTGAGCGGTCGCGGATTGTTGCGTGCGACACTGATCAAAGACCAAGGAGGTTCGCCGAATGCGTCGAAGCTGGTTTCACTCTCTGATCTTCACGGCGAGCGTCGCTCTTTCGCTGACGTCAGTCGGCTGCGGTGCGCCCGTGTCTGCGTGCCCTGGCCCCTCGTGTCCCTGCGCCGCAGGTGGCGGAGGAGCAAACGATTGCTCGTGCTCGACAGGGTCGTCGTGCGCGTGGAGCGTCGCGACGAGCGGCAACTTCGTGTGCGGCTCGGGAGCGGTCTGTTCGACCTCCTGCGCTGCGTCGTGCAACGTGACGTGCGGGCCGGGCGGGCGGTGCACGCACGAGGGCGCTGCGAGCAACAACGTCACGTGCAGCAACACGAGCTGCAACGTGCGCGTGGGCGCGAGCTCGAACGTCAACTGCAACGGCGGAGCGCAGTGCGTGATCGCTTGCACGGGGCCGTGCAACGTCGACTGTCGAGGGGCGGGGTCGTGCTCGCTGACGTGTTCGGGCGCCGCGGCGCGGACGGTGACCGCGACGGATCAGTGCCAGTGAATCCGCGGTGAGCGCGACGGCGGTTTCGTGCGAAAGGTCGAGCGGTGCGCAGCGTATGTGCGTCGGGCGGCACGAAGCGCCCTCCCTCGCTCACTTCTTCGCCGAATCGTCCTCGATGATCGTCTCGACTTCGGGCGCGTCGCCCCGAGAGATCGCCGGAGGAGCCGGCGGCGCTTTGGGCGCTTCGACCTGCGCCACGGTGACCACGGCGGTCTCTGCCGGCTGCCCTGCGGCGCTCGCTTCGCGCACGCGCTCGTTGAGAAAGCGCTGACACAACTCGAACGCTTCTGCCGCTTCGGAGCCGCATCCCGCGGCGATGGCGTCGTCCGTGATCCGCACGCGCAGCGTGAACATCGAAGACAGCGTCGGGTCGTGGGTGATCACGCTCGCGAACGCGGCGCACACCGCCTGCTTCTTTCGCGCGTTGTCGAGCTTGGGCATCGCGCCGAGCTGCACGGGGTTCGTCGAGAACGCGTGCGCTTCGAGCTCGGCCCTGCGCGGCGGCGGAGTGACCGCCGAGAGCAAGTGCAAGAGCGCGGCGCGGGCCTGCTCGGGCGTGAGCAATCGGCATGCAGAGCGCGTGAGCTCGATCGCGACCTGCGCGAGCTCGGTCTGTCGCTGCTGCGCTGCGAGGACCTCGGAGCGAGAGAGGTCTGCTTCGTGCTGCAATTCGAGCCGCGAAGCGACGCCCCGAACGGCGAGCTCTCGCGCGGGGTCGAGCGTGCTTGCCGCGGCGAGCTGCCACGCTCCGCGAAGCAGCGCGCGGCGGGTCTTGATGTCGAGGTCGCCGAAGATCTCGAGGTCTTCGAACGTGAGCGCGCGCCCTGGACGAACCTGGCTGAGCTCTTCGGGGCTGAGGCCGAAGGAGTTCATCGCCATCGCGACGAGCCTCGCTTCATCGGGAGAGAGCGAGCGATCGGCGTTGGCGACCATCTCGAGGATTCGCCCCGCGAGCGTCGCGGTCTTCTGCACGCGCTTGCGCTCTTTTTCGCTGGGCGCTTTGGTGAACAGGCCGCGCAGGCCTTTGGCTCCGCCTTCGAGCGTGATTCCGAGCTCGACGACGGTGCTCATCGGCATCCACTGCGCAGGCCCCACAGCGGCGAGGGACTGCGCGAGCCCGGCCCAGTACAAATCGCCCCACAGCGGCGATTGCGGCTGCGCGTAGAGCGGGGCTCGACGGCGCGCGAGCGGCTCGAGGAGCCCTTCGAAGTCTTCGCGGCAACACGCGATCGCGACGAGGTCGCGCGCTGCGAGGTGGTAGGTCGATCGTGCAGCGTTGGACATCACAACGCTCGCGACCGTACCAGAAAGCGCACCGGACGAACGCCGCTTCGAGCGGTGCTACGATCGCCGCGCAATGGCACTCAAGAGAGCTCCCCGCGCTGTCGTCACTGGCGCTGCTAGCGGATTGGGAAAAGCGTTCGTCGAGCTGTTGATCGACGAGGGCGCGACGGTGCTCGCGTCGGACGTCAACGAGAGCGGGCTCGAGGCGCTCGCCAGCGAGCTCGGCGCGAGCGGTCGGCTGCACACGCAGCGCTCGAACGTCTCGAAGGCCGACGAGGTCGAGTCGCTCGCGGCGCGGGCGGACGAGCTCTTTCAGGGCGAGACCGAGCTCGTGATCAACAACGCGGGCGTGGGCTCGGGCGGACCGGTGGGAGACACGCCGCTCGACGAGTGGGAGCGCGTGATGCGCATCAACTTCTTCGGCGTGTTGTACGGGTGTCACTCGTTTGTTCCGAGGATGAAGCGACGGGGCGCGGGGCACGTGATCAACGTGGCCTCGATGGCGGGGCTCGTTCACGTCCCCGAGATGGGCGCGTACAACGCGAGCAAAGCCGCGGTCGTCGCGATGTCCGAGAGCCTGCGCGGCGAGCTCGAGTCCACGGGCGTGTCTGTGAGCGTGCTGTGCCCGTCGTTCTTCACGACCAACATCATGCGCGACGGAAACGTCTACGGCAGCAACGCCGACAAGCAGCGCGCGCTCGCGTCGAAGCTGATGAAACGCAGCGCGCTCGACGCGAAGGGCGTCGCTCGCTACGCGCTCGACGGCTCGCGCAAGGGTGAGTTCTTCTTGCTTCCGCACGCGGACGGACGGCTGATGTGGCGCGTGAAGCGCACGGCCCCCGAGCACTTCGGCGTGGTGATGAAGCGGCTTCGCTCGCTCGTGGCGTGAAAGCGCGAGAACGGAGCGGCCGCCGCGCGCCCGGTTGGCAGCCCCCACCCGTGCTGCCAGTTCGCAGGCCCCCACCCGCGCTGCCGCGCGCCCCGCCCCCGCAGAGCGAGGGCGGCGGCTCTGCATTGGGAAAACAGCGACAGAATGGATTGCGTTGATCGCTGGGAACCCTTGCTCTGCAAGGGCTTCGATGGACGCGATCGCGACCACGCGCTGAGCGAAGCGGCTCCGCCGAGCACGATTTGCTCTGAGCATTCGCGTTGCGCCGCGCAGTGTTGGGTTGCGAGCAACTTCGAGCGTTCGCGTCGTGTCGCGCGGTGTTGTGTGGAGAGCAACTCCGAGCACCGAAGAGACCTTGCAGCGCAAGGTCTCCGTGCGATCAACCAAATCAATTCCGTCGCTGTTTTCACAATGAAGAGCCGCCGCCCTCGCTCTGCGGGGGCGGGGCGCGCGGCAGCGCGGGTGGGGGCCTGCGAACTCGTTGCGCGCGGCAGCGCGGGTGGGGGCTGCGAACCGGGCGCGCGGTAGCCACCGGTGGGGGCTTCGTTGCCGCGCTGTTGTCGCGCGAAGCGAGCTCAGCCCTGGATCTGTCGGAGGTACTCGAACTTCGACGCTTGCAGGTCCTGCTCGGTCAGGCCCCACGCGTCGTCGCCGGGGATCACGTAGAAGACGTCGCTCTTGATCGCGGAGAACTGCACGCGGCCGAGGCGCTCGAGGATCCGGCGAAACGAGCTGCGCTGCCACAGCGCGTTTTCGGGGATCTCGCACGTCGCGGCGAGCGACTGCGTGCTCGGCATGCCTTGGATCATCAGCCAGGCGATGGTGACGGTCATGAAGCGCGCTTGGGTCGCGCCGCGAAAGGGATCGCCTTCGGGGCGGCCCGAGGGGCTGGTGCGGGCGCCCTCTTTCGTGAGCATTCCGTTGCACCACATGTCGTAGTCGGACTTGGCGCGGTCGTCGTCGTTGAAGAAGTCCCAGCAGCCCGAGCGAGCTTTCTCGAGCTCGAACAAGAGGATCTGACGAACGCGCTCGTAGAAGCGCCACTTCTCTTCGGCCGTGCAGTACTGCGGGTGCTCTCGAAACAGACGCACGAGCGACGAGTGCATCGGGCTCGATGGGTCGATCGGAAAGCACAGCTCCATCGCGAAGATCGCGTGCGAGAGCGCCATCGTTCAGCCTCCCCAGCTGCTGGAAGAAGAGACGCGGTTCCAGCTTCCGTTGCGGTCCGAGCGCAGGCCCAAGACGCGGTTGTTCTGCGTGACGATCTCGACCGTCCCGATGGGCGCGACGGGGATGCCCGCGGAGCCGAGGGCGCTTTGAAACGTGGGGCGCGCGTTGATCTCCCACGCCCACGCGCGGCTGTCGGGCAGGTCGCTCGGAGGCGCGGTGGTGTCTCGATCGCCGAAGTAGTGCTGAACGAAGTGCTCTTCGTGCGCGAGGTCACCGCCGTAATAGATCTTCGCTTGCTGCAACAGCTGCTCGATCGGGTCCGTCGTGGGCGCGGGCGCTTCGTAGCTCGACGAGAAGAACGCTTGTCCTGTGAGCGTTCGAACAGAGATTCCGCGGGTGCGATAGCTGACGAGCGTGGGGTTGAGGTCGTCGGCGTCGAAGAGCGCGGCGTCCGTGGGGGCGATGTAGAGGATGTCTCGCGTGCGCGCTTCGGCTTCGAGCTGCGAGACCGACGCGAGCGACGGGATGTATCGGTTGTCGAAGTAGCTGCCCGAGTCGCTGTAGGGCCGCAGTCGATTGCGATCCATGAGGTACACGGGGGGCGCGTCGGCGGCGCGACGCGAGGCGGCGTCTGCGAATCGCGGCTGAAAAAACGCGGCCGCCGCGAGGGTCATGTGCGCGGGCACGACGCCGCGAGGGTGCGGCCAGTGGTCGAACTTCCACACGGGCGCGAAGGACTCTGCGAGTCCAGCGGCGAGGGCCACGGCGTCGGGGCCGACGATGTCTGCGACGATGGCGACTCTGCGCGGGGCGCGAGCGAGGACGCGCGCGAGCGCTTGTCCCATGCGATACGCGAAGCCCATCGAGTTGGTGACGACCGGGACGAGATAGGTGTCGAGCGGGAGAAAGATCCCGTAGCTCTCGCCGGGCGTCTCGCTGGGGCGATGGAAGATCGCGTCGAAAATGGCAGCGTTTTGCTGGGCGCTGTACGCGCGGCCGACGCACTCTTCGCGCAGCGCGCGGAGCCTCGACGGGTCGAACGGAATCACTCGGCGACCGTCGAACGTGATGCTTTCGCCGAAGGCTCCGAAGCTCCAACCGAAGCGGCGCTGCAGGCCGAGCGAGGGCTGTCGGACGTATTCGTAGTCCATGGCGCTCGCGGCGGCGGCGATCGCTCCGACGACGCCCACGCCCACGACGCCCACGCCGAGCATCGTGAGCGCGGCGCGGCGGGACTGTTTGCGCTCTTCGTCTTTGAGTTCGCGGTTCCACCAACGGGCGCCGACGATGCCTTGGGTGTCGAGGAGCTCGTCGCGTTCGAACGGAGGGGTCAGGGCGTCGGTCGTCACTGCCCGGCGAGTGTATCTCGATCCAGGCTCACTGTTCGCGCTTCAATCGCAGGGCGTGCTGACGGATTCGCTCGCGAAACTCGTCGGTGAACACGCCGTCGACGCGGATGGAGTACCGAAAGTGCGGCTCGGCTTCGACGCCGTGGTCATCGAAGTCGTTGAACCAGTACGCCTTGGCTCGAATGGGGAGCTTCTCTTGGGTCTCTCGGTCGTAGAGGAACAGGGTCTTGTTTTGCGCGGGGCAGAGCGTGACGAACTCGTCGGGCTGCGTTTGCTCTTCGGGGTGTCCGTCGCGGTGGACCGTCGCGTGGTCGTGCGAGCGGATTCCGTAGATGTTGCAGCGGCCGACGTGCGTGAAGGGAAGAGACTTTACGAGCGCGACGGTCTTGGGGAAGAGCGCTTCGGCGGTGCGGGTGAAGCGCTTTCCTTCGGCGCGGCTCTTCTCGGTCCACCAGCGGTTGGGGATGAGCTCGTAGAAGACCTTCCAGGGAAAGTACACGCCGTGTCGATACTCGAGCCAGAGCATCTGCCTGCGCGACAGCGGGATCGCGCGCTCTTCGCCCCACTCGTGGCTCTCGCGCATGGCGGGGTCGACCGCGCTCGGGTCATCGGACAACGAGCGGAACACTTGAAATTGTGTGTCGCTCAGCCCGCGGATCACCTCGACGTAGTCGACGAGCGCGGTGCCCTCGAGCTCTTTGGGCATGATGCCCATCGAGCGGTGCGATCCACCGGTGTAATCCGTGGGGACTTGCGAGAGGCCCACGCAGATCTCTTCGTGCAGCGCGTCGAGCGCGGAGAGGTCGAGCAGTGATTCGAGCGAGACGAAGGGCAGACCGAACACTCCGAGCAGCGCCATGGCGAGCGAGAGAGTGCGGGGATGACGGGCTCGATCGCAAGGGCGAGCGGGCGCGACGAGATGCGATAGACTGCGCGGATCGATGGCAGATCGAGGGCTGCGGCTGAGCGTCGCGTTGACGGGGATGCTCCTCGCGCCGATCGCGTTGGGCTCGTGTCCGACGGCGCGGGCGCACATGCGCGCGGCGGCGGTGCTCACGCGAGCGTCGGGGGCGAACAACGCGCTCGCGCGGATGTACGACGAGCGGATCACCGTGCAGAACGTGCTGTTGCGCACGCAGTGGGGGCCGTTTCGCGCGAGGATCTACAGGCCGATCACGACGCAGCCGCGGCCGGCGATCATCGTCGCGCACGGGGTGCACTATTTGGGGATCGATGAGCCGAGGCTCGTTCCGTTTGCGACGAACCTCGCGAGGGCGGGGATGGTGGTGCTCACGCCCGAGCTCGGCGCGCTGGCGGACTATCGCGTGGATCAATCCAGCGTGGACGAGATCATCGAGGCCTCGCGCTATCTCGCGCAGAGCGGAATGGCCGAGCGCGAGCGCGTCGGCGTGTTCGGGCTCTCGTTTGCGGGCGGGCTCTCGTTGGTCGCCGCGGCGGACCCGCGCTCGCACGCGTACGTCGATCGAGTCGCAGTGATGGGCGCGCACCACGATTTGCGGAAGGTCCTGCGGTTTCTAGCGACGGACACCGTGGAGACGCCGAGCGGCGTGCGGCGCATGCGCGCGCATGATTATGGGCTCGTGGTGTTCGTGTACATGTACGCCGAGCGCTTCGCGGACCCGAGTGAAGTGGCGATTTTTCGCGATTGTCTGCGGCTGCAGCTGCACATGGTGGGCGATCAAGCGAGGCACACCGCGCGGCTGCTCTCTCCGCGCGCGCGAGCGCTGATGGAGCGCATTCTCGCGGGGGACAAGACAGCGGTGCGCGATCGGGTGCTGGAGGTTCTGCAGGGAGAAGCGGAGCAGAGACGTGTGCGGTCGCTCTCCCCCGTGGGGCGCGCGCGGGAGCTGCACGGGAGGCACATCTCGCTGTTGCACGGGGCGGAGGACGACGTGGTTCCGCCGACGGAGGCGGAGGATTGCGAGAGAGAGCTGCGGGGAGAAGCGGACGTGACGCTGCTGCTCACCAGGGCGATTCGTCACGTGGGGGTCGAGCGAACGCCGACGTTCGACGATCAACTGAAGATCGTGCACTCGTTTGCACGGCTGTTTGGCGGGTGAGGTTGACGCGGGATTTCAACGGGTTGAACGTCGCCGTGGGCCGCGGGCCTGCAGTGGGTTGCGGAGATCGCGAGCAAGCGACGGAGCCCCCACTCGCGCTGCCGGTGAGCGGCCCCCACCCGCGCTTCCGCGCGCCCCGCCCCCGCAGAGCGAGGGCGGCGGCTCTGCATTGGGAAAACAGCGACGGAATTGTGTTCATTGATCGCATGGAGACCTTGCGCTGCAAGGTCTCTTCGGTGCGCGAAGTTGCTCGCAACACAACACCGCGCAACTCGACTCGACGCAACGCGACGCGACGCAACGCTCGGCGCGAACCGTGATCGGCGGAGCCGCTTCGCTCAGCGAGTGGTGGCGATCGCGTCGATCGAAGCCCTTGCAGAGCAAGGGCACCCTGCGATCAACTCAATCAATTCTACCGCTGTTTTCCCAATGCAGAGCCGCCGCCCTCGCTCTGCGGGGGCGGGGCGCGCGGAAGCGCGGGTGGGGGCTGCCAACTGGCTGCGCAGCCAGGGGCTCCGTTGCCTCGCTCGCAACCTCGGCCCGATCGCAACGGGAGCGCGGTGACCCAGGGCGCCATGAGCCCGCGAGCACGCCAGCGAGGCCCGCGGTCAACGCGAGCGCGACACACACAATCAAGAGAGCGCTGAACGCTCCCCGATGCGCGAGGATCAACGCCAGCCCGCCGCCACCGCACCCCTGCCCCTGCACCAACCTCGCTTCGCGCCATTCTGTCTCCCCAACGCTGCACGGTGCTCGGAATTTTCCCGTTCACCTCCAACGCGCGCAAACAACGCGCGCTGTTCTTCACGCGATTGCCTCTCGGGCCCCGTAGGCACGTTGGAACGCCTGTTGTATGACGGCGGCCGCCATGGTGAAGGTCGCAATCAACGGGTTTGGGCGTATCGGTCGTCAGGTCATCTCGGCGATGGCCGAGCAAGGCGTGTTGGGCAAGGAGCTCGACGTAGTCGCGGTGGTCGATATGGCCACGGACGCGGACTACTTCGCGTACCAGCTCAAGTACGACTCGGTGCACGGGAAGTTCAAAGGCGAGATCCACACGGAAAAGTCCTCGCCAGACCGCAAGGAGAACGACGTGCTCGTGGTCAACGGGCACAAGTTTCAGTGCATCGCGGCGGCGAAGGATCTCTCGCTGTTGCCCTGGAAGAAGCTCGGCGTCGAGCTCGTCATCGAGTCGAGCGGAGTGTTCACCGAGAGCGATCAGCTCCGCGGACATCTTGCAGCTGGCGCGAAAAAAGTGCTCCTCACGGCCCCTGGTAAGGGTCCCGACCTCAAGACCTTCGTGATGGGGGTCAACGACGAGGAGTACGACGCGCGCAAGCACCACATCGTGTCGAACGCCTCGTGCACGACCAACTGCCTCGCGCCGGTCGTTCACGCGCTCATCAAAGAGGGCATCGGCATCGAGTCGGGCCTGATGACCACGATCCACGCGTACACGGCGACGCAGAAGACCGTGGACGGTCCGTCGAAGAAGGATTGGCGCGGCGGACGCGCGGCGGCGATCAACATCATCCCGTCGAGCACCGGCGCGGCGAAGGCCGTCGGCGAAGTGCTCCCGTCGACCAAGGGAAAGCTCACGGGAATGAGCTTCCGCGTCCCCACGGCGGACGTCTCTGTCGTCGACCTGACCTTCCGCAGCGAGAAGGAGACGACGATCGAGGAGATCGACAAGGCGCTGCGCAAGGCGAGCGAGAGCTACCTCAAGGGAGTGCTCGGCGTGACCGACGAGCAGCTCGTCTCGACGGACTTCATCCACGACAATCGCTCGTCCATCTACGACGCGAAGGCCACGCTCGAGAACAACCTCAAGGGACCGGGCAAGTTCTTCAAGGTCGTGAGCTGGTACGACAACGAGTGGGGCTACTCGATGCGCGTCGTCGACTTCGCGCGATTGATCGCGAAGAAGGGCGTCGACGCGGGCGACAAGATCGAAGTGAAGGGCCTCGGCGACGCGAATTTATCGGGAAAGCGCGTGTTCATGCGCGTGGACTTCAACGTCCCGATGGAAGGCGCGAAGATCACCGATGACTTCCGCATTGTCTCTGCGTTGGGCTCGATCAAGAAGGTGTTGAGCGCGGGCGCGAAGCTCGTGCTCGCATCGCACTTGGGACGCCCCGCGGAGAAGGGCTACGAGGCGGAGTTCTCGCTGGCTCCCGTCGCGGCGCGCTTGAGCGAGCTGCTCGGAAAGCCCGTGAAGTTCGTCCCGGACTGCGTCGGTGACGTCGCTGAAAAAGCCGTCGCTGAGCTCAAAGAAGGCGAGGTCGCGCTGCTCGAGAACCTCCGTTTCTACGGCGGCGAAGCGGCGAACGACCTGGCGTTTTCGCAGAAGCTCGCGAAGCTCGGAGACGTGTACGTCAACGACGCGTTCGGCACGTCGCACCGTGACGCCGCGTCGATGACGGGCGTTCCGCGGGTGTTGGGTGGCGGCGTCGCGGGAGACCTCGTGAAGAAAGAGGTCGACGTGATTCACCGCGCGCTCAAGAGCCCAGCGCGACCGTTCGTCGCGGTGCTCGGCGGCGCGAAGGTGAGCGACAAGGTCTTCGTCGTTCGCAACCTGCTCGACCTCGTGGACGAAGTGCTCGTGGGAGGCGCGATGGCCTACACGTTCATGAAGGCCGCGGGCATCGATGTTGGCGGATCGAAGTACGAGACCGTCGTGGTCGACAAGAAGGGCGTCGAGAAGCCCGTCTTGAAGATGGCGCAAGAGATCCTCGAGCTCGCGAAGGCCAAGGGAAAGACCCTTGTTCTTCCGGTCGATCACGTCGTCACGCAGAAGTTCGAAGCGGGCGCGCCCTCGAAGGTCGTCACGCAGATGGAAGCGGGATGGATGGGGCTCGATATCGGTCCCGAGACGCGCAAGCTCTACGCTGCGAAGATCGCCGCTGCGAAGACGGCGATTTGGAACGGCCCGATGGGCGTCTTCGAGATGAAGCCCTTCGACGAAGGGACGCTCGCCGTGGCGCGCGCCTTCGCCGAGAGCACGAAGGCCGGCGGCGTCACCATCGTCGGCGGTGGCGACAGCGCTGCGGCGGTTCGCGCGTTGGGCTTCGAGTCGCAAGTGACGCACGTTTCGACCGGTGGCGGCGCGGCGCTGGAGATGTTCGAGGGGAAGTTCCTCCCCGGCATCGCGGCGCTGGACCTCAAGTGAGCGCGCGCTCGCTGCGCTGAACGCTCGATCTGGTCGCAGGGGGGACAGCTTCGAAACAATCGCGTAAATCGCGGGGGGGCGCGATTTCGACGCGGCGCGCGAGAGTGATAGACTCCAACGTCAATGGCCGGGCAACAGACCGGAACGATGCGACTGTCGATCCCTCCGGGGACGCGGTTCGGGCGCTACGAAGTCATCACCGAGATCGCCTCGGGTGGAATGGCGACGGTGTTTCTCGGCCGAGCGCTGGGCGCTGCGGGCTTTCAACGGCTCGTCGCGATCAAGTGTCTGCACCCGCACGTCGCCAAGGATGAAGAGTTCGTCGGGATGTTCATGGACGAAGCGCGGCTCGCGGCGCGCATTCGCCACCCGAACGTCGTCCCCACGCTCGACCTCGAGAACGGCGACGACGGGCTCTTTCTGGTGATGGAGTTCGTCGACGGCGAGGGGCTGCTCGGGCTCCTTCGCAGCGTGTTCAAGGATCGCAAGCGCGTCCCTGTTCCGATCGCGCTGCGCATCGCGCTCGATGTGTGCGCGGGACTGCACGCTGCGCACGAGCTCACGGGACAAAACGGCGAGCCGCTGCGCCTGGTGCACCGCGACGTGTCTCCGCACAACATCCTCGTCGGCGTCGACGGCATCGCGCGCATCACGGACTTCGGTATCGCTCGCGCAGAAGAGCGCTTGAGCGTCACGCGCGACGGGCAGATCAAAGGCAAGATCGCGTACATGGCCCCCGAGCAAACCTCGGGGACGCCGGTCGATCGCCGCGCGGATCTCTGGTCGCTCGGGGTCGTTCTCTGGGAGTGCCTCGCGGGGCGCAGGCTCTTCTTCGGACAAAACGACGGTGAAGTGCTGCGCAACCTGCTCGTGCACCCGATTCCGCGCTTGAAGGACCTGGTGCCCGAGATCCCCGACGCGCTCGACGCGGCGGTGATGAAGTCTCTCGCGAGGGACCCCGACGAGCGCTACGCGACCGCGGGGCACATGGCGGACGCGCTCGAAGAGGCAGGCGGCTCGGTCGGCATCGCGAGCGCTCGCGCCGTGGGCACGTTCGTCAAAGAATTTGCTGGGCAACGCATCGAGGCCCTCCACGCTGCGGCGCGCGCTTCGGGCGGAGATACGAGCACCAGCGCGGTGCGTCCCGTCACGCGCACGAAGCTCCCGACGGACCCCGAGCGCACTGCGGTGCGCGACGAGCCGCCGCGACCGATGGAGCTTCCTCCGGGAGCAGCTGCCAGCGTGCCTCCGCATGGGATGACGATGAGCTCGACGATGAGCTCGCTGCCCGTGGTGCAGCCGCGGCAGAGCAACGCGCTGTTGTACGTGATCCTGGCGTTGGTGGGGGTGTTCGCGCTGCTCGGCGCGGGCGCGGTCGTTCTGTTCTTGCGCGCGCGCAACGCCGAGGGCGGCCCGCGCGTGACGGTGACGAACCCGTCGCACGGAACGCAGACCACGGGAGACACACAGAATCAAGTTCCCTCGCAAAACGCTGGTCCAGCGATCAATGCTGGGGCGAGCGAAGACGCGGGAGCGGTCGCTGCGACGAGCGACACCGACGCTGGCGCGACCGAGACCGTGGCGGACAACGCGGGGGAGACTCCCTCGGGACGCGCGGGGCGCACGGGACGCACGGGACGCACGGGACGCACGGGCAACGGCAGCGCGAGCACGAGCGGGACCGCTGCGCCCAACACGGGGACGAGCGCCGCAACCACGAACAGCAACAACAACACGCACACGGGACAGAGCGGCACGCAGCCGTTCAATCCTGAAGCGATGTGAGTTGCGGTATAAGCTGTCATCAGGATGGTGATGACAGCGAGAGGTTCTGGTCGAGCGTGGCTCATCGCGCTCGCGTTGTGCGGCGCGGCGACGGCCACGACGAGCACGGCTGCCGCGCAATCGGCGAACGAAGCCGCCGCGCAAGTGCGCTTTCAACGCGGGCGAGAGCTGTTCGTCGCCAATGATTTCAACGGCGCGTTGACGGAGTTTCGCGCGGCGAATCAGCTCGTGGGATCGCCGAACACGCGCTTGTACATCGCGCGCTGCTTGCGCGGGCTCGGGCGCTTGGGCGAGGCGTACATCGAGTTTCAGCGAGCGGGAGCAGAAGCAGCGGACCGCGCGGTGAACGAGCCTCGCTACGCGGCCTCGCGCGACGCCGCGCGGCAAGAGATGGACGCGATCCGACCGCAGATCGGAAACCTCACGATTCATGCTCCGCACGCGCCCGAGGGGCTCGAAGTGCGCGTGGCGGGGACGGTGATTCCGACGGCGATGATGGACGTCGCGATGCCGACGACGCCGGGCAGCGTGGAGGTGACGGCGACGGCGCCGGGGCGATTGCCGTTTCGACAAGAGGCGACGGTGCGCGCGAGCGCGACGACGGAGCTCAGCGTCGAGATGCGGGTGGATCCGAACTACGTTCCGCCGACGAACAACAGCAACAACGCGAACACCAACTCGAATACGAGCACCAACAATCAAACCGGCGGCAACGAGACGCCTCCCACGCCGCGGTTGGTCCGAGTGAGCGAAGGCGGCGGAGCGCGCATCGGCGGCTTCGTCGTCGCGGCGGTGGGGCTCGGCGGATTGGGCGCGTTCATCGGCTTCGGGACGATGGCCAACAGTCGGTTCGCGAGCCTGCAGGGCGTGTGCGGGACGAACGGGCCGTGCCCGGACACCGCGGCGCATCGCGCGAACATCGACGAGGGCGAGATGTTTCAGACCGCGGCGAACGTGGGGTTGATCGCGGGCGGAGTCGCGCTGGTGGCGGGGACGGTGATGATCATCGTGGGCGGGCCGAAGGAGCGGTTTGTTCCAGAGAGCGAGCTGCGGCCGCAGGCGCGCAGGCGCGTGAGCCCGCAGTGGGCGCCGGTGATCGCGCCGAGCGCAGGTGGCGCGAGCGCGGGTGTGGTGGGGACGTTCTGAGCGAGCAGGGGGAGGAGGCGCGCGCCCCGAGCGGTAACCCGTGGTAGCCCGGGCTCGCGTTGCTCGAGCGAACCGCGTCGGTTACTCGCTGGCCGCATGAAATCCAGTCCATCCATGGTCCCCGTTCTCGCGATCGCCGCTGCGTTGGCGACCGTGAGCTCGAGCGCGTTGGCGCAGAACACCGCTGTCACTCGTCCTGCGACGCGCGCGACGACGCCCGCTGTCGAGAGCGCGCTCGACGCGGGAGAGACGGTGCTCGTGCGATGGGAGCCCGCGAGGGACGCGACGAACACGCAGTTCGTCGTGGCGCAGACGCGAGCGACGGATCAGCGGTTCTATTGCATCGTGGCAGCGCTCAACAACGGCGCGTGGGTGCTCCATCGAAGCGAGATGCAGTTCGGCGGCGACGCGCCGAACGAGTGCTTCTCCGCGGCGTTGGTGAACAATCGTTGGGTGTTCGCGAGCTGGAACCTCGGCGGCTCTGGCGACGGACGCGATCGCGTGGACGAGTCGTCGGTCAACTTCGAGAGCTTCATCGGCGGTCGCTTCGTGACCGTCGGTGGAATCGCGTCGCACCAACTCTCGGTGCTGCGCGGAGGAGCGACGCTCACGCTCTTGGACGACCGCAACCGACCGCTCTCGTTCGCGTGGAACGCCGCTGCGACCGCGCTCACCGCGGTGCCCGATCGCGCTCGATCCGCGCGGCGTCGCTGAATTCCCCAACGCGCGAAGCCATCAGACACGGTTCGCTCTTGTGTCGGGCGCGCGCAATCGCGTGCGCGTGCGCTATGGTGGCGGCGCGATGGTGAGACCGTGTCCTATCTGCAAGCGAGATGCAGAGGCAGATCGCTCGCAGAACGAGTTTGCTCCGTTCTGCTCGAAGCGTTGTCGGGTGATCGATTTGGGCCGTTGGCTCGACGAGAGCTACCGGATTCCTGCGGTCGAAGACGACGGTGACGAAGAGTCGCCGCCCGAGTCCAACGCGACGAGCGCGCGAGGCCAATGAGCGACGAACGGCCCACCACGAGCGCGCAAAGCGCAGAGCTCGTCAACGAGCGCCCCGCGCGCTCTCCGTTGCCGACGCTGTTTCTCACGGCGTTCATCGATCTGTTGGGCTTCGGCCTGACGATCCCGCTGTTGCCGTTCTACGCGCAGCGGTACGGCGCGAGCGCGCTGCAGGTGACGCTCTTGTTCGCGAGCTTCTCGGCGATGGGCTTCTTGTTCGTCCCGGTGTGGGGCGAGCTGAGCGATCGCGTCGGGCGCCGACCGGTGCTGCTCACGAGCATCCTGGCGACCTCCGTCTCGATGGCGCTGCTCGCGGTGGCAGACAGCTACCCGTTGCTGCTTCTCTCGCGAATTTTGCAGGGAATCATGACAGCCAACCTGTCCACCCTGCAGGCGTACATCGCCGACGTGACCAAGCCCGAAGACCGCGGGCGCGCGATGGGGATGATCGGCGCAGCCTTCGGGCTCGGCTTCATCCTCGGGCCGTTCTTCGGCGGGATCCTCGCGGCGTACTCGTTTCGAGCGCCGGGGCTCGCCGCGGCGGCGCTCGCGCTGATCAACTTCGCGCTGGCGGTCCGCAACCTCCCCGAGTCGCTGCACCTTCGCAAAAAAGTGCACGCGGCCAGCGAATCGAGCGGCTATCGCGAGGGACCGAAGGAAGAAGAGCTCGCGCACGAGCCCTTCGGCGCGAAGGTGATCGGGCGCGTGCTCTTGCGACAAGCGACGCTCAAGCCGCTTCGCGAGGCGATGGCCAACCCGACCATCGCGATGCTGGTGATCGTGTTCTTCTTGCAGACGTTTGCGTTCACCAACCTCGAGTCGACGTTCGCGCTGTTTACGCAGGATCACTTCAATTTCGGCTCGCGCGAGACGGGCTTTCTGTTCGGCTACATCGGGCTCGTCGTCGTGATCGTGCAGGGAGGGATCTACGGGCGCTTGTCGCGAAAGCACCCGGACCTGTCGCTGGCGCGAGCGGGGATGATCCTGGTGTCCGTGGCGATGTTCTTGTTGATGCTCTTGCCGGGCAGGCCTGCGGCGTACGCGCTCGCGCCGGCGAGCCCGGCGGAGTTCGTGCGACGCGCGCTGCCGATGTGGCTGATCCTCCCCATTTCGTCCGTTGGCAACGCGCTGATCAACCCGTCGTTGGCGGCGGCCACCTCCAAGCGAGGCAGCGCTGACAAGCAGGGCGGGACGTTGGGCGTTCAACAATCGGCCGGCGCGTTTGCGCGTGTGCTCGGGCCGGTGACAGCGGGGCTCGCGTTTGATCACCTGGGATCGAGCGCGCCGATGGCGGTGGCGGCGATCGGGACCGCGATCGCGGCGCTGCTGATTGGCCGAATCCCCGCGGTGAAGAGCGAGGGATAGCCGTCGCGTTCGGGGGGTCCGTGGTAGGGTCCGAGCGTGGCTACGTTCTCTGCGGCCACCCGAGAGCTGGTACTCAAGATCGTTTATTACGGTCCGGGCCTCGGGGGTAAGACGACATCATTGAAGGCGCTGCACGCGGCGGTGCGCCCAGAGCATCGAGGTCGAATGATCTCGCTCGCGACGCCGGTGGATCGCACGCTGTACTTCGACTTTCTTCCGGTGCGGCTGCCGAGCGTGGGCGATCTGCAAATTCGCCTGCAGCTCTTCACTGTGCCGGGGCAGGTGTACTTCAACGCGACGCGCAAGCTGGTGCTCACGGGCGCGGACGGAGTGATCTTCGTCGCGGACTCGCAGAGCGTGAGGCTCGACGCAAACACCGAATCGCTCGACAATTTGCGGGACAATCTCAAGGAGCTCGGCAAGGGGCTCGAGGATGTTCCGCTGGTGTTCTCGTACAACAAGCGGGACCTGGACGATGTGCTGACGGTGAGCGAGCTCGATCGCGCGCTCAATCCAAAGGGCTTTCCGTCGTTTGGAAGCGCGGCGGCGCGCGGAGAAGGCGTGTTCGAGCCGCTCGACGCCATCGTGCGACGCGCGCTCGAAGACCTGGTGAAGCGCAAGGTGCTGCCGCCCGAGCTCGTCGTCCCTCAGGATGGAACGGTGGCGCAGCGCTTGTCCTCGGTGCAAGCGGACATCCCCGGCACGAGCGTCGAGCCTGCGCACATCGTTGCGGGCGGAGGCGCGCCGACGATCAACACGCCCACCGTGGTTCCGCCCACGCCGAGCTCCCTTGGGGGGATCGAGCTCGCGTTGAGCTCTGCGGTCGGCGCGGTGGATCTCACCTCGCGCCCCACGCCTGCGATGGACACGGCGCGGATCACCAACTGGGCTTCGCGCCCGACGGCGCCCTCGATCGAGAGCGCGCTCGCGCAAGAGACGCTCGAGCCCAAGACGAGCGGGCGCAGGTCCGCCTCGCTCGCGCCGCTGTTCGACGTGGACGAGCAAGAGTCCATGCGCACCATCGAGGACGCGATCGAAGAGGGCCTTCACGCGCGCGCGCTCTTGCTCTTGGAGGCGCTGCTCGTGCGCACGCTCGATCGCACCGCGCGCATCCTCGGCCGCGCAGAGGGCCAGCACGAAGGCGCGGCGTGGGCGCTCGGGATCGCGCCAGAGCGCTACGCGCGAGTGAGGGCCGCCGCGCAGCGCGTGCGTCGAGGGACGACAGCGTCCCGTCGCGAAGTGCTCGAAGCGTACGTGCTCGCATCGAGCGCGCAGATCGCGTTGGACGCGATTTCGGGTCGCGCGTAGCGGGTCCGCCTCATCCCCGACCCTTCTCCACGCCCAAGGGCGTGGAGAAGGGTGCCTGAGCTGCGATGGCGGCGCCAATAGGGACGCAGTTACCGATCGAGAGGGAGCAAGCGAAAGCGCAGAGCGACCGCGTTGTGAGCGCAGAGCGACCGCGTTGTGAGCGCAAGCCCGTGTCGAAACTGCTCTCTGCTCGCGCCTATGCGCAGCAAAGGCACCCTTCTCCGCGCCCTTGGGCGTGGAGAAGGGCCGGGGATGAGGCGGACCCCTTCACAGGCCTGATATCGCTCACTCGAGCACGAACGCGGGGCGCGCCATGATGCGCAGGGCGCCCGAGATCTTCTGGCACTTGCCCATCATGTCGCGGTCGAGGTCTGCGAAGAGCGAGAGGCCTCCGTTGACCTGCATTTTCAGCGACTCGGGGATGTTCTCGATCTGAGCGAGCACCGCGGCGAACTCGCGAAGAGAGATCGCTCCGCCGATGATCCCGGGGCTGTCTCCGCCGGTGGGAGAGATCCGTAGACGAACGCGCGCGTCGTAGAACTGCAGCGTGAACTGCTCGTCGAGAATGGCGACGGGCAACGGGAGCATCGCTGGATCCGTCAGCAGCGTTCGATCCGTGATTCTCCCGTGCAATTGAGAGATCGGGACCATCCGCATGAGGTCGAAGGTCTGCCCTGGATCGACGGACATGTCGCTTCCGACGAAGGGCATGCCCTCGACGCGCTGCACGGTCACGTCGACCGAGTCGTCGTTGCAGTCGTCGTCGATGCCCGAGACCGTCACGGCGACGAGCATCTGCCCGTTGTTGATCGCCGCTTGAATCGCTCCGTCGACGGCGCCGCCGGTCATCTGATCGACCGTGGGCATCAGGCGCGCGAGCTGGTTGTCGATGCCCGTCTCGCCAGTCGGAGACGTGAGGTCTCCGGCGCGACAGGAGAGCACGTCCCCCGAACGACTGACGCGGTTGTCCAAGTTGAAGCCGTCGGCGACGTCGGGCATCCCCATCTCTTCGCGCACGAAGGCGATGCGCGCGAAGACGAAGGTCTGTTTGGGGCTGCGCGTTCCGCACTGGACGCGCGCGTCGCCGCCCGCTTCGGTGGTGGACGCGTCGCTGTTCGCGTCGGCGCCGCTGACGACGGGGCCGCAGCCCGCAGAGAGCGCGAGGCCCGCGACGAGCGCGAGCGCGGAGCGAGCGAGAGATCGAGCGCTCATACGGTCAACCCCGCGAGAGGCTCGGTCACTTGTCCCGGGCCGGTCCCGAACTCGCTCACGCGCAAGCCCATCATCTGCATGATCGAGAGGCTCACCTTCGTCGCGTTTTCTCCGCGGGCGCGCAGGTGCGTGCCCTGCCGCAGCCCGTGCGATTTTCCGCCGGCGAACACGAAGGGGTACTCGTCGAGCGAGTGCGTTCGACCGAAGGAGCAGTCCGAGGTGAGCAGCACGAGCGTGTGATCGAGCAGCGTCTCGTCGCCTTCGCGAATGGCAGAGAGCGCGTTCACGAAGGTCGCGAAGTCCTCGAGGATGTACCGCAGGATCGTCCCCACCTGCGGCTGATCGCCGCCCTCATCGTGCGTGAGCTGGTGGTGGCCCGAGGTCGCTGACGGAAACAGCGTGTTGTTCACGGGCTGGCTGTACATGTGAAAGAACACGCGCGTGACGTCGCAGGCCATAGCCATCGCGAGCAGCTGGCTCATGAGTCGAGAGCGCTCGCGCATGTCGGGACGCCCCATGATGTCGGGGATCGAGGCGGGCGGCTCGGCGGGGCGCATGCACGCCGCGAGGTTGGGCGGGTTGCTCTGAAGTCGGGCGATTTGCTGCTCGATCGCGCGCACCGAGGTCAAGTGCGCGTCGAGTCGACGGCGGTCTTCGACGCCCACGCGCGCAGAGAGCGCGCGGCTTTGAACGGTGACGGCGTCGAGCACCGAGCGGCGCAGGGCGAGGCGCGGGTCGGGCGCGGTCATGTCACCGGGCGCGCGAAAGCCGTCGCCGAAGATGCGGTTGAACAGGGCGCTCGGGCTGGCTTCGAGGGGCAAGCGCATGTTCGCGCCGGTGTGCGCGATGCTGTACTGCGCGTTTTGCACGCCGGTCTCGAGGGAGCGAAAGCGCGTTTCTCCGCCGATTTCAGCGGCGATTCGCTGGTCGAACGTGGCGCTACGAAAGGTCGAGCCCTGCGTAAACTCGCTGCCGCCGATGGAGTCTCCCGTGAAGAACCCGGACGGCCCCGACCCGTGCGGAACGGTGTTGAGCGTATTGATCCTCGTGCCCGAGACCACGGTGACGCGGTCGCGGATGGGCATGAGGGGCGTCATCAACGGCGAGGGCTGCCACAGGGCGCCTTCGACCGCGGGGACCCACTGCGCGGGGATCACTCCGTTGCCGAAGAACCACACGCCGAATCGCTTGGGAAACGCGTTGTCCGCGCGCGCCCGCCGGGTCTGATCGCTCATCGCTTCGAGCCACGGGAGCGCGACGGAGATCGCCGCGCCGCCGAGCACACCACGGAGCACTGTCCTTCGAGAGAGCGGCTTCATCGGTCTGCCTCCACGCTTGCATCAGCGCTCGCATCGGAGCTGGCGTCGGTCGCTGCGTCGCTCGCCCCCGCGTCGGGCAGCGGCGGCAACGGCGGGACTTCGAGCGTCGAAGCCCTGCGAAATGCCTCGCCGACCGCGATCGTACGCAAGAGCCCACGGAGCTTGAATCCGCTCGAGGAGAACGAGAGCAAAAGGCGCTCGATCTCTTCGCGCTGCGGCTCGGCCTCGCGCACGCCCCACGCGTGGCGGTACAGGCGATTGACCACGCAGCGGGTGAAGGCGGGCTCGTCGTGCAGCACCTGCGCGAACTCGGCGGCGTCGCGGAAGGGGATGAAATCCAGCGTTCCTGTCGCGTCGATGAGGGTGCCGTTCTCGGTGGTGCGAAAGCGTCCGAGCGCGTCGAAGTTTTCGAAGCCGAGGCCAATCGTGTCCATGAGCTGATGGCAGCCGCGACACGAGGGGACCTCTTGATGCACCTGCAATCGCTCGCGCAGCGTGCGCGCCATCGCCGAGGGCTCGGGGATCGCGGTGTTCACGCCGGCGGGGGGCGCGGGCATCGTCTGGCAGAGCAAGACCTCGCGCACGTACTTGCCTCGCAGCGTGGGCGAAGTGGACGTCGGGTGCGCCTCGAGCCCGAGAAACGCGGCCATTCCCAGGATTCCGCGGCGGGGCTGCGACTCGGGAAACTGCACGCGCTCGAACTGCGTCACCGGCGCGCCGCGCACCGGAAACGTGATCCCGTAGATCGACGCGAGCCGTCGGTTCACGAACGTGTCGCGCGTGGTGAGGACCTCGCGAAAATCCGCGTCCTGATCGAGCGCGATCCAGTCCACCGTGCGCAGCACTTCTTCGCGCGCCGACGGTCCGAAATCCGCGCCGAACGCCGGGTAGAGCGTCGCGTCTCGCGAGATAAAATCCAGGTCGTCCAGGCGAAGCCAGTCCGTGATGAACGCTTCGAGTCCTCGCCGCGCCTTGGGCGAGGTGAGCATGCGATCGACCTGCGCGTTCAACCCTTCGCTGGTCTCGAGCGCGCCGCTCTCTGCGGCGTCGAGCAGGGCGTCGTCCGGGGGGCCGTTCCAGAGAAAGTACGAGAGGCGCGAGGCGAGCTCGTAGCGCTCGTAGCGGCGCTCCATCCCGCGAACGGTCCCGATCTCAGCGCGAAAGAGAAAGTCCGGCGACTGAAGGATCGTCGCGAGCCCGAACTCGAGCCCGCGATGAAAATCCATCAGCGATTCTGCAGCGCGTCCCGCGATGTTCACGAGCAGCGAGAGCTCTGCCTCGGCGAGCGGCCTGCGCCACAAGCGCCTTCCATACGCGCGCAAGAACGTCCCCGCGCACGCATCGTCGCGCACCGCTGCGGGCGTGCACGAGAGCACCATCGCGCGGCGCTCGGGCATGCGCAGCACTTGCTGGGCGATGTCGTAGGCGCTGTCTTGGTACTGCTCCGTTCCGCGCTGCGAAATCGTGCTGTTCGTCCCGCCGATGCTCGTCGAGCCCTCGGCGCGCACGTCGGGCTCGAGCGAGCGCGTCACCACCAGCGAGTCGCCGAGCACGTCGCGAATCGAGTTGGTGTACTGCCGCTGCGTGAGCCTTCGCAGGTGCGGTTCGTTGGGGACGTACGGCGTCGTCGGCTGCGGAGGCAGCGCGTCGGGCCGGCTGTACACATCGGCGCCCGCTTCGACGGCGCTGTCCGAAGCGTCACCGAGCGAAGCGTCCTGCGTCGGCCGCGGCGAACACGCCGCGAGCGAGGTCAACAACAGCAGTGGTGCAACTCTGCGGCGCATGGCGTTATCTCATCCGTAGGGTGACGCGATCCGAGACAGGCATCGAGCCGTCGATGACTGATTGTACGAGCGTCGAGCGATCGTCGAGGACGTGACGACGCGCGAACGCCAGAGCCCAGGTCGAAACGATTCGATCTTGCTCCGAGTCGGGGATGTCCGCGCACCCGCCGAGCGCGAAGAACTGATGGCACCCGCCGCGGATGTCGATCCACGTGAGCGGCATCGGAGCGGTCGAGTCGAACTGCGTGTCGGCGCCGACGGGATCGGCCGTTCCGCTCATGGCGAGCATGGGGAAGTTGGTGACCGACGTGTGTCCCATCGGGCCGAAGAGCGATCGGTTGATCGAGCCGGCCATGGGGATGCCCGCGACGAAGCGCGCGTCGTGGTAGTTGGTCATCGCGAAGGCCATCATGTCCGCGTCGTTGCACGCGTTGGCCGCAGTGCAATTGGGGCGGATGCGCTCGACGTCGAACGTCGCCCCCGCGCTGGTCCACACGGTGTGCGTTCCAAACGAGTGCCCCGAGAGGACCGTGCGGCTCGTGACGATCGCGCCGAGCTGTCGAAGCGGATCGGTCATGGGCAGCCGCTCGACCGCGTCGAGCGCGGCGCTCACGTCGCGAGAGCGCAGGTGATAGAGCGCGTAGGGCCTGGGCGACGGCGTGTCGCTGAGCGTGTTGCCCACGTGATCGGGCGCGACCGTGATCCACCCGTGCGACGCGAAATACCGCGCGACGAACGCGCTCGAACCGCCGAAGCCGCGGTCTCCGTGCGAGTACACGTGCACGGGGTAGCCGCCCATGTGCACCGGGGGCGCGGGAGGCGCGTCGCGAAAGGACTCGCGGTCCATCACGAGCCGTTGGTACACGGCGATCGGGCCCGAGAGCGCCCACGTCGGATACCAAACGTGCACGGGGATCGTCCTCGGCGCGCTCGCCGTCGGAGGCGTGTACGTGATCGAGAGCACGCGATAGCCCGTGCGAAACGGCCCTCTCGTGCGGGGATCGAGCACGAGCGGATCGCCGACGGACGGGGTCGCGTCGGGAAACGTGTATCGCCCGCCCTCGCTCGCTGGAACGACGTCGTCCATCACAGCCGCGTCCATCGCGGGCTCACTCGAATCCGTGGCCACGACGTCGACGTCCGAGCTCGCCGAGTCGGCGCTCGCGTCCGGCGTGGGGTTGCGCGGGCTGCAAGCGACGAGCGCGAGCGCAAGCAAGGGCAGCGAGCGCGCGAGGGCGCTCGGAAGGGCGGGGGCCATGCGCGGATTTCCTCGTGAAAACCCTGCGCGGTCAAGGACCCCTTCGTTCGAGAATCTCAGCGACGAAGCGCGCCTGCAGCGCTGCTCGTGACGTACTGCCCGCGGGGCCAGTGTCGGTAGTACTGCGCGCGGAGGATGGGGCCGCCTTCGCGGTTGTAGTCGCCCTGCATCACCGTCCCGTACACGCGCAGGACGGACAGCGGTTGGACGCGGTTTTCACCGGCCTGATCGTCGGGCGAGAGCGTGACGACGGCGGTAAACGAGCCTCCGTCGCGGTCGTTGATGGTCACGCGGCACGAGGCGTCGGTCTCGTCTTCGCACAGGTGTCGCGCCTGGTGCGTGCGGAGCTGCATGGTGACGCGCGCCGCTCCGTTGCTCGAGTTCTCGACGTCGGTGACGATGCCCCACCAAGAGATCAAGCGATCGTTGAAGCGGTCGGGCAAGCGACGAACTTCGTCGTACACCGCGGTTTCGTCCGCGCGATCGCCGTAGGCTCGCTCGTCGGACAGGTACACATACTCGCGGGCGTAGCCGTAGCGACCGGCGCTCGCGCAGCCGGCGATCATCGAGGCCGAGGCGAGCGCGAGGGCAGAGAGCGTTCGTGTGTTCACAGCGCCCTGCGGTGTAACAAACCGAGAGAGAGCCCGGCAACTGCGCGGCGGCGCAGCGCGCTCACCCGCCGCGCAGGGCGTCGTCCGAGAGGTAGCCGTCGACCACTTCGATCGCGGACTCGTAGTACTCGCGCTGCGGCATGATGTACGCGCCCGCGACGCGCTTGTGCACGGCCGCGAGCATCTCTCTGGCGACGCGAACGCCCTCTCGTCGCGCGGGCTCGCCGGTGCCTGCCTTGCGCATCCGCTCGCGAATCGCCTCGGGGATCTGCATTCCGGGCACTTCGTTGTGCAGAAACTCAGCGTTGCGATAGCTGATCAGCGGGCACAGCCCGACCATCACAGGAATGCCCAGCGGAGCGACGTCGTCGAGAAACCGCTCGAGCACCGCGGGCTCGTACACGGGCTGGGTCATGACGAGCTCGGCGCCCGCTTGCACTTTGCGGCGGAGCTTGGCGAGCTCGCCCTCGTAGTCCATCGCCGCAGGCTCCGCTCCGGTCGCGAGGAGAAAGCTCGTCGCGCCGCCGAACGCTTTTCCGCCCGGGTCTCGGCCGTGGTTGAAGCCGCGGATCATGCGCAGGGCGCCGACCGAATCCATGTCGTACACAGCGGTGCACGTTGGGTAGTCGCCCATCTTCGGCGGGTCGCCGGTGATCACCACCATGTTGCGGATCCCGAGCTCGTGCGCCCCGAGCACGTGCGCCACCATGCCCAAGGTGTTTCGGTCGCGGCAGCACACGTGAAGGATGGTCTCGATGCCGACGGACTGCTCGACGCGCATCGCCATCGCGAGGTTGCTCATGCGCGCGCTGGCTCGAGGACCGTCGGCGATGTTGATCGCGTCGATGCCCGATCGCTGGAGCATTCGCACGCGATCGAGCGTCTGCGAGAGGGACAAGTGCGAGGGAGGATTGACCTCGACGCTGGTGATGAAGCGCTGGCCGAGCTTCGATCCGAGCCGGGATTTCTGCGCGATCGCGACGACCTCGACGCCGGGCGGAGGGATGGGCGTCCCGCCTTCGACCGAGCCCGAGCTCTCTTCGTTGTCCGTGCTCTGCGCGGCGGCGGCGCGCATTTTCACAGAGCCGACGAGCTCGCGGATGTGATCGGGGGTCGTTCCGCAGCAGCCGCCGACGACGCGCACGCCGAGCTTGATCAAGCGCTTGGCGTACACGCCGAAGTACTCGGGCGTGGCCATGTAGACCATGCGTCCGTCGAGCCTGCGAGGCAGCCCTGCGTTGGGCATCGCCACCAACGGGAGGCCCACGTGCCGCATCTTCTCGATGTTTTCGTAGACGCCCGCAGGGCCGTCGCCGCAGTTGACGCCGATCACGTCGGCGCCCCACTGAACGAGCAGCTCGGCCATGCGCTCGGGGCTGGTTCCGTCGGCCATGGTTCCGAACGCGTCGTACGAGACCATGACCATCATGGGCAGGTCGGTCACCGAACGGACGGCGCTCATCGCGAGCTGCACTTCGTCCGGGTGCCGCATGGTCTCGATCGCGATCACGTCGGGCTTGTGCCTTCCCCCGATCATCCCCTCGACCTGCTCGACGAACGCCGCGCGAATAGCATCCTTCTCTTCCGCGGGAAGGCTCTTGAGATTGAGCCCCGTCGGGCCGATCGCGCCCGCGACGAACGCGCGCTGCGGCGACTCGCTGACCGCTTGATGGGCCAGCGAAATCCCTGCCATGTTGATTTCGCGCACACGCTCAGCGAAGCCGAAGCGCTGCAGTCGAAAGCGGTTCGCGCCGAACGTGTTGCTCTCGATGATCTGCGCGCCCGCCTTGAGGTACTCGCCGTGGATGCGCTTGACCAGCTCGGGGCGCGAGATGCAGAGCTCGTCGTAGTTGGTGGTGAACAGCACGCCGTTCGCGTAGAGCTGCGTGCCCATGGCGCCGTCTGCGACGAGGGGAGCGTCTCGGACGGTCTCGAGAAAACCGGCTGTCATATCGTGTTCGCGCGTTGATACGCCCCGTTGACGCTCCGCGCAAAGGCTCTGCTCTTCCCCGCGCACGCGAGGTCAGGTAGGGGGAGTGCCGGCAAGGAGCGCACGCATGGCCGTCGGAAAGTCCAAGGACATCTACAACGCAACGCTCAACGAGATCCGCGACGCCGGGCTGTTCAAGTCCGAGCGAGTGATCATCTCGCCGCAGTCGTCGGGGATCGAGGTCGAGCTTCCGTCCCGCGGGAAGCGCAAGGTCTTGAATTTTTGTGCCAATAATTACCTCGGGCTGTCCTCGCACCCGACGGTGATCGAAGCGGCGCACGAGGCCATTCGCACGCACGGGTTCGGCATGTCGTCGGTGCGCTTCATTTGCGGCACTCAAGACCTGCACAAGACGCTCGAGCAGCGCATCTCGCGCTGGCTCGGGACCGAGGACACGATCTTGTACGGCTCGTGCTTCGACGCGAACGGAGGCCTCTTCGAGACGATCCTCAGCGAGGACGACGCGATCATTTCGGACGCGCTCAACCACGCGTCGATCATCGACGGAATCCGTCTCTGCAAGGCCGAGCGCCATCGTTATCCCAACGGGGATCTCGAGGCGCTCGAAGCGGCGCTGAAGGCGACGCAGAGCAAGCGGCTGCGGTTGATCGCGACGGACGGCGTGTTCTCGATGGACGGCTACCTCGCGAAGCTCGATCAGATCTGTGACCTCGCGGACAAGTACGACGCGATGGTGATGGTGGACGACTCGCACGCCTCGGGCTTCATCGGCGCGACGGGCCGCGGGACGCCCGAGCATTTTCGCGTTCAATCGCGGGTGGACGTGATGACGAGCACGCTCGGCAAGGCGCTCGGCGGAGCCTCGGGCGGATTCACCACGGGACGTCGCGAGATCATCGAGCTTCTGCGACAGCGGTCGCGGCCGTATCTCTTCTCCAACGCGCTCGCGCCGGCGATCTTGGGCGCGTCCGTCGCGGTGCTGGACTTGATCGAAGGGAGCACGGAGCTTCGCGACCGAGTGATGAACAACGCGCAGCGATTCCGCGAGGGAATGAGCGCGGCGGGGTTCAACATCAAGCCGGGCATTCACCCGATCGTGCCGGTGATGCTCGGCGACGCTCGATTGGCGGGAGAGATGGCGGACGACCTTCTGGATGAAGGCGTGTACGTGATCGGGTTCTCGTTTCCGGTGGTTCCGAAGGGAGAGGCGCGGATCCGAGTGCAGCTGAGCGCGCAGCACACGACCGAGCAAGTGGACCACGCGATCGCCGCGTTTACCCGCGTGGGAAAGAAGCGCGGGTTGCTCGCGTAGGCGAGAGCTTGAGTATCGACAATACAGATAATCCCATAATATTTGCAATAGAGATATTTTGGATTTATCGGTATTACAGATACACAATGCACCGCGCCACGATCCGAACTGCCGCACAAGTCTCTGAAATCGTTAGAGCTCGTCGTCACGCCCTCGGTCTATCGCAAGCCGAAGTTGGTGCCGTGTTAGGCATCCAACAAGGCCGCTACTCGACGCTCGAAGCCAACGCAGGGCAACTCTCGCTCGAACGGCTGCTGTTGCTGTGCGCGAAGTTGGGGCTCGAACTCTCGATCGAAGACAAGCCGACGAGCACCTCCCCTGCGAGCGAGTGGTGATTTCATGGGCCGAAAATCAAAGCGGCTTGCCCTCGAACTGTCGATGAACGGACTTGCGGTTGGCCGCTGGACGATCAACGGTGATGGGCAGCACGAGCTCGTCTACGACCCAACGTGGATTGAGTCCGAGCAGGGGCGCGCGCTATCGCTGTCTCTGCCGTTCAACTTCGACGGCAAACCGCTTCTAGGGAGGCGGGTGCAGAACTACTTCGACAATCTGCTGCCGGACAACGAAGCCATCCGAAAGAGACTTCGAGATCGCTACGCGCTCGACAGCGACAGTGCCTTTGATCTTCTCACTGCGCTGGGATCGGACTGCGTGGGTGCGCTGCAGCTCTCGACGGGGCAACGAGCACCGAGCGCGGTCACGACGATCGACGCCGAACCGATCGACACAGCGCAGGTCGCGAGGGTGCTGCGAGCGACGACCAGCACGGGGCGGATGTTCGCGGGTGACGATGACTTTCGCATTAGCATCGCCGGAGCGCAGGAGAAGACCGCGCTCTTGTGGCACAAGGGCCAATGGTGCCGTCCGCGGGGAGCGACACCCACGACACATATTTTCAAGCTCCCCCTAGGATTCGTTGGCGGAATGCGAGCGGACCTTCGAACGTCCGTCGAGAACGAGTGGCTGTGCTCCAAGCTCATCGAGGCCTTCGGCGTGCCGATCGCGAGGGCACGCATCGAGCGCTTCGAAGACACGAAGGCGCTGGTCGTCGAGCGGTTCGACCGCGAGCTTCACCGATCGAAACAGTGGTGGATGCGCCTGCCGCAAGAGGACTTCTGTCAGGCGACGGCGACGCCCAGCTCACAAAAGTACGAGAGCGACGGTGGACCAGGTCTCGCGACAATCGCGCGCATCCTCGCGACTTCGTCGAACCGAGACGGAGACCTCGCGACGCTGATGCGAGCGCAGTTGCTCTTCGTGCTGCTCGCAGCGACCGACGGCCACGCGAAGAACTTCAGCGTTCACCTGCTCGCCAAGGGAGCGTTTCGTCTGACGCCTTTGTACGACGTGCTCTCTGCGTGGCCGGTCGTGGGTGACGCGCACGATCAGGTGCACGAGAAGAAGCTCAAGCTGGCGATGGCGCTCTGGGCAAAGAACCGCCACTACAAGCACTGCGAGATCACCAGGCATCACCTCGTCGAGACGGCGAAGAGCTGCGGTGTGCACACGATGGAGTCGATCATCGACGAGACGTTGGCGCGTCTCGAAGGGGCGATCGACGAAGTGGGGCAGCAGCTCACCGAGGGATTTCCCGAAGCGCTGTTCGTGTCGATCGCAGAGGGAATGCGGCGAACGGCGAAGCGGCTCGGATCGGATCGCTGAAAAGAGCGGAACCGCGCGCGCGTAGTGACGCGCGAGCACGAGGTCGAGCGATCATCGGGCATGGCGACGCGCATCGACCTGTCGGACTACCAGTTCTTCCCCCTCGCAGTGTTGGACTCGACGGGGGCGCGGCTCGCTGTGTCCGAGCTGCCGGTCGTTCGGCTGTTCGACACGAGCACGGGAAACACCATCGAGGAGTTTCGCTGGATCGAGGGCGATCCCGAGAGCGACGAGGCTCCGACGAGGCTCGCTCGTGACGGTGACGAAGACGACGAAGACGACTACGAAGACGAGGACTACGAAGAGGAGCTCTACGAGAGCGTGGGCATTCCCGTGCTCATTGATTTCAGCCCGGATGGCCGGCACTTCTTCGTCGCGTGTTCGCACCACTCGGGCTCGATGGGGTCGAACGACTGCTATCTCTTCGACGTGACGCGGGCGGGAGCACCGTTGCGGTTCGTCTCGATCGAGAAGGCGATGCGCGATCACAAGCTCGCGACGAGGGACTCGAACTACAACGATCCCGCGGCGGTGGCGTTCACGCCTGACGGCGGCGACGTGGTGGTGGTGGGCTCGTTTGGCGCGCTTTTCTTCTCGGTGTTCGACGCGAACAAGACTCGCTCGCTCGCCCTTCCGGACGCGCGCAACAAGAACGGAACGACCTACGCAGGCAGAGACTGCACCGCCATCGCGTTTCGCGAACAACGCGGAGCGCTCTCGTGGTGCGACTCGCTCTGGCTGTTCGACCGCGACGAGCTCGAGCGCGTTCGCGAGCTGCGCGCGCCAGGGGCGACGCGGCTCGGGCAGTTCCTGGCGTTTCGCGACGACGACACGCTGGTGGTGACGTCGAGCGAGTACGTCGACGGAGACGAGCAGCAACGAGATGTGCACACGGTGGACCTGCGCACGAACGAGTGGACTTCGATGCGGATGCCCGCGACGGTGCGGTGGCTCGCGCGCGACGGACGAACGGCGCTCTGCTCGCACAACAGCGGGCACGACCTCGTGCGAGTGGACCTCGTGACGGGGGAGGCAGCGACGATTCCGCGGGCTAAATCAGGGGGAAAGAAGCCCTCGCGGCTGCTCTCGATCAGCGCCGATGGCAGCACCATCGCGCGCACGTTCGGCGGGCTCGAGCTGGGCTTGGACGCGAAGTCCGCGGTGATCACCAGGCGCGTGAAGAAGGGGTAGCGGACAAAATCTCTCGCCGCGCGCAACCGCGACGCGAGCCGCAACGAGAACGGGCGCCGTGAGCCGGACACACCGGCTGTGATCCATCGGAGGTCCCGTGATTCGCTCAGTGAAGTTGCTCGGAGTGCTCGTTGTTTCGTTGTTGTCTGCGTGCGCCGCAGACGACGTTCGCGTCGAGAGGGGCTGCGTCACGCAGTGCGACGTGTTTTATCGGCAGTGTCAGGACAGCGCCGCGCGCTTGTGCAACACGTGCTTGAACGCGGTGTGGGAGATCGGCGGCGACTGCACGAGCGCGTGCAGCGCGGACCGCTGCACTCCCTGCAGGGGAGGCGGAGCGTGCGTCGAGCGACCGTGGCAAGTGCGCGCGACGCGAGAGGACACCAACGTTCGACAGGCGTGTGATCTCGCGCGTTCGCACTTGGGCACGTGCGGGATGCGCGACGCGCTCACGGACTGCGCGAAGGCGTCGCGATTCGAGCGCCCCGAAGCGGTCCCGGTCTACCAGTGCATCGAACAGACGCCGTGCGGTCAGTCCACAGCGCGCTGCTTCGCGATGCTCACTGCAGGGACGCTCGGCGACGAGCTTCAAGCGAAGGGGATGACCTGCGGATGGACCGCATGGACGAGCGACGAAGTGCAGGCGCTCAACGGCTGGGAAGGATGGCTGCGCCCGTCGGCGTCGAGCGCGATTCGCGACTGCATCGCGCAGAGCGATTGCGGGGACGCCGCGGCGTGCGTGCGCGCGTTCATGAGCGGCGCGTTGTGAATCGGAGGGCGGCGAGCGCTCACCAGCGCGGGGGAATCGCTCCCTGCAGACAGTGAATCGTGTTCGGCGCGCGCCACGAGGACGCGTGAGCGCGGCGCGGGTCGCTGGGGGTTCCTTCGGCGAGTCCTTCGGCGGCGTCCCAATGGGGAGAGGCGCCCGGCGAGAGCGAGTGCAGGCCGCTCTGCAGCGCGCCGATGACGAACGTGTGCCCCGCGACGCGGCAGCCCATCGTGTCAGCGAGGTCGCGCGCGAAGCGGTGGCCCACGTCTGCGCCGAGCGTCTCGCACGTGCGAAACCAGAAGAGCGCGTCGCGTCCGCGCATACGCGCAGCGATCGCGCGCAGCGATGGATTGAGCGGGTGCGACGAGACCAACGCGCGCTCGTCGAACAGGTCGCGATCGATGAGGGCGCAGCCCCACTTTCCGTGGCCCCAGTATTGAACTTCGTCGATGGGCTCGGAGGGACGGAGGTTCGCGATCCAGCGAAGCCCCTCGTCCCACGAGCGCACCGCGCGCCACGCGTCGAAGCGACGAAGCACTGAGCCATAGAGCACCGAGCCCGCGCGCCAGTACTTCGAGAGCCCGGGTCGCCCCAGCGAGCGCACGCACGTGGGGTCGTAGAGCATCACGCGCATGGGGAGAGCATCGGCGACGGTGTTCGCAAATTCAACGCACCACAATTGTGGTTGGCGGCGAACGGCGTCGCAGCGCGCTGCCGCTGTTGTTAGCGACGAACGCCCGCGTCGCGCGGGGGATCCGGCGGCGGCGGGTTCGTGAGCCACTGGCGCGGGTCCACGTTGTCGGGACGATCGGGGCCGAACGTCACGGGCGTCGGGGCGCCGTACTCGCGATCGATGCGATTGCGCAGGCGATTCTCACGCGAATACCAGATGCGCTTGAGCTCGTTGTCGGGGCACGAGGCGAGCTCGGGCGAGCCCGCGGGCGCTCCCCAGCGAAGCTCGACGCAGTGGTACGGGTCGAACGACATCGAGAACAGTCGATCGATGATGGTCTCGAACGAGAGGTTCACCGTCGCGCCGCGCGTGTTCGTGTACGTGTACTGGCAGGCGGGCCGCGCCACTTCTTCGCGCCACGCGCCGCGCACTTGTTCGAGCAGAGAGGGATTGCGGCGAAGGGTCACTTGCACGGTGTGCGAGAGCTCGCGAAACGCCGCTTTCAACCGCGCGTCACGAGAGGGCGTGGAGTAGGTCTCCCAGTCGCCGTCCGTTCCGTAGATGTTGCTCGGGAGCTCGTTGGGATGCGAGCGCTGGTGCAGCCCGTTGGTGAGCGCGAAGTTCACCGCGTCGACGCGATCGGTGATGTCGCTGCACAGCGCGGCGATTTGCGCGCGGACCTCGTGCACGGGATCTTGCTGCGCGCGCGGGTCCGCGAGCTGCGAACGAACGAACTCGCTGTACTCCGCAGGCTCGCCGTTCACGACGAAGTTCGCCCGCGTGTACTGCTGCGCCGCGTCCCAGCCCGGACAATCCGCGTTGCGAGCGATCGTCACCTGCCGCCCCACCAACGTGACGGGCCTGAAGTTCTTGAAGCCGCCGCCGAGATCGTATGTTCCCGCGACAAAAGCCGCGCCGAATCGCTTGCTCGTCAGCGATCCATCAGGGTGTCCGTCCATCATGAACACCGAGCCGTCGTCTTCGACCGAGGTCACGACGAGCACGTGGCCGTTGGGGTCGTAGAAGGTCGTTCCGGGGCGAACGTTCTGGCGATTGAGGGCCACGGTGTAGAAGTCGCCGCCCTCGCGCCGCGCAGAGACGCGGTACATCCCCGAGTGAACCCACGAGCCCATGTCTCGCAACAGCGAGCGAAACGTGCGGTGACGCCACCAGTTGCGAACGTCGCCCGGGACGATCCCCACCATGTAGCGCGGGTCTTTTCCTGCGCGCGACGGAGCGCCGTCGACCCAGAACGTGTACCCGAACGGGAGCTTTCGCTTGAACGCGAAGTACGCGCGCAAGACGTACGGCAAGTCCGCGCAGTCCACGTTGAGGTACAGCCCGCGGTCCGTGCGCTCGTCGTACAGCGTGTTGTACTCGGGGTTGCGCAGACAACGATCGAGTCGACCGCACCGACGCGCGGCGACGCCCTCGCCCAGCTTCGCGACGAAGCGCGTGTATTCGCGCTCGAAATCATCGCTCCACGCGTTGACCGCCGGCCACTCTTCAGCGATCGGTCGATCGATCGGCGAGCGCGTGTCCACTCCGCTGTCGCCCGCGTCAGGGTCGCCCGCGTCCTCGCTCGCCGCGCCCGCCTCGTGCGCGACAGGAAACGCGTACGCGTCCGGATCCAACGGATCTGGCTCGTACGAAGCGTCCATCTCGACGACGTCGAAATCATCGTCCGCCACCGCGCGCTCGGGCCCCGTGTCTCGTTGAACGATCACCCCCGAATCGTGCGGAGGCTTCGAAGGACACCCCGCTACGAACAACGCCAACGAAGACACCCACGCCACCGAACGAAGCTTGTTCTTGAATGACACCTCGAGCGCGAAGACCTCCACGCGCTCAGGGTAGCCCAAGCTCACGCGGGCGCTGCATTCTCCGCGGGCACCGTAGCGAGAAATCGCGCGAGCGCTTCGGCCTTCGGCGCGAGCGTTCGGAGCTCAGCGTACTCGCGCACCGTGTGAAAGCCCTCGCCTCGCACTCCGAGCGCGTCGATGGACGCAACCCCTGCGTCGCTTGTCGTCGAGGCGTCGCTGCCTCCGCCCACCAACGGAGACTCGCCGTCGCCGAGGCCCGAGTCTCGTTGGCACGCGGCGTACTGTGCGCGAAGCGCGGCGCTCGCTTGGGTGCGCACCAGCGGGGCGCGGCCGGGGCCCCATTCGAGGGCGATGGTCGTCCCTTCGAGGGCGCGTTCGGCGGCGAGGCGCGCGAGCGCGCTCTGGAGAAACGCTCGGTCTTCAGCGAGTACGAAGCGGATGTCGACCTCGGCGGTGGCGCGGTCGGGGACGGTGTTCTTCGAGGTTCCGCCGTGGAGCGTGCCGACGTTGACCGTGACGCCGCGCGCGTAGTCCGTGAGCGACTGCGCGGCATCGACCCAGCGCGCGAGCGACCACAGCGCGTTGCGGCCCTTGTCGTGCGCGTTGCCCGCGTGCGCCGCGACGCCCGTCGCGCGAACGGTGAGCGACCCCGTCCCTTTGCGCTGCGTGATGATCGCGTCGTGAGCGCGGCCCGACTCGAACACGAGCGCACACGACGCTCCCTGCGCTTGTTCGCGCAGCAGCGGAGCGCCCTCGGGCGAGCCGATCTCCTCGTCGCCGACGATCACCCACGTCCACGGCGCGAGCGCTCTGCCCTCGGCTTCGGCCGCGAGCAACCCGAAGAGCGTCACGATCAACCCGCCCTTCATGTCGAGCACCCCGGGGCCTCGCGCGATGTCTCCGGGCTCTTCGCGGTACCCGCTGAACACGTCGCGCGCGAACACCGTGTCGATGTGCCCCACGAGGATCGCGCCGCCCTCGCGCGCCGCTCTGCCGCCGTGCACGATCAGGTGCCCGCCCGATGTTTCGCTGGAAATTCTCTGACGATTCCAGTGCGATGGCAGCATGGACTCGAGCGCGTCGAGCGCAGAGACAACCCCGTCACGATCCGCGGTGAAGCTCGATCGCTCGACCAGCGCGCGCAGCGCCTCGCGCATACGAGCGTCGCGCTCATCGAGCCATCGCCGCACAGAGTCACCGCGCGCGCTCACGGCGAGCTCACGCGGGAGGCGGGTAGGTGGAGGGCTTTCCGAGGCGACGCTCGAGCTCGGCGCGCAGGCCCTTCAAATCGAAGCGCGCGAGCTTGTCTCCGTCGGGCTTGTGAAACAGGTCGAGCACGATCGCGTCCGCCTCTTGGCGGCCTCGCGGCGTGAGCCTGAGCACGAACGCGAGCGAGAACAGCGCGGCGTCTTCTCGCTCGGTGCGCTCGCCGTCGACCAGCGAGACCCACGAGGCGACCGCGTACGCGTACAAGCGATCGCGCGGAGAGAGCGCCTGAATGTCCACCTCGTCGATGGCGACGCCGTCGCGAATGGCCTTCTCGATCGCTTCGATCTCCGAGAGCTCGAGGCCCTCGTCGAGCGCGGCGCGCGCGATCGCGTCGATCTCTTCGTCGTCGAGCTTTCCGTCAGCGCGAGCGACGGCGGCGAGAAGAACGAACACCTCGCGCGGAAGCGGCTTGTGTCCCTCGGTCATTGGCTTGGGTCCTTCGAACATCGTAGCGCGCTGTGAAGACTTGCTCACCTTCTCGCCATGACTCGCGCGTGCGATTCGCAGAGAGTTTACAGGCAAATTTCCAACAAGAGCCGGGCCTGCGCGTTTGTTGACCGGGGGCGCTTCGATCGGGCAATGGCCGAAGTCGCCGTGCAAAACACACCCTTCGCGACGACCACGCCCCTGGCCGACTACACGAGGATCAGCGACGACGCGGCGATCCTGCTGAGACGCCAGGATTTTCCCAGGGCGCTCAACGTGTTGCAGCGACGCGCCCCCGACGCGCGCCGGTGGCGATGGGCCTTTCGCAAGGTCTCGCAGTGCAGCTCGTTTCAGCTCGACGGAGCGAAGCAGCAGTGGATGCGCTCGGGCCTCGACGAGCTCGTCACCGGCGTCGGAGAAGACACGCTCAAGCGCGAGCTCGCCCTGGATTTTCGCGTCGCGACCGGCGCAAACGCCTCGGGAAACATCCTTCCGATGTACACAGCCCGAGAGCTCTGGCGCATCGCCGAGGGCTTCGGGCTCCCGATGGAGTACCTCTCGCACGTCACGGCGTTGCCCAAGCACATCGACGAAGAGGTCGACACCGCGCGAGTGATCATTGATTGCCGCGAGACGGCCAACGCGCACCGCGACGAGGCCAAGCGATTGGTGCAGGGGATCGCGCCGAGCGACTGCGTTCCGCTCGCGGATCAACTGGCGCGCGTCGCAGCGGACGCACAGCGAGACGCCTCTGCGCGGTGGCAAGCGCTCGCGCAGCGGCTGATCCGCGGCGCGCGCGTGTGATCGATCACGGGGTGGGCAAGCAGGTCTGCGCGCCCGCCGCGCCAGCGCACGCCGAGGACGGGCAACACGGGTGGGCCTGATCGCAGCTCTCGCCCGTGCGTCGACACATGGGGTCTGCGCACGCGGTTCCACCGGCGCCGCCGCGCACCATGCACGCGAGGCCGGCGCAGCACGGGTTGGTCATGTCGTCGCATGTTTCGCCGGACATCGCGCACATGCCCGCGTCCGCGCTCGACGCATCGACGCTGGCCTCAGGGACAGATCCGTCGCTCGGTGAAGCGACGTCCGAGCCCGCGTCCGTTTGCTGGGCGACGTCCATGCGAGCGTCGTTGTTGACGACGTCGGGGTTGTTCGAGCCTCCGCAGGCTCCCAACACGAACACGAGCGAAACAAGCGAAGCCCGAAGAAGTGAGCGCATGCGCAGAGTGTGCAGCGCACTTGTCTCGTTGCAAATGCATGAGAGCGCATCCCTGATCCTCTGACTCCCGCGACGTCACGCTCGATGCAGCATGCATCGAGCCGTGCCGCGCCAGAGGATCAGGGAAGTTTCATTTCGCATCCCTGATCCTCTGACTCCCGCGACGTCACGCTCGATGCAAATGCATCGAGCCGTGCCGCGCCAGAGGATCAGGGATGGGGTGTACTCTCCGCGCTGTGCAAACCCTCGCACCACCATGCTGCGCGCCCGCGTCGGTCGACGCGCTGCTTCGCTCACAAGGTCACGCGGTGCTCGACCGCGCTGGGCTCGAATCTCGACTGGGGCTGCTGCTACCGCTCGATCGCTGGTCGCTCTTGTGGAAGGACCTCACGCCCGATCGCTATCTGCGCGACGGCGGACGGTATCGGCGACGGCGGTACGCTTGCTACGTCGTCGAGGGAGAGCGCATCGAGCGACGGCCGCACCGCGCGCACTGGCAGTCGGTCGAGTACAACGCGCTTCACGGGGGAATTCAGCGGTGGTTCGACCCGATCGACGAGTCGCTCACTGATGACTCCGCGTGGAACGGGATGCTTCGAATGCTCGCCGCGCGCGCCGATGCGCTGCGCGGAGCGAGGCCGTGGTTCGTCGAAGCGCACCAGTTTCGCATCGACACGACGGACGGGATCGGACGGCCCACGCCCGAGGGCGCGCACCGTGACGGAGTGGACCTCGTCTCGGTGACGCTCATCGCGCGAGAAGGCGTTCGCGGCGGAGAAACCCGCGTGTTCGACGCCCGTGGCCCGCACGGAACGCGCTTCACCATCGAAGAGCCCGGCACCACGCTCTTGCTCGACGACGAGCGCGTGATCCACGAGACGACCCCGATTCAGCCCGCCGGAGAGGCCGGTGGCTACCGCGACACGCTGGTGATCACGCTGCGCGCGGGGGCGTTTCAGGGCGACTGAGACAGCTCGCTCAGGGCGTGCAGGTGACGGCGACGTCCTCGGCGTGGCTGCAATTGTTCACGCCAAACGCGGGGTGCGTGCAGTCAACGAGGCGCGCCTCCGTCCCGACGCAGCTCACGTCGTCGAGGTGAATCGGGCCCGAAGACGACCCTGCAGCGGCGCAGCACATGAACGCGCCCCCGGTGAGGCCGAGCTGGCGGCAGATCACCGCCGCGTTGGCGCTGGTGAACGCGTCGTCGCAGACGCTTCCCCACACGCCCGAGTGATACACTTCGACGCGGCCGAAGAGCGGGTTTGCTCCAGGAGCAACCAGTCGCAGCTCTCCCTCCGTGGGCGTTCGGCACATCCCCGCGCTGCACGACTGCCCCATCGGGCACACGGTCCCGCACGCGCCGCAGTTCGCGTCGTTGTTGCTCGTGCGCGTCTCGCAGCCGTTGGCCGCCATCATGTCGCAGTCTCCGCGACCGGGCTGGCACGTCGTGCTCGCTCCGCAGGTGCCCATGGTGCACGCGGGCGCGAAGAAGTTCGCAGGCAGCGGACACACGGTCCCGCAGCGACCGCAGTTGTTGACGTCGTTGCTCGTGTTCGCCTCGCATCCGTTCGCGGCGTTGCCGTCGCAATCCGTGAAGTTCGTCGCGCACACGGTGCGGCACGCGCCCGCCGCGCAGACGGCGATCTGATTGGGCCCGCTCGGGCACACCGTCGCGCACGCGCCGCAGTTATTCGGGTCGTTGTTCGTGTCCGCGCAGTACGCACGGCCGACAGCGCCATCGGCGCTCGCGTCACCACCATCGGCGCCCGCATCAGCAACGCTCGGCGTGCACACGGTCTGTCCCATGGGGCAGCCGGTGCGAACGCACGTCCCAGCGGCGCACAGCTCGTTCATCGCGCACGCCGTCCCGCACGCGCCGCAGTTCGCCGGGTCGTTTTGCGTGTTGACGCACGCGCCGCCGCACACGCTCTGGCCCGAAGGACAACGCAGCTCGCACATGCCCGCGTTGCAGACCTGGCCCGAGGGGCACGCCATTCCACACGCGCCACAGTGAGTGGCGTCGCTCATCGTGTTGACGCACGCGCCGCTGCACGCGGTCTGTCCCACGGGGCAGCTCGTCGCGCACATGCCCGCGTTGCAGACCTGGCCCGAAGGACAAGCCGTTCCGCACATGCCGCAGTTGGCGCGGTCGCTCTGCGTGTTCACGCACTGCCCCGAGCACTCGGTTTGTCCCATCGGACAGCTCGTCGCGCACGCGCCCATCGCGCAGATTTGCCCAGCGGGACAGGCCATTCCACACGCGCCGCAGTTCGCTCGGTCGCTCTGCGTGCTCACGCACTGGCCGCTGCAGAGAATCTGCCCCGCGCCACACGTCGGCCCCGTGTCGACCGCGACCGCGTCCATCGAAGAGCCGTCGGGAGCGGACGCTTCGCGCGCGTCCATCGCCGTGACGTCGGGCGACGCGTCGCTGTTGCTCGCGTCTTCCATGGGCGCGGGCGGACTGCAGGCGACGAGCAACGAGCACGCGCTCGCTGCGAAAAAGAAGCAACGCAAGTTCATCATCGTGAGCACCGTAGAGGCTTCGAGGAGTGACGGTTCGCGCTCGGACGATTCGAGGGTCTCGAGAGCGAGTTCGTACGCGTCCACTAGCACCGGCGATCGCGAGTGAACAACGCACAAACACCTGCATAAACTGCGGCGATCACGCAGATTGAGTATTGTTCGCCAAACCAAAGAGGATGGCCTCGCGACGCGAACAGAGGTAATCGACGCAGCGAGATTCGAGGGCGATCGCTCGGTTCGATCGCGACGTGGACCAGCGGTGACGTGCATGGCGAGCAGCGCAACGGCTTCGACGGAGAGCTACCCGGATATCGCGAAGGCAGGGACGCTCGCGTACTGGTGGAGGGTCGTTCGCTTCGCGCTGCTCGGGCAGGACCCGCGGCGCGTGGACGAGGTGAGCGTGTGGGCGCTGTGCGTTCCGTTTCGACTGTGGAACAAGCCGTGCCGATACTCGGGCAAGACGTTCGGTGATCTGTATTCAAGTGGCGCGAGAAAACCCGTGCGTTGGCTCTTGCCGCTGCGCTGGGTGTACCTGGTGTTTCTCTTTTGGTGGCCGCTCGTGGCGCTCTTTCGCGCGCTGCGCCACGGGCTGCGCGGCGCAGGCAAGCGCTACCGTCGAGACCTCGCGCGGCCAGACCTCGCGCTGTTTCACAGCAAGAGCGAGTTCAGCGATCGCGAGTTCGCGTGGATGCGCCCCGACTATGCGCTCGGAATGTTCTACGCCGTCGAGTTCGACCGCACGAAGAAGCCCTTCTTCTCGCTCGACGGAAAGCACGAGTTTCAACAAGCGTGCGCGCGCGCCGAGCTGCCCATGCCCAAGGCGTTTACCTCGCAAGAAGCAGCGAAGCGCGGCGGCGACTACATCGTGAAGAACCCCACCGCGGACCTGGGCTACGGCGTGTTCGCGGCGAGCGCAGAGGACCTCGCCGAGCTCGAAGACAGCACGGGGCTCATCGTGCAAGAGCGCCTTCGCAATCACCCTGCGCTGCGCGCGCTGTTCGGCGACGACGCTCCGCTCAGCACGTTTCGCGTGACGACCGTGGTCGATCCCGCGACGGGCAAGCCCACGATCTGGCGAACGAGCATCCGAATCGGCCGCAAGGGAAGCGTCGTCGACAACACCGCGCAGGGCGGAATCTGGTCGCAGATCAACCGCGACACGGGCGAGATCTTCGCGGGCGTCACGAAGAAGTCGTTCAACAAGCGCACGAAGAAGACCCCCGGCACGTACAGCGCGCACCCCGACACAGGAAACACCTTCGAAGGCGTGAAGATCCCCTGGTGGGAAGAGGGACGAAAGCTCGCGCTCGAAGCGCACGAGAAGCTCGCCCCCGACGCGCTCACGCTCGGCTGGGACGTCGCGCTCGCCGAGGGTGGCCCCGTCCTCCTCGAGCTCAACGTGTGGACGACGGTCTACGACTACGATCCGCCAGACGACGCCTTCTCGCTCGGCTGCGAAGAGATCATTCGACGACTGCGAGCGACGCGATGACCGAGGCGAGCGACGTCCGACGACGCGGACCCGACACAGAAGATCCACGGGCGTTTTCTCAGGCGAAATTGCCTTCGCTCGCGAGGGCGGCCGAGGAGGTCTCGTGGCTGCTCGGGCGCGGCTACCCGATGGACCTCGCCGTTCGTTGCGCGGGCGACCACCACCAGCTGCACGCGCGCGCGCGGCTCGCGTTGACGCGCGCGTGCACGGCCCCCGAGCGCGCGATCGAGCGCGAGCGAAAGCGATTGGTGGGCGCGGCGATCGTGGGCGAGACCGTGAGCATCGACGCGTTCAACGTGCTGGTGACGATGGAGGTCGCGCGCGGCGGAGGGCCGCTCTTTCGCTGCGTCGACGGCGCGATCCGCGACCTCGCGGGGCTGCGCGGGAGCTACAAGTGCGTCAGCGACACCGAGCCCGCGATCGCGCGCCTCGCGCAGTGGCTGCTCGACTGCGGAGCGGCCTGCGCGCGGGTGTACGTCGACGAGCCCGTGAGCAACTCGGGCCGCGTGCGAGCGCTGTTCGAGCAGTGTTTCTCCAAGGCGAGCGAGGGTCGAGAGTTCGCGTTCGACGTGCGCATGGTGCGCGACGCGGACACCGCGCTCGACGGGGCGGCGGTGGTCTTGAGCGCGGACGCTGTCGTGATCGATCGCGCCGAGCGATGGGTGAGCGTCGTCAGCGAGCTGCTCGACGAGTGGGCTCCGGACGCGTGGGTGATCGACCTGAAGAGCGGGACTGCGTGACCGCGCAACGGCTCAGTGAGCCGCTGACCGCGCGGCGCGCCAGGCTATGCCCACTCGGCGGATCGCGCGCTCGAGGTCGATCTCGTTGGGCGTGGGCGATTGCGCTTTGGGCAGCAGCGCCTCCCACGCGTCGGCGAGCTCTCGCGCGCGCGGATCGCGCTGTCGAAGCGCGTCGCTGATCGAGCCGACGCAGCGGCCCGCGCGAACAGAGAACGCGTAGCGATCGGCGTGGAGCGCGCGGCGAATGTGCGCCTCGAGCGCCGGAGCGCCGCGGTCAGAGAGCATGGGCGACGCGTCGTCGAACGCGCAGCGAACGAGCTCTTGCGTCGCCTCGTCCACGGTGGTCGCAGCGCGAGCGCGCCCGTCGTTGCTGGGACGACACGAGCAGAGCGCGGTGATCACTGCGACGAGCAGGCGAGCGAGAGGAACCAGAGCGCGGCGATCATCGCACAGATCGCGGGCGCGTCAGCCTCCCATGCCCATCGCCCCCGCCGAGCAGAGCTCGGTGGACGAACTGGCGTTCTTCACGATGAGCGTCTTCGATCCGAGCATCACGCCGTCGCTCATGCGGGCGATGTCGAGGACGTACGGCGTTCGATCGCTGATCGAGCCGACGACGTTGTCACGCGCTAGCAGCGTGTCCGGCTGACCAAACGCGGCGTACAGCGGGACTTGCGAGAAGACCTCTTGCACGAGCGCGTCGGTGACTCACCAACCCGCGATCGCGCCCAAAGAATTGCCCGCCTCGCGTGACAAAGTCACCGCCGTGACCCCTTCGCACAAGCTCGCTATGTCGTCGCTCGCGCTCGTCGCATGCACGCACATGCACACGTTCTCTGAGGCGCCCCAGCCGCTCGCGCACGAGCAGCGGTCCACTGCGCTGAAGCAGCGACGCTCGGCGAAGCAAGCGCGCTCGTCGGCGCGTGACCCGCAGCGGCCCGCGAGCGCGACGGACCCCGTGCGAACCGAGCTCGCCTCGCTCGTCATCGGAGTGAGCCGCGATCAACGCACGGCGCTGCTCTCGATCGGCGGATACCCTGGTTTTCAACAGCCGGGGCGCTACCGGCGCGTGGACATCGCGACGGGAGAGACGGTCGAAGAGTTCGCGGCGGGGTCGCTTCCCGGGCTGCCCGTGATGGGGTTGATCACCGAGGTCGAGCGCGCGCGGTGGAGAGCGCCAGCGACGTTGGGAGCGGACCTCGCGCGAATCGGCGCGGTGTGGGCGGGGCTCACTGAAGCGCGGCACCATCGGTTCGCCGCGAGCGAGCGACTGGTGATGTTCGGCGTCGGCGACGCGCTGTACGCGGCAGCCCCGCGAGGAGGCAACGTCGCGCCGATCTCTCGTTCGGCCGGATATTCGCCGGAGTTTTCTCGAGACGGAGCGCTCGTCGCCTGGGGCGAACACGTCGGCCGCGGCGACGGAGAAGGCATCTACGCGCTGCACGTCGCGAGCGCGATCGACCGCCGCCCGCGGCGCGTGCCGGGGTCGGACCAGGTCGACTACGAGGGCCATCGATTCAGCGCCGACGGCGGGACGCTGTACTTCACCGCGCGCGACGATGCGCGACGAGAGCACTGTTTTCGCAGGGCGACCATCGCTCGCGACGGCTCGCCGAGCGCGGCGCAGTCGATCCTGTGCGGCGCGGACCGCAAGGACAACATCGAGGTCGCCATCTCTCCGTCGCGCACGATGGCGCTCGTGGCGATTCGTCATCGCACGAGCAACTCAGCAGGGACCGTCGATCTGCACTGGATTCGTCTCTCGGACGAGCGCGAGCTCGCGAGCCACACGCGCTCGGGCGTCTTCGTGATGGGTTCGGTCATGGACGACGGCCTCGCGATCGCGAGCGTCGCGATGAACACCGCGCTCATCGACCCGATCGCGCGGCGGCAAGCGACGCTCGGCGCGCTGCGAATCGGGCCACGCAACTACAGCGCCGCCTGGAGAAACGCAGGCGAACTCATCGTGAGCACCCGCGACGGGATCCGCGTGGTTCGACCGCGGCAGCTCTTCAACGACGCGCCGAAGACTCCCTTGTGAACGCCGCTCAGCGCCCTGCGTCGCCCTCTTCGAGCGCTCTGTGCGCGAGCTCGGGGCGCCCGCCGACCGAGACCCACGCGGCGTACTCTTGGCGCATGGACGAAGGGACGCGCTGCACTTCGCCGAGCGCGAGCGTCGCGAGGGCGAACTGCATCGGGTCCGTCGCCGAAGCGGCGAGGCGCTGCGCGGCGGGGGTGCTCTCTGGGGGAGCCGCTCCGCTCGCGGTGAGCGCGCGACACGCGGTGAGCGCGTCGTCGGTCCACGATTCGTTGGCGTCGATGAGCGCGTCGCAGCGGCCCGCGCCGCTCGCGGCGTTGGCGTCGAACGCGAGGACGTTGGCGAGCGCCGCGGCGCCCCACGCGCGGGCCTTGGCGCGGGCCTGACGCGCGCTCGTTTGAGCGAGAACAACGTCTCCGCTCGCGACCGCGGCGCGCGCGCGAAGGAGCAACACTCCGGGGTCGTCTCCGCTCGCCGCGACGGCCGTGGCCAGGTCGCGCGTGACGCTCTCGTCGACGCCGCCGCTGAGTCCGTCGCGCGTCACGATCGCCCGCGCCGCGTGGCCGAGCCCTGCTTCGGGCCACAGCTCGATCGAGCGCGCGAGCAGCGTCGTGGCCTTCGCGCGATCGCCGGTGACCATCGCAGCAAGCGCGCTCTGAACGAGCATGGCGCCGGTCACTTGCGCGGCGGTCATCGGCGAGGCGCGAGCGTCGCGCAGGGACACCGGCTGGCTGTCGAGCGGATCGATTGCGTGTTCACCAATCAAGACGACGTAGCGACCGAGGGCGCCCGAGGGGTCTGCGGGGGCGTCGGGCCGGGGAGCGTTTGCGCGACGGGCGAAGCGCGGAGAGAGCCCCGAGCCTTCGAGCGCGCTGTAGAGAAGGCGCGCGAGGTCGAGCGACGTAAAGCGCGCAGAGCGGCTCGCGAGCGCGGAGGCGAGCTGCTCGATCGAGCGCGAAGGAGCGAGGCCCTGGTCGATCGCGGTCGAGACCGAGTGCCCTTGGGTCGAGAGCTTTTCGCGCAGGGCGTCGAGCGCGGCCCGCGAACGAGCGAGCGGATCGCTGGCGCGGCCCGCGAGAGCGGTGACCGAGTCGACCCGAGCAAACGGAGCGGCGACGTCGCTCGCGACGCTCGCGGTCCCTTCGCGCACCGCGCGCTCGCCCTCGACGCGAGAGCGCTTGAACAGGGCGATCCCCGCGGCGACCGAGCCGACGACGAGCGTCGAGACCGCGAGCGCGACGAGCTTCTGCTTGCGGCTCAACGGCGCGCGCGCGGGAGCATCGTTTGCGGCGATCAGTCCGGTCGCGCGCAGGCATTGAGGGCAGCGGGTCGCGTCGTCAGGAGCGCGCGCGCCGCAGTACGAACATTCGAGCGCCATAGCAACAGAGAGAAACCCGCGGGAGGTGTACGCGCTTCCCGGCGCTCGGGACAAGCGCTCGCGCGCCAGCGAGCCCCCCCCCATCGGCGACGAGCTCCCCTGCCCGCGGTCTGGCTACTTCGCGCCTTCGAGCATGAGCCCGGTGATCGCGCCGTACGCGTCGACCCAGGCCTTCTCGATGCGCGGAGTCCATTCGGCGCCGGCGATTTCTTTGAGCGTCGCGATCAGGCACTCGCCCACCCACGGGTACATCTCTTCGGTCACGCCGTAGTCTTTGTGCTTCGCACCCATCCCGTGCAGCGTGCTCTTGAGCCACTCGGCGTCTTCGAGGTGATCGACCACAGCGACGATCGACTCTTGCAGCATGCGCTGCTGCCGCTCGGGCGCGTTGCGCGAGAACATCGGCCGCACCTGCGGATAGCGCGAGAAGAAGATCTCGTAGAACCGCGTCGTGATGATCGGCTGGCGTGAGGCCACCAGCTCCAAGCTCGAACGAAGCGCTTCAGCGTCGAGTGCCATGCGTGAGAGTCCTTTCTTGGTTCGCTGCAGAAACAACGCAGCGCCGTGCAATAGAGTCCTAGTTGGTACGCTGATGTTTCTCCTCGCCGCAAGGGCGAAACTGCGCAGCTGGATTTCTCTTCGTTGCAGCGCTGACGGCGAATCACGGCTTGCCCTCGGCCCCGCGCTCGTTGCATGCCTTGCCCTCCCCGGTGCCCCCTCCCTCGTCTGCGCTTCAGTCGCACATCGCCGCCCCCGAGGCGGCCACGGTGCCGTGCGCGGTGTGCGCGAGGGCGGTGGATCCGCTGCGGGCGCCGCGCGTCGCGCATCGAGGGGGGCGCTTTCGCTACTACTGCTCTCCCGAGTGTCACGAGCGACGCGCGAGCGAGGCCTGGACAAGCGCCCACACAATCAAGACAGCGGACGAATCACAGAGTGAAGTCACAGCTTCAGCGACGGCTCCAGCGGTCGACGAGGGGGGTTCGGAGCGCGAACAAGACGCGGTCATCGAAGCGGCAGACGGAGCCCTCGCCGCGCTGAGCGACGAGCCGCGCGCGACGAGCACGGCGCCGCTGATCGAGCCGGGGCTGCCGAGGATCGTGGCGCTTCCGGGGCTGGTCGAGTTCGACAGCGAGCCTTCGCTCGAGCAAGTGCTGGTGATGTTGGGCGTCTCGGCGTCGGAGGCGCGCGCGCAGCACGTGGACGAAGAGCCGCTGCCCAAGAGCGAGCCGCTCTCGAAGCTGAGCGCGCCGGTCGCCGACGAACCAGGGGACGTGCGACCGATGCTCGTCGCGGGCGCGGCGGTGTTCATCGCGGCGGTGGCGACGAGGATTCCGGGGGTCGTCTCGACGTTGTTCGCAGCGCTGGCGACGTTTGTCGCGATCGCCGTCGCGGGGCGCGAGCTGTGGTCGCTCAGGGCGCTGGCGCCGTGGTGGTTGTGGGTCAATCCGTTTGCGGGATCGCTGATCGCCCTGTCGCGCGCGATCGTGAGAGAGCGGCCGGCGACGTCGCTCGCTCTCTCGGCGTCGATCGCGTTGGTGCTTCCGATCGCTGGGTATTTCGCGCGCGCGGCGCGCTCGATGGCGCAGCGCGCGCTCGAGGCGCAAGGGGCGGCGCTGCCGAGGACCGCGCGCGCGGCGCGAGCAGAGACCGGCGCGGCGAGCGCTGGCGAGCGAACGGTCGAAGCGCAAGCGCTGAAGGCCGGCGAAGAGATCGTCGTCGAGGCCAACGAGCGCGTAGCGGTGGACGGCGTGGTGCGCAAAGGCGAAGCCGTCGTCGAAGAGCCCAACGGAACGCGCACGATCACCGTCGGCCAGGCGGTGCTCGCCGGGACGCTCGTCCGCAAGGGCTCGATGCGCGTGCTGGCGACGCGCGCGGGGGACGACGTGGCCCTGGCGCGAGTGCGCACGATGCTCGACGATCACAGCGCTTCGCGAGGGCTGTTCGCCACGAGTTTCGCCAGGATTTTGGGCGGGATCGTCGCAATCTCTGCGCTGGCCTCGCTCGTGCTCGCCGCGCCGAAGGACCCGCTGGCAGCCCTGGCGCTGGCGCTCGGAGCGCTTCCGCCCGGGATGGCGATCCCCCTCGCGCGCGTCCCGTTCGCGCACGCGCTCGCCTCGGCCATCGCGCGGGGGACGGTCTACCGCGACGCGCTCGCCGTCGAGCTCGCGGCCCGCGTGCGCGCCTTGATTTTGTGTGTCCATTCGACGCTCACGCGCGGCACGCTCGAGCTGGTCGAAGTGGTCTCGCTGGGCGCGATGTCCGAGCGGGCGCTGCTGGCGACCGCGGCGGGGGCGGCCAGCGCAGCGAGCGAGCAAGCGGCGGCGCGAGCGCTCACGCAGGCGGCGAAAGCCCGCGGCGTTCGCGCGGACTCGGTGCGTCGTCCGGCGGCTGTAGCGGGGCGCGGAGTGCTCGCCGCGACGGCGTCGGGCGCCCCCATCGTGCTCGGCTCGCGCGCGCTGCTCATCGCAGAGAACGTCGCCGTGGCGCCGGGCGAAGAGGTCGCGCGAAGCATCGAGGCGCAGGGTCGGCACGCGTTGTTTCTCGCGATCGACGGGCGGCTCGAGGGGCTGTTCGGCATCGAAGATCCTCCCCGAGACGAGGCGCGCGCCGCGGTGCAAGCGTTGATGGACCGCGGCGTCGACGTCGCGCTCGTCGGCGGAGAATCCGCAGGAACGCTCGAAGCCATGGGCCTCGCCATCGACGTCGCCCACACGCGCGCCGAGGTCGCGCCCGAGGATCGCGGCGCCGCGGTCCGCTCGATCGCTGAGGTCTCGGGGCGCGTCGCGGTCGCAGGGCGCCCCGCGATCGACGACGTCGCGCTCGGCGCCGCGGAGGTCTCGATCGGCATCGAAGCGGCGGGCGGCGCGGGCGCCGAGACGACGATCGCGCTCACGGGCAACGATTTGCGCGAAGTGTCCCGCTCGCTGCTCGACGCGCGCGACGCGCTCGTCTCTGCGCAGCGCGCGGTGATGGTCTCGCTGGCGTGCTCGGTCGCAGCGGTGCTGACCGCGGCGTTCGGCCCCGGCCCGCGCGTGGCGGCTCCGGTGATCGTGGTGAGCGCCGCGATCGGCGCGGCGATCGCTTCGCGCCTCGCGCAGCGGCCTGCGCGCGCACGGCCGTGATCGAGGGCGATCGGTTGCTGCGCGCCGAGGCTTGCGCTCGGCACCCTTCGCGCGGCAGTCTCCCCGGGCCATGCTCGACGAAGTGCTGCAGGACCTCCAGAGTTCCATCGCCAAGGCCCACGAATCGCTGAAGAACAACCTGTCGCGGTTGCGCACGGGGCGCGCGACGGCGGCGATGCTCGACTCGGTTCGCGTGGATTATTACGGCACTCCCACGCCCATCAACCAGATGGCCAACGTCCAGATCCCCGAGCCTCGGATGATCTTGGTCAAGCCGTGGGAGAAGGGGCAGGCGAAGCACATCGACAAGGCGATTCGCGACGCCAACCTCGGGCTCAACCCGCAGGTGGACGGAGAGCTCATCCGCATTCCGATCCCGCCGCTGACCGAAGAGCGCCGCAAAGAGCTGGCGAAGCAAGCGCGCAAGATCGGCGAAGAGACGAAGATCGCCGTGCGCGAAGCGCGCCGCAACGCCAAGGAGCTCGTCGATCAGCTCGTCGCGGACGGCGACGTCGGCGAGGACGAGGGCGAGCTCGCGTGGAAGAAGGGCGAAGAGATCGTGGTCGCAGGCAACAAGGCCGTCGACGACATGATCGCCGCCAAAGAGAAGGACATCATGACGATCTGAGCGCGCTGCTCGGCGCCCAGCGGCGTGGAGCTGCGGGCCCGAGCTGCGCGTCAGCGGCGTCTTGAATTCGTGTGCCCGTGCGATCGCGCCGTCAGGCGCGGAGCGGCGACAGGGCCGAGGCCCGCTTCACATCCGCACTTCGACGAGGTTGATCCGCGCGCGATCCGCGGTGCCGAGGCCCATCTGCTCGGCGCGCTCGAGGTAGCGGACGGCGCGGCCCGAGCGCTCGAGCGTTCGCATTCCGTGCGCGGTGCGCTGGGCGTCGACCATCTCGGTTCCGATGCGGTCGATCGCGACAGGGTCGGTCGAGGCCATCACGGCTTCGGTCACGACGCGCGCCGCGGGGTTGTCCTGCGGTCCGCGGTCATAGAGAACCTTGAACGCGTCCATGATGTGCACGCGCGCGCGGCTCTTGATCGCGTCGTGCGCGTACAGGTCCGGGATGTTGCCGTTGCGGCTGTTGAGCCCGTCGCGGTTGCGATGAAAGTCCTCGGGGTTCTTCACGAGCCCGTGCGTGAGGTTCTTCATCGCGCCGGTGAAGCCCGAGAGCGAGTGGTCCTTCACGAGCGGGACGCCGATGATCGCCGTGCAGTTGAGCAGTCCGCGCGAGAAGCGCGTGCGACCCGAGGCGACTCGCGTCTCGGGGCTCACGTCGGTGCCCGTGTGAACGTGCGTGCGAACCCCGGCGGGCATCTCCGAGCGCGCGACGCGCGTGGCGCTCAAGAAGCCCGACCACTGCTCGAGCACGACGATGTTCGCCGCAGGAACGCCCGCCGCGATCACGCCGTTGACGATCGCGTACACGACCTCTTTGTTCGAGGCCATGTTGCGCAGACCGAGGCCGTTGACCTTGATCCCCACGGTGTCGCTCGGGTGCACGAACTTGCGCCACGCGCCCGCGAGGGTGCTCTCGCCGGTGAGCTCTTTCACCGCGCGTTCGACCATCTGCGCCGCGTCTTCGACCTTGGGAAACAAGTTGCCCGCGCGCATCGAGCCCGGCTTGGTGACGCGCACGACCTTGCCGTTCTGCGTCCACGGAGTGAACCCCGCCGGACGGGTCGCGGCGAAGCTCGGCGCGGCGGTCTGCGCCTCGGCGTCCAGTCCGACGGTGAGGGCTCCCGCTCCGAGTGCGGCGCCCGCAAGAAACTCACGACGATCCATCGTTGTGTGACTCCACGTTGTGTGACGACCCGGATCGAGCCCTCACGTTCGTTGTCTCTTCGCTAGCACGCGCGTCGCGCGCGCGTCGAGGTTGCTGCCCAAAGAGCGCACGCACACAGGACGCGCTCGGAGCGTTGGTCATTCCCCGTCCAAGCGAACCTGTCGGTCCATTGCCCGAACGGGCTGAGCGGGAGTACAGCACTCGGCAGCCACCGCGCATGACCACATCGAGCAGTGCTACCAAGGGCCGCTTCATCGTCCTCGAGGGGATCGACGGCGCAGGAACCACCACGCAAACCGAGCGGCTCATCAACGCTCTGCGCGATCGCGGGCTGCGCGCGACCTCCACCCGCGAGCCCACCAACGGCCCGATCGGAACGATGATCCGCCAGGTCCTCACCGGCCGAATCGTGGTCGCCGACGACCGCGGCCCGCGCGCGCCGGACTGGACCACGATGGCCCTGCTGTTCGCCGCGGATCGCATGGATCACCTCGACGCAGAGATTCTCCCGGCGATTCGGTCGGGCCAGATCGTCGTGAGCGACCGCTTCGACCACTCGTCGGTCGCATACCAATCCGCCTCGGCGCAGGACCCGACCGCGGTCGCTTGGATCCAACAGCTCAACTCCCGGGCGCGCAGGCCCGATCTCACGATCGTGCTCGACGTGCCCGAGGACGTCGCTGCCGAGCGCAGGGCGCGCAGGGGACACCGCGCGGAGCTGTACGAGCAGAGCGCGTTTCAGCAGCGATTGGCCGCGTTTTATCGCGAGCTCGAGCAGCACTTTCCGGGCGAGACCATCGTTCACATCGACGGGACGATGAGCCCGGACGCCGTGCACGAGGCGATCATGAAGCTCGTCGACACTGCGATTTCTCAGTGATTTGTGCGCGCCCCGCGGCGCGATGATTTCTCAGGGGAGGGTTTGCCCGCCGCCGCGCGTACGCTCTGCCGCGAACTAGCGACACGACCGCTCGTTCTGCTAACAGCCCCGCGGTGTGAGGTCCCCCGTGCGATCCGAGAGTCACCGCGAGACAATGACCGCCCCCATGTGCACCCCGCGCTCGACCCAGCACTCGATCACCATCACCGCGCTGCTCAGCGCGGTGATCGCCGTGGGCTGCGCGGCGCACAGCGGAGCGACGACCCGCTCGTCCGCGAGCGCATCGGAGCCGAGCGCGACCGGCGCGCAGTCAGACAGCCGCGCGACAGCGGCGTCTTCGTCCGGGCCCTCGGTGAACGGCAGGACTCTCACGCGCGCGCTGATCGAAGAGACCGTCACGCAAGGGCTCGGCGTGTTTCTCTCGCGCGTGTCCGTGGCGCCGGTGCTCGACGGCCGTCGGTTCGTGGGCTTTCGGCTCGAGTCCGCGGAGGACCTGGACGCGTGGCGCGCGGCGGGCGCAGACCTGCGCGTGGGCGACGTGATCCAACGCATCAACGGCCAGTCCATCGAGCGCCCCGAGCAAGCGATGTGGGCCTTCAATCAACTGCGGATCGCGCAAGGCATCGAGGTCGTCGGCCTGCGTGGATCTGCTCCGTTTCGCGTATACAGTCCGATCATCGACGGCGCTGCGAGCGGCGCCGCTCGAGCGCAATAAGTCACTGCCTCTTTGTGTAAAGGGAGTCATCGAGCGATGCGAAGTGCCATTCGTACCAGCGCCCTCTGTTCATTCGTTGCGGTCTCGATGGTCGCGAGCAGCGCGCTCGCGATCACCGATCCGTCGCAGCCGCAGCCGAACAACGGCAACGTGGTGGTGATGGGACAGCCGCAGCAGGGACAGCCCATGCAGCAGCAGGGCCCCGTGCAGCAGCCGCCTCCGCAACGCATGGGCGTGTGGCTCCAGGCGCGCGCGGGCGGCGGCGTTGAATTCATGGGTGGAACGCAGGGCAGCGCCTTCGGCTCGATCGCCGCGGGATACATCCGCCCCGAGGGCTTCGGCATCACGCTGTACGGCGCGGGCCGGTACATGTTCAGCCCCGTGTGCAACACGACCGAGGTGAGCCGCGGCTGCACGAGCTCGACCGGCGCGGGCCTGCTCGACGTCGAGATCGGCATCGTCGGTCGTTACACGGCGCTTCCGCAGTCGCGCTTGCACCCGATCGCCGAGCTCGGCGGGCAGATTCACATCATGCCCTTCGAGAACGGCTTCGGCTTCGGCTACGGCGGACAGCTCGCGGCAGGCATCGAGTTCGACCTGACCGAGTCGCTCTCGTTCGACGTGCTCGCGCGCGGACAGCTGTTCTACGCGTACTTCGCGAGGGCAGGATCCATGGCGGACGTCGGAGGCTTCTTGGGCTTCCGCATCGAGCCGGTGGTCGGGCTCACGCTGTACTTCTAAACCGCGCGCACCGCGGGGGGTGCACGATGGTTGTCGCGGAGGGGCAGCAGTGACGAAGAGGCGAGAAATCGCCGTCAGAACGTCACGCCGATCGTGAACGCGCCATGGTAGCCCCAGCCAGCCTGGAAGCCGTTGTACGCGACGAACGGGATGCTGAATCCGATCGGGCGCAGGCCGAGCAAGAGACGATCGAACAGGATGATCTTGAGGTCGAGCCCGAGCTCGGGACCGATCCAAAACGCGCCAGCGCCGGTACATCCCGCGCCGTTGCAGTACGCCGTCCAGCTCCAGAAGCCGGTCGAGAGACCGATGTACGGAGTGATCAAGAAGGCGACGTTGGGGATCGGCTGGATGTCGTACATGAAGCGGCCTTCGAAGCCGATTCCGAACCCAGCCCAGAGCGGAAGGGTCAATCCGAGGCCGATGCCCGGCCCTTCGTAGCGGCGGTTGAAGTGAAACTGGTACTCGAGGTCGACGCGCGCGCCGCCGCCCCATCCGCCGTAGCCGCCGCCGAAGTTCAACACGCCGGCTTGTCCGCGGGAGTTGCTGTTGATCACGTTCTGCGCGCTGGCGGTCTGCGACAACGACAACGCGGCCCCGACGAGCGCTGCGCCTGCGATCTTCCAGTGTTTCATTGTGAGATGTCCTCTTGTGTGAATGGGAGCGAGGATCACCAACGATTTCTCAGGCAATCCGCGGCTCAATCCGAACAGTGTCTACCGAACCCCGCGCTCGGTTGAAAGCGTTTTCGAGTAAGTTCGAGCGTATCGAATTCGGCCATCGGCCCGCGCGTACAAGCGCGCTTCCGTCAGAACGTCACGCCGAGGGTAAACGAGATGTCCCAGAGCAGGTCCCATTGGATCGGGATGTTGTTGCGCTGGGGCTCGCCGATGAAGACCGGCGCGATGATCCCCAGCGGCCGAAAGCCGAGCACCATGCGGTCGAGCACGAACTTCAGCTCGAGCCCCGCGACGGGAAACGCCGCGATGCGCACGCCGCCGAGGGCCATCTTGTTCTCGACGATGGCGACGCCGAGCTCCATCCCCGCGTACGGAGAGAGATAGAACCGCGTCCCTTCGACGAGCCGAAAGTCATATTGCCAGCGCGCGCTCGCGGTGATGCTCGCGCCGCCGAGGTTGGGCCAGTACGCGCCGCCGAGCCCCACGCCGAGCGTGTGCCCTTCGAAGCGAGGCCCCGAGTGCAGCTGCAGCTCGAGCGACCCGCGGGCGTACGCGCCGCCGAGGAAGCCCACCATGGGGCCGCCGTTGATCACGAAGGCCCGACGTCGGTCGACCGAGTCGATCGGCCCGTTGTTGCTCTGCGCGAGGGCGTTGGTCGACGCCGTTGCGAGCGCGAGCGCGAAGAGCGAAGCGAGCGCAACGCGCGCTGAGTGCAGGGTCATCGCGACAGCCACACGCTAGGGTCTATCGCGAATCGCCCCGCGCGTGAACCCAAAGACGCGCGAGCGTCGCGAGTGCGCGGCGCACGCACAGGGCACGCGCTCGGATGAAATCCTGTGTCGACGACGGTCAGCGAGGCGCTTGATTGCGCGCCCCACTTAACAAGCCGCGTCGCTCAGAACGTGGCGCCCAAGCCAAACGCGCCGTCGTAGCCGAAGCCCGCGCCGCCGCCGGCCATTCCGCCGACTTCGCCGACGGTGATGGGAACGGTGAACCCGATCGGTCGAACCGTGAGGAAGAAGCGGTCTGCGAAGATGAATCGAACCTCGCCGCCGAAGTGAATGCCCAGGTAGAACAGGCTCGCAAGCTCGCCGAACAACCCGCCCACGGACAGCCCGCCGTAGGGCGTGATGAAGAACGAGACGCCGTCGAGCGGCTGAATGTTCCACGCGAAGCGGCCGAACGCGCCCACGCCAAAGCCCGGGATCAGCAGGTCTACGCCCACGCCGATCGCCGGTCCGGTCATCCCTCGGCCGCCGAACGCGTAGTGAAACTCGGGGGTCAATCGAAACGCGCCGATCCCCGCGCCGATGCTCCCGCCGATGTTGAGCGTGGCCCCCATGCGACGCGAGTTTCCGCTGAGGATTCCCTGCGCGGACGCCTCTGGTGCCGCGAGCGCGAGCGCGGCGCCGAGCGCGGCGCCCGCCAACAGTTTGTTGGTGTGCTTCATGGTGCCTGATCTCTCCGATGGTGCCCCCGCCGTGCGCCTCGTGGATGCGCACAGCGCGGCTCTGCTCTGACAATCGCTCAACACGCGCGCGATGTCCTGTGCAGAAATTTCAGGCTCAACCCAGCAATTCGAGCACTCGCACGCCCACTTCGCCTTCGACGTCGCAGAGCTCAGCGCGCGCGATCACCCGGCCACCCGCGCGAATTTCAACGGGCTCTCCGACGCGCGTCGGAAGCGCGATCACCTCGCCCGGGCGCCACGCAGCGACTTCGCCCACCGCGAAAACGCCGCGCGCGATCACGATTTCGACCTCCACCGGCACGCCCGACAACAGCGCGGTGCGCGCCGCGGGGTCGGTCGCGCTCGAATTCATGGGACTGTTTTCATCACCGCTCTCGCCGCTCGTCACCATCGAATCGCTCCTCTTTGCGCGCAGCGCTCCGTCGCACACAATCCGCGGCGGATCGCCGTCGAACAGCACCGGGCACTCGACCGACCCGAGCGCCACCGTCATCGGCCCCGCGATCGAGCCTCGCTCGGTCTTGAATAGTGGGGCCCCGATCACGAGCGCCGAGCCCACGCGCAGCGCCGCGAGCTCGTCGCGATCGATCACCGATCGCGCGCACACGAGCTGCGCTCGCGCCGACAGCGCGCTCGCTCTCGGCCACCACGAAGCGTCCGGCTCGCGCGTCGCCCGCACGCCGCTCGCGCTCACGATCAGCGCCGCGTTGGCCGCGAGCGCCCCGACGCGCGCGACGAAGGGCCACACCGCGCACTCTCCCTTGGGCAGCGCGCGATCGACGTCGTCCCACCGCTCGGTCGCCGCGCGAAACAACGGCGCGGGCCCGGGAGCGCACAGCCGCTGCGCGCCCAGGATGCACGCGAGCGCGAACGCCCCCTCCATCGACGCGTTGAACGGCATCGGCGCGAGCCATCGCAGGGCCTCTTCGTCGCCCAGCCCCGAGCACCGCGCGGACACCCAGCGCGCCAGCGGTGCGTCCACCGCGAGCGCACACGAGCCAGACTCCATCGCGAAGAGCGCGAAGATCGACGGCCGTTGCGCGTACGTCTTGGCCAGCGCTTCTCGCGTCTGTACCGAGAGAAATCTCGGCTCGAACGAGCACGCGCCCAACAGCGCCTCGAGCCGCTCGCCGAGCGGCCGATCGCTGACCGGAGCGCGCTGAAACCACTGCCGCGCGATCGCGCTCGAGAGCGCCGCGCCGCGCCGAGACCAGCGCGGCCACAGCTCGGTTCGATAGGGTTTTGCCGGGCGCATCGTCGCGAGGCGAGAGTGTTACAAGAGGTACTCGCGCTCGTCTCGCAATTCGCGCTGCGCCTCTTCATCGCTCGCGTTCACAGAGGCCGCGCGCCCTGCGCCCGGCGCTGGCTCGCCCCCGTCTTGGACGCTCGCCCGCTCGCGCTCGCGCTGCTCTTGCCTCTGCCCCTCGGAGTGCTCTCGCCCTGCCCCTCGGGCCTCGCCCGAGGCGTCTACGACCGAGACGCGCACGCGCTCGATCCCTTGCGCGTCGAGCGCGTCGCGAAGCGAGCCCATCTCCGCGCGCAGCCGCTGCGCTGCGTCGCTGTCCGCCGCGCGAAGCTCGACCTCGACGCGCCCGTCCTTCGAGACCGCTCGCAGCTCGAGCCCTTGGTGCTCGCCGTGGCTCACCGTCGCGTGCACGCGGACGGTTTCTCCCGCGCGGCCGACGCGAACATTCTCGATCGCCAGCGCTTCTTCGCGCTGCGAGCGCTCGGCGGACTCCGTCGCCGCGGCGGCGATTTGCGCGCGGTGAACCTTCGCCGCGATCGCGTGTCCCGCCTGCGCTCCCGCGGTCGGTGTTGGAGAAAACGGATACGGATAGCTGCCGATCACCACCAGCCCCTCGGGCCGCTGCTCGAGCGCGAGCGGATGTGGAGCGCTCTTGGCGCGGGCCTCTCGGTCCTCGGTGGGACGTCGGTTCGGCGGAGGTTTTGCCGATGATTTCGCGTTTCCGAGCGCGGCTCTGAACCGGTCCGCGGCGCTCGCCCGCTCGCTCGCGTTGTGGGTGGATGGGCCCTGCGCGCTCGGCCCCTTGGGCGGAGGCGCGCTCGAAACTCCGTTGGTCATGGGCGCGGGCTATCTCGATGCTCGCCCCGTGGTTGCGTGCCCCGAGTGTGGTCGAGCGCTTCCTTGCGGGCCCTTTCACTCTCTCGCTTGAAGGGTGTCGTCCCGGGCCCTGTCTGTGGCATCCTCGCCGCCGTGCGTCAGGCCGATCAGTACGTAGGTCGCGAGATTCTCTCGGGCCAATTTCGCATCGTCGAGCGGATTGGTTCGGGCGGCATGGGCGCGGTGTACCGGGCGCAGCAGCCGTCGATGGACCGCTTCGTCGCGGTCAAGATTCTCCACAGCAAGTTCACGAACCGAAAAGACCTCGTCTCGAGGTTCTCTCGTGAAGCTCGCGCGATGAGCCACCTCACGCACCCCAACACCGCGAAGGTGTTTCTGTACGGGCAGCTCGAGGACGGCTCTTGCTACATCGTGATGGAGCACCTCGACGGAAAAAACCTCGGGCAGATGATCCGCCACGAGGGGCCCATGGACCCCGTCCGCGCGATCGGCGTGCTCTTGCAAGCGTGCGCCGCGCTGCAAGAGGCGCACGAGAAGGGCATCGTCCACCGAGACCTCAAGCCCGAGAACATCTTTCTCTGCACGCAGGGCGGCATCAAGGACTACGTCAAGGTCCTGGATTTTGGCCTCGCGAAGGTCACCGAGCGCGAGATGCGACCGGGCTCGATGATCCTCACGCAAGAGGGCATGGTGTTCGGGACCCCAGAATTCATGTCGCCTGAGCAAGCGCAGGGTAAAATCCTCGACGCCCGCAGCGACATCTACTCGCTCGCCGTGATCTTGTACGAGCTCGTCACGGGCAAGCTCCCGTTCGACGCCAAGACGCCGATGGACTACGTCACGCTGCACGTGCAGGCGACGCCCATCCCGCTGGCGACGCGCGCGCCGGGGCGACAGTTTCCTCCGGCGCTGCAAGGGGTGCTCGACCGCGCGATGGCCAAGCGCCCCGAGGAGCGCTACCAGAGCGCCAACGATTTCGCCGCGGCGTTGCGCGGGATCCTGAGCGCCGCGGCGCTGCAAGACCTCGCGCAGACCCTGCCTGCGGGGACGATTCCCGCGCAGCCACACTCGCCGAGCGCGACGGACCCGATCGCCTTCGAGCGCACCACGCCCAAGCTCGACGGCGGACCGGTGAGCACTTCTCCGAGCAACCGCGCTCCGTCCACGCGCCCCGACGCGCAGCCCATCGCCGCCAACGCCAGCGCGCAAAACTCGGACACCGTCATCGACGCGCCTCGCAAGACGCTGCTCGGGATCTCTCGCGGCCCAGGCATCGCGCTGCTCGTCGGCCTCGGCGTGATCATCGGCGTCATCGTCGCGGTGGGCGTCACGCTGATCGTCTTGCGTTGATCCTCGTCGTCGACAACTACGACTCGTTTACGTTCAACCTCGTTCAGCTCGTCGCCTCGCTCGGGGCCGAGGTGATCGTTCGGCGCAACGATGTGCTCACTGCTGCGCAAGCGCTCGCGATGCGACCGTCGCACATCGTCTTGTCGCCTGGGCCCGGAGCGCCCGAGCGCGCGGGGATCTCGGTCGCGCTCGCGAGAGAGAGCGACGTTCCGCTGTTGGGGGTGTGCTTGGGACACCAGGCGATCGCCGTCGCGTACGGCGCGAGCGTCTCTCGCGCGCCCCGCGCGATGCACGGGAGAGCGTCGCGGATCACCCATGACGGTGACGGCATTTTCTCAGATATTTCTCAGGGTATTCTCGTCGCTCGGTACCACTCTCTCTCGGTCGAAGAGCGCACGCTCCCGCCCTCGCTCGTGGTCACCGCGCGCAGCGAGGACGGCGTGATCATGGCCCTTCGCTCAACCGATCGTCCCGTCGTCGGAGTGCAGTTTCACCCCGAGAGCGTGCTGACCCCCGAAGGGCCCGCGATCGTGCGAAACTTCCTCGAAGGAGCGCTCGTACGGTCTTCACACGCATGAACCCATCGATGTCCGCCGCGCGCGCGACGCTCGCGCTCGCGCTGTCTTGCGTCGCGCTCGCGTGTCAGCCCGCGAGCCCAGCGACGGACGCGGCGATGATGGACAGCGCCTCGCGCGGCGATGGGACGACGAGCAGCGCGGACGCGGGCGAGAGCGGGGTTCCCTCGATGTGCAACGCGCCGACGTGGGACGTGGCGCCCGCGGGAGCAGCGTGCGTGCGCGCGGTCGAGGGCAGCGTGCTGAGCGACGGAGCGCAGCCGCTCGATCGAGGGTTCGTCACCGTGTGCGGCAGCGCGTGCTTCATCGGCGAGCTCTCGTCGCAAGGGCGGTTCGTCGTGGCGGCGGGCGAGGTGGTGCCCGTTCCGCTCTACTCGGTGCTCGTGCACGGCAGGCCCGCGCACGCGAGCGCGTACTGGCCCATGCCTGCGCCGGACAGCGATGGAATCGTGCGATTTTCCTCGCCGTTGAGCGTTCCGCGGTACACGGCGACCGGCGCAGAGCTGCCCGAGAACAGGATGATCACGAGCGAGATCAGCACCACCGTCGGCGCGGTCACGCTGGTGTTCTCTGCGGGCAGCACGGTCGAGTACGACTTCGAAGACTTCGAGCTCATGGCGCTCGGGCGCACGCTGCGCGTCGCGGAGGTCGCGCTCGATCGCGCGCCGCCGTTCGCGCGAGAGGGCGCGCTCGTCGGGCCGGTGTGGGCGCTCGGGCCGTTCGCGCTCACGAGCAGCGCGCCCGTCGCGATCACCGTCGCGAACCGAGCGAATTTGCCGGCGAACAGCGCGGTCGAGTTCGTCGCGATGGGCAAAGAGATCGTGAGCGCCTCGCCCGACGCAGGGCGCGCCGTGCTCGTCGCGCGCGGAACGGTGAGCGCTGACGGCGCCACCGTGCGCACCGATCCCGGGCAAGGACTGCGATGGCTGACCTGGTTTGGGCTTCGATCCGCCAGGTAATTCACTGATCGAATTCATCAACGCGGAGAGGACACCCACAGCATGAACCCGTTCGACAACAGCCCGCGCGCGCGCTGGCTGCTCACGCTCTCGGCCTTCGGGGTCGCGTGCGGGCAGCCGATGCCAACCACCGACGCCACTGCGATGAACGACGCGAGCGCCATGCCCGACAGCGTGGTGATCAGCGACGCCAGCGCGATGCCCGACGGTTCATCGTTGCCCGACGCGAGCGCGATGGCCGACAGCAGCGCGATGCCCGACGGATCATCGACGCCGGACGCGAGCACGGGCAGCGACGCTGGCGCCGAGGCGAGCGTGGGCGCGTACCCCGCCGGCCCGTACGGCAGCAACGAGGGCGAGACGCTCGAAGACCTGCAAATGGACGGGTATTTGAACACCGCGGGGATGCCGCTCTCGACGATGCTCCCCTTCGGCGCGGTCTCGATGCAGTCGCTTCGGCAGACAGGGAGGAGGTACGCGTTGGTTCACACCAGCGCGACGTATTGACCGGGCTGTGTCAACGCGGCCCGTGCTATGGCCGCGCGAAATGCTGAAGTGAACGCAGCAGGTGGTTTGCTCGTCGAGGTGCTCACCGAAGGATTCACGGGAGCGCCCACGCGAGCGAACCTCGACGCCTGGGTGACGACGCACAGCCTCTCGTTGACCACGCTGATGGACCGATCGACGCGCAGGGCGTTCATGGTCCTCGGCCGACGAGAGATCTCGTACGTCGTCGACCTTCGCACGATGCGCATCGTGCGAAAGGTGCTGGGCGACACGTCGGGCGCGACGAGCACCGCGACGCTCAACGCCACGGTGGATCAGCTGCTCACGCTCTTGCGGATGTGAGCGATCAGAGCGTGAGCGTGTAGCGCACGGTGAGGCCGACGCTCCACGCGAGGTTGACCGGGTCTTCGCCGACCGAGCTGTTCTTCGTGGTGACGATGTTGCCGTTGAGCGTCGCGGTCGCGGTGCGGTCGAGCCACGCGCCGAACGTCGGGGACAGGACGGCGCCGAGGCCGACGGCGAGCGGCTGAATCACGCGGTATTCGAAGCCCAAGCCCACGGGGACAGAGATGCTCGTGCGGGTGATGGTGGCGCCGATCTGCGTCGCCATTCGATTGGTCTGCGTGTACGTGAGGCCTTGATACTCGACGCCGAGCGAGACGTAGGGGTCGAATCGGCGCGGGTCTCCCCAGGAAGAAAACTCGACGCGCGTCGTGCGCGGGATCGACGAGAGCGCGAGGAAATAGAGCCGACCATAGGCGCCGACCGAGAGCGTCGAGGCTCCGTAGTCGTAGATGTCCGGCGTGTTGGCGAGCGGATACGCCGCGAGGGGGCTGATCGAAAACGAGGCTCCGACGCTGAGCGCGGGGATGATTCGATAGCCGACCGAGGCGCGAAAGTTGAAGCCAGCGCCGACGATCGTTGGAGAGGCGCTCACGCCTGCGCGGCCCGAATCCGTGATGATCCGCTGCGTCCCGTTGGAGAAGCCGCCGACGCCGAGCTGGACCTGCGCTTCGATCCCGCGCTCGCCGTCGAAGTCCGGGCGGATGGCCCACGCGGACGAAGCGCTCACGAGCGACGAAACGGCGACAACCGAAGCGACAAAGAATGATCGATGGTGAGCCATTGTTTTAAAGGGAGGGGGGTTGGATCAAAGACTGAAACCCACGCGAGCACGACCCCGCAGCCGGGGAGTAAACGGCCTTCTGTCACGCAGGGCAACGGGGGTGTTCGCAGGAAAGTGGTTTGTCTCGCGCGCGACGCACTACGGTTTCATTCGTGAGCTTGATGAGTGATCGCCGCGGACAAGCGCGGCTTCGAGTGGCGTTTACCGTGCTGGTCGAGGGCCCCTTCGGGCTGCGGCGCTGTGTCGCGAGGGACATCTCGTCGCGCGGGCTGCTCATCGAGACCTGGGACGAGCTTCCCGTGGGCTCGGAGCTGCGCGTGACGTTCTCTCTGCCCGACGGCTCGTGGGAGATGACCGCGCGCTGCGTCGTGCGGCACGTGGTCGAGCTGCGCGCCGGGGACGAGCCGCTGCGGGGCGTGGGCGTGTCCTTCGAAGAGATCGAGGACGACCTCGCCGATCACATCTCTGCCGCGCGGCGACTGCACGCGTAGCGAGCGATCGCCGAGAGCTCCAGCGGAGAAGTCAGCCGAAAATTTCTGGTTGTTCGGTCAACTCCGCTACGTGCCGGGCTGCGTATGGCAGTCGCGATCGACCTCGCTTCCGAAGAGAGCATTCCTCAACGTCCGTCGAGAACCCGCGCGAGCGCGAAGCCCGCGGCGGCGCGGACGCGCGCGAAGGGCGCGGTGAAGACCGACCGCGAGGCCGAGTCGCTGCCGGATTTGGGGGGAGTGTTGGCGCCGTGGTGGAAGCTCGTTCCACGGCGATACGGGCACGTGTTGCACGCGATGTGCTCGTACATGGGGATGTTTCCGCCGGCGCTTCCTCGGTACTTCATCGAGCAGTACACGCAGCCGGGCGACCTCGTCGTCGACCCCTTCTCGGGTCGCGGAACGACCGCGCTCGAAGCCAACCTCCTCGGCCGCGCCTCGATCGGCGTGGATTTGAATCCGCTCGCCGCGCTGCTCACGAGCGCCAAGGTGGACCCGCCCTCGAAGGACGACTGCCTCGCGCGCCTGCGCGAACTGCAGAAGGGCTACGCGAAGAAGAAGGTGAAGGACACGCCTCCGCCCGAGATCGCGATGCTCTTCGAAGGGCGAAAGACCCTTCCGCAGTTGGCCTTCTTGCGCGAGCAACTCGACATCAGCGCCTCGCGCGAAGACCGCTTCTTGCTCGCCGCGATCACGGGGATCCTGCACGGAAACCACCCTCGCAACCCGTGGGACTCGCGCTGTCTGTCCGTGAGCATGCCCAACACATTCAGCATGTCTCCGGGCTATCTGCGCAAGTTCATCAAAGAGAAGAAGCTGAAGAAGTATCCGTTCGACGCGTTCGAGAAGATCGCCGCGCGGATCGAGCACTTGTATCAGCAGGGCGTGGCGCCGGCGCAGGGACGAGGCGTGCAAGACGACGCGCTCGCGCTCGATCGTCACGTGGCCAAGGGATCGGCGAAGCTCATCGTGACGTCGCCGCCGTACCTCAACGTCGTGCGCTACGGAAAGTTCAACTGGATCCGCCTCTGGATGCTGCGCGAGAGCGTGCAGCGCGTGGACGAGACGCTGAGCGATCGCACGAGGACCAACCTCGAGGTCGAGCGCACGGACCGCCAGCTCGGGCTCTCGGATCGCCTGGGATTTCGCAAGTACACTGCGTTTCTCAGAGACGCGGTGTGCAAGATGGCCGAGGCGCTCGCGGACGACGGCGTGTGCGTGATGACCATCGGCGACGTCGAGAACGGCGAGTACGACAAGCGCTTGGGCTTGGACGCGTGGGCGGCGATCGAGAAGGACGTTCCGCTGAAACTGCAGAGCGTGATCGCCGATCGACTGGTGACCGAGAACAAGGTCTCGCGCATCTGGGGCGAGAACAAAGGGCGCGCGACGCGGGTCGATCGCGTCCTCGTGCTGACCAAGGGCGAGCGCATGCCGGTCGCGAACTTCTCGGACCCGAGGGAAATCGTGACTCGAATGGCGCGCGAGGCGCCGGGCGCGATGAGGGACCTGCCCGAGGAAGAGTGAGTTCGTCTCGAACATCGAGGCGCGTTTGTGGGACTCTCGCGGGGACGCATGACGCCGACTCGCAAGCGAAGCTACTGGGCGTGGGGATGGGAAGACGCGCTCTTGTCCGACGACGAGCGCTCGCAGCTCGCGCAGATGATCGGCGCGCTGTTGCAGGTCGATCCTCCGGCGGTGACGGCGCTGCCGAGCATCGAGCGCGCGCGGGTGCTCGAGCCGCGGATCAAAGTGCCCGAGTGGCTCGCGGACTTCTGCGATCAGAGCGATCGCGTGCGGATCGAGCACACGTACGGCAGGGCGTTTCCGGATCTCGTTCGAGGCTTCGAGGGGGATTTTGCTGCGGCGCCGGACTTCGTCGCGCTGGCGAGACACGAAGCGGACATCGCGACGCTGCTCGGTTGGGCGCAAGAGAACAAGGTCGCGGTCGTCCCCTACGGCGGAGGAACGTCGGTCGTCGGCGGCGTCGAGTGCCGCCCGAGTGAGCGCTATCGAGCGGTTGTTTCGCTGGATCTTCGCGCGATGGATCAAGTGCTCGAAGTGGACGAGCGATCGCTCTCGGCGAGGATTCAAGCGGGCGCGACGGGGCCGCTGCTCGAGGCGCAGCTCGCGGAGAAGGGGCTGACTCTGCGGCATTTTCCGCAGTCATTCGAGTTCAGCACGCTGGGCGGCTGGCTCGCGACGCGGGCGGGCGGGCACTTCGCGACGCTGTACACGCACATCGATGACAAGGTCGAGTCGGTGCGGATGATCACGCCTGCGGGCGCGTTCGAGTCGCGCAGGCTCCCGGGCTCGGGCGCGGGGCCGTCGCCGGATCGACTGGTGATCGGCAGCGAAGGCGCGCTCGGGGTCATCACCGAAGCGTGGCTGCGCGTGCACAAGCGTCCGACGTGGAGGACGAGCGCGAGCGCGCTGTTCGACACATGGAATCAAGCGGTCGAAGCCGCGCGGCGCGTCTCGCAAGCGGGGTTGTTTCCGTCGAACTGTCGCTTGTTGGACGCGCGCGAGGCGATGTTGAACGGCGTTCCGACGGGGGGACGCAACGTGTTGTTGTTGGGCTTCGAGAGCGCGGACGGGCCGCGGGACGCGTGGATGGCGCGGGCGATCTCGTGCTGTCGCGAGGCGGGCGCGAGCGAGATCGAAGGGCCGGTGGTGCGCACGATGGACGACGAGGCCTCGCGCGATCGAGACAGCGCGGCGTGGCGCGGGTCGTTCTTGCGCGGGCCATATTTGCAGAGCGCGCTCGTGAGCATGGGGATGGTGGCGGACACGTTCGAGACGGCGTGCACGTGGGACGCGTTCGAAGCGCTGCACTCGGCGGTGACTCGAGCGGTGACCGCTGCGATGAAGCGCGTGTGCGGCGCGGGCGTGCTCTCGTGTCGATTCACGCACGTGTATCCCGATGGGCCGGCGCCGTATTTCACGTTCATCGCTCCCGGAAAGCGCGGCGCATTGCTCGAGCCGTGGGCGGAGATCAAGCGCGCGGCGTCGGAGGCGGTGATCGCGAACGGGGGGACGATCACGCACCACCACGCGGTGGGCCGCACGCACCGCCCCTGGTACGACCGTCAGCGGCCAGAGCTCTTCGCGCGATCCTTGAGCGCAGTGAAGCGCGAGCTCGACCCGGCGTGGGTGATGAATCCGGGCGTGTTGTTGGATGAATAGCGGGTGAGCGGGGACTGGGCGGCGGGAGTACGGAGCAGTGGGGGTGCAGCGGAGATGCGCGAGCGCGCAAGCGCGCAGCGTTGCGCGTCACGGCGCACGGTGAGAGCACGCCGTGCGATGGAGAACGGCGTGGAGATGAGCGGCGCGATGGTGAAGCGCATGGGAAACGCACACGGATGATTGCGTGACGCGATGAGGTACGGGGCGGCGACGAATGGCGTGATGGTGGACGGCGTGGAGGCGAGCGGGGCGGCGACGAACGGCGTGATGGTGAACGGCGCGATGGCGAACGGCGCAGTGGTGAACGGCGCAATGAGGTACGGGCCGGCGACGAATGGCGTGAAGACGAGCGGCCGGGAGGAGAACGGCGCGGCGACGAATGGCGCGATGGTGAACGGCGTGATGGTGAACGGCGCGATCACGAACATCGTGATGGTGAACGGCGCGATGAGGCATGGCGTGATGGCGAAGGGGCCGATGACAAACGGGTCGGTGACGAACGGCGTGATGGCGAACGGCGCGATCACGAACGGCACGATGAGGCATGGCGCGATCATGAGCGGCGCGGCGACGAATGGCGTGATGGTGAACGGCGCGATGGCGAATGGGCCGATGACAAACAGGTCGGTGACGAACGGCGCGATCACGAGCGGCGCAGTGGTGAACGGCGCAGTGGTGAACAGCGCGATGGCGAACGGCGCGATCACGAACAGCGTGATGGAGAACGGCGCGATGAGGCATGGCGCGATGGCGAAGGGGCCGATGACAAACGGGTCGGTGACGAACGGAGCAATCACGAACGGCGCGATCACGAACGGCGTAATGGTGAACAGCGTGATGGCGAACGGCGCGATCACGAACGGCGCGATCACGAACGGCGCGATCACGAACGGCACGATGAGGCATGGCGCGATCACGAACGGCGCGATCACGAACGGCGCGGATCACGAACGGCCGGGAGACAAGCCCCGGCCTATGCGCGACGAAGCGTCGCGGAGCGGCCACGGCGTCCGCCGGACCTATCCTATCAGCTCATCGTCTCGCGCGATTTGCTCCCAGAGTGCGTGCGTGGTTCCGTGACTGTGGTGTTGGCGTTGGGACGCGACGTAGCGCAACACCGGATCGAGATTGTCGGAATCGACGCTGAACGCTCCGTATCCGGTCTGCCAACGAAACGCAGTCGCGATCGAACGTCCCAGCACGACGGCACTCTCGCTCTTGAACGCGCACACCAAGTCGGAGATTGATCGAGAGAGTGGATGCGCAGCGCGAGATGGACGTGGTCGTCGAACGCCCCGAACTCCAACAACTCAGCACCATCTTCGCGCTTCGCGAGACAAACAGCTCGCGAAGCGGTCGGTCCAAGCTCGTCAATCATCGGAGCACGATGCTTCGTGCTCCACACGAGTGCACGAAGACGCGGGACATCGAGTGACTCATGAGCCGATAGGATAGGTCGCCTATGCGCGACGAAGCGTCGCGGAGCGGCCACGGCGTCCGCCGGACCTATCCTATCGGCTCATGAGTCACTCGATGTCCCGCGTCTTCGTGCACCTCGTGTGGAGCACGAAGCATCGTGCTCCGATGATTGACGAGAGCTTGGACCGACCGCTTCGCGAGCTGTTTGTCTCGCGAAGCGCGAAGATGGGTGCTGAGTTGTTGGAGTTCGGGGCGTTCGACGACCACGTCCATCTCGCGCTGCGCATCCCACTCTCTCGATCAATCGCCGACTTGGTGTGCGCGTTCAAGAGCGAGAGTGCCGTCGTGCTGGGACGTTCGATCGCGACTGCGTTTCGTTGGCAGACCGGATACGGAGCGTTCAGCGTCGATTCCGACAATCTCGATCCGGTGTTGCGCTACGTCGCGTCCCAACGCCAACACCACAGTCACGGAACCACGCACGCACTCTGGGAGCAAATCGCGCGAGACGATGAGCTGATAGGATAGGTCCGGCGGACGCCGTGGCCGCTCCGCGACGCTTCGTCGCGCATAGGCCGGGGGCTTGTCTCCCGGCCGTTCGTGATCGCGCCGTTCGTGATCGCGCCGTTCGTGATCGCGCCATGCCTCATCGTGCCGTTCGTGATCGCGCCGTTCGTGATCGCGCCGTTCGTGATCGCGCCGTTCGCCATCACGCTGTTCACCATTACGCCGTTCGTGATCGCGCCGTTCGTGATTGCTCCGTTCGTCACCGACCCGTTTGTCATCGGCCCCTTCGCCATCGCGCCATGCCTCATCGCGCCGTTCTCCATCACGCTGTTCGTGATCGCGCCGTTCACCACTGCGCCGTTCACATCGCGCCATTCGTCGCCGCGCCGTTCGTGATTGCGCCGTTCACCGCTGCGCTGCTCGTGATCGCGCCGTTCGTGATCGCGCCATGCCTCATCGTGCCGTTCGTGATCGCGCCGTTCACCATCACGCCGTTCGTCACCGACCCGTTTGTCATCGGCCCCTTCGCCATCGCGCCATGCCTCATCGCGCTGTTCGCCATCACGATGTTCGTGATCGCGCCGTTCGCCATCACGCTGTTCACCATTACGCCGTTCGTGATCGCGCCGTTCGTGATTGCTCCTTTCGTCACCGACCCGCTCGTCACCGCACCGTTCGTCACCGACCCGTTTGTCATCGGCCCATTACGCCATCGCGCCGCCCATGATCACGCCATTCGTCGCCGGCCCGTACCTCATCGCGCCGTTCACCTTCGACCCGTTCGTGATCGCGCCGTTTGTGATCGCGCCGTTCGTGATCGCGCCGTTCACCATCACGCCATTCGTCGCCGCGCCGTTCGCCTCCCGGCCGCTCGTCTTCACGCCATTCGTCGCCGGCCCGTACCTCATCGCGCCGTTCGCCATCGCGCCGTTCACCACTGCGTCGCGCTGGTCAGCGCGCACTTCCCGCTGCGCCATCGCCCCCAGCACCGCCGCTCTCGCAGCGTTGCTCTTTCACCGCGTGGTGAACACGAAATCAATCGTCGTCGCGCCGCCGCCGGTGGCCATGCCCGTCGCGCGCACTCGATAGCGCGTCGCCGCGGTGAGCGGGCGATTGGCGTACATGACGAACTCGTTGCGCAACAGGCCCATCGCTTGCGCGCTGCCGGGCGCGAGCCACACGTGCGGAATCTCGGTCGCAGAGCCGTCGACGGTGAGCGTGTGGGTCGCGAGCGTTCCGCGGAAGTAGATCGTGATGGGATAGCCGCTCGGCCAGCCCATCGGAGGCGCAGGCGGAGGCGGACCTTCGTTGCCCGAGAACGAAACCGGGACGCTCGTTTGATTGTTGTACGGGTAGGTCGCGATCGTGCTCGCAGGGACGCTTCCTCCCGCGCCGACGCCGTAGTCGATCGTGTCGCAGCCCGCGGCGCTCCCGTAGCCCATGTCCAAGGTCCAAGGGCTCAACACCGGAGTTCGATGCCAGATCGAATCGATCCACATTTGCGTGGCGGCCGTCCCGTTGTTCACGAAGGCCATCACTTCGAACGACGGCGAGCCGGTGTATCCCGCGGCGCGCATTCGATCGCTGAATCCGACGCCCGTGAACATTCCGCAGCTCATCACCTCGTTGTGCGGATTGGCGATGCACATCGAGTTCATGCGGTTGGACGAGTAGTAGTTGCAGTGGTTCTGCGCGCCGCGGTTGATCGTCTCGATCATCGTCTGGCAGCGGAGCCCCATCGCTTGCCGAGTGCTGTTCGTGAGGTTGTACGCGAGCACAGCGTTCGCGCTCGCCGACGCAGGAGGCGCAGGACAGCCCATCACGCCGCTGTCTCCAGGAGGCACGCCCGTGTCGCGCGGAGGCACGCCCGTGTCGCGCGGAGGCACGCCGCTGTCCGCGAGCACGCCCGTGTCCATCACCGGGACGCCGCTGTCCATCGCAGCAACCCCCGAGTCGATCGGCGCGCTCGCGTCGGGCAGCGGGCCGCTCGAGTCCATCGCAGGGACGCCGCTATCCGCGGGGGGCGCGTTGCTGTCTGCGCGCGCGCTGGAGTCTGCGCTCGCGTCCTGCTGCGGGCTCTCGGGCCCACACGCAGCGAGCGCGATGGTCAGCAACGAGAGCGCGATGGGCCGAGATCGAAGCGTTCGCATCCGAAGACCTCCGTGCAGATCTCCAAGTGAACCACGGGCGATGCGCGTGTGTCTCTCGACAAAGGATCACGGAATTCGCACGAGCGTCGGCATCGTCAGCGTCGTGCCGGCGGGGCTGCCGTCACCCGAGTTCGCGGATTCGTCGAAGCTGTTCGAGCCCCAGCAGAACACCGCGGCGTTCGTCCGAGCGCAGGTGTGCGCAGAGCCCGCGGCGATGCCGAGCACGTTGGCCGCGAACGTGTGCGTCACGATCGTGGGAAACGGTTGGCTCACGTCGGTTCCGGTCCCTGGACCGAGCTGCGCGCGAGTGTTGTTTCCCCAGCAAACGAGCTGGCGACGGTCCGATGCGAGCGCGCCGCACGCGTGCTGCCGAACGCCCATCGGCGCGACGAACTCTTTGCCCCCTGCGGCCACGATCGCGAGCGCTCCCGTCGCCGCGATGCGCGAGGCCATCATCGGGTTCGAGCGCAGCGTCATGTCGACCGATCCTGCGCCGATTTCACCGGCGAGGTTCGACCCTCCGCACACGGTCCCCGAGTCCGTCGCGATGCAGCTCAGCGCCCACGACGCGGCCAGCGCGCTCGCGCGCCCCGCGCCCGCGGGAGGCAACGAGAGCACCGTCGCGCCGCGAAGGTCTGCGCCTGCTGCGCTCAACTGCCCAAATGAATCCGTGCCCCATCCGACGATGCGGTTGTCATCGAGGCGCGCGATCGTGTGCTGCAGTCCCGCGCGAATCTCGATCACGCGGCTTCCGACAGGGAGGCCGACGACGGGCAACGGCGTCGCGCTCGGCGCTCCCCCGACGAGCTGCCCGAGCTGCTCTGCGCTGTTGTCTCCCCAGCAGTGCACGGCCGCTCCGACGACGACGCACGCGTGCCTCGCGCCCGCGGTGATCCTCTGCGCAGCGGCCCACTGCCCCACCGTCGCTGCGCCTGCGCTCGGCATGGACGCGGCGACGAGCGGGCCGAGCTGACGGTGCGAGTTGCTGCCCCAGCAGTGAACCGTTCCGTTGTCGCTGAGCGCGCACGCGAAGCGCTCTCCGCAGGTGACTTGACGCGCGATGACGCTCTCGAGCCCAGCGACGATGCGCACGGGACACGCGGCCATCACGCCGTCCGAACAACGCCCCGTTCCGTTGTTGGGGCTGCCGGTCTGCGTCGCGTCGTTGCGGCCCCAGCAGTACACGCGATCGTTGACGATCGCGCACGTGAACGCGTCCCCTGCGCACAGGGTCTGCGGAGGAGCAGCGACGACCGGCCCTGCGTCAACGGCAGGGACGTCCGGCTGCGCGTCGGGGCGCGTGATCATCGCGTCCGCCGTCGAAATCGCATCGGATCCGCTGTCGATCGTCGCGTCGATGCTCGCTGAATCCGGCAGTCCCATCACGGGTCGATCGTCGATCACGACGTCGTCCATCGTGGACACATCCGGCGTCGTCGAAGCGTCTTCGCCGTCTGCATAGCGAAAGACTGGGACGCACGCGCTCGTCGCGCACAGGGTCAACGCGAGCCAGAGAGAGCGCATCAGAACCGACCTCCGACCGTCGCGAGCGCGCCGTTCGTCGCGGGGACCAAGGCGACGCTCACCGCCCGCGATTCGCGTGGCGAGAGCGCGGCCCACGCGATGCCTGCGCCGACCGCGACCGCTCCGACGCCCAGCGAAATCGCGGCGATGGTGGTGGCGGTCCGCGCGGTGTCCGCCTCGCGGTTGACCTGCGCGAGATCCACGCTGCGATCGCACACGCCCGTGCTGAGCTCGCACTGCGCGGGGATCCTCGCGAGCGCGGGCTCTCTCACGGCGAAGAAGAGCACGGGGGCGGCGACGATCGCGGCGCCTCCGACGCCGACGAGCACCCACGGCGCGACCGGGCGCGGTGCCGCAGGTTGCACGGTTTGTTGAGCGCTGGAGGTTTGTTGCGCAGGGGTCGACGCGAGAGTTTGTTGTGACGGTTGCGTTTGTTGCGCTTGCCGAGCGGCCTCGGCGCGCTCGACGCGAGCGATCGTGCTCTCGACCGAGCGGCGCGCGGGGCTGGACGGGTCGAGCTCGAGATAGCGTTGAAGCGCAGAGATCGCCTCGCGATTGCGTCCGAGGCGCTCGAAGCAGGTCCCCACGTTGAGCAAGAGCGGCGGGTCTTGGGTCTCGACGTACAGCTGCTGATACGCGCGCAGCGCGCCCTCGAAGTCTTGCGCGTCGAAGTGAGCGCTCGCGACGCGCATGCGCTCAGCGAGCGACGTTCGTTGCGGAGCGGGGTCGGTGCTCTGCGCGACGGCGCTCGGAGCGACGAAGATCAACGCGGCGGCAACGAGCGCAGCGGGGGAGCGAGATCGAGAGTTTGGCAACACGACAAGCGAGGGCACCGTATCATGGGACCAAGGCGTTCCGTACGATGGCGTCGAGTGATGATCGACGATGAGTGGGAGGCGACGGGCGCGGTTCGAGCGGTGCGCGTGCACGGGCCGAGGGCGCCGCTCGTGCGCGACGCGCGCTGGTCGTACTGGGACGCGCGCGGGCGAACGCTGTGGTTGCTGGACGAGAGCGGGCACGCGCAGGGGACGTGCGTCGACGAGCTCTCGCCGGTCGAACGGGCGCTCGCATCGGCAGAAGAGCGCGTGACCGAAGCGCGCTTTCTCCCAGGAACTCCCCTGCGACTCGCGCTCGTCCTGCTTCGCCCGAGCTCGGGCCTGGCGCGGGTCGTGATCGCCAACCTCGAGGACGGGACGCTCGTCGACCTGATCAAACCCAGGATGAACGCGCCCGAGCTGATCGCTTCGCTCGACGGGAGCGCGGTGCTCGTGAGCTCTCCGTGGACGAGCGGGGTGTATTCGCGTTGGGCTGTTGACGGCACAACCAGCGACGATGTGAGCGCAGAGGCAGCGTTCGAAGAGGGCGCGCTCGACTGGGCGCTGCTGGATCGCTCGCGCGTGTGGGTCGCGCATCGCGAAGGGATCATCGAGACCTCGCTCGACGATCGGACGAAGCGCGAGTGGGTGCTTCGGTTCGAGCGCGACGCGACCGAGTGCGCGCTCGTGAGCAACGCAGGGAGCGAGGTGCTGGCGCTGCTCACTCGAGACGCGCAGAGGGCGCGCGCGCGCTTCGTGCGAAGCGACGGGACGCTGTGGTTCGAGCAGGATTTCGAGTGGGGCTCGTCGTTCGTCCTCGTGACGGACGAGGGCGTGGTGGTGAGGGATGCGCTGCAGACGTACTGGCTGCTCGCGCCGTCGGGGGCGCGCGAGGCGCTCGATGTTCGCGGCTGGCTGTTCGCGGGGACCGCCTCGCACTGGCTCGCGTGCCCGTCGCAAGAGCTCGTGCTGATCGCTCGCGCAGCGAAGGCGCAGACGACGCAGTCCGAAGCGCGCGCCGTCACGACGCTGGCGCTGAGCGCGAACGGAGCGCGCGTCGTGTGCTGCGAGGCAGGCGAGCGGCTGCGCGCGTATCGCACGACGGACGGAGGGATCGAGGCAGAGCTCGTCCTTCGAGCCGAGCGGCAGATGCACTGGGTCGCGGGGATGTGCGAGGGCGATCGCGCCGCGGCCATCGTGCAGCGAAACGTAGGCGATCGGACGGTGTCACTCTGGCGCATCGACGAGCGCGAAGCGGCGCTCGCAGAGCTGTTCAGCATCGAGCGCTCGACGCGCCCCGCGCTCGTGTACGCGGTCTCGAGCGACGGGAGCAGGGCGCTCGTGCTGCGCGACTCCGACGAGACAGCGCTGCTCTCGCGGCGGAGCGACGAGCCGCGAGAGCGCGTGATCGCAGCGCTGAACGGGCTCGAGCGAAGACCAGCGTACGCGGTGTTTTGCGACGACGATCGAGCGATCGACGTGCTGAGCGACGAGCGCTCGATGCGCTACGGGATTGCTGACGACGAGCTCGTACGCGACGAGCCGAGGGCGGTCCCGAACGATTTCACCGCGCTCGCGGCGCTCGGAAGAGTTCGCGTCGAGGCCGTCGCCGAGCGAAAGAACAACGACGCGCCGAAGCTGCACCTCGCGGGCCCGAGCGGACGCGAGGCGTGGAGCGAGCGAGCCCTCTTGCGCAAGCGCGTCGTGGCGCTCGCCTCGGCGCGCGAGGTCGAGCGTGTGGCTGCGGCGATCGCGCCGTCGATGCTGTTCATCGTGCTCGACGGAGAAGGCAAAGAGATCGGTCGCGTGAGCCGAAAGCAGAGCACCGCGGACACGGTCAACGCGATGGCGTTGAGCGATGATGGGCGGGTGCTCGTGGCGGGGACGGCGAGCGGTCAGCGCGTCGTGATCGAGCTCGAATAGCGATCACGTTTTCAAATACACCGTCAAAATCCAGAGAATTTCGAGATCACTTCGTTCATGATCTCGCGCGTTCCGCCGCCGATGGGGTACAGGCGCGCGTCGCGGTAGAGCCGCTCGACGACGTACTCGCGCGTGTAGCCGTAGCCGCCGTGGAGCTGAACGGCCTCGTCGCAAACGAAGCAGCACATGTCCGTGGCGGTGTTCTTCGCCATCGCGGCGAGCGCGGCGACCTGCTCTCCGCGCAGGTGACGCGTGGTGACCTCGTTGACGAACGCGCGCGTGGCCGAGAGGCGCGTGCTCATCTCTGCGAGCTTGTGCCGAGTGACTTGAAAGCCGTTGAGCGTGCGGCCGAACGCCGTGCGCTCGCGGACGTACGCGACGGTCTCGCGCAGGGCGAGCTCGGCGATGGCGACGCACTGCGCGGCGAGCAAGATGCGCTCGTTGGCGAAGTTCATCATGATGGCGACGAACCCAGAGCCCTCGTCTCCCAGCAAATTCGCTGCAGGAACGCGGCAGTCTTGAAACGCCAGCTCCGCCGTGTCCGACGCCCACCAGCCCATCTTCTCGAGCTTGCGCGAGACCGAGAAGCCCGGCGTCCCGCGCTCGATCACCAAGAGCGAGACGCCCGCGTGCGCTTCGCCGCCGGTGCGAACGGCGCACGTCACGAAGTCCGCGCGCGTCCCCGAGGTGATGAAGGTCTTCGATCCGTTGACGATGTAGTGATCGCCGTCGCGCACCGCGCGGGTCTTGAGCGCCGCGACGTCGCTGCCTCCGCCGGGCTCGGTGATCGCCAGAGCGCTCACGAGCTCGCCGCGCAAAACACCGCGCACCCAGCGCTGCTTCTGCTCTTCGGTGCCGAGCGCGAGGATGGGCGGGAGCGCGATCCCATGGCTGCCGAGCCCCACGGTGGTTCCCACGCTCTTGCCGGCGAGGACCATCTCTTCGGCGGCGACGAGCACGTGCGTGAGGTCCCCTCCAGAGCCTCCGTACGCGTCGGAGTAGCCGAGCCCCAAGACCTCGCTCTCGGCGGCCTTCTTGTAGAGCTCGCGAGGAAACTCCCCTGCTTCTTCCCAGGCCCTCGCGTTGGGAGCGATCTCTCTCTCAGCGAACGCGCGGATCGATCGCCGCAGGGTCGCGTGCTCTTCGGTCTCGAACAGGTATGTGCTGGTCATGGATGGGCCGCGAGCGTAGCAAGCGCGCGACGGAGAATGCGCCTCGTGCGAGGCAGCCGAGCCACGCTCGGTCGTTGGATTTCGCACTCTGCGCAGGGTCGGATACCCTGCGGCACCGATGGCACCGCCCGATCACACGCGACCCGACGGGGACGGCGACCTCGACGAAGGCGCGACGCTCGCCGCGACGCCCAAGGCCTCGGCGATCGCGACGATGGACACGCTCGCGACGCCCTCGATCGCAGGAGTGTACGCAGCGGTGAGCGAGCGCGACGCGTCGAGCCCCGAAGGGTTCACGGCGCCGCAGCAGGTCTCCGTCGATCGACCGGTGAACAACGCGGTGTTCTCCGAGCGGTACGCGTTCAAAAAGACCCTCGGCAGCGGCGGAATGGGAGAGGTCCGCCTGTGCCACGACGACGTCGTCGGGCGCGACGTGGCCGTGAAGATCATGCACGCCGACCCGCGCGAAAACCCGGACGCGCTGCAGCGATTCGTGCGCGAGGCCCGCGTGCAAGGGCAGCTCGAGCACCCGAGCGTCGTGCCCGTGTACGACCTCGGCGTGATCCCTGGAGGACAGCCGTTCTTCACGATGAAGCGCGTCCGTGGGATCACGCTCGAAGAGGCGATCAACGCCGTCGCATCGGGCGACGCGCGGCTCGGCAAGCGCATGACTCGACGACGGCTGCTCAGCGCGTTTTCGCAGCTGTGCCTCGCCATTGATTTCGCGCACGCGCGCGGAGTGCTTCATCGAGACCTCAAGCCCGCCAACGTGATGCTCGGAGACCACGGCGAAGTGCACGTGCTCGACTGGGGGATCGCCAAGGTCCTTGGCGCTGCCGATCCGCGCTCGGAGGACGCGATCGACGTGGCGCGCGAGCAGCACTCGCATGCGCAGCACACGATGGCGGGCTCGCTCATGGGGACGCCGGGCTACATGTCTCCCGAGCAAGCGCGCGGTGAGATCGAGACGCTCGACGCGCGCAGCGACGTGTACTCGCTCGGAGCGATGCTGTTCGAGATCCTCGCGGGCCAGAGGCTGCATCGAGGCAACACCGTCCTCGAGACGCTCGCGCTCAACGGCTCGTTGGCCGACGGGCGACCGAGCACGAGGGCGCCGAGCGAAGAGGTCGCTCCCGAGCTCGACGCGATTTGCGATCGCGCGCTCGCGCTAGAACCCAAGCGGCGCTTCGGCTCTGCGAGAGAGCTGAGCGAGGCGATCGAGCGCTTTCTCGACGGCGATCGCGACGCAGAGAAGCGCAGGGCCGTCGCGCAAGAAGGCGCAGAGCGCGCCCACGCGCACACCGAGCGCGCGCTGAAGGGCCAAGGCCCCGAGGCGCTCGCAGCGAGGGCGACCGCGCTTCGCGAAGTGTCTCGCGCGCTCGCGTTCGACCCGAGCAACGCGCTGGCGCGATCGACGTTGGCGCGGCTGCTCATCGAGGCGCCGACCGACGTGCCGCGAGAGGCCGCAGAGGCGCTCGAGCTCGCGTCGCAAGACTCGCAAGCGAACGCGATGCGCATGGGTTCGCTGCGCTATCTCACGTGGCTCGGGGTCACGCCCCTGCTGCTGTGGATGGGCGTTCGCAGCTGGCCCGCGGCGCTCGTGGCGATCGCCCTCGTCGCCGCGTCGAGCGCGCTCGCGAGGCAATTGGCAGCGAAGAAGGCGGTCAGCGCGGGGCCAGCGCTGGCGCTGCTCGCGCTGAGCACGAGCGCCGTCGCGTGGATGAGCGTGTTCGTCTCGCCCTTCATCGTGGTTCCGACGCTCGTGGCGACGAACGCGATGATGTTCACGTTGTTTACGGGCCGAGCGCAGCGAAAGCTCGTGGTGGTCGCGAGCGTGCTCGCGGTGCTGGCGCCGGTGGCGCTCGAGCTCGCGGGGATCGTGCCGCCGTCCTTTGCGTTTCGCGACGGAGCGCTCGTGCTCTTGCCCCGCGCGGTGAACTTCAGCGCGACGCCGACGCTGCTGTTTCTCTTGGCGGTGAGCGTGGCGGTGGTGCTCACGCCGACGCTCGTGACGGGGCGCATTCGCGATCAGCTCTCGGACGCAGAGAAGAAGCTGTTTTTGCAAGCCTGGCAGCTCAGGCAGGCGGTGCCCGACGGACACGAATCCGCGAGCGAGCCAAGAGCGACGGTGAGTCGCGACGAGGTCACCAAGCGATGATGCTGAGAATGTTCGTGGTGTTGATGGGCGCGACGATGCTCGGCTGCGCTTCGAGCGCGCAGAACACGACGGTGAGCGATCGGTGCCCGGTCGAGATCAACCGCGCGCAGGCCGAAGGGACGCTCCCGGACGACCTCGATCAAGTCGAGCGGACGTGGGCGATCAAGCTCTTCGACGCGCGCGGCGGCTGCCATCGCGTGACGTTCACTCCGCCCGTTCGAAGCGAGCTCGGAAACTGCGGCGCGCGCGCGACGCTCACGCGCTGCGAGGATCCCACGCGGCCGATCGCTCGCTATGCGCTGGTGATGAACACGTGTCCGACGCGACGGAGCTGCGACGAAATGGTCCCTGCGACGCTCGAAGGGACGTACGGACAAGAGCCTGCGGCGTGCCAGGGGCGCGACCTCTCGACGCTCACGCCCGACGGCTCTCGGCTCTCCGTCGGGACCGAAGGCGCGGTGTTCGTCCTGCGCGCGCCCGCTCCAGCGAGCGACGCGCTGCCGTTCGACACGCTCGTCGCGCGCGTGGGCGGAAGGCTGCCTCCGAGCGTCGAGATCAACCGCGCGTGTCGCGTCGAGAGCGTGCAGCTCGAGCTCGCGAACTAGCGCGGGCAGAAGTTTCGGTACGGGCAGAGAGCCCTCACCCGCGCTTGCGCGCAGCGAGCGAAGCGACGGAGCCCCCACCCGCGCTGCCGCGCGCAGTGAGCGAAGCGAACGGAGCCCCCACCCGCGCTGCCGCGCGCAGTGAGCGAAGCGAACGGAGCCCCCACCCGCGCTGCCGCGCGCCCCGCCCCCGCAGAGCGAGGGCGGCGGCTCTGCATTGGGAAAACAGCGACAGAGTTGATTTCGTTGATCGCATGGAGACCTTGCGCTGCAAGGTCTCTTCGATGCGCGAAGTTGCGCGCCACACCACCCAACCCAACCCAACACGACACAACACAACGCTACGCGGTGCGACGCTACGCAACGCGAACGCTCGAGCAAACCGTGCTTGGCGGAGCCGCTTTGCTCGGCGAGTGGTGCCCAACGACTCGATCGAAGCCCTTGCAGAGCAAGGGTTCCCAGCGATCAACGAAATCAACTCTGTCGTTGTTTTCCCAATGCAGAGCCGCCGCCCTCGCTCTGCGGGGGCGGGGCGCGCGGCAGCGCGGGTGGGGGCTCCGTTCGCTTCGCTCACTGCGCGCGGCAGCGCGGGTGGGGGCTCCGTCGCTTCGCTCACTCGCGCGGCAGCGCGGGTGGGGGCTCCGTTCGCTTCGCTCACTCGCGCGGCAGCGCGGGTGGGGGCTGCGAACCGGGCGCGCGGCAGCGCGGGTGGGGCTCCGTCGCTTCGCTCGCTCAGCGACGGCCGCCGCCGAAGCGGTTGCCCCAGCTCGCGACGGCGTCCTTCTGCTTGCGAATGGCGTCGCGATACGTGGGATTTCCCTGAGTCTTGAGCAGCTCGAGCAGCACAGTGCCCGCGGCCTCGGCGTCGTCCGTCGCGCGGTGAGCGTTGACGAGCGAGACGCCCAAGCGCTCGGCCACCATTCCGAGCTTGAAGCCCTTGGCTTCGGGCTGCGCGATGCGCGCCCATACGAGAGGGTCGACCCACTCGACGTTCGTTCGCAGCGCTGGCGGAGCGGACATTTGCGTCGACGGCGCGATGCCCGCGCGACGCATCTCTGCGTAGATAAACGTTCGGTCGAAGCTCGCGTTATAGGCAACGGGGACGCGCCCTTCGAGCCACTGCGCGACCTGCTTGGCGATCGCTTCGAACTTGGGTTTTCCCTTCACGTCCGCGTCGGTGATCCCGTGCACCGCGCTCGACTCCGCGGGGATCGGCACCGTGGGGTCCACCAGCAACGAGTAGCGGTTGGTGACGACGCCCTTGTCGAAGTGAACGACGGCGACCTCGATGATGCGATCGCCGCGCTGCGGGTCTTTTCCCGTCGTTTCGGTGTCGATCAGCGCGAGAGGAATGTCCTTGAGCATCTCGCCCGTCGGCATGTCGTTGGCGAGGCCGATGACTGGCGGAGGCCCCGCGCCCTTGAGCGCGGCGATCCCTGGATAGACCTGCCCGGTCGGAAAGCATCCGCAAGCGTGCGCGTGTCCCATGACTTCTTATGACGAACGGTAGATCAGCGCGCAAATCAGGGCGAGTAATGCGCGAGCGCCCCCCCGCGGTCTCGAGAGTTTTGCTAGCTTGGCCCTTCTCAAAGGGAGCCCACACCGATGCGCAACGCATGGAAGACCGCCGTGTTGTTTTCGTTCGCCGTCGCGAGCGTTCACTGCAGTCAGCCCGTCACCGTGCCCAACTGTCCCGCAGGACAAGTGCTCTCTGCCAACGGACGCGAGTTTCAGTGCGTCGTCGCGTCGAGCAACGGAGACGGAGGCGCGGCGATCAACATCCCCAACTGTTCGCCAGGGCAAGTGCTCACGAGCAGCAACGGAGTGTTCACCTGCGTGACGATCAACACGGGCGGCGGTGATGCGGGGGCGTCGATCGACGTTCCGCAGTGCGCGGCCAACGAGGTGCTCACGGCGATGGGCGGGACGTTGCGCTGCGTCGCGACGGTGAGCCCAGGGCCCGGCTTGCCCAACTGCGCGAGCGGTGAAGTGCTCACCGCAGAGGACGGCGGGGCGAGCTGCGTGCGGCCCATCAACGTTCCGATGTGCACCGCGGGGCAAGTGCTCGGGGTCTCGGGTGGGGCGCTCGTGTGCGTGACGCCGCCGCAGCCGACGCCCATTCCGATGTGTGGACCAGGGCAGCTGCTCATCGCGAGCGACGGCGGATTCGCCTGCGAGAGCGCGACGAGCGCGAGCATCGCGTCGCAGAACATGCAGCTCGTGACGCTGCAAGCGAGCATCATGACGCTGCAGAGCGCGGTCACTGCGCTGCAGGGCACCGTGACGACGCTCACTACGCGGGTGACCGCGCTCGAGGGCGCGCCTGCAGTCGTTGGCCTCGGTCGATACGCAGGCAACACGCCCGCCTCGATGAACGCGAACATTCAAGACGGCGCACGGCGCGGGCTCACCGCGGCGGCATCGCTCTGCACAGCGGCGTTCGGCGCGGGCGCGCACATGTGCACGCGCGACGAGATCTACCGATCGGTGAGCGACGGAGTGATCCCAGGCACCGCGAACATCGCGCGCGCGTGGGTCTACAGCACCGACGCCACGCAGGCGAACTCGACGCCCATCTCCGAGCCCATGGCCTCGCTGCACAACAACTGCGCGGCATACACCTACGGGACCGGCGACTCGCGCGACACCGGGACGGTCTTCGAGTTCTCTCCGTGGGCGTTCAACGGACAGCGCGTCCCCAAGTTCTGGGTCGGCGCCGCGGACGCCGCGTGCAATCGCTCGTACCCCATCGCCTGCTGCCGCTGAGCCCTGCGCCCCATCGCTGCCATCTCTGCGATCGCCCTGTGCAACGCGCTGTGCGCGTGTCGCGCGCGCACACCCGCGACGCGCGCGCCTGCGACGCTCTCTGCGCAAGAGCTCGCTCGCGCTGAGCGCGCCGCGAGCGACGAGCGAGAGCGCTGGACTCGTGAGCGCGACGAGCGCTGGCGCGAGGCGATCGATCCGGGCGAGGACTACGAGCACACGAGGCGCGTGAGGCAGTCGGCGATCGTCGACGGAAGCGCTGAAATCGCAGCGATTTTTCTGCAAGGCGAGGCGCTCTTCGAGCACGAGTTCAGCGTCGAGCACGGGCTCGGGACCAACCTCGCCCGAGGTCGACCAGGGCTCTCTCGCGTCGAAGGCGAAGGCCCGCTGCGCGGCGCGGACGCGTACTCGTGCAGAGAGTGTCATCACCGCGGCGGCGACGACGGGCACGGAGAGCTGCACCACCGAGCGTGGCTGCACGGCGACGGCGATCGACTGTCGAGCGCGCGGCCGAGGGTCGCTCCGCACCTGGGAGGCGTCGGGGTCATCGAGCAGTTGGCCAGAGAAATCACTGACGAACTGCGCGCTCAACGCGCGGTCGCGCGCGCGGTCGCCCAGAGCACCGGCGCGCCGCACCGAGCGCTGCTCTCGTCCAAGGGGCTCGCGTTCGGAGCGATCACCGCGCGCCCCGACGGAACGATCGACGCGAGCGAGCTCCGCGCGGTGAGCGAGGACCTCGTCGTGCGCCCCTTCGGTTGGCACGGGCGCTTCGCGACGCTCGACGCGTTTGCGCGCGGCGCAGTGGAGCAGCACATAGGGCTCGATCGCCCAGCGCTCGACAGCGCCACAGGAGAAGAGCGCCCCACCGACGAAGACCGCGACGGAAACCACTTCGAGCTCACCGAAGGCGCGATCACCTCGCTCGTGACGTACCTGCGATTGATCGACGTCCCGACGGTGATGCAGCCGAGCGACCCGTCGATGCGCGCCGCGTTTCGCCGCGGAGAATCCGCGTTCGAACGCATGCAGTGCGCGAGCTGCCACGCGCCCTCGCTCGCGCTCGACTCGACGACGGTCACGCTCGCCGAGCGAGCGAGCGGCGCGCGGACGATGGATTTGATCACACACAATCAAGTCCCTCCGGCGCTCGATCGCTTCGATTACACGAGCCCGGTGCGAGCGCAGCTCTACAGCGACCTGCGCCGACACGAGATGGGCGACGAGCTTCGAGACGTCGCGGAGGACGGCGTCTCGGCGACGGTGTTCGTCACGCGTCCGCTCTGGGGCCTCGCGGATCGCGGGCCGTTCTACATGCACGACGGCGGGGCGCGGTCGATCGACGAGGCGATCGCCCGGCACGGAGGCGAAGCGAGCGCGGCGCGCGCGAGCTATCAGCGCGCGAGCGACGACGAGCGACGCGCGGTCGCAGTGTTCTTGTTGGGGTTGCGACGGGCGCCGCAGCCGAGGTTGGTTCCATGAGCGCGCGTGCGCTGTTCGCCTGCGCGACGCTCGCAGCGAGCCTGGTCGCGTGCCGACGCGAGCCCTGGGTGATCACAGGAGCGCGCCGAGAAGAGAGCTTCGAAGAGGGCGCGCGCAGGGTGTTTCGCGAGGCGAGCGAGCGAAGAGAAGCGCAGTTTCGACAGGCGTTTTACAGAGAGAACCGAGAGCTCGCGCGCAACAGCCGCCTGCTCTCGAACCGCCTCGACGCGTTCGTCTCCGAAGGCGAGCGGCTCTTCGTCGAGGACGCTCCTTGGCGCGACGTGCCCGCGCCCACGGTCAACCCGCTGCGCTTCGACCCTCGCTCTTCTCGCGCGGCGGACGCCACTCGCTGCGCAGGTTGCCACCACCGCGGAGGCCTCGCGGGGAGCGGCTCTCGCGCGGACCTCGCCTTCTTCGACGCCCGCGGCGATCACACGAGCACCGCTCGCCAGCGGCTTCCCAAGATGCTCGCGGGCGCTGCGCTGCTCGAGCTCGCCGCGCGCGAGGCCCCCGATCGAATCCCCTTCGGCTGGGCTCGCGGCCGCCCCCGCACGCTGCGCGCGATGGTCGAGTGGAGCGCCCGCACGCACCTCGCCGAGCGCCCGACGGACGCCGAGATCGACGCGCTCACGACGTGGATCGCCAGCGTGCCCGCCCCCATCGAGGCTGATCCGCCTGCGCAATCGCTGGTCGAACGAGTGAGCCGAGGCGCCGCGCAGTTCTCGCAGCTCCGGTGCGATCGCTGCCACGCTCCGTCGTTGAACGTGAACGGAACGATCCTCGCGCTCAGCGACGGACGATCGCTCGACCTGCGCATGCAGCTCTCGAGCGACGGACAGCCCCCGTACCGCGTGCACGCGTACAGCGACCTTCGCGAGCACGACATGGGCACGACGCTGGCTGAGCGCGACGGACAGCGCGTGTGGGTCAGCGCTCCGCTCTGGGGTCTGGCGTCGCGAGGGCCGTTTTTGCACGATGGACGCGCGACGACCGTGCTCGAAGCGATCCGCGCGCACGACGGCGAAGCGCGCTCGTCGCGCGAGGCGTTCGAGCAGCTCGCGCAGGGGCCTGCGGATCTGCTCGCGTATCTGCAGTCGCTCGACCGAGCGCCGAGCTTTCAGGGCTCGCCATGAAGCGTTGGTGGCTGGCGACAACAGCGCTCGCGGTGGTGTTTGGCGCTGGGTGCAAGGGGCCGATGCGCGCGTTTCGTCGCAGCAAACCCAGGGTCACGCGAACGCTGGACCGAGCGAGCTTTCACCGCGCGGTGCGTCCGGCGCTCGCGTCCGCGGGCTGTGCGTCGGGCGGCTGTCACGGGTCGAACCTGGTCGGGCTGCACTTGGGAAGCGGCGACGACGAAGAGCGATTTCGCGACGCGAGCCGCTATGTTCGACCGGGATTTGCCTCGCAGAGCGCGCTGCTCACCAAGGCCCTCGGCCGCGATCACCAGGGCGGGGTCAACCTCTCGCAAGAGCAGTGCGAGGCGCGCGTGCTCGTCGAGTGGATCCGCGGAGGACGCCCCGCGCCGTGCCCGCCGCGCGAAGATCACCGCGTTCGAGCGGGGACCGTTCCGCCGCCGATGCCTCCGTCGCTGGACGAGTGGATCGCGAGCTGCGCCGAGTCGCGGTGCCACGGAGAGCGCGCGCGGCCGTTGCTATTTGCGCCCCACAATTCAAGCGACCGCGAGCTCAACAGCCGTTCGCTCGCGGCGTACACGATGCCGTTCGCCCCGTCGATGTCGCGGCTGCTTCGCGCGGCGCGCGGAGAGCGCGGGCACGTCGCCTCGCTCTCGGCTCCCGACAGCGCGCCGTGGAGGGCGCTGTTCGCTTGGATGACCGGCGAAGGAGCGATCGCTGGGGATCTTCCCTCGTGGAGCGCCTACGCGAGCGCGGTCAACGGCGTCCTGATGCGGCGCGGCTGCGCGACGAGCGCGTGCCACGGCGCGGCGGACAGCCCACTGAGCCTCGTGGACAACAGCGAGGCGAGCGCGGACAACTACCTTCGCGTCGCGCGCGCGCTGCGCGAGGGGAGCTTTCCGTCGAAGCCGCGCAACACCGAAGCGCACGGCGGCGGGCGGCGCATCGGCGGTGAAGAAGACTGCGCCTCGCGCGTGATCGACGCGTGGATCGCGGGAAGAGAGCCCGAGCCGTGCCCGTCGCCGCCAGCGCCAGACCGCGCGCAGTTCGCGTCCGTCGTGCAGCCGTCGCTCGAAGCCCTCACGTGCCATCGCTGCCACGAAGACGGGACGGGGGGCTTCTGGTTCTCTCGCGCCGCGCCGGGCGAGTTCGTGCAGCGCAACTACGACAACGTGCTCGCGAAGATCGACCTCGAGTATCCGCCAGCGAGCCACGTGCTGCTTCGAGTGCGAGAGGACTGCATGCAGACGAAGATGCTCGCGTGGGTCGCGAGGCAGCCGATGCCGTCGTGCGCGGTGCGGCTCGCGAACTTTCGCGGGAGCTTTCCCACGATGAATCGCAGGGCCAACGGCGGGAGATAGCGCGGTGTGCAGCGCGCAGTGCACAGCGGTCGCGGCGTTGTGCAACGCGTTGCACTCGACGATCGCGTCGAGCGCGGGCGGGTTTGCACAACGAGGACGAGGCTTGGTGCAACGCGAGAATTTCCTGCGTTTTTAGCGGCGATCCAGCGTCGGCACGACCATCGCTAACACTCCCCACGTGCTCGCCACCAACGACGAGCGACCTTCAGGGAGAAAAGGATCATGAGCCGCACTGTTTCGATGTTCGCCGCTGCCACCGCCCTCTTCGCCACGACGCTCGTCGCGTCCGTCGCGCACGCTGACGGAGCGTCGAGCAACGAGATGGCGATCCTTCGTCCTGCGGAGGGGCGCGTGGGCGTGACCGTTCGCGTGAGCGAGCGTCGCGCGGTGTGGCTCCCCGAGAACGTGATCGCCGAGGCCGAAGGGCGAACGAGCGACTCGACGCAGCTTCGCTTCGTGTGCCACACGCCGTGCAGGCTGTACCTGCGCCCCGGCGCGGTGCACGTCGCGCTCGTCGGGTGGGCGACGAACCACTACGACTGGAGCATTCCTGCTCGCGGCGGCGCGATCAACCTGCTCGCGCGTCGTCCGGACGGAACGCTCACGCCGATGCCCGTCGCGAGCGACGTCCGCCGCATGGAAGTGGCCACCAACGAGCGCCGCGCGGTCGCGGGACGCACCGTCGCGTTGAACGGTCGTTGAGCGATCGTTCGCGTCGCGCACGCTACACTTCGCGTCGTGACACAACTCCCCCTCGTCGAGCTCTCATCGCTCTGTGCGCACGTTGATCAGCGAGTGCGCGTTCGGGGACGGGTCTCGCGCGTCCCGTGGCAGCACATGACGGCGCTGATCGAAGGCGCGCGCAGCGAGTATTTCGACGGAGAAAACGGCGGGCAGATCATGGTGTACCTCCCGAGCTCGCTCGCGCCGCTCGAGAGCGACGCGCTGATCGAGCTCACGGGAACAGCGTTCGCCGTGCGCGGCCGCGGAAAGCGCCCCGGCCCCGACGAGCCTTCGCACACCGAGCACTCGCTGCTCGTCGAAGCGTGGCAGCGCGTGTGAGCCAGCGCCGCCACTGGCGGGGATGGCGGCCGCCATGGTGGCTCCGCCAGTGAAACGGTGAATTCAGCAGCGATTCTGCGCTGGATCCCTTGGTCCTCCCGTTGCTCGAGCGCGTCGCTCGCGATGAAAGCGCCGTTCGACATGCTCGCCAAGGGAGTCATCGAAGAGGTGTGCTCGATCGAGTGCACCGTTTCGATTCAGGAGCCCGTCCCCACAGACGCGCTCTACGCGGATGCGCTGGTGGACCCTCCCAGCGACCCGAGCCCCCTTCACAAGCGAGGAATGCTCGGTCGGATGGTGCAACAGCGCTGCGCCTTCGAGCCGTTTTCGCGCGTCCCTTCACAACAGGACGTCGACCGTTGCATGGCCCGCGTCTCGTTGCTGCGCGCAGACGGCGACCACGATCGAGTGCTGTGGGTTGTCTCTCCAGGGCATCCGAAGTCCGTCATCGCGACGTGGGGACTCACGGAGGACGCTCTGTGGTGCCGCGGCATCTACACGAGCGCGCTCGCTCGGCTTCCGCGCGTCGTCGTTGTGCGCGAGCTCCCTCGCGATCGCGACACGATCATGCTGCGTTTGATGGGACGAGACGATGATCTGTCCGCGGCGATCGACGACGTTCAAACGTTGCCCGAGGACTGCTGGGAGCTTCCAATCGTGCGGCGCGTGTTGTTGCGCGTCCGCACCGAGCTCGCCAGGATGACAGGGACGAGCGAAGCTACGGAGGAAGACACCATGAGGTATCAGCGCATCAACGAAGAGGCCGATCGACTGTTCGCCGAGGCCGAAGCGCGTGGTGAAGCACGCGGCGAAGCGCGTGGAGAAGCGCGTGGTGAAGCGCGCGGTGAAGCCATCGGCGTCGCACAGGCGCTTCGCGACGTGCTGCTCGCCCGTGGGTTCACCATCGACGCCGACATCGAAGCGCGCATCGGCGCGTGCGCGCAGCCCGAGCGACTGCGCGCTTGGATCACTCGCGCCGTCGCAGCGCCCTCCCTCGCTGCGGTCTTCGACGACTGAGCCCCTCCCCCGCTCTGTCGATCACATCAAGTTGCGCAGGACGGTCTGAAGGATGCCGCCGTTCTTGTAGTAGAGGACGTCCACGGGCGTGTCCAAGCGCGCGATCGCGTCGAACTCGACCTTGGTCCCGTCCGCCTTCGTCGCGGTGACCTTGATGCGCTGGCGCGGCTGCACGCCCTCGGAGACCGGGATGTCGTAGGTCTCTTTGCCGTCGAGCCCGAGGGACTCGGCGTTCTTTCCGTCGGCGAAGACCAACGGAAGCACGCCCATGCCCACGAGGTTCGCGCGGTGGATGCGCTCGAAGCTCTCGGAGATCACGGCCTTCACGCCGAGCAAGAGCGTCCCCTTCGCGGCCCAGTCGCGCGACGAGCCCGTGCCGTACTCTTTGCCTGCGATCACCACGAGCGCGGTGCCGTCGGCCTTGTACTTCTCGGCCACGTCGAAGATCGTGCCCTGCGTGTTACTCGGGAGGTGGACGCTGAATCCGCCCTCGACGCCGTCGAGCAAGAGGTTCTTCAAGCGGATGTTCGCGAACGTGCCGCGCACCATCACGCGGTCGTTGCCGCGACGCGCGCCGTACGAGTTGAAGTCCGCCTTCGTGACGCCGCGCTCTTCGAGGAACTTCGCCGCCGCCGAGCCCTTCGCGATGTCTCCCGCCGGCGAGATGTGATCGGTCGTCACCGAGTCGCCCAAGAGCGCAAGCACGCGCGCGCCCTTGATCGGGGTGATCTCCTTCACGTCCTTGGTCAGGCCCATGAAGAACGGCGGCTCTTGAATATAGGTGCTCGAATCATCGAACTTGTAGAGGTCACCCACGGTGGACTGGATCGCGTTCCAGTCGTCCGAGCCGTTGAAGACATCGGCGTAGGCCTTCTCGAACATCGCGGGCGTGATGGACTTCTCGACGATCTCGGCGACCTCGGCCTGCGTCGGCCAGATGTCCTTCAAGAAGACATCCTTGCCGTCCGAGCTCTTTCCGATCGGGTCGTTGACGAGGTCGATGTCCGTCGTGCCCGCGATCGCGTAGGCGACCACGAGCGGAGGCGAGGCGAGGTAGTTCGCCTTCACGTGGGGATTCACGCGGCCTTCGAAGTTGCGGTTGCCCGAGAGGACCGAGCTCGCGACGAGCTTTCCGTCCACGATCGCCTTGGCGACCGGGTCGGGCAGCGCGCCGGAGTTTCCGATGCACGTCGTGCAGCCGTAGCCCACCACGTGAAACTTCAGCTTCTCGAGCGACGAGAGCAGCCCGCCTTCGCGCAGGTACTCCGTCACGACCTTCGATCCCGGCGCGAGCGAAGTCTTCACCCAGGGCTTCACCGTGAGGCCCTTCTCAGCGGCCTTCTTCGCGACGAGGCCCGCGGCGACGAGCACCGACGGGTTCGACGTGTTCGTGCACGAGGTGATCGCCGCGATGACGACCGCTCCGTGGCGGATTTCGCTGGTCGTTCCGTCTTCGTGCACGACCGTGCCCTTGGCCTTGAGGTCGGACTCGGCGAGGCCGAAGCCGCGATCCTTCACGGGGGCGACGAGGCCCGCGTTCCACGCGGACTTCATCTTCGAGAGCGCGACGCGGTCCTGCGGGCGCTTCGGTCCGGCGAGCGAAGGCTCGACCGTCGAGAGGTCGAGCTCGAGCGTGTCCGTGAACACAGGCTCGGGCGACGAAGCCTCGCGCCACAGGCCCTGCGCCTTCGCGTAGGCCTCCACGCGAGCCGCCGCCTTCGCGCGTCCCGTGCGGCGCAAGAACTCCACCGTGGTCCCGTCCACCGGGAAGAAGCCCATCGTCGCGCCGTACTCGGGCGCCATGTTCGCGATCGTCGCGCGGTCCGCGAGCGCGAGCGTGTCGAGCGCCGGTCCGTAGAACTCGACGAACTTGTCGACCACGCCCTTCTTGCGCAGCGCTTGAGTGATCGTGAGGACGACGTCCGTCGCGGTCACGCCCTCTTTCACTTTGCCCGTGAGCTTCATGCCCACGACTTGCGGCGTGAGCATGTACATGGGCTGGCCGAGCATGGCGGCTTCGGCTTCGATTCCGCCGACGCCCCAGCCGAGGACGCCGAGGCCGTTGATCATGGTCGTGTGCGAGTCCGTTCCGACGAGCGTGTCGGGGTAGAGCACGGCGCCCTTGTCGTCCGTGCCTTCCATCACGCCTTGCGCGAGGTACTCGAGGTTGACCTGGTGAACGATGCCCGTCGCAGGCGGAACCGCGCGGAAGTTGTTCACGCTCTTCTGCGCCCACTTCAAGAACTCGTAGCGCTCTTTGTTGCGCTTGAACTCGAGCTTGGCGTTGAGCGAGAGCGCCTCGGGCTTGCCGAACTCGTCGACCTGCACCGAGTGATCGATCACGAGGTCCACCGGAACGAGCGGGTTGATCTTCTTGGGATCGCCGCCCATGCGAGCGACGGCGGCGCGCATCGCGGCGATGTCCACCGCGACGGGCACGCCCGTGAAGTCCTGGAGGATCACGCGCGCGGGCTTGAACGGGAGCTCGACCGCTTCGGGCGAGGCCGCGTTCCACTTCGCGAGGCGGCGCACGTCTTCTTCGGTCACCGAGAAGCCGTCGCAGTTGCGAAGCACCGCTTCGAGGAGGATGCGAATCGAGTACGGCAGCTTCGAGAGCGCGGGCGCGACGCCCTTCTCCGCCAGCGTGCTGAGCTTGTAGTACCCAAACGTCTCTCCCTCGACTGTGAGCGAGGCGCGAGCGTTGAACGGATCGAAGACCTTGCGCGTGTCCGTCGTCATGATGGGCCGGGAATTTGCCCGACTAGCGCGCGCCGTCAATGCGCGAATGACAACGATTCGCTCACTGGCACCATAACTTCGGTTGATGGCCTCCCGCCCGGGTCATCAACGAACGCGATGGTTCTTCGCGCCGCGAAATTTCAGCGCCCGATCGTGCCGCCGTAGGTCGTCCCCATGAGCGCGCCCGGCGCGACGACCGAGATCTCTCGCATGCGGATCGCGTTGTTGGCGTTCTTGCGAAACACCTCGATGCGACCGGACGAGTCGGTGCCCGCGAAGGGCATTCCCACGGCGAAGCCGGGCTCTGCGTTGGGGCCGATCGGACCGAGAAAACGCAGCGCGGCGCCGAATTGCCCCGTCGCGGTCGCGAGCGCGGAGCCGATCGTCTGCGTTTGAAACATCCCTGCGGATTGAAAGCCCACGAGGTCGACTTGACCGAGACCGAGCCCTTGTTGAGGCGAGCCGATCGCGACCGTGGGCAAGCCCATGACCATGTCACCGACGAACTCGACCACCGTTCCGTAGTTTGTGTTGCTCGTCATCGGGCCGCGGCCAGTGAAGAGCACGCGCGTCGCGGGTGATCCGCTCGCGCCTCCGCCGAGGACGATCGATCCGCCGCGGAGGTTGCCCTCGCCGTCGAACGCGCCGATGGCGATGTCCGCGAAGCCGTCGCTGTTGAAGTCGCCGTTGCACGCGAGCGATTCGCCCAGGCCCAGGCCGACCATCGAGCTCGTGTCCGCGTCGGTGATCTCGTGCGCAGGACTCGTGGCGAGGCCCGTCGCGCCGCCGAAGTACACGAGCACTGAACCTCCGCCGAACGAGGCCTTGTTCGACAGCACCGCGTCGGGAAACCCGTCGCCGTTGATGTCGCATCCGGCCGCCATTTCGTACCCGAAATACTGCTGCGGATTCATCGTCGTGAGCGTCGTCGAGGCGCTGTAGCCCGTCGCGCTTCCGTAGAACACCCGAGGCGCGAGGGGCATCGCGCCGCGCGACCCCACGAGGATGTCCTCGAAGCCGTCGCGGTTGAAGTCCGCGCTCACGGCGACGTCGCCGACCTCGGGCTGCGGCGGCGTCGCGAGCGGAAAGACTCGCTGCGTGGGGTGCGCGGTGAGCGCTCCGCCCGCGTAGTTGAAGCGGAATCCCGAGCTTCCGTTCATCGAGTCGAGCGAGTCGAGCACGGCGACGTCGTGGCCGCCGTTGAGCTGCGCGTCGCCGAGGACGAGCATCGCGCGGCCGAAGCTCCCGGTGGATCCTGCGCCGGTGATGGACGCGAGCGAGAGCTCGGTGAGCGGCATCATTCCTGGAGAGATCACATCGACGGCGCGGCCGAACATCGGCGGCACGGGCATCGACGTGAAGAACGGCACCGAGTGCACGAGCAGGTCCCCTCGCCCGTCTCCGTCGAAGTCCGGAACGACTCCCAAGATCGACGTCACCCCCATCGCGTTGCTGTTCGCGCGGAGGTTCATCGGCCTGAACGAGAGCGGTCCGCTTCGTCGCAGCGTCGCTGTGTTCGTGACGAGCCGCGCGGCCCACGACCACGGGCCGTTGACCGCGGGCGCGCCCATCGAAGGGACGCGCGCGTTGACGATCTGTCCCGAGCACGCGGGCACGGTGGTCGTAAAGCGAACGACGCCCGAGCACGTGTCGCCCGTCGCGCTGAGCCCCGGGCAGAGCACGTACTCGATTCCTGTCGCTTCGGGGCAGCTCGCCGGCAATCGCACCGAGAGGGTCGGGGTCATGCCCGAGAAGTGCGCTCCGGACCGCGGCCACACCGAGAAGAGCGCGGGGTGATCGGGGCCGATCACGACGTCGGGCGTCGAGTCCGGCATCGAATCCGGCATCGAATCCGGCATCGACGCGTCCATCCCCGCTTCGACGGCCGCGTCCATCATCGGCGCGGCGGCGTCTGGGGTCTCGGGCAACCCAGCGTCGGGCTCGAACACTTGCAGCTCGTTGCGCTGCACGAGCACGCACGGGTCTGCGCCCGCGGCGCCGCAGGTGTACTCCATCCCCGTGAGCATCGTGCGCTCGGCGCACTGTCGACGGATCGCCTCGTCCGAGCACTGGTACGGCAAGAAGATCGGGAGCTGCCGCCACGCGTCGCGGAAGTAGCGAGCCTTCGCGCGCACTTGAAAAGGTGTGCCGTTGCCAGAGGTGAGCTCGACGTCGACCGACACCTCGAGGTCCGTCTCGGCGCCCTCTTGCGTGAGCAAGAGCGTCCCGGGAAACGGCAGGTTCGATGATCCCGGCCGAAACTCCTGCATCTGGTAGTAGTCGACCTGCGCTCCGCTGCCGGTGCCTCGCGCGGTGACCTTCACCAGGCCCCACGCAGAGCGGGGAATGTCCGTGTTGAGCACGAGCACCACCGAGGTGCGCTTCTTCGTGCATCCCGCTTGCGAGAGCGAGAGCGCAGAGAGAAGGGCGAAGCCCGCGCGGATCAGCGTTGTCTTCTTCATGGCTTGCTTCGCTCTCATCGGGTGCTCGCGCAGTCCCAGCAGTTGTTGAGCGGCGGGCTCTGGAGGGTCGGGTTCGCGACGGCGATCCCGACGGCGATGCCTGCGATGGCAGCGGCGGTTCCCAGTCCGATCGTGGGTCCGAGCCAGGGCCAGGGGTTGGCGCGGGGCCGCTGCAGCGTGGCGTCGACGCGAACGAGGCCGGTGCCTCCCACGCGCACGATGCGCTCGAGCGAGAGGTAGCCCTCGGCGGTGATCACCACGCGATGAACGCCGAGCCGCGCCGGGCGCTCGACGATGCCCGTACCCGCGTACGCTCCGTCGATGGTCACGCGCGCGCTCGGCACCGAGGGCTCGACGCGCAGCCGCCCTGCGTCGTCGATGATGGACAACGTCACCGCAGAGACCGCGGATTCGCCCGGCTGAAACACTCGCTCTTCGCGGTGCGGTCGGTAGCCGTCGAGCATCACTTCGATCACGCGACGACCGGGGTCGATCACGACGATCCCGCCTTCGACCGTGGCCCTGCGCCCGTCGATCAGCACGTTCGCGTTGCTCGGAGTCGGGCGCACGTTGAGTCGAACGAGCGTCGCGCGCAGCCGCGTCGCCTCTTCGCGCGCTTGCTGCTGCATCTCGACCTCGGTCCCGCCGGGGTCTTGCAGATAGCGCTCGAGCGTCGCGATCGCGTCGCGGTTGCGCCCCAACCCTCGGTACGCGAACGCGAGGTTGAAGAGCACCACCGGCAACGGGTTGCGCCGAAATGACTCTTCGAACGCGCCCTGCGCCTCAGCGAAGCGCGAGTCTTCGAGCGCCTGCACCCCGCGCTCGAACGCCGCGCGCGCCGCTTGTTGGTCCTCGCTCAACGGCGGCGCTGCAGGCTGCGTCGCCTGCGTCGGCTGCGTTGTCGGCTGCGCGAGCGGCGATGAAGATTGTTGCGCCCACGCAGAAGAGCTCAGAGCGCTCGCGATGCACGCGCACAGGACAGAGAGAGTCGCGACCCGATTCACGGGCGCTATTGTGTGCCCGGATTCTGCGCGCCGGGGTAGTTCGTAACGAAGCGAAATCTCCGCGGCCCCGAGCTCGTCGTCGAGCCCGAATTCGCGCTGGATCCCGCGCTGTTGGCGGTGGTGTTGCTCGCCGCGCTCGCGGGCTCTGGCGCGCGCTCGGGCTGCGCGGGGCGCTCGGGCTGCGCCGCGGGATCCGCCTGAGGACGCTCGGTCGCAGGCGCGGTCGCGACGGTCATCGCCGCGGTCGCAGCGTTGACCGCGGCAGCGGTCGCAGTGGTCACAGCGGGGCCCATCGCGGTCGTCGCGGTCGTGCTCGCTGCGCGTGAGCGCGAACCACGGCCGAGCGGCTGGGGCTGCGTCGTCACCGGCGCGGGAGCTTGCGCCGGCGCGGGAGCTTGCGCTGCGACGATGTTCGGCTGCGCTGCGATCGCCGGCTGCGGACGCGCTGCGACCGTGGTCTCGGGCGGAGGCGCGGCGCTCGTCTGCGGAGCGCGGGCCGCTTGCGACGCAGTCGATCCCGCGTTGGGGGATCGAAGCGCCACCGCGCCGCCGGCGATCGCGAGGCCGACGACGAGCGCTCCGACCGCGTAGATCACCGGGGATTTTCCGCTCGTTGTCGCGGGTGGAGACGGAGGCTCGACGGTGAGCGCCGCGAGAGAGTCCGCTCCGGCGATGATCGGGTCGACCTTGCTCTTGCCGCTCGTCGTGGCGGGGATCGCCGCGGGACGAACGGTCGCGGGCGTGAGCGCGATGACCTGGCTGCTGCGCGAGCCGCTCTCGAGCACGGCCTCGTCGAGCGCCTCGCGCAAGGCGCGCGCGGTCTCGTAGCGCTGCGCGCGGTCCATCTTCAACGAGCGCGCGATCACCTGCGAAATCGCGTACGGAACCGACGGGTCCACCGCGGTCGCGTCCGGCGCAGGGCTCGTGATGATGTTGATGATCAGCATGTTGTAGTTGTCCCCGGTGAAGGGACGACGGCCGGTCAACATCTCGAACGCCATCACGCCGGCGCTCCACAGGTCCGCGCGGTGATCGATGTCCGAGTCGCCGCGGATCTGCTCGGGAGACATGTAATAGGGCGTCCCGAGCGCGGTTCCGGTCTGGGTCTTGGCGAGCCCCTCTTGCTGCTCAGCGGTGACCTTCGAGATGCCGAAATCGATGATCTTCGGGACGATCTCTCCGTCGGGACCGCGGTGCAAAAACACGTTGTCGGGCTTGATGTCGCGGTGGACGATGCCCTTCTCGTGCGCGAACTGCAGCGCCTCGAGCACCGAGTCCAAGATCACCACGGTCTCGCCCACCGGGAGCTTGTGCTCGCGCTGGAGCTTCTCTGCGAGGCTCTCGCCCGAGAGCAGCTCCTGCACGATGAAGAGCGAGCTGTTCTCTTCGTCCATCGCGAGGTCGAAGACGCGCACGATGTTCTTGTGATCGATCGCGTTCGCCGCGCGGCCCTCGCGGATGAAGCGCTCGGCCATGCTCTTGTTGCGCGCCACCTCGGGCTTCATGAGCTTGAGCGCCACGCGCCGCTTGAGAAGCACGTCCTCGGCTTCGTACACAGCGCCCATCCCGCCTGCGCCGAGCAAGCGTACGAGCTTGAATTTGTGTGCGATCACCTGTCCGAGCAGCGCCAGGTGCGCCGCGCGCTCGTCGTCTTCTTCGTTGCTCATGGGGCGGCGTCCGCGTCGAGCTCTGTTCGAACCTCGACTGTCACACCGTAGTCGACGAAGGACGAGCGGACAACTACCGCTCCAAACGCGGCATGACACCGCGAGCCGCTGGGATCCGACGGCCCTCAGCGGATCATCGACGCGCCGAACTGGCCGTTCACGAGCCCCGCGGGCAACAGCGCTCGACGAGTGACCGTCAGGCTCAGCGGAAAGCCCGAAAAGTGCAGGACATCCACGTTTCCGAAGCCGCTGAGCATGAGCGGCTGCCCGACGGCGATCTCGTCGCGACCGTCGCCGCCCATGCCGTCGAGGTCTCCGAGGACCTGGACCGCCGAGCCGAACTGCGTCGAAAACACCTCGGGGCTCGCGGTGATCACCCTCGGGTTCGCCTGATCCGCGTTGGACAAGAGCTTCACGTAGCCCGCGGAGCCGAAGGACGTCTGCGGCTCGCCGATCACCAGCACGTCGCCCGAGCTCTCGACGTCGCTCACCCGGGCGAACGCCATCGAGAGCCCCGGACGATCGCCGGGCATCATCGTGAGCAGCGTTCCGGTGATCATGGCCATGCCCGCGCGCGCCGTGGGTCCGCCGCGAAAGACGTAGACCACGCCGCGGCTCGTCTGTCCGCGCGTGGCGACCGCGACGTCCGCGTAGCCATCGGCGTTGAAGTCTCCGTCGCACGCGACGTTGGTGCCGAAGCCGTCGAGGCTCCCGTCCGCCGCGCGCAATCGAAGCGTGCTGCTCGCGTCCAAGCGCATTCCACGGTTGCCGAAGTACACGTCGACCGCCCCTGCTCCGCCGAGCGCGCCGGGAGAAGCGATCACCGCGTCGGCCACGCCGTCGCCGTCGATGTCGCAGCCCGCGGCGATCGATGTGCCGGTGAGCGCCATGGGCTCGGCCCCGACGATCGTCGTTCGCGGCGAGCCTCCCGCGGTGAACCCGCTGTTGTTTCCGACGTAGTAATAAACGGCACCCGTATTCATGTTCGTGCCCGGAGCGCCCACGAGCGCGTCGGGATAGCCGTCGTCGTTGAAGTCTCCGACGGCGATCGCCGCGCCGAACGAGGCGTCCGCTGCGGCGCCGATCAGCGCGTCGCTGCTGTTGAAGCGCGGCCCCGCGGCGCTCCAACGGTAGCGGTGGACCCAGCCTCTCCCCGCGTTTGCGCCGGGGTCTCCGACGAGCACGTCGATGTCGTCGTTGCCTTCTGCGTTGCCCGCGTACGCGATGGCGCGCGCGAAATACGTCCTCGTCGCGGGCGGGACCATTTCTCCGCCGATGGAGACCGCTTCGATCGGCGGCCACGCGACGGGCAGGCTCGTCTGGATCTGCGAGCCCAAGAGATAGAAGAGCTGCCCGGCTTCGGGCGCGCTCGAGACGAGGTCTGCGACGCCGTCGTCGTCGAGGTCAGCGCGCATCGTGAGCATGGCGGCGCGCGCGACAGAGACGCGACGAACGTGCAGTCGTCGCCACGGTGAGCGCGAGCCGACGACGACGCCTGCGCGCAGGTACTCAGCGCTCCAATAGACGCTGCGCGGAGAAGCGAGGGTCAGCGGCGCGCTCACGGTGACCGTCGCATCGGCGCAGCTCGCGATCGCGGTCGAGCCCGTCACCGACGCGAGCGGGTCGCCTGCAGCGCACTCGGAGTTGGCGCTGCTCATCGTCGAGCAGAAGCGCACGCGCACCGCGTCGGCGCCTCCGCAATCCGCGCCGACGCGCACGCGAAACTCCGTTGGAACGCCGCTGAACACCGCGTTGGGCGCCGGCGTCGCGGGGCTCGGGTGGCCGATGACCAGCCCTGCGTCGCTCGCGTCCGTGCTCGCGTCGCGTGTGCGCACGTCGACCGGCGCGGGCCCAGCGTCGGGGCGGTACTCGCTGGCGGTCTGCTCGGTCAGCGCGACGCAGGGATCGTCGCCCTCGCCCGCGCACGTGTACTCGATGCCCTCGGTCATCGTGCGCAGGATGCAGCGGTCGCGCACCGCGGGATCGCCGCACAAGCTCGGGACGAACATGTCGATCACGCTGGTGCGTTCGCGGGCGAAACGGACGCGCGCCTTCACGTCGAACGCCGCAGACGCGCCGACCGTCGGGACGACCTGCAGCGTGATGTCCACCGGAACGTTGTCGTGAACGACCACCGGCGCCACGACGATCGTCCCCGGAAACCTCCGCACGACCGCGCCCGACCCCTCGGTGAGCGTGAACTCGGGCGGGCCTCCGTCCTGCTGGCCGATGCCGCCGTCCATCACGCGGTTCCATCGGGCGTCGGCGCGGATCGAGCGCACTTCTCCCGCAGGAAAATCACTGCGAACGCGCACGTACAGCACCGTCGGCTGCCGCGGGCACCCCGCCGCCGAGAGCGCCGCCACGGCGAGCGCACACGTTTTCAAGAGCGTCTTCGAGCGTCGAGTGTTGCTCATCGCAGCGGCGGCCCCCATGCGTCCGGCGGCAGCACCGGGTCGAGCGTCGGCCTGCAGCACGCGTCGTAGATGAACCACCCGCCCACGCTCGCGGCGGCGACGCCCACGACGGCGATCGTCGGACCGAGCCACGGCCAGGGGTTGGGCCTCGGCCGCTGCAGCGTGGCGTCGACGCGAACGAGCCCGGTTCCGCCCACGCGAACGCTGCGCGTGAAGCGCAGGTAGCCCTCAGCCGTGATCTCGATTTGATGGGCGCCCATTCGAGCGGGGCGCTCGACGATGCCCGTCCCCACGAACACTCCATCGATGCTCACGCGCGCGCCGGGCACCGAGGGCTCGACGCGCAGCCGGCCCGCGGTGTCGATCACCGCGAGCGAGACGGACAGCTCTTCGGTGGCCCCTTGCGCGAGCACGATCTCTCGGCGCTCGGGTCGGTAGCCCACGCGCGAGACCTCGATCACCCTGCGGCCCGGGTCGACGTCGAACGCTCCGTCCCGCAGCCGTCCGGGCCGAGCGTCGATGAGCACCGTGGCTCCCTCGGGCTCGACGCGCACCCGAACGCGAGCCACCGCCGCGCGCATCCGCTGCAGCTCGAGGCGGGCGGCTTCGACGCGATCTGCCGGGGTATTTCCTGGGTTTGCGAGAAACCTCTCGACCGCGTCGACCGCGTCGAGATAGCGACCGAGCCCGCGGTAGGCGAACGCGAGGTTGAACTGCGCGACTGGCGCCGGGTTGCGTCGCAGCGACTCTTCGAAGTGCGCGGCGGCCTCGGCGAACTGCCCCGCGTCGAGCTCGGCCACCGCCTGCTGAAACAGCGTCCTGGCCGCGACCTCGTCGGCGCTCGGCTGCGATTGCGGCGCGACGATCCCCTGCGACTGCGCGAAGCTCGCGCCCGAAGCGAACGCAACGACCGACGCCGCGCAGGACGCGGCGAGAAACCTCCGACCGAACATCGTCGTCAATCTACCAAACCCCGGCGCCGATCGCTCTTCCAGCGCATCGCCGAACGACTGGCGCGGCGCGAGTTGGTGCTTCCTGCAGCAACGATGACGGCGTGGGGATCCGTCGTTCGGGGATGCGCGATCCGCCGCGCTCAGGGGTAGGTCGTGATCGGTCGAAAGCCGCCGCCTGTGCCGCTGGTGGTTCCGCTGCTCTGCGGGTTTTGCGTGGGCTGCGAGCTTTGCGTGGACTGAGCGCCCTGCGTGCTCTGGGCGCCCTGCGTGCTCTGGGCGCCCTGCGTGCTCTGGGCGCTCTGGGTGTTCGTCGCGACTCGCGGCGTCTGCGCAGGTTGCGACGTCGCGGTGTTGGTGCGCGGAGAACGAACGCGCCCCGTGGTGCTCGGCCCTCGGTTGAGCGCGACCACCGAGGGCGCGCCCGAGTCCGCGACGAGAGCGCTGTTTGTGGGCTGAGCGCTCGTCGTGACCGCGCCCGTCGCAGCGCCGTGGGTCGCAGGATTCACCGGCAAACCCGCGGTTGATCGCGACGGGGTCGTCGGGCTGCGCTCGGTCGTCGGCGGCGTTCGCTGCGCGCCCGATGAAGAGCGAGAGACGCTCACCGCGGCGGCGACGGACACGATCGCGCCGAGGGCGATCCCAGCGAAGAGCGCGCCGCGCGCAGGGCGCTTGCTCGCGACGGGGGTGAGCTCGCGCTCGGGCTGCGCTTTGGCGATGGCGATCGCTTCAGCGTGGGTCTCGGACACCGACGGCAAAGCGACGAGCGGAATGGCCGCGTCTCCGTCGGCTGCGAGCGTCGCGCCCAGGGCCACGTTCGCGTGCGCGCCGGCGGACTCGGCGTCGATCGTGGGCGCGTCTGCGCGCGCCAGGGCCGCGTCGCGCACGCGGCTGATGCGCGCGGCGTCGTCGAGCGAGAGCGCCTCGAGCGCCGAACGAAACGCGCGCGAGCTCTCGAAGCGTTGATCTCGGTTCGGCTCGAGGGCGCGAGCGATGACCGCGGCGAGCTCGGGTGCGATCCCCGGAGCGACCTCGTCCGCGCGCGGCGCACGTCGGGTCATGATCTCGAGGATCAAGAGGTTGTAGTTTTCGCCCTGAAACGGGCGGCGTCCGGTGACGAGCTCGAAGAGCATCACGCCGGCGCTCCACTGGTCCGCGCGGTGATCGATCGACGAGTCGCCGCGGACCTGCTCGGGGGACATGTAATAGGGCGTTCCGAGCGCGGTGCCGGTCTGAGTTTTGGCGAGGCCCTCTTGTTGTTCGGCCACCTTCGAGATGCCGAAATCGATGAGCTTGGGCGTGATGGTCCCGTCCGCCTCACGGTGCAAGAACACGTTTTCGGGCTTCACGTCGCGGTGAACGATCCCCCTCTCGTGCGCCGCCGCGAGCGCGTCGAGCACCGCCACGATGATCGTCACCGCCTCCTTGGGCAATAGAGCGCGCTCTCGCTCGAGCTTCTCCGCGAGGCTCTCTCCCGAGAGCAGCTCTTGCACGATGTAAAACGAGCCCGTCTCGTCGTCCGCCGCGAGGTCGAGCACGCGCACGATGTTCTTGTGTTGAATCGAGTCCGCCGCGCGCGCTTCGCGCACGAATCGCTGCACCAACACCGTGTTCGACGCGATGGCGGCCTTCATGAGCTTGAGCGCCACGTGGCGTCCCAAGAGCAGGTCTTGGGCCTCGTACACAGCGCCCATTCCCCCGGCGCCGAGCAGCCTGAGCAGCTTGAACTTGCGAGCGATCGTCCGACCGACGAGGGCCCGATCCGCATCGAGCTTCGCAGAGTCGTCGACGCTCATCGCTGACGGAAGCGACATCGAAGGCCAGAAGAACGGTAGCCGACCCACCCCGTCGCGACAACTGGCGGCGATCGCGCGCTACATCGCGCCCGCGTCCGCGCCCTGCACACCCACGGCAGCGCACACGGCCATCCCCGAGAGCGCCTGGCACGATCGATCGGGGGCGCTCGCGGCGCAGCTCGCGCTGACGCCAGAGCTTCCGCACACGTCCGAGAGCCGCAGGCTCGCATCGACGCTTCCGTCGCGCACGACGCGCACGTCCGCGCGGGCCGTCACGTACGCGCTGCTGGTGTTGCGCAGGGTGAGCCTCGCTTCGATGCGCAAGACACGCCCGCTCGTCGCGTCGCCCGGGGTGATCACCACGCTCCCCGGAAACCCGCGCATCCCCCCGTCATCGAGCACCTCGCGAAACGAGAAGACCCGCTCGGCAAAATCGATCGCCCCCGGCTCGCTCCACCGCGCGGTGACGGTGACGTCCTGCACTCGATCGCGGGCGATGTCCGAGTCGAAGCGAACGAGCACCACGGTCACGGGCTTGGGCCCGCAGCCGTGCGCGCCGCACGCGAGAGCGAAGAGCATCGAAGCGATCGAGCGACGAGCCACCATGGGTGCGATCAATACCCGAGGTTGGGGCGAAGCCAGCGCTCGGCTTCTTCGACGGTGATCCCCTTGCGCTTCGCGTAGTGCTCGACCTGATCGCGTCCGATGCGGCCGACCATGAAGTACCGCGCGTCGGGGTGCGCGAAGTACAGGCCCGAGACGCTCGCGGCCGGGGTCATCGCGCAGCTCTCGGTGAGGTGAAGCCCGAGCTTGTCCGCGTCGAGCAGCGAGAAGAGCGCGCGTTTGTCCGAGTGATCCGGGCAGGCGGGGTAGCCGAACGCAGGGCGAATTCCGCGGTATTTCTCGGCGATGAGCTCGTCGTTCGAGAGGTCTTCGTCCGCGCCGTAGCCCCACTGCTTGCGCGCCTCGCGGTGCAGCCACTCGGCGAAGGCCTCGGCCAGACGATCCGCGAGGGCCTTCACGATGATGGCGCTGTAGTCGTCGTGCGCGCTCTCGTACTTCTTCGCGAGCTCTTCGCAGCCGATGCCCGAGGTGACGGCGAACGCCCCCATGTAGTCCTTCTGGCCGCTCTCTCGCGTGGCCACGAAATCAACCAGCGAGCGAAACTCGGCCTCTCCGTCCTTCGCCGCCTGCTGGCGCAGCATCGGAAAGCGCGCCGCCACCGTGCTCCGCGACTCGTCGCTGAACAGCACGATGTCCTCGCCCTGGCGCTCGGCCGGCCAGAAGCCGTACACGCCGCGCGCGGTGAGGGACTTGTCCTCGATGATCTCTTGCAAGAGCTTCTGCGCGGCGGCGTAGAGCTCGCGCGCGGTCTCGCCCTGCTCGGGGTCGTCGAGCACCGCGGGGAAGCGGCCCTTCAGCTCCCACGCGGTGAAGAAGAAGGTCCAGTCGATGAGCTTGGCGAGCTCGCTGAGCGAGGGCTCGACCGTGCGCGCGCCGATGAACGACGGCTTGGCCATGTCCTGCGCGCGAAACACCACGCGCTGCGCCTGCGCGCACGCGGTCTCGAACGGGACGAGCGCCTTGCTCTTCTTGCTCGCGTGGATGCGTCGGAGCTGGTCCTGGTCCGATGAATTCGCGCCCACGAAATCAGGTCGCTTCTCCGACGAGAGCAGCGACGAGACGACGGACACGGCGCGCGAGGCGTCGAGCACGTGGACGACGGGCTGCTGGTACTCGGGGGCGATCTTGACCGCGGTGTGCTGGCGCGAGGTGGTGGCGCCGCCGATCATGAGCGGGAGGTTCATGCCGCGGCGCTGCATCTCTTTGGCGACGTCGACCATCACGTCGAGCGACGGGGTGATGAGCCCAGAGAGCCCGACGATGTCCGCTTTCTTCTCGATGGCCGTGTCGAGGATCTTGTCGGTGGGCACCATCACGCCCATGTCGATCACTTCGTAGTCGTTGCAGCCGAGCACGACGCCGACGATGTTCTTGCCGATGTCGTGCACGTCGCCCTTCACCGTGGCGAGCAGGACGCGGCCGTTCGAGCTCGAGCCCTTCTGCGCTTTTTCGGCCTCCATGTACGGCGTGAGGTAGGCCACCGCGCGCTTCATCACGCGGGCGCTCTTGACCACTTGGGGCAGAAACATTTTGCCCGCGCCGAAGAGGTCGCCGACGACCTTCATTCCGTCCATGAGCGGGCCTTCGATCACGCGGAGGGGACGCTCGTATTTCTGCCGCGCTTCTTCGGCGTCTTGCTCGACGAAGTCCGCGACGCCCTTGACCAAGGCGTGCTGCAAGCGCTCTTCGACCGGAGCGTTTCGCCAGGCGAGATCCTGCTCTTTCTTCGTCCCCGCGCCCTTCACCGTGGCGGCGATCTCGAGCAGTCGCTCGGTCGCGTCCGGGCGGCGATTGAACAGGACGTCCTCGACGCGCTCGAGCAGCTCCTTGGGGATCTCTTCGTACACCGCGAGCTGCCCCGCGTTGACGATGCCCATGTCCATCCCGTTCTTGATCGCGTGAAACAAGAAGGCCGAGTGCATCGCCTCGCGCACCACGTTGTTTCCACGAAACGAGAAGCTCAGGTTCGAGACGCCGCCGGAGATGTGCGCGCCCGGGCAGGTCTCTTTGATGGTCTTGGCCGCGTCGATGAAGTGCCTGGCGAAGTCGTTGTGCTCTTCGATGCCCGTCGCGACGGCGAGGACGTTGGGGTCGAAGATGATGTCCTCGGGAGCGAAGCCCACCTTTTCAACGAGCAGCTTGTACGCGCGCTGGCAGATCTCGACCTTGCGCGCGGCGGTCTCGGCCTGGCCCTTCTCGTCGAAGGCCATCACGATCACCGCGGCGCCGTAGCGCTGGATCTTCTGCGCCTTCTCGAGAAAGTCCGCTTCGCCTTCCTTCAACGAGATCGAGTTGACGATGCCCTTGCCCTGCACGCACTGCAGGCCCGCTTCGATCACCGACCACTTCGACGAGTCGATCATGATCGGAAGCCGCGCGATCTCGGGCTCGGTCGCGAGGTAGTTCAAGAACGTGCGCATCGCGCGCTCGCCGTCGAGCATGCCCTCGTCCATGTTGACGTCGAGCACGTTGGCGCCGCCGCGCACTTGATCGAGGGCGACCTCCATGGCCGCGCCGTAGTCGTTGCGCGCGATCATTTCGGCGAACTTCTTCGAGCCCGCGACGTTGGTGCGCTCGCCGACCATCGTGAAGCTCACCTCGGGTCGCATCGAGTAGACCTCGAGGCCCGAGAAGCGCGTCTGGTGCTCGTCTTCGCGCGGCTGGCGAACGGGCTTCATCCCCTCGACGCGCTTGGCGATGGCGCGGATGTGATCGGGGGTCGTTCCGCAGCAGCCGCCGACGATGTTGGCGAGGCCTTCGGTGGCGAAATCCGTGACGTACTTCGCGGTGTCCTCGGGCGTCTCGTCGAAGCCGCCGAACGCGTTGGGCAAGCCCGCGTTGGGATACACGCTCGTGTACGTGTTGGCCGAGCGCGCGAGCTCCGTGAGAAACGGGCGCATCTCGAGCGCGCCCAGGGCGCAGTTGAGCCCCACGCTCACGGGCTTTGCGTGCTTCACGCTGGTCCAGAACGCGTCCATCGTCTGCCCAGAGAGCGTGCGGCCGCTCTTGTCCGTGGCGGTCACCGAGATCATCACGGGCAGGCGACGGCCCTTCTCCGCGAAGACCTCTTCGATGGCGACGATCGCTCCCTTGAGGTTGAGCGTGTCGAACACCGTCTCGGGCAGCAGGATGTCCACGCCGCCGTCCATCAAGCCCCGGATCTGCTCTTTGTACGCAGCGACGACGGTCTCGAAGTCGGACTTGCGCTTGGAGGGGTCGTTGGGGTCGGGCGAGATCGAGAGCGTGATGTTCAGCGGCCCGACGGCGCCAGCGACGAACCGGGGCTTGTTGGGCGTGAGCGCGCTGTACTTCTCCGTGGCCCTACGAGCGACGCGCGCGGCTTCGACGTTGAGCTCGTACGCGATGGACGAGAGGTCGTAGTCCGCCTGCGCGATGGAGGTCGCGCTGAACGTGTTGGTCTCGATGAGGTCGGCGCCGGCTTCGAGGTACTGCTCGTGGATCGCTTGGATCACGTCGGGGCGCGTGATGCAGAGCAGGTCGTTGTTTCCCTTGAGCTCTTTTGGGTGCGACGAAAAGCGCTTCGAACGAAAGTCGTCCTCGGTGAGCTTGTAGCGCTGGACCATGGTTCCCATGGCGCCGTCGAGGACGAGGATGCGTTCGGCGAGCAGCGTTTCGAAGAGCGAGCGGGCGGTGGGGGTGCTCGTGGACATCGTGCAGTGCCCTTTCTGGGCGGATGGTGACGGTGAATCTCGTGCAGTGATCGCCGCGGGATCCCCGGCGAACGGCCGGTGTTCTACCGCGCGATTGTGCGCTTGGCGACAGGGGGCGTTCGAGCGCGGTGGCTCGCGCTGGTGCGAGCCAACTTGTAGGGCTCGCGCGACGCGCGGACGAGCTGCGAATGGACTCAAGGATCGCGCTGCTGCGTTCGCGGACCAAGGTCCTCAGCCCTCGGGCTCGCTCTTCTCGGGCGCCACGACGAGCCGCACCGTCCGCACTTTGCGCGGGGTCGCGTCGATCACGGTGATCGTCGAGCCGTCCTGCAGCGTGAACACCTGGCCCGGCGAGGGGATCTCTCCCGCGAGGTGAATGCACAGCCCCGCGACGGTCGAGTACTCCTCGGGCTCGTGCAGCTCGAGCGCGAGCTGACGGTTGACCTCCCGGATGGGCATCTCGCCGGAGAGCTCGATGGATCGATCGCTGTCCAAGACCAGCGGACGCACGGGGCCGTCTTGCTCGCTGGAGATGTCTCCGACGATCTCTTCGACCAGGTCTTCGATGGTGACCAGGCCGCAGACCGCGCCCCCTTCGTCGACGACGATCACGAGCGGCGCTTGCTCGCGCTGCATCCTTCGCAGCAGGGTCGCGGCGCTGAGCGTCTCGGGGACGAAGACCACCGAGCGCATCACCGCGCTCAGCGAGACGGACTCGCCCTTGGCGAAGAGGTCTTTGACCGCGACGTAGCCGAGGATGTTGTCCGGCGAGCCGTCGTACACGGGCAAGCGCGCGTAGCGTCGACCGGCGAGCGCCGCGCGCACGTCGGCCTCGGTCGCCGCGCGCGAGACGCTCACGATGCGTCCCCGAGGGACCATCACTTGCCCGGCGATCAGCTCGCGAAAATCAATGGCGCGCGAGGCGATCTCGCCCGCTTTGGCGTCGAGCGCGCCGGTGCGCGTGGCCTCTTCGACGAGCTCTTGCAGCTCTTCGGGCGAGAGCCTCGTCTCGGTGAAGCTGGTCTTGTCGCCGAAGAGCTTGAGCACGAGGTTGCTCAGGCCCGTGAGCGCCCAGACCGCGGGCTTGACCACGGAGGCCATGAACCGAAGCATCGGGCCCATCGCGAGCGCGTATCGCTCGGAGTTGCGCAGGGCGAGGGACTTGGGGACGAGCTCGCCGACGACCACTTCGAGCACGGTGATCCCGACGACGACGGTGAGCAGCCCGAGCTTGGACAGATAATGTCCCACGCCGGGAACCCTGCCCAATCGCTCGCCGATCGCGTGGGCGAGGCGCTCTCCGCCGATGGCGGCGGCGGCGGTTCCGACGACGGTGATGCCGATCTGGACGGTGGCGAGGAAGCGCTCGGGCTGCTTTCGCAGCCACTGGACGGCGCCGGCGCCGCGGCGCTTCTCGTCGAGCAGCTCGGCGAGGCGCGTCTTGCGCACGGTGAGCACGGCGATCTCAGCACCGGCGAAGACGCCGTTGAGGATCATCAACGCGAAGACGATGAGGAGATCAGCGCCCACGGAGGGAGACTGCCACGGGCGCCCTGCGATTCGCGACGCAGAATTCTCTCGGTCGGCGCGCGGTCACGAGAGCTCGCGCAGCGGGGCGGGCGCTGCGGGTTCGTTGAAGTAGGGGAGGGCGCTGCGGATGGCCTCGTTGGTTCCGACGAAGTAGACAACGTCGCCGACCTCGAAGAGCGCGGTGGGGTCTGGCTTGTCGAGCAGCTTTTTGCCGCGAGAGACGCCGACGACGAGCGCGCCGGTCTCGCTGCGGAGCCTGAGCGTGACCGGCGATTGACCGACCGCGCGGCTGTCTCGCTGGACCAGCGCGCTCTCGATCTTCATCTCTCCGAGCGCGGGCATCTGCGCGAGCCTGGGCGGCGGAACGGTGTGCCTCCGATCGCTCAACTGCGTCTCGGCGCGCACGTTGCGCACGCGATCATCGATCACGTTGCGCGGAACATCCATGGCTCGCAGCATCCGCGAGATCACCTCGACCGCGCCCTCGACCTCTTCGGCGACGACCTCGCGCGCGCCGAGGGCGACGAGCGAATCGCGCTCGGTGAGGTATTTCGTTCGCATGAGCACGGGGGTCTCGGGGCTCACGCGACGAAGGGTGTCGACGATGCGCATCGCCGCGGGGGGGTCGTTCATGAGCAGCACGACGAGCGAGGCGCGCTCGATGTGCGCGTGGTGCAGGGCCTCTTCGCTGGTCGCGTCGCCGTAGTACACGGGCAGGTCGAGCTCGCGTCCGGCGCGCACGTTGTCGGCGTTGAGCTCGAGCACGACGAACTTCAGCCCGCAGTCTCGAAGGCTCTGCGCCGCGTAGCGCCCTGCGAGGCCGAAGCCCACGATCACGACGTGCCCTTCGAGCGTCTCGGTCCCCGCGTCGGCCTCGTCGATCGAGCGCACGCCGAGCAGCCGTTCGAGCGGCGCGAGCAAGCGCTCTCCCGCGCGGATGTGCGGCGCGGCGCGGACCAACAACGGGGTGACGAACATGCTCAAGATTCCCGCAGCGAGCAGCGGCGCGACGGCGCGATCGTCGACGACGCCGTGCTGCCGAGCGAGGCGCGTGAGCACGAAGCCGAACTCTCCGAACTGCGCGAGCCCCACGCCCGCGAGCCACGCCGCCCGCGCAGGAAACCGCATGATCGACGCGGCCAACGTCGCGAGCACGCCCTTGGCCACGAGAAACCCGCCTAGCAACAGCAGCACGAGCAACGGCTGCGCGAGCACGACGCGCACGTCGAAGAGCATCCCGAGCGAGACGAAGAACACGCTGACGAAGGCGTCGCGCAGCGCGAGGATGTCGCCCATCGCGCGGTGGCCGTACTCGGTGTCGGCGACGACCATTCCCCCGAGAAAGGCGCCGAGCGCGAGCGAGAGGCCGACGAGCGAGGTCAGCCACGCGGTGCCCATGCAGATCCCGAGGATGGCCAAGAGAAACACCTCGCGGCTGCGGCTCGCGTCCACCCACTTGAGCGCGCGAGGGACGACGACGCGCGCGAGGGCGATGGTGACCACGACCACGAGCGCTGCTTTGAGCAGCGCAAATCCAAGCTCTTTCGCGATCACGAGGCCGCCGGCCGAGCGCGCGAGGTACGGCACGACCAGGACCATCGGGATGACGCAGAGGTCTTGAAAAATGAGCGTTCCGACGATGAAGCGGCCGTGCGGAGCGTCGAGCTCGCGGCGCTCTCCGAGGGCGCGAAGAACGATGGCGGTGCTCGAGAGCGCGAAGACGAAGCCGTAGAAGATCGCGCGCCCCACGGGGACATCGAGCGCGATCGCGACGAGGGCGGTGGCGACGGTGGTCCCGACGACCTGCAGCGCGCCGCCGAGGGCCACTTGCTTGAAGATCGCCTTGAGCCTCGAGAGCGTAAACTCCAGGCCGATCGAGAACAGAAGCAGCACCACGCCGACCTCGGCGAGCACTTCGATCGCGTGCACCGAGCGGGTCAGTCGCAGCCCGAACGGGCCCACGAGCGCGCCCGCCGCGAGCAGCCCCGCGACGGTCGGAAGCGACATTCGCGAGAGCGCGACGGTGACGAGCACGCCGATCATCGCGATCACCGCGAGCTCGTCGAGCAGTGGCACGTGGCTCATGGGTCGAGCATTGAAACAAGAGCCGTGCCCGCGCCATCAGAACGTGATTTCGCCGGTCATTTTGCAGCACCGTGTGACATTTCGCCGCACGGTGCGGCAGAGAGCCGCACCCGCTGAGCGCGCGGGATTGCGCGAGCGCTGCGCGGCGTGACGCGGTATCGAAGGACGATGATCGCGATGGACACAGCGGCTCCGCCTTCGGTCGGCGACACGCAACGAGGGTTCTCGGGAGATTTCCCAGGAGATGGCTCGTGGCGTGTCTTCCTTCCGACCGGGCGTCGCACCAACGCAGCTCCGCCTTCGGTCGGCGACACGCAACGAGGGTTCTCGGGAGATTTCCCAGGAGATGGCTCGTGGCGTGTCTTCCTTCCGACCGGGCTTCGCTGGGGAGCCCGAAGAGCCACGCCGTCACGAGGCGAACGATGAGCGAGACCGAGCGACGTCGCGCCTCTGCGGGGCTCGTGATCTTCACGGCGTTGTGCCTGCTGGGGTCGTGGTCGGTCGCGGCGACGCTGCGCGTGCTGTCCCTCAACGTTCATCCCACAGCGATGGGAACGCGGCTGTTCACCACGCTCGTGCTCTACGCGCTCACGATGGGCTGGCAGCCGTTCGTCGCGACGTGGATCGTCCGTCGCTGGGTCGATCCGCCGGGTCGAATTGATTTGGGACTGCGTCGCTCGGAGCGGGGATTCAACGTGGCGGCCTTCGCCCTCGGAGCCTCGCTGGTCCTGCTGGCGGCGCTGGTCGCGCTGGCGTTGGCGGCGCTGGGATGGATGCGCCCGCTCTCGGCGGCGGCGCTCGAAGTGGGTCGAAGCGGCGACGGGATGATCGAGCTCTCGCTGGCGGCGGTGGGGACGCTGCTGCTCGGCGCGGGGCAAGCGTTTACCGAAGAGGTGGGCTGGCGCGGGTACTTCTTGCTGCGCGCGATGCAGCGGTTCGGGCGCTGGCGCGGGCTGGCGTTGCAGGGGCTCGTGTGGGCGCTTTGGTACGCGCCGGTGGTGTTCTTCACGTGCTTCGGCGAGCTGGACGCGCGCAGCGCGATCGTTCGAAGCGCGAGCTTCACGGTGAGCTGCGCGATGCTCGGGGTCGTGCTCGGCTGGCTGCGGCTCGCGGCGCAGAGCCTGGGGCCGGCGGTGATCGCGAACTCGACGCTGACGTTCGCCGCGGGGCTTCCGTACCTGTTGCACGGGATGCAGACGGGCGCGCGCGGAGCGCTCTTTGGCCCCGCGGGTTGGCTCGTGCTGCTGGGCTGCCTCGCGCTCGCGAGCCGCCGATGGGAGGCCGCGGTGCAGACGCCGACCGTGCCGCGCGCGCGCTTCGAGCGCGAGCGTCGGCTCGATTGGAACTGAGCCGGGCAAGGGAGCCGCGCTACGCTCTGCCCAATGCGCCTGATCGCTCGCGCCCGAAGCGCCACGCGTTGCCAGCGCTGCGGTGACCCAATCCCCGCCGCGACGCCCTGCTTCGAAGACACGATCTCCCTCAAGGATCGCGCGCGGCGCAAACAGCACTTTCACCCCGAGTGCGCGCTCGACGTCGACACCTTCACCGCCGGCCTCGCCCTGCGCGACGAGCGCGATCTGCCGAGCTCGCTCGTGGCCCTTCGCGAGCTCGCGATCGACCGCAACGCCGCCATCGACCGCCGCATCGCCGGCGCGTGGACGCACCGCTACGAGGCCGAGGCCGCGATGCCTGGCTACGTCGTCATCGAGCCGAGGGGCCCGCGCGACGACGACCCTCGCTGGGTGCGTCCCGCGCACGACCCGAGCGGAAGGCCGCGCGTACGCGTGCTCTGCGCGGGCAGCGCGTTCTCGGTCACGCGCGCCACGGGCAAGAAGCTCGAAGAGCTCTTGCGCGCGCAAGGGTGGGCTTCGCCGCGACGAGAGTACGTCTTTCAAACGGGCCTGTTCGACCTCGAGCAGCTCGACAACGACCCCGCGCAGCCCATCGTCGCGACCCTGTACGCGGCGATCGCCACGCGCAGCGCGATCATCGAAGGAGAGCGCGAGCTGTGCGCGATGCGAGACCTCGGCCTTCCGCCCCCGGTCCTGTGGCTCGTCGGCGTCTCGAGCACCGAGCCGCGCGACGAGCACACGATGCGCTTTCGCGCCGTGCTCGACCGCTGCGGATACGACCCCGACACGAGCCCGGTCCTGTGCGCGCCGAAGATCACCGAGGCCGCGCTCGATCGACTGGTGGCGGTCTTCGACGAGCACGCAGACGGAGCCGAGTGGAGGATCGCCGGCGCTTCGTGGCGCCTCATCGCCCGCTCGATCCTCGATGACGTGCGCGGTCACTACGTCGAGCGCTACACCGAGCAGCAGCTCTCGCTGCGCCTCGATCAGCTCTGGAGCATCGCGGACCCGCAGACCAACGCGCTGCTCATCGAGGCGGCGACGCTGCTGCTCGATCGAGGTGAGCTCACGCCCGCGGCGATGCTGATCGAGCGCCCGGCGCGCTGCGAGGCCGCGCTCGCTCTACGCTGGGTCCGCACGGCGCTCGAAAACGACCGCGAGATTCTCTCGACGCGGCTCTCGACGATGCTCTCGATCCTCGAGCGAGAGCAGCCCGGGGGTGCGTCCTCGATGCTCTTGGACGCGATCGTTCGCAGCAAGGACACCGATCGAACGTCGGCGCTGCTCAACGTGCTCGTGTGGCAAGCAGAGCGCTCGGACCTCGAGAAGCTCGAGGCGTGGCTCGCCACGGGGCTCGACGCGCCGATCGAGAGTCTCGCGCTGGACACCATCAGCGCGATCCGCAATCGCTTCGAGATGGAAGACTCGATGCGCTGGTGATCAGCGCTCCCAGTCGTCGGCGCCCAAGCGCACGGTGCGGCCTTCGTCTGGCAGCAGCGCGGGGGCGATCGCGACGAGCTCTCCGCGCGAGCAGTCGGCGAGCTTGGGCGTCGCTTCATCCGCGCGCTTGATCGCGCGATCGAGCTGCATCGCGCGCAAGGGCTCTCGCGGCTCGACCGCGTCGCCCTTCTCTTGGCAGCACAAGAACGCCTCGCGCTTGCCCTTGGTGTCGCGCACAGCGCTGACCATCCTCGCGCTGACCCACCCCTCGTTTGCGCTGTGTTTTTGCAGGCGTCCAGGCTTCGAGCGCACGGTGAGGTAGCTGTACGTGAGGCCCTGATAGCGAAGCCCCGCGCCGCGCGCGACCTCGTGCAGCCACGCGGGCAGGTCTACGTCGACGTCGTCGTGGCACCAGTCGCGCTCGCGCGTGAGCAGCGGGCACGGCTGACCGTGCGTGCACGGAGCGAAGACGAACCGAGGAGCGGGCCCTTCTTCGAGCAGCGTTCGAGCGCGCTGAAGGACGCGCGCGTCTTCGTGCGTGGCGGGCTCGATCAAGAGCAGCGCTCCGTCTTCGGCCAGGGGGGCGCCCGCGATGAGCGAGCGAAGCAGCTCGGCCACGCGCTCGGCGCGCGCTTGTTCGTCGCGCTTTTCGTCGGACCGCGCGTCTTCGCGGCGGAGCACTTCGGTCAGCACGTTGCTCACGAGGATGAGGTCCCACGGCGAGCCTGCTTCGCTCGGATCGCCGAGATTGTTCGCTGCGTCGACCGAGCCTTCGCCCACGGACAGCGCGCTCGGCGCGAGGTCGATCAACGAGTCCGAGCGCAGGGCGTCGAAGACCTTGCGCAGCGTCGAGAGGGCCTCGCGATCGTCGTCCACGCAGCGGACGCGCGCGACCGAGTGGCCCAACGCAGAGAGGGCCATGAGCGCGCCGAGGGCGCTCGCTCCGACGCCCGCGCCCACGTCGAGCACGCGCAGCGGCCGCCGCGGAACGAGCCCCGCGCGCGAGAGCTCAGCGATCGGCGCCACGACCTTGTGAAGGTCACGCGGGAGAAAAAACAGCGCGCGCGCCGCGAGCTCGTCGGGCTTGGCGAGGGACTGCTGCTCTCCGAGGTATTTGCGCGAGACGCGCTCGACGAGCGCGGGCAGAGAGCGGGTCTCGATCTTGCGGCCCGTGGCGCGCGCGAGCGCGCGGGCGAAGTCGTCAGAGAGCGGCGCGAGCTTGAAGGGGTTCATGTTCGTGGGTGCGAGAGCGATGAGAGCGCATCCCTGATCCTCTGACTCCCGCGACGTCACGCTCGATGCAGAATGCATCGATTGGTGGGTGCCGTGCCGCGCCAGAGGATCAGGGAGCTTCATTTCGCATCCCTGATCCTCTGACTCCCGCGACGTCACGCTCGATGCAGAATGCATCGATTGGTGGGTGCCGTGCCGCGCCAGAGGATCAGGGATGCCATGTACCACGGCGCGCGCACCCCGAGCGACCGGCTCACTCGTGAGCGTGCCCGTCGTGCGCGTCGTGCGCGTGCCGGTGGTGCGTGTCGGGAAAGTGCCTGTGCTTGTGGACGATCCTTCGGTGCGTGTGCCGGTGCGAGTGCCCTTCGCTCACGATCACGTTGGGCTCGTGCGAGTGCTCGTGGTGCCCGTCGTCGTGATGGTGGCCGTGCTCGTGGGTCTCTTCGTCGTGCTCGTGCTCGTGCTCGTGCTTCTCGATCGCGTGCAGCGCGAGCCCCGCGCCCATGAGCAGCGAGGCGAGCGCGAACGCCGCGGTGATGGGCTCGTGCAGATAGAGCACTGCCCCGAGCGCTCCGACGAACGGAGCGAGCGAGAACCACGATCCCGTGCGCGCCGCGCCGAGGTGCCTGAGCGCGAGGACGAAGAGCAAGAGGCTCAGCCCGTAGCTCGCAAATCCGAGCGACAGCGCCCGAACGATCAGTGATTTCTCTGGCCATCGAGCGCCGGTCGCGAGCGCGACCGCGAGGTTGACCGCGCCTGCGACGAGGCACTTGAGGGCCACGACCGCGCGCACGTCGGCGTCCGAGATCTTGCGCGTGAGGTTGTTGTCGATCGCCCACAGCGCGCAGGCGAGCGCGACGAGGGGCGGGCCGAACCAGCGCGCGTCGGTGATCGATCGCGCGGTCGCAGCGGCGTCGGACGGCCACGCGAGGGCGAGCGAGCCGGCGAAGACGAGGGCCATTGCAGCGGCGAGCCGGCGGTCGATGGCCTCACGAAAGAGCGCCCACGCCAAGAGCGCGGTGAAGACAGACTCGAGGTTGAGCAAGAGCGAGGCGGGGCCTGCGGGCGTCGCGCGCAGCCCGAAGAGCAGGGCGATCGGGCCGAGGACGCCGCCGAAGAGCGAGGCTCCCGCGAGCCACGGGAGGTCTGCACGAGCGAGCGGCGCGCCGCGACGAACGAGCCACGAGAGCCCGAGGCCGAGCCCAGCGCCGAGGTACAACAGGGCCGCGAGCATCACGGGCGAGACGTGCGCGAGCAGCGCGCGCGACAACGGAGTGCTCGCGCCAAAGAGCAGCGCTGCGCCGATCGCCATGAGCACCCCGCGCCGGGGGTGCGAGTGAGAGAGGGCCACGCAGGGACGGTGGTCGCAAACGCCGCGCGTTGCAAAGCGCAAACGTCCCAGCGCCCCCGAGCGGCACGGGCGCGTCGAGGGGCGGCGTTCGCAGGTTCAACAGCGTGACTCGCGACAACCGACGCTATCCGCCCGCGCTCGCGTCGATCACGAACTGCTGCCGTCCTCCGTCGCGATCGAGGTGGCACTGCCACTGCCCCGAGCGGCACGCGCAGCGATCGAACTCTGGCGGCTGTTCGCGGCACGGAAACGCGCGCGAGTACGTGCACAGCACCGTCGACGAGATCGCGCACTCCCCAGACGGTGGCCCCGTGATCGGGCACCCCTGATCGGCGGGCCTCACCTCCCACGGCTCAGGAAACACGCAACACCCGCAGAGCGAGAGCGCGATCACCACGAGCCACAAAGAACGCATCTCAGCCTCCCGCTTCGGCCGCGTCCGCGGCGCTGCTCGCATCCACGTGGTTGAGAATGCAGATCCCGGCGTCGCACCGCCATTCGCCGCTCGCACACTGACAGCACATCGGAATCGGTGGGATCGCCGCGCCCGAATGGCTCACCCAGTAGTCGCACGTGACGCTGCCCCCACACGCGCCCGTGGGCCGCGATCGCTCGGGGCAGATCGCGCGATCGCCTCGCACGAGCCCCCATCCAGCCTCGTCGCAGCCCGCGCCTCCGATCGTGAAGGCCAGCAGAACCGTGACGGCCCGCATCGCCCCGCTCGCTCGTCGCCCGCCCGCCCATCGCGCCATGCCGAGAGCATAGCGCGACCTGTGCCCACGATTCACACCGCGACAGCCGCTGCCTCGACGCCGCGCGCTCGACGCGGCGCGACAGCGCTCGATGGCACATTCTGTTCGCCCTGCCATTTCGCTCACAAAACGCCGCTCGCCGCCGTCGTGGAACGCCCCTTGCGCTGGCCCTGTGCGCGATGCCCCTCCCGCTTTTGTTCGCGCAGCTGCTCTTGAATCCCGCTCCGCCGCAGGTCGAGCCCGCGTTCGCCCGGCCCGCCGTCATCCGCGAAGAGGGCCCTTCGCCCGAGTTCTATCGACGCGATCCGCGCGTGGTCTACGGCGTCGCGCACACGCAGGTCGGCGCGCAGCTTCGAATCGCCCCCACCGCAGGCATCGCGTTCACCGTCGACGCCCTCGGCGGAGCGCTCCTTCGCATGGGCCGCACCTCCGAGTGGGGCGCCATCGTCGAGGGCGGATACAGCTACGTCGGCTTCAGCGAACACTTCGTGCTCGCGGGCCTCGGCCTCGCGCACCACTGCGTCCCCGACTACGACGGCGAGCCGACGCGCGAGCGAGCGCTCTCGATCGCGCTGACCGTCCACGGGCTCGGCGGGTTCTCTGAAACGCGCAGCGCCCTGGGATTTCGCGGACAGATCTCCATCGGAGCCCCGTACGCCCTCTTCACCTTCGGCTATCAGCTCGTGCAGACCGACGCGGTCACCACCCACGAGCTGCGCTTCACCCTCGCGACGCTCGCTGTCTTCGGAGGCCGCTCGTGAAACACTCCCTCGCGCTCACGATCACCGCGCTCTCGCTCACCGCCTGCGGTCCCTCCGTGCGATCGCTCGTCGCGCACCGCCACTACCGCGAGGCCGTCTGCGCCGCGCACGAAGGGCGCGATCGCGCGCTCGTCACCGAGGCCCTCGCCCGAGACTCAGCGCTCGCCGTGCACGCGCAGCGCGTCCGAGCGCCCGCCGTGGATCAGCTCAACGAGCGCCGCGCGGCCGAGCATCTGCCCGCGGTCGCGCTCGTCCGAGTGGACGCCCAGAGCAACGTGATGCCGCTCGATCGCGTCAGCATCGAAGCGCGCATCCTCGACGAAGAGCGCGCGCCGCGCGGGGCGAGCGCGTCGTTCTCGACGGCGCTCATGATGACGCGCGAGCGGCTCCCGCCGAGCCACACGGTCCAGACGTACCTGACGCCGACCAACTTCTTGCGCGGATTCGCCGCGGTTCTGACCGGCGGGCTCGCGCTCGCCGTCTCGCCCATGCAACGCGAGTGGGTCACGATCGACCCGACGCCGACCGAGGTCGCGCGCGCCGCGCCGCTGGCGATGCGGCTGCTCGAGAGCGTTCAACAGTCGGGCTGCGTCGAGTCGACGCCAGGGCAGCACAACGCCCGGTGTCGCTGGTACTTCTTCGTCGCCGCGCGCGACGACGAGACGCTCTCGCTCGAGCTCACCACCCGCTACGTCGCGCACCGATCGAACTACGAGCGCTCCTCGCAAACATGCCACGTCGATCGCACGATCGTGCACGCGCTCGGCGCCGCGGGCGCGCTCGACGCGACGCTCGCGAACACCTTCGGACAACGAGCGATCTCGCTGTGAATTTTCAACACACACGACGCATTCACGCTGAGCGCCACCGTCTCTCTGCCCCCTTGTCCCGCGCCACCGTCAGGCGTTGATGCAGAACGAATCGACCACGCTCCGTCGCTCGGAGATTCACTCGCTGTCGCCATCGACCTCAGCGCTTCGCGCGCGAGCGCGTGGGCTCTTTGCCCAACGTCGCGCGCAGCGCCGCGAGCGCGCTGCGCTGTTCGTCGTGGAGCGAGATGGCCTTGCTCGCCACGAGAGCGTCGATGCGCCCCAGCAGCACAGTCGCGAGCTGACGAGCAGACGCGCCTCCGAGAGAGAGATGTAACCGCGCGGCGATCAAGGAGAGGTTCGCCTCGAACTGCGGGGAGTGACGACGCGCGACGAGCAGCGCGTCGTCGATGTCACGCACCGCCGACTCGATGTCGCCCACGATGAAGCGCAACTGCGCGCGAAGCGCCTGAAGCGAGGCGCGATCAGCCTCGCTCATCCACAGCTCGTCGCCGGACCAACACTGCTCCATCGTCCTGAGCGCGGCGAACGCGTTGTCCGTGAGCAGCACCGATGCGATCACGCGTTCGAGCGTTCGAACAAACGAGTCAGACACGCGAGCGTCCCGCAGCCGCGGCAGCAGCCTCTCGACAACGATCGCTCTACTCGCGACTTCGTCGGACCCGAGCAGAATGTTCGCAAGCGTGAGCACCGCGCTGCTCTGGTCAACCGCGCTGCCGACACGATCGAGTACGGCAATCGCCTGTTCGACTCGATCTCGACGTGGCGCTCTCTCGCCGGTCGCGATCGCCAGCTGCTCGACAGCGACGTCGCACAGGGCGAGCACCCGTTCGAAACGCAGGGGAGTGGCGAAGCGCCGCGCGTTGTTGATTGCAGTGTTCACGCGCGGCACGTTCGCGCGATCGACCGCGACTCGGTTGACCAACAGCAGCGCGACTTCGCACCACCCAAAGGCCAGAGCGCCTGGGGTCGCGCTGTGCTTCGCGCGCTCGAGCCTCCGCTCGAGAGCATCGACATCGGAGTGCACGGCGCGCCACTCATCACCGGCGAGCGTGGCGAGAATGGTCGATGTGCCGTCACTGGACAGCTCGCTCGACGTCGCGATGACGCTGGTCAGGTCAGGGGCGGCGAGGCGAAAACTCCGGTCGTTCTCTGCGCTCACCACGAGAATCATCGGACCGTGAACGAGCTCGTGCAGGCGATCGCGCGCCAGATTGAGGGCGTCGAGCGCTTCTCGACCGTCGGGTTGCAGCAGAGCGTCGACATCGGCGACGATGACTCCATCCAGCGGCTCAAACGTCCCGCGCAGCAAGTCGCGCACAAAGGACGCACCCCGAGCGCCGAGCGGCGCGATCGTGAACAACGGAAGGTCGGGATCATCCGAGAGAAACTCCGCCAACGGGTCACGGATCGTGATGGGAGCGTGCACGAGGTGCACCGAGAACGTTGGCCCCATGCGCACGATCGCGCGACGAAGCGTTGTCAGCTCCGCAGGAAGCTCGTCGCTCATGAGAGAGGACTGCGCACGACCGCCGTTCGTTCGATCAGCGGGTGCACGACGTAGAACGGGTTGGGCTCGCCGTTTTGATACTCGAGCACGTACCCGCCGCGAAGCATGTCCGCGCGATCTTGCGAGGAGATTCCCGGCGGGAATCGATTCTTCTCTTGCACGAATCGAAGCGACGCAGACCAGGCTTCGGGCAGCCCACGACTGCGCTGAGTCACCTCGCGATCAGCGACAGCGTCGATCACAGCGAGAGGCACCTTGCCGTCGTCGATCTCATTGATGGCGCGATGCACGATCATCAGCGCGTCGCGGATTCTTCCACCGGAGAGCACAGCGATGTGCCGTGCTGCGCTCATTCCTCCCTCGAAGAGCGCGTCGAAGTTCACGCGCCGAGCGAGCAACGAGGCGAGCTTGCCCACGCCCTCCTCGTACTCCCCTCCACCTTCACCCTGCGGACGCCGAACCTTCACCATCGGAACAAACAACACCTCTGCGCCATATGCCGACGTCAACAGCTGCCCCTTGGCTTCGAACAGCAAAAATGACGGAGCCGAGAGCACCAGGTGCGCGTCGAGTCGCAGCAGAGGAGCGAGCCGTTCGAGGTAGAGCTTTTCGACCGCGTCGCGGGAGCGCTCGCTGAGCTTCTCGAGATTGTCGATGATCACCACCATCGGACTCGAGGGATCGTCGCGCAATCGCTCGAAGCCGCTGTTGAGACCTTCGATGAGCGCATCTTCGATCGCGAAGAGCGCGGTCTTCGCGTGCCTTCGTTCGACAGGAGAGCGAAGGGAGACCGAGAGTTTTTGCAGCGCGTCCGCGACGACTGAAGGCAGGTCCTTGAGCGTCGCCTGCAGAAGCTTCGCGATGTTGTTCTTCCAAAACGTCGCGAGCAACGCGCCGGTGCTCGCCGCGTGCTGCTCGATCAATTGTTGCCACAGCCCGACGAGCAGGTCCTCGAGGTCGAGATCGGCGATCTCCCGCACCAGAGGAAACGCGTCGAGCATGAGCACCTGCGCCTTGGGAGCCACAGTCTTGAGCACGTCTCCTTCGCGCTGCGTTCTGACTTGTTCGAGCGCGTGCCTCAATCGCGCAAGCTCGGTGCTCTTTCCTGCGCCAGTGTGCCCAGACACGAAGCGAAGCGAGCGTCCCGCGCCGTCGTTGCGAATCGCGCGAACGATCGAAGCGATAAACGATCGCCCGCGCACTCCTGACAAGTCTTCGAACAACGCCTGATCCTTCACTGGATCCAACGCGAGCCCGGTCGGGTTTGTCGCACGAGCGCCAACCGCCAACGCGGTCGCAGGCAGCGGGCCACCGACATGTTCAGAGAGAGACAGCCCTGCGAGCTTCATCACGCCACACACTTTATATATCGGATCCAGGTGATCATGCTCGTCACGCTGTAAATCCCCTGGCGATTTCGCCCTCTTCTCACCCAGCCCTGTGCATCCTCGAGAGCTCATCGACCGCACGCGCGAGCGCGTCACCGATGCGCTCGAAGCCCTCGTCCCCTGCGAGCGCGCGCAGCGCGTGAGGCCTCGCGAACACCGCAGCAGCAGCGCGCTCGGACGTCGCCGTCACCCATCGCGCAGCGAGCACGCCCGTCGACAGGCTTGCCACGCGCGGGCCGAGGATCGCGAACCCCCGCTCGGGATCGCTCGCAAACGCAGCCTCGACCCACGGAAGCGCGCGCTCGAACGCAGCCTCGCTCACGGCCTCCAGCATCGGCTCGATGAACGAGAGCGCCGCGTTCGCGCCGAGGCCCTCTGCGAGCGCAAACACCGCGTCGCTCACGCCCAACGCTAGCGCGTCCCCGGCGTAGTCCGCGCGGCTCTGCGCGAGCGCTGCGCCGATCACCGGCCGAAACACCGCGTCGAACGAGCGCTCGCCCTCTTCGCACACCCACGCGAGACACGCGCGAGCCCAAGGTGAGCCGTCGCCCGCGGACGCTCCCGCGGCGAGCGTGCGCGCCGCTGCGATGATCGCGCCTACAGACTCAGGAGTCCGTCGTCGCAACGCGCCGAGGCGCAGACACACGCGGTGCGCGGCCCAGGAGGACTCGGCGTTCCATGGGTGCGCGGCCATCGCGCACGCGGTCTCGAGCGAGGCAAAATCGATGAAATCTCTCAGCGAGAACCAGGCTGGCGTCTCGGGGCGCGCGCCGTCCGCAAGCCACAGAGCCCAGCACGCAGCGGCGCACCGCTCGAGCAACGCCGCGCCGTCATCGAGGCGAGAGAGCGCGTCGACCAGCCCCTTGGACGGCGCGCGACGAAGCCACGCGTCGCTCGCAAACACGTCCTGCGACTCGATGAACCTCCGCGCTTGCAGCGGCGAGAGCGCCGCAGGCGACGCAGGGTCTGGCGCGTAGCACTCCGCGAGCCACTGCGCTGCGCGCTCCTCGGAGACGAACCGCACGATCAGCGCGTTGAGCCAGTCCACGCGCGCGTACGGGTGCTCGGGCCCGAACCGCAGCATCGCGCGCTCGATCACCGCGCCCGCGAGCCCGTGCCGAGCGAGCGACCGGGCGAGCGCCTCTGCGTCGTGCATCGTTCGAAGCCTCGTGAGTGCGCGCTCGTCCGCCCACGCGCGCGCCTCGCTCGCAGGGACCACCTTCGCGCACTCGAGCAACGCCGTCGCGTCGCCAGACCGCTCGTCGAGCGCTCGAAGCGAGGGCCACCATCGCTCGCGCTCGCCCTCGTCCGCGCCTGCGAGAAACCACGCGAAGCGCCGCACCCACTCGACGAGCCGCGACCTCGAGACCGAAGCGCCGAGCCCCCGACGAACCGCCGCGCGCAGCACCGCTTCTGGCATCGCGTCGCAGAACCCAGGGCTCTCCCACAGGCGCTCTCCCTGGTCGAGTCGCTCGATCAACGCGCGCTGCGCAGGCATCGATCGCTGCTTCGCCGCGTCGAGCACCCACTGCAGCGGGCCAAAGCGAGCGATCCGGTCCTCGCTCACCGCGCGATCGATCGCCGCGAAGCGCTCGATCACCCACGGCACGAGCGCGTCGTCGACAGGCAGCGTCGAGAGCGCCGTCGAGAGCGCGTACCGATCCGCGGATTCGAGCGGCGCGCGCGAGAGTCGCTCGACGATCACCGAACGCGAACGCTCGATGCACCGCGCGCGAACGAGCGGGTGCTTCGCCGAGATCCAGAGCGTTCGCGCTGGGTCCTCGTTGATCACCGCGATCAACGCCTCTGCGCATCGACTCGCGAAGGGCTCGTCCAGAAGCTCGCACAGCGCCACGAGCGCCGAGGGCTCGATGGGCTCGCTCGAGAAGCGGTCGTGCACCGATCGGTGAAGCGCGAGGCGCTCCTCGGCGGTGATCGCGCCCGAGAGCGCGACGAGCGAGCGTCGCAGGCCCGGCGTCACGAGCGGCGACGAGCCCGGCGCGACCCAGGGCAGCGGGGCGCGCAGGACGCGATCGAACAGCGCGAAGGCACGCTGGATTTCTCCCGCTGAAATCAGGGCGAGCAGCACCAGCGAGCGCGGGTCTCGCTCGCCGTAGTCTTCGTCGAACTCGAGCCTCCCCTCGGGCTCGATCGCGGACGAGAGCCCCAGGACGCGCGGACGCGCTTCGTCCGCGGGCAGCGCGAGCAGCAACGCGGCCTCGTCGCCGATCGATCGCTCTTCGCTCGGCGACGCAGCGAGCGCGAAGCGCGCGTGCGCCGCGAAGAGCGCCGCTGCATCGGCGCCGTGCCGCTCGAAGACGTCGGCGATGAACTGCGCGGTGCACGCCGCGCCGCGGGAGAAGACCTCGAGACAGCCGCTGAAATCACCGCGCGTCTGCGCGCGATCGAGCCAGCTCCCGGTGCTCGCGCGGGCCGCCTCGTGCGCGGCGCAGAGCTCGAGCCACGCAGCAGAGGACGTGACCGGGACGAGCTCGCGAATCGCAGACTGGAGCTCGGTCTCGGGCAAGAGCCGAAGCGACTCGATCACATCGCGCGTCGAGAGCTCGCCGAGCCGCACCCTCGCCGCGCGAATCGCGGGGTGGACCAGGGCCGCTCGCTCGCGGATGAGCTCGCGCTCGAGCGCCGCGCTCGCCTCTTCGACCAGGGCGTCGGCGCGGGCGTGCTCGCTCGTCGCGAGCGAGAGCGCGTCGCGCGCTGAAGCGATTCTCACTTCGATGCTCGCCATCGTCGCGAGAGGCGAAGAAGAAGAAGAACGCGCCATGGGTTCGCCGCGAGAATATCGAATCGAACGCGGCTTTGGACGTCCGCTCGACCGACCGCGACGCACACTGCGCGTGCACTCGCCGCCCCTTCGCGGCTACTGTCTCGGTCGCGACACGTGCAGGCCGGAATCCACGAGATGAACCGCTACCTCGCCGCGCTGCCAAACGGGCTCGACTCGTACCCGCAGTGCGCGATGAAGGGATCGGTTGTGCGCTTTCTCATCGCGAAATTGCCTGAGAAACACCTGCTCGAAGAGCTGCCTGAGCCGCTGCGCGAGCTGGCCACGTTTCCCCCGCTGCCCACGGCGTGGGTGCGCGAAGTGCACGCCTCGGCGCTCACCGTGTACCTCACGTGGGCCGTGTTCGGCTCGGAGGACGCGCTCGTCACCCAAGCGTACAAAGACAACCTCTCGCTGCTCGACTCGGTGGCGTATCGAATCTTGTTTCGCTTCGTCGGCGCGCATCGGCTCTTGCCGCAAGTGGCCTCGCGTTGGTCCCTGTTTCACCAAGGGACCGAGCTCACCGTGGTCGAGAAGGCGCGGCCGCACGAGGGCGGGGTGGTGCGGCTGAAGACGCCTCCGCACCATGTCCCTTCGGTGCTGGCGAAGGCGTATTCGACGGCGTTTCGCGCGGCCGTCGAGATCGCTGGAGGCCGCAACGCCACCATGGAGACCCGGGTCGTCGACGCGACCACCATCGAGTATCGCGGCCGCTGGGAGTGAGCTACGCGACGTCTCGGCGCATCGTCGCGATGAACGTCGCCCCCACGCCGTCCGCCCCACGCTCGACCCGCACGTTGCCGCCGTGCGCCCGGGCGATCTCGCGCGCGATCGCAAGGCCCAGCCCCGCGCCGCTCGCCTCGCGGTTCACCTCGCGCGCCGCACGATAAAACGGCTCGAAAATCCGCTCGCGATCCGCGTCGTCCACGCCCTCGCCGCGGTCGCTCACCGCGAGCTCGACCTGCTCTCCCCTCGCGCGAACGCGAACCTGCACGCGCTCGCCGCGCGGCGAGTGTCGCACGGCGTTCTCGATGAGGTTGCGCAAGAGCCGCTCGATGTCCCGAGGATGCCCCGTCGCCTCGATCCCCTCGCAGTCCAGCACGAGCTCGACGCCGAGCTCGCTCGCCTCGGCGCGCACGAAGCCAGCGGCGCTCTCGAGCACTTCTCGCAGCGCCATGCGCTCGCCCGGCGCGTTGGACACAGCGCCGATCCGCGCGAGCTCGAGCAGGTCTTCGCTCAGCTGCTTCAAGCTCTTGGTCGAGGCGAGCGCCTCTTCGATCGCCGCGCGGTACTCGTCAGCGCCCCGGGATTTGCGCAGCGCGTGCGAGAGCTCGCCGTACAGCGTCGTCAGCGGAGAGCGCAGCTCGTGCGCGGCGTACGCGATGAAGCGCTGCTGCGACGAGACCAGCAGCGCGAGCCGCTCGATCATCTGGTCGATGTCGTGCGCGAACGTGGCGACGTCGCGGTCGCGCGAGCGAGACGAGACGCGCGCCGAGAGGTCTCCGTCCGCGACGCTGCGCGCGACCGCGGCGATCCTGCGCTGCTCGTCGGTGAACACGCGGACGATCCCGTACGCCACCGCCGCGGCCCACACGACGGCCACCAAGAAGGCCACCGCCATCGCCCGAAACAAAAACGCCGCGTCCCCGTCCAAATCCTGCCGCGGAACGCCGAAGAACAGCCGCATTCCGCTCCGCCCCGGCACGCGCGCCCACACCGCGCGCGAGTGTTGATTCTGTATCCACAAATCAAACGGCGCCATCAGCGCTTGCCCCGCGGCGATCGTCGGCAGCGCTCTTCCCCGCAGCGTGCGGCTCACGGCGACGGGCTGCCCCGCGGCGTCCACCACGAACGCGAGCGTGCTGAGCGGGCCCACTTGATTCGCCGCGGGCCCCGGGCGATTGGACAGCTCGACCACCTCCGCCGCCTGGTGCGAGAGCATCTGCGCCTCGACGTTGGCGGCCGCCACCAGCGCCTCGTCGAGCTGCCGCTCTTGCAGGTGATTGAAGGCGAAATAGACCGCAGAAAACGCTCCTCCGAGCGTGAGCAACGTCAGCACCAGCACCGCGACGACGAAGCGCGCGCGGCTGTTCACGACGGCTCTCCCACGCGCAGCCGATAGCCCACGCCGCGGACGGTCTCGATCATCGCCGCCGCGTCGCCGAGCTTGTCGCGCAGGCGGCTCACGTGCACTTCGACGAAGTTCGAGCTCGGGTCGAAGTTCGTCTCCCACACGCGCGAGAGCAGCTCGCTGCGAGTGACAACCTTTCCTGCGTGGTAGGCGAGGTGCAAGAGCAGCGCGTACTCGCGGGAGGTCAGCTCGATCAGCGCTCCGCCGCAGCGCACCTGCCTCGCGACGCGGTCGATCTCGATCGGCCCGCAGCGGAGCTGCGCGTGCCCAGAGGCCCTGCGAATGAGCGCGTTGACCCGCGCGACGAGCTCTTCGACGTCGAACGGCTTCACCATGTAGTCATCGGCGCCCGCCTCGAGCCCGAGGACCTTCTCGCGCACCTCTCCGCGCGCGGTGAGCATCAACACAGGCACCGCGTTGCCCGCCTGCCGAAGCTCTCGACACACCGAGAGCCCGTCGGTGTCGGGCAGCATCCAGTCGAGCACCACGGCGTCGTAGGTCACCGCGCGGGCCTGCCTCGCCGCGTCCGAGCCGTTGCTGCAGCTGTCCACGGCGAATCCCTCTTCCGTCAGGACGCGCACGATGAACCGCGAGAGGCGCTTGTCGTCTTCGACTACGAGGATCTTCATCGTCGCTGGCCTCGTTGATGTAGCAGCGTTTCTCCGCTCGATTGTCGGTCGAAACGATCATTACGAACTCGTCATGTTGCCGTCATGCAGCGCGGCCCCGAGGCGACTAGACCCGAGCCATGACGTTGCCCGCTCACCTGCGAGCCCTCGCGCTCGGCGCGGCGCTCGGCACGACGCTCTCGGCGACGAGCGCCCTCGCGCAGGCGCCGCGCGCGGATCGGCCGCTGTGGAGCGAGCGCGCCGTCATCGCGCGCGCCATCGAGCACAGCCCCGACGTCGTGCGAGCCCGAGCCGCGCAGTACGAAGCCAGCGCGCTGGCCACGTTTGCGCGCGTCCCTCGCGTCGGAAACCCCACGGTCGGCGTGCGCGCCATGGTGGGCGTCCCCGACGCGGCCGCGGCGACGTACGCGTTGATTGTGGGGATTCCGCTCGATGTCTCGGGGGCGAGGTCGCACTGGAGCACCGAAGCGCTCTGGGCCGCACGAGAGGCAGAGGCCCGGCTCGACGTCGCGCGCAACGAAGCGTGCTCCGCGGCGCGCGAAGCGTGGATGAACGCGGTGATCGCCACAGAGTCCGTGCGCCTCGCCGACGAGCGCCGCGCCCTCGCCCTCTCGCTGCTCGAGGCGGCCCGACGACGGCTCGACGCGCAGAGCGCGACCGCGCTCGACCTCGCCCTCGCCGAGCAATCCGCGAGCGACGCCGAGCTCGCCGTCGTCACCGCGAGACGCGAGCGCGAGGCCGCCCTCTCGGCTCTGCGCACGCTGCTCTCGCTCGATCCTTCGCACGAGCTCCGCCTCCCGACGCTCGAAGCGCCGACGATGCCCGCGCAGATGTCCCGCGAGCGCGCGGCCGCGCTCGCCCTCGCCCACCGCAGAGAAGCCGCGGCGCTCGACGCCTCCGCGCGACGTCTGCGCACGAGCACCACGAGGCTCCACCACGAAGCCACCGCGCCGATCTTCGTCGCCGCCGAGGTCGAGTGGCAGGGCTACACCCAAGCCTCCATCGGAGCCTCCGCGCAGTGGTCGCTCCCCGTCGCGCTGACCAACCAGGGCGAACGCGCGACGGCCGACGCTCAAGCACGCGCCGCGGACGAGCAGCGCGCGGTCGCAGAGCGCCAGGTGTCCAACGAAGCCGCCGCCGCGTGGACCGAGCTCGAGCTTCGCCTGAGCGAGCTCGCCGTCATCGAGCGACAGTCGTTGCCCGCCGCGCAGCGCGTTCTCTCGCTCACCGAAGCGCTCTTTCGCGCGGGTACCGTCGACTCGTATCGGCTCTTGCGCGCGCGCGACGAGCTGTTCGCCCAACAACAGCGGCGCGTCGACGCCCTGCGCGCCGCGTGGAGAGCGCGCATCGCGCTCGACCAGAGCACAGGGAGGTCGCTCGCTCAATGAGCCCCATTTCACAGCGCAGAAGCGTGTTGCCCGCGACGCTCGCCCTCTTGTTCGCCACCGTCGGCGGAGGCTTCGCGCTCGGCTACTTCGTCGCCACCCGGCGCGCTCCGGCCCCGTCGATCGCCGCCGAAGCACCGCGCACCAGTATTCAACACACCGCCGTTCGAGTGCGGCTCCCCGAGTCGCTTCGCCCCCACGCGGGCGTGCGCGTCGAGCCGCTCGAGCGACGGCGGCTCGCCTCGACGATCGAGCTCTCGGGCAGCGTCGAGTTCAACGCCGACCGCGTGGCCGACGTCGGAGGGCGCGTCGCGGGCCGGATTTCTCAGGTCTTCGTGCGCGCAGGCGACCGCGTCGCCCGAGGAGCGCCGCTCGTCACCATCACCAGCGCCACGCTCGGCGAGCTCGCGGCCTCGGCGCTCTCGGTGCGGGCCCAGCTCACCGCGGCGCGCGCGCAGCTCGCGCGCCTCACCACGCTCGCGAGCCAGCAGCTCGCCACCGGCGTCGAGCTCGACGAGGCCCGCGCCCGCGTCGCGTCGCTGATCGCCGAGCAACGCGGCTTCGAGCAGCGCGCCCGCGCGATGGGCGCCCACCAAGGAGCGAGCGCGAGCACCGGCGTGACGCTCCGCGCGCCGATCGCGGGCCGGGTCATCGCGCGCCAGGCGACCGTGGGCCAGGTCGTCGACCCCACCGAGACGCTCATTCGCGTGGCGGACCTCTCGCGCGTCCGCGTGATGCTCAACGTGTTCGAGCGCAACCTCGGGCGCATCTCCGTCGGCGACGCCGTCTCGATCCGCGCAGAGTCCCACGGCGACCGAGAGTTTCTCGGCGTGGTCTCGCAAGTGGCGGCGACGGTCGAGCGCGAGACGCGCACCGCGCAGGTCGAAGTGCACGTCGACAACCCCGACGAGGCGCTGAGACAAGGGCAGTTCGTCACCGCGCGACTGACGCTCGGCCGCGCGCAGACGAGAGAAGCGCTGCTCGTTCGACGCTCGGCGGTGATCCTGCTCGAAGGGCAGCCGACGGTGTTCGTCGAGGTCGAGCCCGACGTGTTCGAGCCGCGGCCCGTGGCCTTGGGTGAAGGCGACGACGAGCGCGTCGAGCTTCTGCGCGGAGCGAGCGAGCGCGAGCGCGTCGCGGTCGATGGGGTCTTCTCTCTCAAGAGCGAGCTGCAGAGGTAGCCGATGCTAGAAGCGTGGATCGACCGCTCGATTCGCTATCGATTCGCCGCGCTCGCGTTCGCGGTGATCGTGCTCGTCGCCGGCGTGTTCGCCGCGCAGAGGCTGCCGATCGACGCGGTCCCCGACCTGACCAACGTGCAGGTGCAGGTGCTGACCGACTCGCCCGGGCTCACCGCAGAAGAGATGGAGCGCTTCGTCACGCGCCCCGTCGAGCGAGGATTAACGGGCCTTCCGTCGCTCGAAGAGGTGCGCTCGATCACGCGCGAGGGCACCTCGGCGGTGACCGTGATCTTCAAAGAAGGGACGGACCCGTGGTTCGCGCGGCAGCTGGTGTTCGAGCGGCTGCGGACGATCGAAGGAGAGATTCCAGAGCAGTACGGCAGGCCCGAGCTCGGCCCGGTCACGACAGGGCTCGGAGAGATCTACCAGTTCGTTCTCAAGAGCGATCGGCACACGCCGATGCAGCTCCGCACGATGCTCGACTGGGACGTCGCGCCGGCGATCCAGAGCGTTCCGGGGATCATCGAGGTCAACGCGTTCGGTGGAGCGAAGCAGCAGTACGAGGTCGTCGTCGAGCCCGCGCGCTTGCAAGCGCACCGCGTGACGCTCGCGCAGGTGTTCTCCGCGCTCGCGAGGGACAACGTGAACGTAGGCGGGGGCTACGTCGAGCGCGGCTCCGAGCTGTACGTCCTTCGCGGTGAGGGCCAGCTTCGAACGCTCGATGACATCCGCGACGTGGTGGTGAGCAGCGACAGCGAAGGGCGCCCGGTGCTCGTGAGGCACCTGGCCGAAGTGCGCCTCGGCGCGGCGCTCGCGCAAGGAGTGGTCACTCAAGACGGCCGCGGCGAGGTGGTCTGCGCGCTGGTGCTCATGCTCGCGGGGCAAAACTCGCGCACGGTGGTGACGGCGCTGCACCAGAAGATCGCCGAGGTGCAGCGCGCGCTCCCAGAAGGGGCGAGGATCGAGACCGTCTACGATCGAAAGCAGTTCATCGATCGAACGCTGAAGACCGTCGGGACGAACCTGGTCGAAGGCGCGCTGCTCGTCTCGCTGGTGATCCTCGCGTTTTTGCGCACGCCGAGGGGAGCGCTGCTGGTGACGCTGGGCATTCCGTTCGCGATGTCGATCGCGATCTTCGGGATGCTCGCGATGGATATCACGGGCAACTTGATGTCACTCGGGGCCATTGATTTCGGCTTCTTGGTGGACGGGCCGATCGTGATGCTCGAAGCGGTGATCGCGGCGCTCGCGGTGCGGGCGAGCGACGATCCTGAGAGAGTGAGAGAGAGCGTCCGCGAGGCGATTCACAGGGTCGCGAGGCCCGTGGTCTTCGCCGTCGCGATCATTCTGTTGGTGTACCTCCCGCTGTTGTCCCTGCGCGGCGTCGAGGGAAAGATGTTTCGCCCGATGGCGGCCACGATGGCCCTGGCGTTGGCGGGGTCGTTGGTCTTCGCGCTGGTGGTGTTTCCGGCGGCGGCGGTGACGTTTCTCGGGCCCTCCACGGTGAAGGGGCACCATCACGATGACCCGAGAAAACCCGGGAGATACCAGCGATTGGTGCAGTGGGTGCTCGGGCGAAGGCTCTGGGTGCTGCTCGCGTCGATGGCGCTCGCGCTCAGCGTCGTCCCCGTCGCAGGGGGGCTGGGGGCGGACTTCGTTCCGCGCATCGACGAGGGCGATGTGTACGTGCGCATTCGTCGTATCCCGAGCGTCGGACCGACGGAGGCGCGCAGGCTCGACCTCGCCGCGGAGAACGTCTTGCGACGATTTCCCGAGGTCGTCACCACGCTCGGAACCACCGGCCGCGCCGAGGTCGCCCTCGACCCCGTCGGCATGGACAACACAGACATCCTCGTCCACCTGCGGCCGCGCTCCGAGTGGCGCACGACCCAGGACCCCGTCGCGCTTCGCAACCTCTTCAAAGAAGCGGTCGAACGAGAGATCCCCTCGACCTTCGCCTCGGTCTCGCAGCCGATCGAAGACAAGACCAACGACATGATCTCCGACTCCCCTGCGGACATCGCCATCAACATCAACGGCGACGACATGCAGGTGCTCACGGACATCGGGCTGCGCGTCGGCCAGGTCGTTCGACGCATCCAAGGCGCCGGAGACGTCCGCGTCGAGCGCGCCATCGGCCTGCCCATGCTCTCGGTGCGCGTCGATCGTCGCCGCGCCGCGCGCTACGGAATCGCCACAGACGACATCCTCGGCGCGGTCGAAGCCGCCCGCATGGGCCGCGAGGTCGGCTCGATCTTCGACGGCCCGCGACGCTTCGACCTGCGCGTCTTGCTCGCCCCGGGCCCAAGCGCCAACCGCTTGCCAGACCTCCCCATCGGGACGCGCGACGGCCAGCTCATCCCCCTCTCGCAGCTCGCCTCTCTTCGCGAAGAAGAAGGAATCGCCCAAATCCGCCGCAGCCAACGGCAGCGCCGCATCAGCGTCGAGGTCAACCTCCGCGGCCGCGACCTCGTGAGCTTCGTCGAAGAAGCGCGCGCCCGCGTCGCTCGCGAAGTGCGCTTGCCCGACGGCTACTCGATCGACTGGGCCGGTCAATTCGAGAACTTTCAGCGCGCAAAAGAGCGGCTCGCGCTGCTGGTCCCCGTGAGCCTCGCCATCATCGTCGCGATGCTCTACGCGATGTTTCGCAACGCGCGCTACGCCTTCGCCGTCTTCGCCTGCGTCCCCTTCGCGCTCGTGGGCGGGATCGTCGCGCTCGCGCTGCGCTCGATGGCGTTCAGCATCCCCGCCGCGGTCGGGATGATCGCCCTGTGCGGCATCGCCGTGCTCAACGGAGTCGTGATGGCCAGCGCGATTCAGCGCAGAATTTTCGAGGGCGAATCGCTGAACAACGCGGTCGCCGACGGCGCATCGGAGGTCTTGCGCCCGCTCTTGCTCACGGCCTCCGTCGCCGCGTTGGGCTTTCTTCCGATGGCCCTCTCGAGCTCGGCTGGCTCTGAAGTGCAGCGCCCGCTCGCGACCGTCGTGATCGGCGGATTGCTCTCTTCGACGCTGCTCGGCGCGCTCTTGCTGCCCGCGGTCCTTCGGATGTTTTTGCGCGAGCGACCCAGCGACGAAGCCGTGTGCTAGCTTCCGCGCCGATGAAGTCCTGGCCCCACGCGGTGGCCGCCGCGGGATTTGCCGCGCTCTCGGCCGCGCTGTTGATGGCGTTTTGGTACGCGCCCGTCGCGCAATGCGACGCGGGCTGCCTGACGCAGAAGATCTTCTACTTTCACGTCCCCTCCGCGTACTCGATGTACCTCTGCATCGGCGCGTGTTGCCTCGGCTCGCTGTTCTATCTCTGGCAGCGCAACGAGCCGAGCGCGGGGCTGTGGGACGGGATCGCGCAAGCCGGCGGAGAGCTCACGCTGGTCTTCGCCGCGATCATCATGACGACGGGCCCCTTGTGGGGATGGAAGGCCTGGGGAAAGCCCTGGGTCTGGGACCCGCGCCTGACCTCGACGCTCTTGTGCGCGCTGATCATGGTCGCGTACGTGGTCCTTCGCTCTGCGGGCGGCGAAGGAGAAAAGCGCTTCGCCGCGGCGCTCTCGGTGGTCGGCACCGCGCTCATGCCGCTGATCCACTACTCGGTGCAGCTCTGGCGCGGACAGCACCCGACGGTGATCACTCGCCGTGGCGGCGGCGTCGCGCCGGCGATGGGACAGACGTTGGGGCTGAGCTTTCTGGCCTTCACGGTGCTCGTCGTGGGCCTGATCGCGCTGCGCTATCAAATGGCGAAGAACGAAGCTCGGCTCGAAGCGCTCGAGTCCGAAGCGTCTGCGCTCGGATTGCTCGACGACGAACAAGAAGGAGCGGCATCGTGAGCCACCCCTCGAACAAGACTGTGAACGCAAAGAGATCGAACGCTTCGTGGTTGGCCCTGGCGATCGCGGTGGCGATCGCGCCCGTGACGGCGCGCGCGGAGGACGGAGGCGCGCAGGGGGACGCTGCGATCACCGCTGAAAATCCAGCGCATCCTGCGGGGATCGCGGACCGGCCCAACGAGGCGCCCGGAGGGACGGGGCTCGCGGCGCTGCCGGGAGAAAGCGTTCCGCCGCACGCGCAGGTGACGGCGCAGGGGATGACCGGCGACGGCGCAGAGGGGCGCTCGATGGCGTTCAGCGCGAGCGGAGGAGAGTGCCGCGACACGATTCCGGGCGGGCCGATCCTCGCAGCAGCGTACGCGCTGATCCTGCTCATGTTCGCGGGCTACGCGCTCGTGCTCGGAAAGAAGAACGCCGCGCTCGGCGCGAAGATCGACGAGCTCGAGAAGCTCCTCGCCAAGCGCGCGACCGAGAAAGAGCCGAAGGGCGCGTGAGGGCTCCGTGACCATCGAGCACGTCATCTTCATCCCCGGGATCTTTCTCTTGGGCCTCGCGTTCGGCTGGGTGTTCGGCGGCAAATCCGCGCGCGAAGCGGAGCAGAAGCGCCGCGAGGCCCGCAAGAAATGACCCGCTCGCGGATCGCGCGAGCGCTGTGGATCGTGACGGTGTCGGCGCTCGCGCTCGAGGCGAACGGGTGTCGTCGGCGCGCCGCCTCGGGTCGAAGCGCGACCACGCGCGCGAGCTCGTCGGCGCCGATCAACGGGCAGTACTGGGCTCGGATCGCGGACGTTCCCGACGGGATGCGCGTGCGGCTCTCGCTCGAGAGCGACGGGACGCGCGTGCGCGGGTCGTACTCGGCGCAGCCGTGGGACGGCGAGCTCGACGGGACGGTGCTGCGCGACGGGTCGCTCTCGCTGCGGTTGTTCGAGCGCGGCGTGACCCAGGCGATCGGCGCGCGCGACCGAGAGGTGACCCTGCGACGGGACGGGCTTCGCTACATCGGCGCGGACCGCGAGGGGCACACCGTCGAGCTCGTCCGCGCGCCCATGGGGACGAGCACGCTCGCGCCCGGCGTGTGGCTCGCGCGATGGACGGGGCTACCGTTTGGAATGGCCGCAGAGACCCGCCTCACGCGCGACCCCGACGGGCGCTGGCGCGGCGTGTACCAGTATCAATCAGGAGGCGGGACGCGGGACGGCTCGTTTCAGGGGACGGTGAGCAACGACGGCACACTCGAGCTCGAGTGGACCGAGACCAACGACGGCACCACCGTCGCGCGCGGCCGCGCGTCGCTGCACCCCTCGCGATTGGGCCTGCGCGGAACGTACGGAATCGAAGGCCACAGCGAAGGCATCGGCGAGTGGATCTTCGAGCCCCTCGCCCTGGACTGAGCGCGCGATGGCTCGACGCGCAACGGTCCTCGCGCTCGCGACGTGCGCCCTGTGCGCGTGGAGCGCGCTCGCGTACGCCGAGTGCCTGTGGACCGTGAGCGCGTTTCGCGAGGCAGATTCCAGTACAAACGCGGACGTCGCCGTGGTCTTGGGCGCCGCCGTATGGGGCCACGCGCGCCCGAGCCCCGTGCTCGAACGACGCCTCCGCGCGACGCTCGAGCTCTACCAACAAGGACGGGTGCGCTGGGTCGCCACCACCGGCGGCGTCGGCCGAGGGACGCACGAGCACCCCCTGGCCGAAGGCGTCGTCTCGGCGCGCTGGCTCGTGCGCCACGGCGTCCCGAGCGAGCGCGTGATCATCGAAGACCGCTCGCGCAACACCGTCGAGAACCTGCGCTTGCTCGCGCCCGCGCTACGCGCACAACAAATCAAGTCAGCGCTGATCGTGAGCGACGGATACCACCTGGGTCGAGCCGTCTTGCTCGCGCGGGACGCGGGCCTTCGCGCGAGCGGAGTGGCTTGTGACGGGGGCGTCCGCCGCTCGTTCGAGCGCGAGCCCGAGCGAAGGTACAGCGAAGCGAAGTGGCTCTTTCTCTACGGGCTGGTGCGCCCGACCGCGCGATGAGTCGTCACGCGATCGCGTCGCGCACGATCCCGAACTCGCTGCGATTGTCCCAGTAGAAGCACAGCCCGCGCGGCGCGATCACGGGCTCGCTCAGCGTGAGGGTCACCAGCGCAGCGCCCGCGAAGCAGAGGTCCGGCGTGACGTCGTCGACCCGCGCGCCGACCAGACCGCCGCACCACTCGAGCACGAGCGCCGCGACGAGCCCGTCTCGAACGCGCTCAGAGAACGCGACGGCGCGCACCTCGGTGACGGGCTCGAGCGAGGCGCGCTCGTACAAGAGCTGCTCGGTCGCGATCGGATCGCTGCTTTCGCAATACGCGGTCATCATCGCGCTGATCGGGTAGAGCACGGTCATCGACGTCGAGACGACCTTCACGATCGAGAGCATCGAGCCGAACGCGGTCCCCACGGGGCCTTCGCGCAAGACACCGCGCACGAGGGAGACCTCCGCGCTCCCGATCAGCGGCCCGCCGTCGCTGACCACCGTCGCCAGCAGCGGGCCTTCGTCGAGCGCAGGAGCGATCCTCGCGCGCTCATCGAGCAGCGCCGCCAACGAGCGCGCGGCCTCGTCGTCCCACGTTCGAACGAAGTCGTACGCGCGCACGAACTCGACATCGTCCGCGTCGTAGCCCGCGCGGTCGAGCAGCTCGCGCGCTTCGATTTCAGCGAGGTCCGCGAGCGAGTCGGGCGCGTCGCAGTGCGCGATGTACGCGACGATGGGGCACGATGATCGCGCGCGGAGCTCGCACAAATCACGGCGTATTTCGTCGGTGATCGAGAGCCTCGCGCTCACCACGAGCACCGCGGCGTCGTGCTCGAGCCAGCGATACCGCGCGAGCTCTGCGTCGCGGCCAGCGTCGAACACGTACGAGCGCTTGCTCGTCGCGAAGAGCCAGTCGGGCTCGCGCACGGTGAGGGCGCGGGGGAGCGAGCGCAGGAGGTTCCACACGCCGTCCATGGCGCGGCCGAGCAGGGCGACGCGCGAGTAGAGCTCGTTGGCGCTCACGATCGAGAGTGTACGAGAGCGGGCCCTTTGCCCGCGCGCGAGCAATCCATGTACGTTGCCCTACGCGCGATGCCAGTCACCCTCTACGCCAACAAGCACCTGCTCTGCGCTCGATGGCAGAAGATCACGCTCGAAGACCTCGACGCGCTGCTCACGCGCGCGCAGAGCATCGAGCGCGCCGAAGGGCGAAAGCTCATCTACGCGGGGCTGCAGTACGAAGACACTCCGCTGCCCGATCGCGAGCTCACGCGGGTGCTGATCGAGCGAGCCAAGATCCTCGCGAAGAGCTGCGATCGCTTCTACCTCGTCCTCGCCGCGCGCGGGGTCACCGCGACGCTGCATCGCACCGCGATCCGCAGCATGCTCACCGTCGCACGCATCGCTGGGGCCAACGTCGAACGCGTGAGCCTCGTCGACTCGCTCGACGCGATGCTCGCCGACGCCGAGCGCGATTTGCCCGCCCCCCGCGCAGAGATCCGCGCAGGGCTCGCCGCGCTGGGAATCACCTGACGCAACGCCGTTCAGCGCCGAGCACACACCGCGCTCAGCGCGCGGGGCACGCCGTGACACACGCCTTGAAGGCGGTGCACGCGGCAGACGTGCACGCGGCGACCGCGCTCGTCGCGCAACTCGCGTTGTTGGCGGCCTGGTTCGAGACGCAGGTTCCGCACGCGGTGCTCTGCGGGAGGCCCCTGCACACGGTGTCCGCGCACTGCGCGTTGCACGGCAGGCCCGGGCCGCAGCCGCACGACCGGTAGACTCCGCCGAAGAACTCATCGGCGCCGTCGCGCTCGGTTTGCGCGCAGCACGCGGCGCAGTCGCCGCCCATCGCCGCGCACTCTTGGTGCGGCGTGAGGCCCGAGTCTGACGCTTGCGCGTCGTCTGCCGGCGCCGCGGCGTCCGCGTTCATCGCGGCGTCTGCGGGCGCGGCGGCTTCGTTGTTCGCAGCGTCCATCGCTGCGACGTCCGTCGCGGAGTCTTGCGGGGCTTGCATGGGCTGCCCGCACGCGGCGAGCCAAAAGAGAGCTGTGAACAAGGTTCGCTTCATGGGTGTCGGTAGCGAGCCACTACCACTGCTTGGCGGCGAAGAGCGCCGCGGACAGGCTCCGCGAAAGGCTGTGTCATTCGCACGTCGTCACACAACGCTCACCGCCGCAGACGCTGCGGTTACAGCTCGTCGATGGGCTGCGGGCAGTGCTCGCGCAACGAGCAGCCTTTGCACTCAGCGCCGGACCAGATGCGCTCGTAGAGGGCTTGCACTTCGTCGAGGACGAGCTCGTCGTCTACTATCCACCCGAGCTCGAAATTGCGGCGGCCTGCGCCCTTCGCGCCCAATCCAGCGCCGGTCCAATTGGCGCTTCCGAGGTAGAGGCGGGTTCCGTCGGAGCAGACGCACTTGAGATGAACGCGCGGGCAGCGGCGCATCGCCAGCGCGGGCTCGCCGTCGCCCGAGCGCTTCTTCAACAGCGCGCGATGGCTCACGAGCTCTTCTGCAAACGCCTGCGACGGAACTCCGCTGTGCAAGATCCTCACGCTCACCCCTCGGCTCGCGAGGGCCTCGAAGTGCTCGAACACGCTGACGTAGTCACGCGATTTCGCCGGTCTTTTTCCGGACGAACGGCCCACCATCGACGCCGATCGACGCAGCCGCGGCGCGCCCTCGGGGGGCTCGACGAGCAGCTCTTTGACGTTGGCCGTCGCGATCCACACGGACACCTTCGCGTTGGCGACGAGGTCCATCACCACGCGCTCGTACAGCGACCGGCCCGAGACGAACTCGACCGAGACCGCGCGCCTGGGCAGCGGGCCGAGGGGATCTGCCTCATCGTGGGACGGTGTTCGAGTCACGGGCTCCGCGGTCGCGCCGAGGAGTGTGCACGATTGCCCAGCGAACTCGGACTTTCGAGCAATCTCGTCCCAGCTCGCGCTATACCCGCGCGGTGCCGACGACCGTTGAACTGCTCGAACAGCTCGTCCTCTGCGCAGAGACCCGCGGAGACGCGACCGCCATTCTCCACGAGCGCGTGGTGCTCGAACGGCTCGACGGCGAGGTCCTTCGCGGCCGCGCGCTCGTCGCCGACGCCGTGCTCGGTCGCGACGGAACCACCCGCATCAAGATCGTCGCCCGCGAAGACCACGAGTCGCTGCGGGTCGCGCTCGAGATCGACGGCGTCGCGGGCCATCTTCCGTTCGTGTTGCGAGGGTTCTCCGAGGGCGGAGTGCTGCTCGCGATCGTGATGGAGGGCTGAGCGTGCTCTCGCTGTCGCTCCAATACGACGCTGGAACGCTCTTGATCGACGGTCTCCCCAAGGACGCCGACAGCGCGCTCGTCCCGAGCGTGGCCGTGTGGGACGAGCGCGTGAAGCGCTATCGCGCGCCGGGTTTTCGCTATCGAGAGACGCTCACGCACCTCGTGCGAGCCTCGCGCGCAGGGCAGCTTCGCTACACGGACAACGCGCGCAAGTACAACGAGCTCGCGCTCGAACACCGCACCGCGCGCACGCCCTTCGAGCACCAGGCCGAGTCCATGGCTCGATGGAAGGCCAACGGAAACCGCGGGATCGTCGTCCTCCCCACCGGCGCCGGAAAGACCTTCGTCGCCGAGCTCGCCATCATCGCCGTGCAGCGCTCGACGCTGGTGATCGCTCCGACGATCGACCTGATGAGCCAGTGGTACGACGTCCTCTCGACGGCGTTCGACTGCAAGATCGGCCTGCTCGGCGGCGGCTATCACGAGATCGAAGACATCACCGTCAGCACCTACGACTCGGCGTACATCCACGCGGACAACTACGGAAACCGCTTCGGCCTCGTGGTCTTCGACGAGTGCCATCACTTGCCATCGCCGACGTACCTGATGTCGAGCGAGTCGATGATCGCCCCGTATCGCTTGGGGCTGACGGCGACGCTCGAGCGCTCGGACGGCCGCGAGCACATGCTCGACGACCGCGTCGGCCCTGTCGTGTACGCGCGAGGCATCCGCGACCTCGCGGGCTCGCACCTCGCGGACTACGACGTCAACACGCTCACGGCGAAGCTCTCTGAAGAAGAGGCGATGACCTACGAGGACAACCGCGAGACCTACCGGCAATTTCTCAGGGAGAAGGGCATCGACATGTCCAAGCCCGAGGGGTGGTCTCGCTTCATCATGCTCTCGTCACGCTCGCGCGAAGGGCGTCGCGCGTTCATGGCGTATCGAGAGCAACGGCGAGTGGCGATCACGCCCGCGAGCAAGATCGACGTGCTCGAAGGGCTCTTGCGGCAGCACGCGAAGGACCGCGTGATCGTGTTCACCAACGACAACGACACGGTGTATCGCATCTCGAAGACCTTTCTTTTGCCTGCGATCACGCACCAGACCGACGTCAAAGAGCGCAAAGAGATCTTGGAGCGGTTCAACAGCGGAGCGTATCCAGCGGTGGTCACGTCGCGAGTGCTCAACGAGGGCGTGAACGTCCCCGACGCGAACGTGGCGATCATTTTGTCGGGGACGGGGTCGGTGCGAGAGCACGTTCAGCGATTGGGCCGCGTGCTGCGCCGCAAAGAGGGAAAGCGCGCGGTGCTGTACGAAGTCATCACCGAGCGCACCGTCGAAGAGCGCGTCTCGGGGCGCAGGCGCGAGCACGACGCGTATCGCTGACGGGAGAGAGAGGGGCGGAGTCAGCCTCATCCCCGTCCCTTCTCCACGCCAGATGGCGTGGAGAAGGGTGCCTTCGCTGCGAATACGGCGCCGATCGAGAGCCAACAGAGCCCGCAGAGGGTGCATTCGCTGCGATGGAGGCGTGAATGGGCGAGCGCTCTTCTCTGTAGAAAGTTGCAGCGCTGGGTGTGTTCTCGGAAGGAACGCGGTGCGTTTCAATCTTCACCGCATGCGCAGCGACCGCCCTCCTCTGCATGCGCAGCGACCGCCCTCCTCTGCATGCGCAGCGACCGCCCTCCTCTGCATGCGCAGCGACCGCCTCTGCGGGCTCTGTTGGCTCTCGATCGGCGCCATATACGCAGCGAAGGCACCCTTCTCCGCGCCGTTGGGCGCGGAGAAGGGACGGGGATGAGGCCGCCGCGGAACGCCCCCCCGCTCGCTCGCGGATGAACACCGTCCCCTGTGCGCGTATATTCCCAGGCCCCATGCGCAAGGCGAAGATCCTCGGAACGCTCGGGCCCGCGAGCGCCAACGAAGCAACGCTCTCGGCCCTGTTTCGCGTCGGCCTCGACGCCGTACGCCTCAACTTCTCCCACGGAACGCCCGAGCAACACCGCGCCAACGCCCTGCTCGTTCGGCAGGTCGCGGCGAAGCTCCACCGCACCGTCGCGATCCTCGGCGACCTGTGCGGCCCCAAGATCCGCTGCGGAACGTTCGCCAACGGCCCCGTCGAGCTCGTCGACGGACAGCACTTCACCCTCACGCACAACAATGTCCCCGGCGACAAAGACCGCGTGAGCATGTCCTATCCGCTCGCCAATGACCTCAAGCAAGGCGACGTGCTCTTGCTCGACGACGGGCTGCTTCGACTGCGCGTCGAGAGCGTCCTTCCGCCCGAGGTCACCTGCGTCGTCGAAGTCGGCGGGACGCTCTCGGACAAGAAGGGAATCAACATTCCCGGAGTCCGCCTCTCGATTCCCGCGCTCACTCCGAAGGACGAGATGGACATCCAGCTCGCCAAAGAGATCGGCGTGGATCTCCTCGCGATGTCCTTCGTTCGCGAAGCCGACGACGTCCGTCGTTGCAAGCGACTCGCAGGAGACATTCCTGTGATCGCCAAGCTCGAGAAGCCCGAGGCCGTCGACAACCTCGACGAGATCATCGAGGTCTCCGACGGCGTGATGGTCGCGCGCGGAGACATGGGCGTCGAGCTCGGGAGCGAGAAGGTTCCGCTCGTTCAAAAGCGCACGATCAAGAAGGTCAATCAAGCGGGCAAGCTCGTGATCACCGCGACGCAAATGCTCGACTCGATGATCCGCAACCCGCGCCCCACGCGCGCCGAAGCCGCCGACGTCGCCAACGCCGTGCTCGACGGCAGCGACGTCCTCATGCTCTCGGGCGAGATGGCCTCCGGCAAATACCCAGTCGAATCCGTGCGAACGATGGACTCGATCATCCGCGAGGTCGAGCAGAGCGAGCTGTATCAATCGCTGCCCGAGCCCGAAGCGTTCGGCGACGCGTGGGCGTTTCACAACGTCACCGCGCGCGCCGCGGCGCTCGCCTCGCGCTCGATCGTCCTCAAAGCCATCGTCGTCTCGACGCGCGACGGATGGACTGCCAACGTGCTCGCGGATTACCGTCCGCGCTGCCCCGTCATCGCGGTCACTCCGCATCAGGGCGTGGCCAACAAGCTCGCGATGCAGTGGGGCGTGCGCCCCGTCGTCGGCGACCTCAAGGACCTGAGCCAAGACGAGCTGCTCGCGCGCGCGGATATGCTCGCGAGAGAGCACTGCGCGGCCGTCGGCGGCGACGCGATCGCCGTGCTGATCGGCTCGCAATCGGGCGCCGGGCGGCAGCTCATTCTGCGAATCGTGAAGTGACTGGTGAGAGGGGGGCGGGCTCGTGTCCGATAAAACCGAGGAGGCCTCACCCAAGAAGCTCCAGGACGCGCGCGACAAGGGCCAGGTCGCGCAGTCCAAGGACGCCGTCGCCATCGCCTCGCTCGCCGCTGGACTCGCCACGCTCGGCGCCACCGCAGGCACGATCGACGAGGCGTTTCGCGGCTCGCTCGCCATCGCCATTCGCGCCGCGAGCACGCCCTCTTCGCAGACGATCTCCGTCGCGCCCGCCGTTCAACGCTCGCTCGAGCAAACGCTCGCCTCCGCGGCGCCCGCCCTCGCCGCGGCCACCGCGGGAGCCGCCGCCGTGGGAGCCCTGCTCGCGGGCTTTCTCTTCGCGCCCCTCGCCGCCGTCCCCTCGCTCGATCGATTGAACCCCTCGCAGGTGATCGATCGCTTCACCAAGCCCCGCACGTACGTCGAGCCCCTCATCGCCCTCGCCAAGGGAGCGCTGCTCATTTACTTGGGATATTCAGCGGCGAAATCACTATTGCCGACGTGGGTCCCCGCGGCGCGGGCGACGCCTTTGCAGCTTCGTTCGCTCTTCGACGCAACTTTGCGCGCCACGCTGTCGAGAACGCTCGCCGTCGCCGTCGGGTTCGCGGCCATCGACGTTCTCTATCGTCGTTGGCAGTTCGCTGAAGACAACAAGATGAGCAAGGACGAGGTCAAACGCGAGCACAAGGAGTCCGAAGGTGACCCGCACGCCAAGCACGAGCGCGAGCGGCTTCACAAAGAGATGCTCGAAGAGGCCACCGTCCACGCGGTGCGAAAGGCGCAGTTCGTCGTGACAAACCCCACTCACTACGCGGTCGCGCTCGGCTGGGACGAAGAGACCATGGCCGCGCCGCAGCTCCTCGCGAAGGGCGAAGGAGCGCTCGCGCGAAGGATCATCGAAGAGGCTCACAGAGAAGGGATTCCGGTGTTGAGAGACGCGCCCCTCGCGCGGTCGCTGCACGAGCACGAGATCGGCGAAGAGATCCCCGAGGGCCTGTACGACGCGGTGGCCGCGATCGTTCGCTTTCTCACCGAGGGCGGCGACCCCGATCGCTACGATCCGTGAAGCACGCGAGAAAACCCAGTACAGTCCCGCGCTCGATATGACCCAACGCCCCAGGGCTGTCTTCTTCGGAACCCCACGCTTCGCCGTCGCCTCGCTCGACGCGCTCACCGAGATCGCCGACGTCGTCGGCGTCGTCGCGCAGCCGGACAAGCCCGCGGGCCGCGGCAACGTGCTCACACCGCCCGCCGTCAAAGTGCGCGCGCTCGAGCTCGGAATCCCTGTGATTCAACCGGTCAAAGTGCGCGACGGCGCGCTCGAACAGTGGCTGAGAGAGCGCGAAGCCGACGTCGCCCTCGTCGTCGCGTACGGGCGCATCTTGCCCAAGGCCGTGCTCGACACGCCCAAGCACGGGTGCATCAACGTGCACGGGTCGCTCTTGCCCAAGTTTCGCGGCGCCGCGCCCATTCAGTGGTCGATCCTCGCGATGGAGAGCGAGACCGGCGTGACCCTCATGCAAATGGACGAGGGGATGGACACCGGCCCGATGCTCTCGACGCGCAAGGTCACCATCGGCGAAGACGAGACCGCAGAGCAGCTCGCGATGCGGTTGAGCGCGCTCGGAGCAGAGATCGTTCGCGAAGATCTGCCGCTGTATCTACAGGGAAAGCTCACCGCGATCGCGCAGGACAACGCGCGCGCGAGCACGGCGCCGATGCTCACCAAAGAGATGAGCGAGCTCGATTTCAAGCACTCGGCGAGCAAGCTCCACGCGCAGGTGCGCGGGCTCAAGCCGTGGCCCGGGACGTCGACGCACTTGGGGGCGCGACGGTTGATCGTTCACGAGACGACGGTGAAGGACGCGCCTGCGCTCACCGCCGGAGCGCCGGGCGAGATCGTGCGCGTCGACAAGGACGTCTTGTGGGTGGCGACGAGCGACGGAGCCCTCGGCCTCACGGAGCTTCAGCTCGAGGGAAAGAAGCGCCTCCGCGTGCGCGAGTTCATCGCGGGTCACCCCATTCGCGTGGGCACCATCCTCGCGCCCGCCGATCCCACGCCGACGATCCCGCCGGATCCGAGCGAGCACACGAATTCAACTGAGAGCAAGGGAGAGCCGCGATGAAGCGCGTCCTATGGGGTCGCAACAACGTGCGACAGGCGCTCGAGCAGAACGTGCAGCCCGACGTGGTGCTGCTCGACTCGCAGTCGCCGGACAAAGAGCTGCGCGCGATGTTGGCGCCGACGAAGTTCGGACGACTGCCAGTGTTCGAGCGGCCGAAGGCCGAGCTCGACGCGATCAGCAAAGGGGCGAAGCACGAGGGCGTGCTCATGATCGCCGGCAATTTTTCGTACAGTGATTTCGACGCAGACGTGCTCGCGAAGGCCAAGTCTCCCGCGACGCTCGTGTGCCTCGACGAGGTCACCGACCTGGGAAACGTCGGCTCGATCCTCCGCACCGCCGCTGCGTTCGGCGTGGATGGCGTGGTGGTCCCCAAGGATCGCTCAGCGCCCATCAACGGGACGGTCGTTCGCGTGAGCATGGCCGCGACCGAGCTCGTTCGCACCGCGCGAGTGACCAACCTGGCACGCACCCTCGCGGACCTCGATGACAAGCACGGGTTCGTCACCGTCGGGCTCGACGCCAACGCCGAACAAACGCTGGACGAGATCGACCTCACGGGAAACGTCGCGATCGTGATGGGCTCCGAAGGCACAGGAATGCGCCGGCTCGTGAAGGAGCGGTGCACGCACCTCGCGAAGATCCCCATGGCTCCGCCGCTGGATTCGCTGAACGTCGCGATCGCCACGGCCGTCGCGCTCTACGAGTGCCAGCGCCAGCGCGCGGGCAAGCGCTGAGGCGAATCGCGCAGCGGACACGTTGGATGTGTGACAGTTCGCGGCGAAATCCTTCTATATTCGCGGAGAGATGACGCTCTCACAAGCGCTTCCTTCGGGCACTCTGCTGGGTCGGGACTTCGAGATCATTCGCGTGATCTCGCAAGGCGGTATGGGCACCGTGTACGAGGCGATCCAGCGCACCACGGGCGCGCCTCGCGCGGTGAAGATCATGCGCGGAGGGATCGCGGGTGACCTGCGATTTCGCGCGCGATTCGAGCAAGAAGCGAGGGTCAGCGCGAGGATCCCCAGCGATCACATCGTGCAGGTGGTGAGCGCGGGGGTCGATGAGGTGACCGGCGTTCCGTGGATCGCGATGGAGCTGCTCGAGGGAGAAGACCTCGCGAATTTTCTCCTGCGCCGCGGACGCATGGACCTGCACAACGCCCGCCTCGCGATCGGTCAGCTCTGCCACGCGCTCGCCGCCGCGCACTCGGTCGGCGTCGTTCACCGCGACCTCAAACCCGAGAACGTCTTTCTCGGAAAAGCTCGCGTCGTCGGCGTCCCCTTCCTCGTCAAAGTCCTCGATTTCGGCGTCGCCAAGATCCTCAACGAAGCGCGCGCGGCCACCATCGCCGTCGGCACTCCGCTGTTCATGGCCCCCGAGCAGACCTATCCCACCGCGGACATCGGCCCGTCCGCCGACGTTTGGGCGCTCGGTTTGCTGGTCTTTCGCATGCTCGCCGGCGCGCACTACTGGCTCGCCGCCTCGGGCGCAGAGCCCAACCTCGGAGCGCTCTGGCGCGAGGTCCTCGTCGACGCCCTGCCCACCGCCAGCGAGCGAGTCAAAGAGCTCGGGATCTCCGACGTCACGCTGCCCGCGGGCTTCGACGAGTGGTTCTCTCATTGTGTCGCGCGTGAAGCGCAAGACCGCTTCGCCAACGCCGAGCTCGCCTACAACGCCCTCGCGCCCTTGCTCGACGCCGCGCAAGAGTCCGCGCGGATCAGCAGCGCGCCCACGATCGCCAACATCACCAGCCCCACCGCCAATCAAGCGCTCACGATCGCGGCGACCTCGTCGAAGGTCCCCCTCGCGTCCATGGCGGCGATCGCTGGGTCCGAGAGCGGCCGAGCCAAAGCGCGCGTCGTCCTTCGCGAAGGAGCAGAGCGCGTCGTCATCGAGACCGCCAAAGGGACGACGCTGCTCGAAGCGTCGCTCGCAGCGGGCGTTCAGCACTACCACGCGTGCGGCGGAAAGGCGCGCTGCACGACCTGCCGCGTCGTCGTCCTCGAAGGCGCAGGTCACTGCGGCCCGCGCACCGAGGCAGAGGCCATCGTCGCAGAAAAGCGCAAATGGCCCACGTCCATTCGCCTCGCGTGCCAGCTCAAAGTGCTCGGTGACGTGAGCGTTCGTCGCCTCGTCGTCGATCAAGAAGACGTCGCCTCGGTCAATCTCCTCAACGACACGCAAGAGCCCGTCACGCAGCAAGCCGTGATCGTCGCCGCGCAGCTCACGGGCTTCGACGCCTTCGCGCAAGAGCAGTTTCCGCACGACACCGTGCACGTGCTCAACCGGTACATGAAGCAGATCGTCGAGCCCGCGCTCGCCAACCACGGAGCGGTCCTGCAGTACCTCCCGTCCGGCGCGCTCTTGCGGTTCAACGGCGACGCCGAAGGCCGCGACGCGTCTCTGCACGCCCTGCGCGCGGCGCTTCGAATGATCGCCCGCGTCCGTCAGCTCAACCCGTACACGCTCAAGCATTTCGGCAGCGAATTCGCGCTCGCCGTCGGCATCGACACCGGTCCCGTCATGCAAGCGCTCGTGGGCCACCCCACGCGACGCGAGCCCATCTACCTCGGCGGCGCCGTGGACGGTGCGCGCGCCGCCGCTCGCTCTGCAGGCGAACGCAAGACGCACATCGTCGCGAGCTCGGCCTTCGTCGAGACGCTCAAGGACACCGCGCGCGTGAGCCCGCCGTTCGAAGACGAGCGCAAACGCTCGCTCATCGAGGTGTACGACTTCGCGCGGCCCGACGTGGTCTTTCTCGTACAGAGCACGTTCGAGCTGCTCGCGCCCAGAGCAGAAGAGTTCGGCTCGACCTTCTACGAGCGCTTGTTCGAGCAGTATCCGCCCGCGCAAGCGCTCTTCGCCAACACGGACATGGTCACGCAGCGCACGATGTTGCTCGACGTGCTCGCCAAGGTCGTGAAGGGATTCGACCGCATCGACGACCTGCTGCCCGAGGTGCGAGACCTCGGGCGCAGGCACATTTCGTACGGCGTTCAGCCGCTGCACTACAAGCACGTGGGCCGCGCGCTGCTCGACGCGCTCGAAGAGTTTCTCGGCGAGCACTTCACGCCCGAAGTGCACGTCGCGTGGATGGAGATGTACGCGATGCTCGCGCGCACCATGATCGAGCCGGACGCGCCGTCCGAGAGCGGTGAGCGTGCGCGAAGCTGAAGGGCCGAGCCTCGCGCGCTACACAGACCGCGTCGCCGTCGCGCGAGGCGGCGCGGCGATCGTTCATCGGGCCGTCGACTCGCGCACCAAAGCGCGCGTCGCGATCAAGCGCTGCGTCGAGATCGAAGGAGCCCGCGCCGACGCCGTCACGCGCGAGGGAGCGCTGCTCTCGGTCATCGCGCACCCCGCGCTCGCCGAGTACGTCGAGCACGGGCTCGACGAGGGCTACGCCTACGTCGTCACGCGCTGGATCGACGGAGAATCGCTGGAAGAACGCAGGGCCCGCGCGCCCCTCTCGAGCGCAGAGCTCGTCGCGCTCGCGCGCAGGGTGGCCTCGGCGCTCGCGGCGCTGCACGGTGCGGGGTTCGTTCACGGCGATGTTTCTCCGAGCAACGTGCTGCTCGAAGGGCGAGAGCCGGCGCGCGCGGTCTTGATCGACCCGTCGACGCACGGGTTCGTCACGCCCGAGTTCGCCGCGCCCGAAGCGCTGCACGGCGCGTTGAGCAGCCCCGCGGGCGACCTGTATTCGCTGGGCGCGCTGCTCGTCGCCTCCGGCGCAGAGCAGTGCGACAAGCCCGCGATCGCCGCGCTCGCCAAGGCGCTGTGCGACGAGCGCTCTTCGCGAAGGCCCGACGCAAACGCGGTGATCGCCGAGCTCGACCGCATCGAGCTCTCTCACGACGCGCTTCCGCGCGGATCGTCGCGGGCCGAGACGCGCTCGAAGCTCATCTCGACGCCGCTGCGAGGACGAGAGCGAGAGCTCGCGTGGCTCGACGCAGAGCGCGCCCGGTGCGACGCCGAAGGCCCGCGGCTCGTCATCCTTCGCTCTGCGATCGGCCAGGGAAAATCCTCGCTCCTTCGCCACTGGCAGAACCGCCGCCCCTTCGCCGAACGCTCGCTCTGGGCCAACGCGCGCGGCGTCGGGGCGCCCTTCGCGCTGCTCGAGTCGCTGCTCGACAACGCCCTCAGCGCCCACAGCGACCACGCCGATCCCGCGCTCGCGCTCGCCTCGCGCTGCGCGCAGAGCCCGTCGGAGATCGCCGCGATCGCCGCGCTCTTCGCCGAGGTCCAGCGGCGCCCGCGCCCCGGAGCGATCCCTCCGATCGTCATGGTCGCCCACAGCGACCCCTCGATGATGCTCGCGCAGCTCGAGTGGGCGTTTGGCAGGCTCTTCGCCGTCGAGCTCGCGCTCGGCCCGCTCACGGTCGTGATCGACGACGCGCACGAGTGCGACCCGACCTCGAGCCGCGTCTTGAGCGGCGTCGCGCGCCGAGCCCGAGGGCCGCTCATGCTCATCTGGTCCGGCCGCAGCGCAGACGAACGCGATCCGCTCGCCGCGATGGCCCGCGCATCGCTCGTGCTCGCGCCGCTCGACGCCGCGGCGTCCGAGCAAATGGCCCGCGATTTGTGGCCCTCCGCGAGCGAGCTCTCCCTGCGATCGATCGTCGAGCGCGCCGAAGGAAGCCCGCTGCACATCGAGCAGCTCGCGCGACAGCAAGCGAGCGATTCGGCGCCGGTGACCGAGGTTGTTCGCCGTCGCGTCGAGGCGCGGCTGCCCATCGAACGCTCGGTCCTCGCCGCGGCCGCCCTGCTCGGGGCGAGCTTCTCCGCGACCGCGGCGCGCGCGGTGTGCGCGGACGTGGCCAGCGCGGGCGCGATCGAGCTCGCGATCGAGCAGCTCTCGAACGCGGGATTTCTGCGCTCTCTCGACGACGGATCGCTCTCGTTCGCCAACGCGCTCGTGCGCGACGCGGCGCTCGAGTCCGCGCGCAGCTCCGACGAGCGGCTGCGCGCGCGCGCGCTGCGATGGCTCAGCGCGAAGGGCGAAGACGACGTGGCCCTCGCGGTCTTGGCCGACTCGACCGGCGAGCGCGACGTGGCCGCGATGCGCTACCTCGGCGCGGCGCGGCGCGCGGCGATGGGCGGTGATTTCGCGAGCGCGACGAGCTACGCGCAGAGCGGCCTTCGGTGCTCGACCGCCCCCGCGGTGAGCGCCGCTCTCGAAGCGGTGCGCGCCAACGCGCTCGGATGGATGGGCCGTTGGCGCGAGGCGAGCGAGGGCGCGCAACGAGCGCTCGCGGGCGTCGAGCGAGGCAGCGACGACTGGGCCCGCGCGGCGAGCGCGCGGTGCTTCGCCCTGTTCGAGCTCGGCGAGATCGACGCGAGCCTGCGCGCGCTCGACGAGCTGCTCTCGGTCGAGCCCACGCCGCGCACGTTCGACCTGTTGGCGTGGGCGTACAGCGCGATGGCCTTCGCCCTCTCGGCGTCGTTCGCCGATCGAACGATGTGCGAGCGGCTCGTTCGCGCATCGAGCGAGCTCGCGCGCAAGGCGCAGACGGCGCGCGTCTCGGGGGCCGCGGCCCGCGTTCGCGCTGATTTTTACCGCGCAATCGAAGCGGACCTCGGTCGCGCGGTCGAGCACATCACCGAGGCCGAGCGCCTCTTGCACGAGGCGGGCGACGAGCTCGGCGCCATCTACACGCGCGGACTTCACGCGCGCTATCGCTTCATCGCAGGGGACTGGCAGCGCTCGCTCGCGCTCTGCGAAGAGGGCCTCGAGATCGCCGAGCGGCTCCGCGCGAACTCGGTCCTGCTCTATCTTCGAGCCTCGCGCGCGGATCTGCTCTTGCGCGTGCACCGCACGACCGAAGCGCTCGCGGAGGCGCTCGCGGTGCTCGAAACGCCAGGGGTCTCAGCGAGGACCGCGATCCGCACGCAAGCGCACAGGGTCGCGGCGGAGGCCCACCTCGATCTGGGCGACGTCGACGAGGCCGTGCAGAGCGCGGCGCACGCGGTCGCAGCGACCAAGAGCGACAGCACCGACCGCGCGTGTGCGTACGTCGTGCTGGCGATGGCGCGACGCGAGGCTGGCGCGATCGACGCGGCGATCGACGCGGCGCGCGAGGCAGAGCGCGTCGTGTCCGCAGCGCGGCCGATCGTGACCGACGACTACGGGGCGGCGGCGACGCTCGCGCTCGCGCTCGCGGACAAGGGAGCGATCGACGAGGCCCGCGCGGCGCTCGCGCTCGCCGAGCAGCGCCTCGCGCGTTGGCTCTCGCTCGCAGGGCCGCTCGCCGAGAGCATGGAGCGATCGAGCATCGCCGCGCGCAGGACAGCGCAGGCCCGCGCGGCGGTGACCGCGGCGAGCGGCGCCAACCGACGATCGCGCAACCCATCGCGGTGAGCCGCGAACCCATCGAGCGCCCCCCTGGCTCTCAATCGACACCGCTATGACCCGAGAAGATTTTTTTCGCTACGCCCCGCTGCTCGCCCTCGTGATCTTTCTCGGCGTGAAGTTCTTCACGTCGCGGCCGGACGCGAGCGCGCCGCAGGTGAGGACGTTGATTCAACAAGGCGCGACGCTGGTCGACGTTCGCTCACCGGGCGAGTACGCCTCGGGGCACGTCGATGGCGCGATCAACATTCCAGTCGATCAAATCCGCGCTCGAATGAGCGAGATCCCCACGGGAAAGCCGGTCGTCCTCTACTGCCGCTCGGGCGCCCGCAGCTCGAACGCCGCGAGCATCTTGCGCAGCGCAGGGCGCACTGACGTGTACAACGCCGGGTCGATCAGCAACCTACAATAGCCGCGCCGATCGCGGCGCGCACAGGTTCTCGAAGAAGCTTTAAGTGTCGTCCGAGGCGATCGTCGCTCATCCTCGCAACGAGCCTCACTCGCATTCGCGAGCGCGAGGCTCGCGAGGGAAGAGATGGCGACCATTCGATGCACGCGCTGCGGAAACTCCTGCGACGACTCGACCGCTTCATTCGGTGAATCCGGGCTCATCTGCGATCCCTGCGCGCGCGGCGAGAGCGCCCGCGACGCCGCGCAGATGATGCAGGCGGTGCAAGCGGCCGAGCGAGCCGCGGGGTTCACGCCTTCGGGAGCGCCCCAGTATTCAACGGGCCCCGTCTCTGTGGGCCCCTCGCACAGGGCTCCCGCCCCGCGATCGCAGGCGCACCTCGCGCTCGAGCAGCGCGGCGCGACCGTGCAGCAGATCAACCTCTCGTCCACGGTCAACATCGGGCCCGTGAGCAGCTCGCGCGACGGGCTGCGAGAGATCTGGACGCTGCCGAGCGCTCCGTCGGTGCAGGCGACGTTCGCGAGCGAGGGCTTCTTCACGATGGTGAAGAAGCTGTTTTCTCGGGAAATTCAGACGGGAGACGAGAGCTTCGACAGCGCCGTCTTCATTCAAACCACCACGCCCGAAGCCACGCAAGCGTGGCTGGCATCACCGGAGGTCCGCAGCGCGCTCGCGACGATCGTGAAGTCCGGCGAGACCTTCTCGATCGAAGGCAACGTCGCGACCGGCTCGATCTACTGGGACCTCGGCGAGGTCGGCTCACCCGAAGTGATCGCGCAGCTCGTCGCTTCACTTCGCTGAGCACGCTGCTACAACGTCGCTCGTTGCGCACTCAGCACGCGGCACTCGTCACGCTCGTCGCGCTCGCTTCGGGCTGCGCGGCGAGCGTGCATTTTCGAGTGTTTCATCGGGGAGAGCTCGCGCGGCTCAACGCTCGCTCGCTGCAGCTCGCCTCGGTCGACGGCCCCGCGGACAGCAGGCTCTTCGTCCGCCAGGCCCTCGAGCAGACCATCGTCTCGGATCTGCCACCCACGATGGGGACCGTCAGCGCGCCCTGGGATTCTGCACGCGATTTCGTCGTCGACGTCACCGTCACCCGCAGCGACGCGCGCACCGAGAGCTCGCTCGGCTCGTGGCAGCCCGTCTACCGCCCCGGCGCGCGCTGCCCCGGCGAGACCCGCAGCTCGACCGCGTGGATCGCCGCGACGTTCACAGTTCGTCCCGTCACAGGCACCGTCCCCGCGCGCCCGCCGCTCACGTTTGCGTCCACAGGCTACGGCTATCTGCATCGACCATCAGGGCCCTGCGATTCATTTTCCGCTGGATATTTTCTAGCAAACAGCATCGCCTACGCATTCTCTGACCCCACGCGCGAGCAGGCCTTTCGACAAGCGGCCAACGAGATCGCGCTCAAAGCGCGCCGCGCGTTGTGGGGCTGGGAGCAAGACGCGTCAGCGCTCGTCCTCGCGTGCGACGATGGCCGATGCGCGCAGGCCGTCGAGCTCGCGCGGCGGCGCGCGTTTGCGAGCGCAGAAGCGACGATCGCCCAGTCCGTCGCTCGACTGTGCGCTTCGACGACGCCCGCGAACAACGCGCGCGCCGAGCCGTGCGCGCGCGCCCGATACAACGCCGCGCTCGTCGCGCTTCTACACGGCGACGCTCAGCGGAGCCGCGCGCTCGCGCGAGAGGCCGAGCCCTTCGCGAGAGAGGCGTTCACGATGGACGCGATCGACGCGCTCCGCGTTGATCTGGGGCCGAGCGACACGCGCCTGCTCGAGGCGCATTGAGCAGCGCTCACGCGTCGAGCGAAGGCGGCGGCAACGGGCCCGCGCCCCCCGAGTAGTAGCAACGCATCGGGTGCACTTGAACGAGCGCAGCGTCGTAGACGGCAGCGTCCCCGCCCCACGGAGCCGCGGGCATGCTCGCGTAGGTCGCCGGCTCGCAGATCGGCCGCGCGCCGAGCGAACAACCGCGCGCAGCGCCGAGCGTGGGCATCGCCAGCGTCATCACGAAGCGAAGTGCTCTCGAAGTCGAAGCGTCGCGCGCTGCGGTCATCACGAGTCATCGACGATAACCCGTCTCGTCACGAAAGTTCATCGCCCGCGCGCAGCGCGCTCGGGCGCGACGCGAGGCTCGAGTATCTCACGGTGATGCGCCCGTGGTTCTCGCTCTTCGGGCGACGCATGTTCGTCTATGCGGCAGACCGCTCGCTCGTGGCGTTCGTGAAGAAGCCCATCTTCGAGTTCGAGGACGAGTGTACGATCTACGCAGCGCTGCTTCGCGAGTCCGCGCGCGAGCAAAACAACGGAGCGAGCGCTCCTACACAGCGCTGCCGACGAAGAGCACCGCGCACGCGCCGAGCACCAAGAGCTCGCCTCCCGAGAGCGCCACCGCTCCGCGCGCATACTCGCCGCGCAGCACGACGCCGTTCGTCGAGTTGAGGTCCCTCGCCCACCAGCGCGATCGCGTCCGCTCGAAATCCATGTGCCTGCGCGCCACCGTCGCGTTCGCCAGCGCGACCTCCGCGGTGCGCGCGCGCCCCACGCTCAGTCGCTCGACGTTCACCGAGAGCGGCGCGACGCGCACGTCGCTTCCGTCCCACGCGAGCGCCGCGTCGATCGCGCACGCTGGGGCGTGGCTCAACGGCAGCATCGTCTGCCCGTCGAAGCGCGGAACCTCAGCGCGCTCGTCCTCGGGCTCGATCATCGCGCCGTCCGGTCCTCGCACCGGGTTGAAAACGTGTGCCGTTGCCTCGTCGCCCCAGCACGGCCACAGCCCTCGCTGCCACAGCTCGATCCACGGCCCGAGCGGCGAGGGACTATCGAAGAGCCCCTGCCAGAGCAAGTGGTCGATCGCGCACTCGATCACGGGGTGAGCGTAGAGAGATCCACCCTGTATTTTTGCTCGCGAATGCTCGTTGTCCGCGCACATCGCGCAGAGCATGAACCCGAGGTGATCGCGCGAACCGTACGCGTGCGCGACGCGCGAGCGCGCCATGGTCACCGGGTCGAACACCGTCGCCGCGTCCGAGCGCTGCGCCCGCTGCCTCCACGCTTCGAACACCGCGTTCATCGAGCGGCTCACGAGCACCGACGGAACCTCTCGCGACGGAGCCTCGGGCAGCGCGAGGCGCTGTCGATCGATGAGCATGGTCCTTCGCGCGTACGGCTGCGGATACTCGCGAGCGCTCGTGGCCGTGAAGAACCCTCGGATCGCTCGCTCTTCGACGTCGGCGACCCACGCTCGCGCGTTCGAGCGCATTTTCACGGGGCTCGTCGCGAGCGCCCAGCTCGACTCGACGCGGTCTTCGATCCAGCGCAGGGCCTCGGGCGCGAGCGACTCCATCGCGTGATCCGGCGCCAGCAAGGACAGCGAGCGCACGATCTCGCGCAGCTCGTCGATCACGGATGGCTCTTGGACTGCTCGTAGCGCTTTCGATACGCCTCGGCGGCCGCGAGGATCTCGGCCTTCGCTTCGTCGGGCCCGCCCCAGCCGAGGACCTTCACCCACTTGCCGGGCTCGAGGTCTTTATAGTGCTCGAAGAAGTGCTGGATGCTCGCCAGCCGCTCGGGCGCGATGTCGTCGTACTTCTGCCAGTGCTTGTAGATCGGCAGGATCTTGTCGACCGGAACCGCAAGGAGCTTCGAGTCTCCGCCCGCCTCGTCGTTCATGCGCAGAACTCCGAGCGGTCGACAGCGAATCACCGCGCCCACGGCGACGGCGAACGGCGTGATGACCAGCACATCGAGCGGGTCTCCGTCGTCGCCGAGCGTCCGCGGGATGTACCCGTAGTTACACGGGTAGTGCATCGAGGTCATCATGAAGCGATCGACGAAGAGCGCGCCCGTCTCCTTGTCGACCTCGTACTTGATGGGGTCCGCCGCCATCGGGATCTCGACGATCACGTTGACGTCATTGGGGACATCGCGCCCCGCATCCACTCGATCGAGAATCATTGGGGCAGCACGGTAGCAAATCTGCGCGCCGCGCTCATCGACGTCCGCGCGCCCTCCGAGCGAAGCGCCACGGACTTGCCCATCTTGTTTTGTGGTTCAGTAATCAACGACCTGGGACACGCCCTGCGTCGGCACCGAGACGGTCAATCGAATCGCGTTGTTGTCCTCGCGCGGCCCGTACAAATACCGATACCGCGCGAGGTTCTGCAGCACGCGTCGAACGTAGATCCGCGTCTCGTCGAACGGAATGCTCTCTGCGAACGCGTCGAGGTCCATCGTCCCGCGCTCGCGCACCCAGCGTCCCATCGCGCCGGGGCCCGCGTTGTACGCGCCGATCGAGCGAGGCAGCACCCCCTGGTACTGCTGAAAGAGCTTTCCGATGTAGTGCCCGCCGACGCGAATGTTGTACGCGGGGTCGTAGAGCATCTCTTCTTGAAAGTTGATCCCGAGCTCGCGCGCCACGCGCCGCGTCGTGGGCGGGATCATTTGCAGAAGCCCGATCGCGCGCGCGCTGGACACGTCGCGCTGATTGAACCCGCTCTCTTGCCGCATGATCGCGAACAAGTAGTGCCTCGGCAGCCCGCTCGCGTCCTCTGCGGCTTCGACCGCCGCTGCGTGCGGCCGCGGATACGAGCAGTCCCACACCCACCGCGTCGCCTCGGTCGGAACCGTGTCGAGCTCGTCTCCGTGCCGCTGCGAGATCGCGTACGCGCGCTGCGCATACCCGAGCGACAGATACGCGAGGGCCAGCGCCTCGTCCGCGCGATCGCGCGCCACGCTCGCGCGAATCGAGTCTTCGCTCGCAGCGATCCTCGACGACGCTTCGCGATCGAACCCGAGCGCGCGCAGCCAGAGCACCACCGACGGCATTCGCACGGTGGGAGCTTCGCGCCGCGGGGCGGGCAAGCTCGGCGCGGGCACCGTCACGTTGCGCTCGCGCAAGCGCGCCTCTGCGAGCAGCGCGTAGTACGTCAGCGGCCGCTCGGCGATGAGCGTCTGCCACGCGCGCGTCGCTCCTTGCGCGTCACCGGCGCGCGCGAGGGCGAGGGCTGACCAGTATTTTCCCCGGCCTTTTTCGAGGGATTTCGTCGCGAGGTCCGCCGCTTGCGAGAGCGCCGTCGCCGCCTCGCCGTAGCGACGCGCGTTGAAGAGCGCCCAGCCGAGCTCCCACGCGGCCTCCGCGCGTTGGCCCGACTGCGCATCATTGCGCGACGAGAGAAACTCTCGATACCGCGCGATCGCCTCGTCCGTTCGCCCCGCGCGCGAGACGAGCCACGCCGAGCGAAACGCAGCCTCGCTTCCCCAACGGCCGCGCACCGCGCGCGCCACTCGGTCGTACTCGACGATGGCGTCCTCGTCTCGATCGCTTCGCGCGAGCGACCGCGCGGACAAGAACGCGTCCTCGTCTCGATCCGGGTTGTCCGCGTTGAGCGAGACCTGCGCGAGCGTCGTGTGCGCGTCTGCGTAGCGATTTCTCGCTCCGAAGTACGCTCGCCCGAGCAAGTGAAGCCGCCGCCACTCGTCGCTCGCCGCGCCTGGTCCGAGCGCGACGAGCTCGTCGATCACCGTTTGATAACGCGCTCGCTCGTTGAGCTCTTGCGCGCGATCGAGCATCTCTGCGCGCGACAACGGCGACTGCAGTCGCCCGAGCGCGGTCTGCGCTTCTTCGGCGTACGACGAGTCCGGCTCCTTCACGAGGATGCGATGCCACGCGCGCGCCGCGGCCTCTGCGTCGTGGATCGCTTCGAGGCACTGCGCGGCGAGCTTCCACGCGCGAGCGCGATCGATGCCCGCGGGAGCATCATCGGCCCAGCGGCGCATGACCGGCGCTGCGGCCGCGGCATCTCCAGCAGCGAGCGCCTCGATCGCGGCGTGCGCGCGATCGCGCTCTTCTCTCGTGCGATTCGCCAGCGATTCGTACACGGCGCGCGCGTCCGCGTGACGACCGCTCTTGGCGAGGGCCTGCGCTCGCAGCCGAACGATGTCGTCGCCGAGCGCGGGGACCAGCGCTTCGAGCCCGTCCAACACAGGAAGAGCCTGCGACGCTGCGTCGAGCGCGAGGTACGCCCGCGCGAGGATGTACCGAGCTTCGCGCGAGGACTGCTCGTCCGCGGGCAGCGCCAGGATCACGTCGCGAGCTTGCGTCCAGTCGTCTCGTCGAACCGCTTCGACCGCGCGCGCCAGGGTCGCAGGAACCTCCGGCGGAGGCTGTCCCCGATCATCGACGACGACCACGTCGTGCGGGTCTGCTGCGTCGCGCTGCTCGAGCACGTCCGCGCGCGTGACCGCCGCGGTCGTTCGGCGAGTGCCGCGCGTGCATGTCCCGAGCGACGCGAGCGTGAGCAGACAGAGCGTGCGAACCAGTGGGCGCATGAAGCACGAGCCTCCAGATGCGGGCTATGTCGTGCACAACGCACGCGGGAGGGCGGGCGATTCCACCGCGTAGAATCGCCGGCGAATTCTCAGACGAACAGCGAGCTCACAGAGTCGCTCGCGTGGATGCGACGGATCGCCTCGGCCAACAAGCGCGCGACGGACACCTGACGGATCTTCGGGCTCGCCTTGCCGTCCTCTCGCAAGGGAACGCTGTCCGTCACGATCACCCTCTCGAGCGGCGACTCCGTGATTCGGCTGATCGCCGGCCCCGAGAACACCGCGTGCGTCGCGACCGCCACGATCTTGCGCGCGCCGCGATCACGCAGCGCCTTCGCCGCGTTCACCAGCGTCCCGGCCGTGTCGATCATGTCATCGAGGATGAAGCAGTCTTTGCCTTCGACCTCGCCGATGATGTTCATCACTTCGCTGACGTTGGCGCGCTCGCGACGCTTGTCGATGATCGCGAGGCTCGCGTCCAACCGCCGCGCGTACGCGCGAGCGCGCTCGACGCCGCCTGCGTCGGGAGAGACCATCACAGCCTCGCCCGTCGGCGTCGTCCCGAGCTCTTGGCGAAGCGCCTCGAGCAGCACGGGCATCGCGTACAAGTTGTCCACGGGGATGTTGAAAAAGCCCTGGATTTGCCCGGCGTGAAGGTCGACCGTCACCACGCGCTCGATGCCCGCCGTCACGATCAAGTCCGCCACGAGCTTGGCGGTGATCGGCGTGCGTCCAGCGACCTTGCGATCCTGCCGCGCGTAGCCGAAGTACGGCATGACCGCGGTGATGCTGCCCGCGCTCGCGCGACGAAGCGCGTCGGACAGGATCAGTATCTCCATCAGCGAGTCGTTGGCCGGCTGCGACGTGGGCTGAATGATAAACGTGTCGATCCCGCGCACGTTCTCGCCCACTTCGACGGCGGTCTCGCCATCGCTGAAGCGCTGCACCTTGGCGCGCGCGAGGGGCTTGTCCAAGTGCTTCGCGATCCCTTCGGCCAAGGCAGGGTTCGCGTTTCCAGTGAACAGACAGATCGGGCGAAGCATCGAGCGCTGACTCCTGCGCGCTCACGAGCGCGCGTTGTTGGAACGCGCGACGCAGCAGCGTTCGACACGCCGCGTCGCCATCTGTACGGCCGCGCGCTTAGCACCCGCGTTCGAGCGCTGTCAACGTTTCGACAACTTCGCCCACACGGCACACACGAGTGCTCGTGCGGTGTTCTCAGCGATAGCCCAGCACCAACGCTCGCGCGAGCAGGTACCAGCCGTCGGCCAACACGAAGAGCAACAGCTTGAACGGAAGCGACACCGTCGAGGACGAGACCGACTGCAGCCCCAGCGCCGTGAGGATGTTCGCGATCACCAGCTCGACGATCAAGAACGGCAAGAACACCAGAAACCCAATCGAAAACGCGCTCGTCAGCTCGCTCACGACGAACGCCGGCAGCAGCACGGACAGGTCGCTCGGGCTCGGAGCCTCGACCGCGCCACCATCGCTCGCCGGCCGCTGCCTCGCGCGTCGCGCGAGGTCCAAGAACAACGCGCGGTCCCTCGCGCTCGAGTTGCGCTCGAGAAAGCCCGCGATGGGCGCGCGCGTCGCGTTCCACGCGCGCTCGAGCTCTTGTCGCGCGTCGGGCCGCGCGAGGTCCGCAGCGAGCGCGCGATCGATGAACGGCCCCGCAGCGCGCGAGACCGCCGCGGTCGTCGGCGCCATGATGTGAATCGAGAGCGCCGCAGCGAGCGCGGTGATGACCGTGTTGCTGGGGACGTTCTGCGTTCCGAGCGCGTTGCGCGCGAGGCCGAGCACGACGCTCACCTTCACGAACGACGTCGAGACCAAGATGAAGAACGGAAGCACCGACGCGACCGCGAGCAGCACCACGAGCAGCACCGGCGAGCTGCCCGTGAACTGCGGCACCGCAGGCGCGGCCTGCGCATAGAGCGCGTCGAATCCCATACCGCTCACGAGCATCGCACAACCGCTCGTCACTATGGGAGCCTCTCTCGGTCCGATGCCCGAAGCGCAGCAACTCCGTGGAGACCTGGTCGAGTCCGTGCACCCCTTCTCGGTCTTCGCGATCGAAGGAGAGCGCACCGTGCTCGCTGTGGGCGACGACCGCGAGACGGCGTTTCGCTCGGCGAGCAAGCCGCACCAGCTCGCGGTGTCCCTCGCGATGCTCGGAGATCCAGAGGACATTTCACCGCAGCAAATCGCGGTCGGATGCGCTTCGCACAGCGCCGAGCCCGCGCACCTCGAGCTCGTTCGGTCCATGCTCCACCGCTTCGACGCGCGCGCCGAAGACCTCCGCTGCGGAGCGCACGCCCCGGCGCACGTCCCCAGCGCAGAGGCCGTGATTCGCGCGGGCGATCGCTACACGGACCTGCACAACAACTGCTCGGGCAAGCACTCGTTCATGCTCGCGAGCTGCCTTCGCAACGGATGGCCGAAGGACTACCGCCCGATCGAGCACCCGCTACAGCGAGCGATCGAGCAGCAAATGTCCCAGTGGATGCTGCATCGACCGAGGACCGTGATCGACGGGTGCGGCGTCCCGACCTTCGTGCAGCCGGTCTCGTGCGCGGCGCGCGCGTGGCAGAGGCTCGCCGCGGCGATGCGCGCGCCGAGCGATGATCCCTGGCAAAAGAGGCTGTATCGCGCGGGCCACGCGATGCGCGAGCACCCCGAGCTCACGTCGGGGACGGGGCGGCTCGACCTGTCGATCGCGCGCGCGGCGAAGGAGCCCATGGCCGTGAAGATCGGCGCGATGGGGCTGTTTTGCATCGCGATTCCCGGGAGAAACACAGGGATCGCGATCAAAGTGCACTCGGGCTCGACCGAGGCGCTCGCCGTCGCGATCGAGTGGAGCCTCGCGCGATTGAGCGCGGACCTCTGGGAGCGCCCCGCGGACTGGGAGCACGCGCTCGTGCGCAACGTCGTGGGCCGCGAGGTGGGCTCGTGGCGCGTGCGCGAGAGCTAGACCGCATCCCCGAACCACTGGCGCGGCATGAGTTGATGCTTCCTGCATCAACCATGACGTCGCGGGAGTCAGTGGTTCGGGGATGCGAAATCAAGCTCCGCTTCGCGCGGGCTGCGCAGCGGGCTCGGCCGCGGGCAGCTCGTCCGCGCCGAGCTGTGAAGAGAACTGCTCGACGTCCACGCGCACGCCCGAGAGCGCGGCCTCGTCGAGGGCGTTGTTGTGCGCTTCGATTTCGTCCGCCGCCTTGCGAAGAAAGCGCGCGTGAAACAGGGAGATCACCGCGTAGAGAGCCACGGGGCCGCCGAGGCCGACGATCTCTCGCATCGCGCGCAGGGTGCTCGTGGAGGTAGCGAGCGTCCACAGCGAGAGGCCCGCCACGACCGCGAGGACCAGGACGTTGAGCACGACGGTGAACTCAGCGAGGCTGCGCGCTTTCTCTTCGGCGCCGCGCTCGCCGAGGAGCAGGGATTTTCCTGCGAAGAAGTTCTTCCACGCGAGGATGAGGCCGGGGATCGAGACGATCCCGACGACGACGAGCAGGCCGAAGAGCCCCGCGGCGAGGCCCGGAAGAAACATCTGCCCCAAGCCCCACGCGCCGATCGCCGCGATGCGCACGTTGAGCGGAGGCCCTTCGCCGCCGAACGTCGGGACCACGGCCTCGCGATACTTCGCCGCGTTGACGACCTGCGTCCCCACCACGCGACGCGGCCATCGCGCGCGCGCTTCGTCCCGGTGTCCGAGCCACATGAGCCCAGGAATCACGCTCGATCCGAGCACCACGGAGAGCAACATCACCACCAACGACGCTGTGTCACTCACGGGTTCTCTCGCTCTCTTCGCGCTGTGCTCAGCGCGCGCTCAGTGCGCCGCCGACGCGGCGCCTTCGCCGGGCGGCGTCGCTTTGAACAACGGGCCGGGCACGGGAAACACGGTCCTTCCTGCGGCGGTGTTCATCAAGATCGCGAACGACAGATACAGCGCGATCAGTCCCAAAACGACCGTGGCCAGCGCGATCGGCAGGTTGAACGATTGGGACTTCGTCAGCTCTTTCAAGATGCGACACCCGAACAGCACGTCGATGTCGAGCAAGAACGCGAACAGCAGCTTCGAGTAGAAGCCGAACGCGAACGTGAGCACGACGAAGATCACCGAGAAGCACACGTCGATGCTCAGCACGATGTGCGAGTCCGGAACGCGTCCCTCCGCCAACCCCGACAGCACGTGCCAGTTCATCAGCCAGTTGAACGCGAAGGTCGTGAAGAGCGTTCCGCCCAAGAGGTTCTTGTTCGCGAGGGCCATCATCCCCGCGAGAAACTGACAGCCGCCGCCGAAGAAAAGACAGTACATCGCCGCCGTTCGAAACGCCGCCGGCGTGAGCGCCTGCCCAAACGCGATCGGCGTGAGCGCCGCGCAACCCACGGCGAGCCCGAGCAATCCGAGCGGCGTAGGTTCGGCGAAGATGGGTGCCGGCGCTGCGGGTGTGTTGCTTTGCGTCATGTCCTCAGAGGTCCCTGCTTGCTGCGTTGAGTGAGCCCGCGGTGATCGCCCGCGGAGATGCCCACGCTACAAGAGTTCGCCCGCGCGCACGCGGCGATCGCGCAGCCGTCCAACGCCCGCTTTCGTCCGTTCACTCCGCGCAACGCGGGGCTCGCCGGATCGCTCGGCGGCCATACCGCGCGCTGCGCGCTACTCTCGGGCACCGCTCGTGCTCGCGCTTCGGTTCGACCTGTTTCCCATCGCGATCTTGCTCATGCTCGGCGTCTCGATCGAGGTCGTCGCGCGCGTGCTGTTTCCCGGACGATTCGCTGACCGCCGGTCCAAGTGGCTGATGCGCCTCGCGGTCTTCGCGCTCGCGGTCCTCATCCTCTCGTTCGAGATGCTCGCCCGCGCCCGCGCCCCCATCGGCGGAGGCGCCTGGCGCGTCCTCGTCTCGATCGAGCGCTGCGCGGTCATCGTCGTGTGGGTCTCTGCGGTCGGTCTCGCGCTGTGGCACGGGCTGCTCGAGCTCGTGGGCCGCGTTCGACTCGCGCGCCGAGCGCGCGCCACCATCGCGCGCGCCGAGCAGGCAGAGGCCCCATCGAGCGCAGCCAAGACCGAGTCAATCGAACCCGAAGCGCCAGCGCCCGCGGACACGAGCGAAGAGCTGCCCACTCGACGCGACACGCTCTCTCGCGCGGTCAACATCGGAATCGTCGCAGCCACGAGCACCTACGTCGGCTACGGGCTCATCAAGGGCCGCCGCGACCTGCGCGTGCGCGAAGAGGTATTTCACCTGCCGAAGCTGCCGCGCGCGCTCGAGGGCTACACGATCGTGCAGCTCACCGACGTTCACTACGGGATCTACACGGGCGAAGAGGACATGCGGCCGATCATCGAGCGAACGCTCGCGCTCAGGCCGGACCTCATCGTCCTCACGGGAGACCTCATCGACCGCCATCCCCGGCACATCGCCGACGCGCTGCGGTCGATCACGAAGCTGCGCGCGCGCGACGGAGTGCTCTCGATCCTCGGCAACCACGACTACTACGCGGGCTTCGAAGCGGTGCTCTCGGCGATGAACCGCACGGACATCCGCACGCTCATCAACGAGCACACCGTGATTCGCCCTGGCGATCAGGGGGGATTTACGCTCGCGGGCGTCGATGATTTCTGGGCGTATCGCGTGGTTCCTGGCCGCGACTGTGATGTGCGGCTGTCGTTGGAGGGCTCGTCTCCGGACCGCGCGAAGGTGCTGCTCGCGCACAATCCAAAGGTGTTTCACCGAGCAAAAACGCAGGCGGATCTTCAGCTATCGGGGCACACGCACGGCGGGCAGATCAACCCGGGCTCGATGATGAAGCTCGCGCTCGACTACGTGAGCGGCGTGTACCGCGAGGGAGAGAGCACGCTCTTCGTGAGCAACGGCCTGGGATTTACCGGCCCTCCCGTTCGCTTGAGCGCCCCGCCCGAAATCGCGAAGATCGTGCTCGTGCGCTGAGCGGGTCCGCCAAGGGGCGAGGGGAGAGCGACGTAGTCGCGACGCGGACGGCGCGCGTTCACACTGAGCAAAGCGCGAGGACGAAGGGCGCACACGGGATGCTTGCGCGAGGGATGCTTGCGCGACGCGCGCGATGGACGCGATGGACGCGACGCGCGCGATGCACGCGACGCGCGCGATGCACGCGATGGACGCGACGCGCGCGATGGACGCGACGCGCGCGATGGACGCGACGGACGCGACGGACGCGATGGACGCGATGGACGCGATGGACGCGATGGACGCGATGGACGCGATGCACGCGATGCACGCGATGCGCGCGATGCGCGCGATGGACGCGATGGACGCGATGGACGCGATGCACGCGATGGACGAAGTCGGTGGCAACAAGTGCCACCGCAAGGCCTCGCTCGAAGACTCGCGACGAGCGAAGTGCATCAAGATCGATGAGCGAATTCGCTCGCGAACCGATCGTATTGATGTGTGCCTGCGAAACGTTTGCGACCGGTGTTAAGCGAGGCACTCCGCGCACCTCTGCGCTTCGCGCGTCGCGTCCATCGCGTCCTCGTGGCACTCGCGCGCATCGCGTCCCTCGCGTGCATCGCGTCCATCGCGTCCATCGCGTCCATCGCGCGCATCGCGCGCATCGCGTGCATCGCGTCCATCGCGTCCATCGCGTCCATCGCGTCCATCGCGTCCATCGCGTCCATCGCGTCCATCGCGTCCATCGCGTCCATCGCGTCCATCGCACTTCGAAAGCTTGCTGCTTCGAAAAACACGGTCGTTCCCCTGGCGACGCGCGCCGTAGCGGCTCGAAAACCTCGAGACGCAGGCGCGGGGGAAGGAGCGACGTAGTCGCGACGCGCGCCGTAGCGGCTCGAAAATAATTGAGGCTCCGGAGAATGACCCTCTCCAGAGCCTCGGTTTGCCGCCCTCGTACGGGCCGCTCGCACATTTAAGAAGCTCGTTCAGTCCTGAGACCGTCCGTGTCTTACGGTTAGACGATCTGCCCAGAGCAGAGCCCCGAAGGCTCTGTGAAAGAAGTGGGCTGAGGTCGAGTTGAACGACCATCCGGCGGTAGCGCGACGAGCTTCGGTCGATCGAGCGGACAACGGCGCATGCTCAGATTGGAGTGAGAATCTGAGGGTTGTTGGTCACCCCAGCGCCGCCTCTTCCGTTGGTTGGGCTATCCCCTCGTCGAGTGAGGGGAGCAGGAGTCGAACCTGCACTGACACGCCGGAGTCTTCAGCTTGAGCTTGAGTCTCAGCCTGTACTCCGCCGCTCGATGTAGCCCTCGCTCATCGACCGCGCAAGCGGCTCAGCCGAACAAATATCCCAGCACCGCGCGGCCGAGCTTCTTGTCATCGCACTTCGCGTTGTTCGCCTCTTCGCGCGCGAACTTCACCGCTTGCTGCATCTTCTCGACGCGCGCGAGCAGCTCGTTGACGCGCTTGGCCGGCAGCGCGCCAGAGAACTTCACCGTGCGCCACGTGCCCACGACCACGTCTTCGTAATAGACCTCGACTTGCGCCGGGTGCTTCTCCGTCGCTTCGGCCTTCACGTGGTTGCGCGGGATCTTCTTGGTCTTCGCCGTCTGCACAGGCTCGGTCGCCCAGCAGTCCGCGCCCGCGTCGAACACCCACGACTCGCTCGCGTCGAGCACGGGCAGCTTCTTCACGAACGTGTGCAAATCCACGAGCTGCTTCTCGAGAAACAGCAGGTACGTCACGGGGACTTGCGCCGCGAGGACGTTGCCGTCGACCACGACGTCCGCGCGCGCTTCGCAGTTGGCCCACTCCTTCGTCGCGGTCACGTCGAACAGCTCGACCAGCGTGTCCACGGTGCGACGAATCGCGTCATCGGCCTTGAGCTGGACCTTCGTTGACTCGGGCGGAAGCTGCTCGCCCTCCTCGTCCTTGGGACGATACGTGCGAGAAATACCCGCGAGCAGAGAGGGCTTCTGCAGCTGTTGATGGGCCTCGGTGAGCTCTTGATGAGCCTTGGCCTTCACGCCCTTCTCGATCGCGATGACTTGATTGAGCTTCGCCATAGTTCTTTGGGCCGCGAGCAGTGCGGCCCCCACGCGCCTTGGTCAATCCCGAGCACGCAAGAAACTCTCCTTGCCAGGGCCGTCGTGAACCATGCTTCACACACACCTCGCACAACGTTGCGCGCTGTCAGATCGCGGAAAGCCGGGAACATCCCGCCCTTCGAATCCCGTACACTCAGTGCGCCGAAAGCTCCCTCTCGGCCCTTGAGAGTCACGACAGCGCGACGCTCATCGAGTGAGCGCGAGCGCTGAGGGAGAAAGGGTTGAAGCTACGATGAAGACTCCGCTGCCTCGTTCGCTCGTATTGCTCGCGGCGCTCACTACGATCGCTGGAGCGGGCGCGTGTCGCCGCTCGGGCAACCGCAACAACAGCAACAGCAACTCGACGAACGCGCAGTCGTCGCAGGCGCAGCAGAACCCCAACTCGCTGCTCGATCAGCAAGCGCAGCTCACGCCGCGCGCCGCGGGACAAGCCGCGTCGGATCACTACGAGATGCGCGTGAACGCGGGCGATCGCTTCGTCGTGTCCGTCGACTCGACGTCGTTCGATCCGGTGCTCGAAGTGGTTCTCCCCGACGGAACGTCGCTGATGAACGACGACTTCCAGGGCTCGCGCCAGCGCTCGCAGCTCACGGTCTCCGCGCGCTCCGCCGGTGATCTCAAGGTGCGCGTGCGCTCGTACCGCGCCGGAACGGGCGGCGCGTATCGCGTTCGCGTCGAACGACAAGCAGCGGTCGCGCAGAACACCAACGCGCTCGCGATGCCGACCAACGTGCAGAACGCCTATCAGCAGATGGGCTCGCAGAGCACGCCGTTTCTCGAGTACATCCAGCCGTCGGACTCGCGCACGCACCACCGTTTGCCGCCCGCGCTCACGGCGACGACCGCGCTTCGCGCAGGGCAAGAAGTGCAAGGGACGCTCGCGGCCAACGACGCGACGCTGCCGAGCGGAGAGCACGCGGACGTCTACTCGTTCGCTGGAACGCAGGGCGACACGATCTCGCTCACGCTCAACTCGACGGCGATCGACCCGTACCTCATCGTGGTCGCTCCGTCGGGCGCGGTCTTCGCCGACGACGACTCGGGTGGAACGACGAACTCGTCCCTCTCTCTCGTCCTCGCAGAGACCGGCGAATACAAGGTCATCGCTTCTGCGACGCGCGCTGGCGTCACGGGCTCGTACGAGCTCAAGTTCAACCCGAGCTCGCGACAGACCAACGTGCAAGAGTGGTTTCCGGGCCAGCCGCAGCCGCAGCCCGGAGGATCGACGCAGGTCGCCGCCGTCGCGCGCCAAGGGACGCTCGCGCAGGGCGATCAGCGCTTGAACTCAGGCGAGTTCGTCGATCGCTACACGTTCAACTGGCCTGTTGGAGCGCAGCTCCGTCTGCGCTTGGAGTCGTCGCAGTTCGACCCGTACTTGATCGTGCGCGCTCCCTCGGGATCGCAGCAGGACAACGACGACTTCTCGCCGAGCGACCGCAACTCGCAGCTCGATTACACCGCGCGCGAAGCCGGTCAGTACACGGTGATGGTCACCAGCTATCGCCCTGGCGAAACCGGCGCGTACACGCTCAACATCGGCGGTGGAGCGGCGGGCGCGCAGCCCACTCCGGGACAGCCCAACCCCACGCCCGCGCAGCCGAACAACATCGGCCCGCAGAACGTGACGGGCTCGCTCGCGCAGGGCGATGGAACGCGTCCGAGCGGCGAATTCGCTGACAGCTTCACCTTCAACTGGCCTGCTGGCGCCGCCGTGCACCTCGAGACGACGTCGAGCGACTTCGACACGTTCTTGATCGTGCGCTCGCCTTCGGGACAGCAGCAGCAGAACGACGACGGCATTCAGGGCACGACCAACTCTGCGCTCGACCTCGTGACGAGCGAAGCCGGTCAGTACACGGTGACCGTGTCTTCGTACCGCGCTGGAGAGACTGGAAACTACCAGCTCAGCGTGCGCGCTCCTGGCGCGGGAACAGCGCAGCCCACGCCGACGCCGAACCCCACGCCGGTGCAGCCGAACCCTGTGCCCAACGTCGTTCCGCAGCCTGGCAACGCGCGCGCTCGCGAGATCACGGGGACGCTCGCGCAGGGTGATCGCACGCTGCAATCGGGCGAGTTCGTCGACCAACACACGCTGCAGTTCAGGCCCGGCGAGGCCGTGCGCCTGCGCTTGAACAGCTCCGCGTTCGACACGTACATGATCCTTCGCTCGCCGAGCGGACGGCAGCAGGACAACGACGATCTCGTCTCGGGCAACACCAACTCGGGCATCGACATTCCGTCGGCCGAAGCGGGCAACTACCAGGTGATGGTGACGAGCTACCGCGCGGGAGAGAGCGGCGCGTACTCGCTGCGCGTCGAGAGCGGCGCAGCAGGATCGCTGCCGATCGACAACCCCACGCCGGGCCCCAACCCCAACCCCAACAACCCCAATCCCAACCCGATTCCCAACGTCGCGGGCGGACCTCGCGTGTGGGGCGTGTTCGCAGGAATCACCGACTATCCCGCAGGCACCAACGACCTGCCCGAGTGCGCCAACGACGCTGTGAAGATGGTCGAGGCGCTCACCGACCGCGGCCTGCTCACGCAAGACCGCCGCGTGTTGCTCACGGACGGACAAGCCACGCGCCAGAACATTCGTGAGGCGATTCAGCGCATCGGCGCGCAAGCCGGTCCGCAAGACGTGTTCGTGTTCTTCTACTCGGGCCACGGCGGACGCACCCGCGGCGGCTCGAGCGATCAGCGCGAGCTCGACGGAATGGACGAGTACCTCTACGTCTACGACGGTCAGTTCATGGACGACGAGATGGGGACGCTGTTCGACGGCATCCGCGCTCGCACGAGCATCCTCGCGCTCGACTCCTGCTACGCCGGCGGGTTCGCGAAGGACGTGATCACGCGTCCTGGCCGCATCGGATTGTTCTCGAGCGAAGAAGACGTCACGAGCTCGGTCGCGCAGCAGTTTCGCGCGGGCGGATTCTTGTCGCACTTCCTCCGCTTGGGAATGGGCGGCGAAGCCGACAACGACCCGCGTGACAACGCGCTCACCGTCGGCGAGCTCACGCACTACGTGTGGCGCCAGTTCGCGCAGCACGTGCAAAACGAAGAAGAGGGCTCGGGCGCATACCAGCACCTCGTCGTCGACCGCGGCGCCGTCGGCGTCGGCCAGGTCCTCTGGAACTACCCGCGCTGAACGAGGCTGGTGAGCGACGCTCGTCGATGGCTCTTGTGCGCAGAGGACTCTCTCTCAGCGACGCTGGCGAGAGACCTCTGCGATCGCGTCATCCGCGAGCGCGCTCGCTTCGACTGGCTCCGCGAGCTGTGGGACCCGTCGCTCGTCGACACCCAGCGCGCGTGGATCGGCCTCGATCCACACTTCGATTGGGCTGATCGTGGCGCGGTCGATCGCCGCTGCGAAGCCCGCTCGATCGCCTCCGCGGTGCGCGACGTCGCCACGGGACGCAGGGTCGCTCCGCACGCCAAAGCCGCGATGGCCTTTCGCTCGGCGCGCGCCGCGATGACGCTCGATCCTCCGCCGGACCTGCTCTTCATCGCCGCAGACACGGACGGAGAAACCGATCCTCGCATGCTCTTCGACGAGGGCCTGCGCCTCGCCGACGAGCCCATCACCGCGGTCTGCGCGGAGATTCACCGCGAGTCCGAGGCCTGGGTCGTCGCGGGTTTCGTCGCCCAAAACACACACGAACGCGACGCGCTCGCGCGCGTGTGCGACGAGCTCGGCTTCGACCCGACGCTCGAGTGCGAGCGGCTCATGTCCGACCTTCACGCGGACGTTCGCGACGCCAAGCGCGTGGCCAAGGCGCTCTTCGAGTCGAGCGGAGGAGTCACCGCTCGCAACCCTCGCTTCGCCGCGTGTTGGCAGGACACCGCGCTCTCGGTGCTCGAAGCGCGCGGCCAACGCTCGGGGCTCGCGCGCTATCTCCGCGCGGTCGAGACCGTCGTCGTCGACTCGCTCGTGCGCTGATCGAGCGGATCACTCTCCGCCGAGCTCTCTCGAGAGCGACGGCGTCGTAGAGAGCACTCGCGCGTTGATCCACGCTTCGAAGAGCGGGCCGAGCTCGGGGAGCGCGCCTGGCTCTTCGCTCCACGAGACCTCGACGTGGGTGCGCAGGTCTTTGAGGACGCGCCGCGAGGACTGCACGCGGCGCACTTCATCGTCGCGCAGGAGCTTCTCGACTTCGAGCGCGCGTCGCAGCGGATGCGCGTGCGAGGCGCTGTCGAAGAGGACTTTGACGACCAACGTTCCGCCGTCGCCGAGCACGCGATGCGCGCCTTGCTCTGCAGAGAACACTCGCGCCATCTCTCCGCGAAACACGATCGCGCAGAGCATCGGCGCTCCTTCGGGCGGGTGCTCGCTGGTCTCTCGCCACACCCAGTGCCGCTCTCCACTCTTCGCTTTCGCCCATGTTTTCGCAGGCGGAACGACGGATGCCCTCCCCTTCGCCCTCGGCTCTGCGCCCTCCGCCGGCGCTTCGAACGGCGTGTAGACCGTGGCCGCGAGCCCCTGCTCTCTCGCATACGCCAGGTACGCGCTGCGGAGCCACTCGACCCACTTCCAAGCCGCGCGCGAGCCACCGAGATAGAGCACGCTGAGCGGCTGCGACTGCGTCGCTTCGAACGTCGCGAGAAACAGCGCTCTCCTCGCGCGCAGCAAGTGCTCTCTCAAGTCCGCGAACTCTTCGACGAGGGCGTTGGCCGCCTCTGCGCTTCGGTCGTAGTAAGCCTCGAACGCGAGGTCCTCGCTCGCGATGGCCTGCTCGACCGCGTGATCCACCAGCGAAATCAGGCCCTTCGCAGCGGCGGCCCGTCGCGCGGCGCGCTCGGCCATCGCGCGATCGGTCCAGAATCCTTCGAGCTTCGAGGCGTGATCAAACGAGCGCAGCTCCGAGCGCAGCGCGTGACACAGCGCGCTTCGGCTCCATCGTTGGGCCATCGCGCGGAGCTCTCCTGCGAGCGAGAGCACTTCGCCCACGCGCGCCAGGCTCGCTGCGTCTTCAGCGCTCTGCGACGAGAGTCGAAACGTGAGGCCCTTGCCCTTCGACCCGCTCGCGTCCACCTCGACGCGCGAGGCCTTCGCGCCGTGCGCGCTCGAGTGCTGCGCGAGAAACGTCGCGAGCGGCGCGGTGACAGTGCGCTCGATCGCGCGCTTGAGCGGCCGCGCTCCGTAGCGAGGGTCGAAGCCCTCCTTCACGATCGCGTCGACCGCCGCCGCCGTCGGAACGAGCGCCACGTTCGCCCTGCGAAGCCCTTCGCGCTGCGAGAGCTTCTTCAACTCACGCAGCACGACCGAGCGCAGCGCCTCTCTCGAGAGCGGGTCGAACACGACGAAGTCATCGACTCGGTTGAACAGCTCGGGCCGAAAAAACGCCTGCGCTTCGGACAAATAGTGTTGCCGCACGGCGCGCTCGGCGCGCGACGGATCAGCGCTCTCGAAGCCCACGCGCGAGCGCAGCGTCTCTGCGCCGAGGTTCGAGGTCATGACCAACACGCAGTTGCGAAAGTCCGTGAACCGCCCGCGCGCATCGGTGAGCCGCCCTTCGCCGAGCACTCCGAGCAGCACGTCGAACACCGCGGGGTGCGCCTTCTCGATCTCGTCGAGCAGCACGACGCTGAAGGGCTGCCTGCGAACTGCGCCCGTGAGAACGCCGGTGCTCTGCCCGTCACCGACGAGCCTCGCGACCGCGTCGGGCCCCGAGTGCTCGCCCATGTCCACGCGAACGAGTCGCTCGTCCGAGCCGAAGACAAACTGCGCGAGGGCGCGCGAGAGCTCGGTTTTTCCCACGCCGGTGGGGCCTGCGAAGAAGAGCACGGCGGCGGGCTTCTTCGAGTCTTGCAGGCCAGCCTTGAGCACCGAGACCACCTCGACCACGCGCTCGACCGCGTGATCTTGCCCGACCACGCGCGCCTTGAGCGCCGCGCGCACCGAGGCCGGGTCGAGCGGAAGATCATCGCGCAAGAGCACCGGCGGAATCCCGCTCTCGCTCGCGAACCGATCGATCACCGACGAGACCGAGAGCGACGGCGCGCTCACGTGCACGCGCGAGAGCGCCGCGCGGCGAAGAAACGCGATCGCGTGTCCGAGCGTCGCTCCATAGGGCCAGAACCGCCGAGCCAACGCGATGCACGCGTCGACGGCCTCGTCGGCGACGACAATCGAGTGCCGCGCCTCGAGCTCGCGCGCCACGCGCAACGCGATCGACCGCAGCTCGTCCCGCGCCGGCTCTTCGACGCGAACGACCGCGAAGAGCCGTGCAAACGACGGGTTTCTCCGCTCGATCTCCGTCCACGACTCGGGCGTCGCCTCGCCGATCGCGCACACCTCGCGCGCCGCGAGCGGCGACAACAAGAGCTGCGCGACGTTGTCGTCTCGCTCAGCGCTGCGGCCAGCGTCGAGCAGGTCGCTCAGCGCGCCGAGGTTGAGCACGGCGCCGGTCGCGCTCGCCTCGCGCAAGACCTCGAGCGTCTGCTGCTGCCACTCGCCAAACGAGCCCTCGCCAGCGATCAAGCGCGAGCCGTCGATCGCGAAGAGCAGCTTGCGCCCCACCATCGGAAGCGCGTCTTCGCCCTGCAAGCGCGCGGCGAGCTCGGCCAGGATCGCGGATTTTCCCACGCCAGAGGGGCCGACGAGAACGACGGGGTCGGGCCGAGGGTCGCGCAGACGCGCGAGCAGCGCATCGACGACCGAGTCTCTTCCGTACGCGCGGTGCAGCTGCTGGTCCTTCGCGAGCTGATGCCACGCGTCTCCCACGCGACGAAGGGCGCGGGTCCTGCGCCGCAACGACCGCGCGTCACGAGACGAAGCCGCGCTCTCGACGCGAAAGCCTGCGTCCGAATCGTACGCTTGCGCCACGCGCCGCTCGCGCTCGCTGCTGTCCGAGAGATCGCCTTCGTCCTCGCCAGACTCGCTGCCAGGCTCGCTGTCGAACGGAGCGTCGGGCTCAGGCCCATCGCTCGTCGTCGCGATCGAGCGAACATCCAGCGCGAGCTCGTGGTGTCGAAGCGACGAGAGCTTCGCGATCGTGGGCTCGACGTCGAACGAGACGAGCTCTTCGGTCCCGGTCTTGCGCAGGTCGATCAGCGCGCTCTCGGGCAGGGATTTCAGGTGCGCTTCGAAGAGCGAGGCGGCGCGCTCGAACACGTCTTCGCCGCCCTCGAGCCAGAACCGAAGCCCCAATCGAGGAGCGTACGCTTCGACGTACGGGCGCTGCGCGGGCGCGAGGACGACGGACAGAGAGAGCGTTCGGCGCTCGCACTCCTTCGCGCTCCAGACGGGCAAGACCGGCAGCTCGAGCTCGACGAGCTCGCCCGTGACCGAGCGCGTCCACGCGGCAACGCGCCGGGGATGAGCCCGCGAAATCGCGTCTTCGATCGCCGTCGAGAGCTCGTGGATACCGTGCTCAGGCTGCGCTGCGGTGACAGCCCACCCGTCGATCGAGAGAGGGACCAGCACACAGGCCCCGCCCGCCCGCCTCGCTACCAGGCATCGATACGAAAATCGCATGATTCACGGCACATCGAGGACGTCCCTCGACAGTTCGATTGCTACCACCCGCGCCGTCCCGCGCGCCTTCGAAAGCGCATCGAAAGCGCGCGAAGAGTGTTTTCGTCCCCAGAACTAATAACGTAGCATCCCAACCGTCATGAGCGACGTGGACGCAAAGTGCCTCGATGTGTTTCCGACCTGGCTGCGAACTCTCGGCGACGATGGCGAGGGGCTCGTGGATCTCATTTCGGACCCGAAGATTCCCGAGACCGCGCGCAGGACGCTGGTCGGCGGACTGAACTACCTGTTCAAGTCCCTCGACCTCATCCCCGACGGAATCGATGACATCGGCTACCTCGACGACGCCTTCGTGCTTCGCGTCGCCGCGGACCTCGCCAACAAAGAGGGAATCGACAACATCGAGGCCGGCAAGCTCACCGTCGCGCTGCGCCTGGTCAACGAAGTCGACCTCGTCAAAGAGTTTCTCGGCGACGACTACAAGCGCCTCGAATCGTACGTCGTCGGTCTTCGCCGCGGCGCCGCGCGCGGCCGCTCGGTGGACGACATCGTGAACAACCCGTCGGTGCTCGCGGAGTTCATCGCGGACGTCCGCGGCTTCGCCAAGAGCTACACCGCGCCGTCGTTCTCGCGCGAGCCGAAGAACCTCATCAAGATGCGCGCGTTCTTCGACGCCAAGCTCCCGCGCTGAGCGCAGGGCTCTGCTCGATCCCCCGAAGCGCGCCCCGACCCATCGAGGTCCGTTGCTGCGTTCACCGCACCCCCGCTGCGGTGAATCACCGTTCAGTCACTGCGGGCGACGGCCGTCGGGGCTCACGCGCCCGAGCGCGATCGCCACGTTTTCTCCGCGCACTTCCGTCCACGCCACGAGGAACTCGCGTCCTCCCCAGGCGACCGACGAGAACAACGCGTCCGCTCCAGCGCGCGGCATCGTGAGCAGCTCGCCCACGGCGCGGCCGTTCTTCCCCACACGCGCGAAGACCACCGTGGGGCGGCCCGAGCGCGGGTCTGCGTGCGTCCAAGTGACTCCCGTGTTTCCGTCGGGAGCGACCGCGGCGGCCGGCTGCATGTCCACCGCGCGACCGTTGGTGAGCGCGGTGCGACGGGTCTCGACGCGCGTGCCCGCGGCGCGAGCGAAGGCCAGCGTGTTCGTCTCTTCTTCGAACATGCCGTCTTCCCACACGAAGTTGAACGCGTCTCCGTCGCTGGCCATCGCGACGGCCGCGTTGATCTTGCGCTCAGCATTGACGACGAAGGGAGCGCCTCCCTGTCCTTCGGGCCCCATGCGATAGAGCGTGAGCACCGACTGCGCGCGACGCAGGTCGAAGGTGTTGTAGCCGAACGCGAAGCCCTGACGCGTGGGAAGCAACGAGGGCATCCCGACGATGAGCACGTCGCGCAGGCCGATCTCGTTGCCCACGCGCGATCCGGCGCTGTCGTAGAAGCGGAAGCGCGCGGACATTTGGTCTTCGCCGTTGAAGCGAACCCACGCGACCGACGTGCGGCCGTTGCTCACGGCGACGCGCGCGAACAGGTCCATCTCGCTCGACTCGCTGACCTTGACGACCGCGCCCTGCGAGGCGCCCGCGGCGTCGACGCGCGCGAGAAACACATCGAGCTCTTCTTCGTCGCGCAGGCCCGTCCACGCAATCGCGTACCCCGATCCCGTCCACGCGATCGACGGAAAGATCGCGACGTCCCCGTCCTTCGACGCGCTCACGCGCACCGCTTGTCCGACGCGCTCGCCGCCCGCGGACAGGCGCTGAAAGTACACGTCCGCGCTGTTCTCGGTGAGGACGCTGAACGCCATTCCGTAGCCGTCGCCGTTGGACACGAGCGAGGGCAAGAGCGCGAAGCTCTGCCCGTCGTGGGGGCGCACGAAATCGCCGCTCACCGTGGTGGCCAGGCTGTTCCACGCCCACTGGGGCATGCACGAGCGGACCGCGTGGTGGTCGCTCGAGCGAACGACGAGCGTCTGACAGCGGATCTGCGCGCTCGCGGGACGCGCGCCCTGGGCGCTCGTTGAATTCGTGTGCGTGACTCGCGCGCGCAGGCAGCCCGCGCCGCACGCGCCGTCGTGCGAGCGCATCGCCATCGCGGTGACGCCGGTGAGCGCGGCGCCCGCGAGGCCGAAGGCGAGCACGGTGCTCGTTCGGGTCGCGGGGTTTTGCAGACGCAGCTTCGCGTAGTGGAGCGCGAGGCCGAGGATCGAATCGGGACGCCTTTGCATTCGTGCGTGCTCCTTGTGTTCGTGAGGTCTCTCGCGACGAACGAGCGAGAGATCAAGCGGGGCGAATGCTAGCGCGGCTGCGCGCGACGCGCCCGTCACCAAACGCCTTCTGGCCCACGAATGCCGCGGCGCGCGATGTTCACAGAACTCGCGTCACGCCTTCGCTCAGCGCTCTTCGAAGACGGCGCTCAGCGAAGGGGCCGAGACCGCGCGCACGATCCACGCGCGCAGCACCGCGCCGTCCGAGCACGACCGAATCCGCTCGTCCGTCGCAGCATCGAGCACGAATCCGCGCGCCGCGATCACCGCCCGCAGCGCCTCGGCTTCACCCTGCGCTCGTCCCAGCGCTTCGCCTTGCGCTCGCCCGAGCGCCTCACCTTGTGCTCGTCCGAGCGCTTCACCCTGCGAGCGCGCTGACTCGAGCATCTTGTCCGCCCACTCTGCGATTTCTTGATACCGCATCGTCTCTTCCTCGTGAGTCGATTCGCTCCCAGTCATCCTGGCGAGATCGTCGCGCACACGCAAGAGCGCGCGCCACACAAACTCCCGCTCCCATGCGCCGATCGGCAGCGCTTGCGCTTCCCGCAGCGCCGAGGACAAGACCTGCTCTCTCCCCATCAAGCGCAGCAAGAGCGTGTGCCTCGTCCTCGGAAGCTCCGCGACCACCACCAATCGAGGCGCGCGCTCGATACGGCTCGCGTACACGCCGGCTCCCCACTCGCGTGACCGCCGAAGCTTCCAGCTCGTGATCGCCGCGCTCGAGCGCCCCGCGCTGATCACCCACAACACGCGATTCGCTTTTTGCGTCGCGCGCAACATCGAAGCGCGCCCCATACAACGGTCGACGTCCTCGACGCTCGCCGTCTGCGCAAACGCCTCGATGACGCAGCGTTCGCGTGCCATTCGACCAAGCAATCCGCGCTGCAACATCGCGGCTTCGTCGGCGAGCGGGTCCACGACCGCGTCTGCGTAGAGCGGCTCCATCGTCGCCTCTGCTTCGGTCTCAACCGAACACACTGGCGCGAGACAGCCGCCGATCAGCGCTTTAGCCAGGGTGTCGAACGGCGAACGCATGCTTCGCGCTGGCTCGCTGCACGCCCCACGCCGCATGTCCCATCGCTGTTTTCTCTCGTGAATTCACGGTCTGCTCTGGCGGACCGCCATGGCGGCCTCCATGGCGGAGACTCACCGCACCGAGCGCAGCCACGCGGCCCAACGCTCGCTCGTGATCGCGCCGCTCGTCCCCGTGATGGGCTCTTGCGTCGTCTGCGCGAGCACCGCCCCCGTCCTCGGATCGAGCGCCACGTACGCGGCGATCGCGCGAATCCCGTAGCGCTCGACGAGCGCTCGGTGCGCGTCCCAGCGCTTCACGTTGACGCGCACGCGCTCGAATCGCTCTGCGAGGACGCTCTGCGCGGGCTCTTGCGCCTCGATCCGCGCCATCTCTCGACAGTCCGTGCACCACGGCGCCGTGAACTCCAACAACACGCGCGTCCCTCGCCGCTGACCACACTGCATCGCGCGGTGAATCTTCGCGGACAGCTCGGCATCCGATCGCTCGACCCACTGCTCGGACGCAGGCTCGAGCGCTGGCCCACAGCCGCTCACCGCCTCGCTTCGCTTGCACGAGAACAACGCCAACGAGAGCGCGCACACCGAGAGAGCAACTCGCATCACGGGGTTGGTCCATCTTGGACCACTGGTCCGTTTCGCACCACCCGTGCGCTGGTTCATCACGGACCAGACAGAGAACGTCCGCGGGAATTTCTCGGCGATTTGCAGGGCGAACGAGCACGGCACGCAGAGTGAAGAAGGGAAGGGCCGTGAGCGCGACGAAGACCGCAGCCGTTCTGCGGTGGATCGCTTCGCGATCGTGACTCCCACAGCCTGCGCGCTGTCTTCGAAAGGACCCGTGTGTCATGACCCTCTCTCTGAAGTTCTGGGGCGTTCGTGGTTCGTGTGCGACTCCTGGCGCAGAGTTCGTTCGCTACGGCGGAAACACTCCGTGCATCGAGGTCCGCGCCGGTGGATCGACGCTCATCCTCGACGCTGGCACCGGCCTCCGAAAGCTCGGCCAGTCCCTCATGGCCAAGGGAAAGGTCGACGTCACCCTCCTGCTCTCGCACGTGCACTGGGACCACATCCAGGGGTTGCCGTTCTTCGCGCCGCTGTACGTTCCCGGCACACGAATTCATGTCGTCGGAGGAGCCAACCCCATGCCCCTGCGCGACTGTCTGCATCGACAGATGAGCGCGCCGAATTTTCCCGTCGATCTTCGCGACGTCGGCGCGACGCTCACCTTCTTCGAGCTGCGCGATCGCCAGCGCACCGTCCTCGGCGACGCTGAGATCACCGCCGTGCGCGCCAATCACCCCGACGGCGTGTACGCCTACCGCATCGAACACAAGGGACGCGCGGTCGTGTACGCGACGGACACCGAGCATTACTCCTGCGTCGACAAGCGCCTGCTCACGCTCTGCCAGGACGCCGACGTGCTCATCTACGACACGCAGTACTTGCCCGAGGAGTACTCGGGAGAGCGCGGGATGTCGCGCATCGGCTGGGGTCACTCGACCTTCGAAGCCGCGGCCGCGCTCGCGAAAGCTGCCAACGTCCGCGAGCTCGTGCTCTTTCACCACGACCCCGATCGCACCGACGAGCAGGTCGCCGTCATCGAGCAGCGCGCGAAGCACTTGTTCGCCAACAGCTCTGCCGCGTTCGAGGGAATGGAGATCGAGCTCGCCCCCGCCGCCAGCGAGAGCAGCTCGCGCGCAGCCTGAACGCCGTCGCACACGAGGGAGGCGCAGTCGTGTTCGTGGGAGTGCTACCTTCTCGGCGGTTGCAAGAGCCGTTGCAGGAGCAGTCGCACAAGCTCTCGTTGCTGCTCGACCTCGGAGCCATGCTCGCTCGCGAGGTCGAGCTCGACGCGCTGTTGTCCGCGCTCTCTTCGCGCATCGCAGAGGCCCTGCGCGCAGAGCGAGCCACGCTCTACCTCGTCGACGACAGCACCAACGAGCTCGTCTCGCACGTCACGACCCTGCCCGTGATCGGACAGATCCGGCTCCCTCCCGGAAAGGGCATCGCGGGCTACGTCGCCGAGACCGGCGAGGTCGTCAACCTCAGCGACGCCGCGAGCGACCCGCGCTTCTTCTCGGAGGTCGATCGACGTACGGGATTTCGCAGCAAGACCATGCTCACCGCGCCGATCCGCGATTCGCGCAGGGCGATCCGCGGCGTGGTGCAAGTGCTCAACCGCAACGACGGGACGTTCAACAGCGAAGACGAAGCGTTCTTGCTCGCGCTCGCGGCGCAGGTCGCGCAAGCGCTCGAAGGCACCACGCTGCGACCGGCCACGGGCTCGTCGCGCGGAGTGTCTCTGCGCGGACCGTTCAATCACATCGTCGGCTCGAGCGAGCCGATGCGCGCGGTCTACGAGCAGATTCAGCGAGCGTCCAACACCGACGCGACCGTTCTTCTGCGCGGTGAAACCGGCGTCGGAAAGGGCCTGTTCGCAAGGGCCATCCACGCCAACTCGAAGAAGCGCGCCGCGCGCGAGCTCGTCACCGTGGACTGCACCACTCTGCCCCCGACGCTCATCGAGAGCGAGCTGTTCGGCCACGAAAAGGGAGCGTTCACAGGGGCCGATCGCAGGGTCATCGGCAAGGTCGAGCGAGCCCACGAAGGCACGCTGTTTCTCGACGAAGTGGGAGAGCTCGCCCCAGCCGTGCAAGCGAAGCTGCTTCGATTGGTGCAAGAGCGCGCGTTCGAGCGCGTGGGCGGAAGGTCCGCGCAGCACACAGACGTGCGCATCGTCGCGGCCACGCATAGAGACCTCGAGGCGATGGTCTCGCGCGGAGAGTTTCGGCAGGATTTGTTCTATCGATTGCGCGTCGTCGAGATCACCATCCCGCCCCTTCGAGCGCGCGGCGCAGACGAAGTCCTGCGACTCAGCGAGCACTTTCTCGCGATGTACGCGCGCAGACACGGCCGCGGAGACATGGAGCTCACCCCCGCCGCCAGACGCGCGCTGAGCGCCCACGACTGGCCCGGCAACGTGCGCGAGCTCGAGCACGCGATCGAGCGCGCCGCGGTGATCGCTCCGTCGCAGCGCATCGACGCCGCGCACTTGGGACTGCCCAGCGAGCGAGCGGCGCCCACCGAAGCGCCCGCGCAGTCGAACGGAGTGTTTCTTCCGATGGGGCTCTCGCTCGCCGAGGTCGAGCGCCGCTACGTGGCCGCGACGCTCGCGCACGAGCACGGCAACGTCACGCGCACCGCTCAATCACTGGGCATCTCGCGCAATCGTTTGAAGCGCAAAAAGAGCCCCTAGAGTGCATCGATCCCCCCACCGCGGTCAGCGTCCGCGAACCACCACGTTGGCCACGCCCATGTTGCCCGCTTCGTCGTACGCGCGCACCGCAACCGTGTGCTCGCCCGCGGGCAACGCCGCCGGGAGCCTCGCTTCGAAGCGCTCTTCGCGCTCGTCGAACACGCCGTCCGCCGAGCGCGCCGGACGCCATTCGAGCGTGTCCACCGCGTACTCGATGCGCGTGATCGCGCTCGCGCCGTCGCGCACGTCTCCCACCACGCGACCGCCCTCGAAGCGCGCCGTCACCGTCGGCGGCGTGAGGTCGATCAGCACAGGCTCGCTCTCGCGACGATCGCTCAGCGCGTCGCCTTCGGGGTTGGCCGCCTCGTCCGTCGCCTCGACGCTCACGCGGTAGAAGCCCTCGGCGAGGCCGTCCACGGTCCACTCGAGGTTGGTCGCCGTCGTGTAGTCGCTGTTGCGATGCAGCGACCGCCACGCGGTCTCGCCGTCACCGCGATAGCGAACGCGGTAGCGAAGCGAGTCGTTGTCCGGGTTCTCGACCTTCCAGTTGAGCCGAACGACCGCGGGGCGCGTCTCGCCCGCGCGCGCTTCAGCGGTCACCTCGGTGAGCACCGGGCGCTGATTGGTCGGGAGATAATAGACCGTCACCGCGCGAAGGACCGTCGCCGCGTCACGCGAGAAGCGTGCACGGATCTGCATATATCGCGAAGTGGTCTCGGGCACGGTCCCGTCCTCGCGAAGCGCCGCCCACGAGGACCACGTCGCGTCCGGCGGATCGCTGTTGCCCGTGCGCACTTCCCAGTCGAGCCCGCCGGCGCCGCGCCAACGAACGGCGCCCCAACGCGAGGGGCTCGTCGCGTCGAGCACTCGGCTCGTCCACGTGGCGCGCTCGGCGTTGCTCGCGTTCACCAGGTACACAGCCCCAGAGTCTCCCGTCGCGAACGCGCGCGTGCGGCCCGTCAGCGAGAGCGAGAGCACGCTGCTCTCGTCCACGTCGAACACGATCGTCGCCGTGCGGTCCTCGGCGATGGACACCACGCGGCCGTTCGAGCCCAAGCCCGCGAGCACGGCACGACGCTGCGCGTCCCACTCGATCGCGGTGATGTGCGTCTCGGTGCTGTTGTAGATGCGCTCGGAGACGCCGTTGGCGCGCACCATGAAGACCGCGCCGCGACCGGGGCGGCCGCGCGTTCCGCCGGTGCCGCCGGGAGAGGGCGAGCGAGAGGCCGTCGCAGAGCGCCCCGTGGGGAGCGAGAGCCCTTCGGCGAACTCGTTGGCCGCGACGTAGAGCGCATCGCCCACCACACGAATGCTCTTCACTTCGTTGCCCGCGAGGCGCGCCACCGCGCGCGCGTCGCTCGGTCCGCGAACGGCGTAGACCACGGCGGTGTTTCCCCCGCCCGTGCCCGCGTAGATCGTGTTGTTGGGCCCGAGCGCGAGCGAGTACAAGCTCGACTCGTCCGCGTCGAAGACGACCGTGGCGCGGCCCTGCGCGTCGATGGCGAAGAGCTTTCCGTCCGGTCCCGTCGCGGCGAAGAGCGTGTGTCTCGCGCTGTCGTAGGCGAGCGCCCACACGTGCTCGACGCCCGGGAGCGCCGCGAATCGCTCGGCCTCTTGCACGCGTCCGCCCTGCGGTCCGCGCAGCTTCACGATGTTGCCGCTGCCCACGAGCGCTGCGTACAGGTTGTTGCCCTCGCCCGAGACGATCGCCGTGACCGCGATTCCGCCGGTGTTTGCCCAGTGCTCTGCGCGTCCGTTGGCGATGCGGTACACGCGTCCGTCGCTCGCGGTGCCCGCGTACAGAGCGTCGGTGCCCTCGTACAGCGTCCAGACGCCGCCGGCCGCGGGGTCGAGCGCGACGCGGGTGATGTCCTGCCCGAGCACGACGCTGCCGTCGGAGGTGACGGCGGTGCGGTCCATCGTTCCTGCGGAGAAATCGCTGACAGAATCGAGCACGATCGTGCGCGTCTGCACCGCCTCTGAGCCGCGCGGAACGACCGCCACCGCAGCGGTCCCCACGATCGCCACGCACGCCAGGAGAGAGAGTCGCTTGTTCATTCTCTGTGTCTCACTCGATGTCTTTTCGAGAACTCGCTGAAGCTATTTCTTCGTGACCGCGCCGGTCGCTATTGCCGCAGCTCGCGCACGCGCAGCCGCACTCGATCGCGACCGAGCACGATGCGCCCCACGGGGACCACGGTCCTTCGCACGTTGGCCATGATCTCTGCGCCGTCCGTGCTCGCCCCCGGACGAAGCGCGTCCACCGCGCTCGCGGGCAGGTTGTACAGCGTTCGACCGCGGATCAACGCGCCCTGTCCGGGCATGCGAACGACCACCACCAACGCGTCGTCGGGGTAGCTCGTCGTGAGGTTGCGCACGAGGTCGTCCACGCTCTCGGGCTCGGCCATGTCCGGCGTCGCTTCGCCGCCCGGCATCACTTCGATCTCCATCTCTCGACCGGCCATCTCTCTCGGCACGTCGATGGGGATCGTTCGAGTGATGGGCGCGCCTGCGTATTGCCCGAGCGAAATCTGCAGCTGCACCGTGCGGCCCGGGTCTGCCTCTGCTTGCGAGAGCGAGACGTTGCGCACGTAGTAGAGCTCGCGGCGCCAGCGCAGGGTCACGTCCACTTCGACGCGATCGATGCGAACGGGCTCGAACGCGTTGTCCGTCAGTCGATCCACCGCTTCGTAGAAGGACATCGAGAGCGGCGAAATCGCAGACGGACCCGAGAGCGTCGCGCCCACGTCCGTGAACGAGAGCGTGCCCTTCGTGCGCGTCTGCACGCGCGCTTCGATGGTGTACGCGGCGTCGGCGTTGTCGCCCGCGGCGGTCTCGAGCGTGGTCGCGACGACGCTGCCCACGAGGCGAGCGAAGAGCGCGCGGTGGTAGGCGACGTTGACGTTCCAATCGTTTTGCGGAGCGCCGTCGTTGCCGCGAATGCGCACGCGCACGGGGACCATCGGCGCGGTCTCGCGCTCGTCCACGATGATCGTGCTCGGTCGATCCTGCACGAGCGCGCCCAACGGACGAACGGGCTCGGCGATCTTGAACGACCTGCGCGAGCTCGAGAGGATCCACGAAACCCTGGACAAAGCCGCGGGAAGTGACACTTCACCGAGCTCCATCATCGGGTGGCCGAACCCGAGCACCTCGGGTCCGCGCACCCATGTGACGGTCCCCGTTCCTGCGCCCGAGATGTCACCGCTGATCAACTGAACGCTGACCGAGCCGCCCGGCTCGTAGTGGCTCGGCGTGTTCGCCGGCACCTGCGCGGTCCCCGTCCCCGCGGCCTGCATCGGAACGATTCCCATCGGCTCGAACGCGTCCGCCAGAAACTGCACCGCGCCTCGGGACATCCCCGCGACGTTGAGCGGGACCGACAGCGGCGCGAGCGAACCGAACGGCGTGTTCACCGGCGCGCGCGCGAGCCGCAACTGCGTCGCCGCGCTTTCGAGCGCCGTTTGCCGACGTCCGTTGCCCTCGCTCGGCGGCCCCCCGATCGGCACAGGAACGCTGTATCCCGGCACCATCCCCGGCGGCGTTCGCCTCGGCCTCGCGAGCTCTGCGATCATGTTCGAGATGGGCGTGACCCCCGCGATGGGCTCGTTGCCGAACTCCCATCCGTACGCGTACGCGCCCACGAGCCGGTCATCCACGTAGATGGGCGAGCCCGACATTCCGCCCACGGTGTTGGCTCGCTGCAAGATCGGGTGCGTCGTTCGAATCAGCACCAGGTCTTGTCTCGGCCTGAAATTTCGCAGCGTACCTACGACCTCGACCTCGAAGCGCTCGGGGCGCGTCCCGTTGAAGACCGACAGCCCGTAGCCGCGCATCCCAGGGCGCAGCTCGTCGACCGAAATCGTCCGCGGAGTGGGAGCGCTCTGAGCGATCGCCAACGCGCCAGACACGAGGGAGGTCGCGCAGAGCGCGAGAGTGACTACAGCCCTTCGCACAGTAGAGTCCGCGAAGACTACGGCACCCGCGCACAAGCGGGAAGGGCGCACGACGCTCGTTTCATCACTCGGCAAACTCGTCGAACCAGCGCGTCAACGCGTCCACCAGCGCCGCGATCCTCGGCGTCTTTCGCTGATCTTCGTGCGTTAAAATCCACGCCGTTCGCGTCAAGTGCTCGACGCTCTCTCGGTGTTCGGTCGCCTCGATCAACGTCCCCTTCATCTTCGCGAGCAGCCTCGGCAACAGCGCGACCCCGACGCCCATCGCCGCGAGGTCGACCACCGCGCTGAACTTCGCGCGCGCCGCCACACGACCAGCGTTCTCGCGCTCCCACGCAGACTCGGGCGACGATCGCTCGGCCTCTTCTCTGCACACCCACAGCCGCTCGGGTTTGCGCGAGAGCGCTTGCTTCGTACCGAACACTCCGTACGGCAATTTGCAGAGCTTTCGCCCCCAACAGCTCGGCGGCGGCCGCTTCACGATCGCGATCGCGCAGTCCACTTCGCGATCACGCACGCTCGGACCGCGGTCGCCCAACGAGAGCGTCACGCTCACGGGATACTTGTCGCTCAGCTCTGCGATGGGCTTGGCGAGGTACGGCAAGAGCGACTCGACCGTCGTGAGCGAGACCTCTCCGGTGATCTCGGTCTCTCTCGCGCGAAAGCTCCCCACGACGTCGAGCAGCGATCGGCGCGTCGAATGAGCGACCTTCGCGAGCGAGCGCCCCGCGTCGGTGAGCATCACCTCGCCGTCACCGCGGACGATGCACGCCTGCCCCGTGGCCTCTTCGAGCGCCGCGATCCGTCGATACACGGTCGAGACCGAGACGTTGAGGTCGCGCGCCGCGTTGGCGATCGTCCCTGCGCGCACGATGGCGTCGAGGATGCGGAGGTCTTCCCAGACGAGGTCGTTCACGACGCGCGATGGTACGCGCACGGGCGCGGCTCAGCGATAGCCGCGCGGCTGCTCGATCCACGCGCCGACGTCCACGTTGATCGCGGGGCTCGAGTGCGAGACGAGCCCGCGCCACGTCGACGTCGAGAGGGTGAATTTCATCCGCTGATTTCCCTGGCGAAAATTGAGCTCGTCCTCCGAGGCTCGGTAGTAGAAGCTGCTCGGATCGAAGTCGTCCCAGCCCTGCGTGCGCATCGCGAGGCGGATCTTCAGCTTGAGCCGACGCAGCTCGTCGCGCTCTCCCCAGAACACCACCTGCGCGTGCGGAGCGCTGCCAGCGTGGCCTCCGTAGATCGAGCAGACGCTGCCCTCTGCGAGCGCAGGCTGCGCGGCGGCGAGCAGCCCAGGCAGGGGCAGCTCGCCGCGCGGACAACGAGGCTTGCTCTTGCAGCCGACAGAAAACGAAGCGAGCGCGCTCATCGCGAGCGCCATGATCACTGGGTGTCTCATCGCCCCGAGCGATACGTCGCGAGCCCCGCTCGCGCTATCGCACCGATGCGAACCGAGTTTGCAATTCTGCGAACGCGTGATGGAGGTCCGACGGCCGGTCGATACGCGCGTCGGGCACGCACGCTCCGCACGCGCGCTCGGTGGCGACGATGGGGACGCCCCTCGCGATCGCCGCTGAAATCTCGGGCGAATATCCCTCGACAAAGGCAGGCGCGATCACGACGTCCACGCCGCTCAACGTCTCTCTCTCGAGCCGGGTGCTCTCTCGCACGCGCGGGTGCTCGAAGAGCGCGCGAGGCTCGCTGCCTTCGCCGCGACGGACGAGCAGCGTGCTCTCGGGCAGCGCGTGCAAGAGCGCGAGGGCCTCGTGCGTTCCGTTGCGGGCAGCGGCGAAGCCAGCGAGCAGGATCGTGTTGGGGCGCGACGGAATCGCGAGCGGCGCGCTGCGACCAACGGGCGCGGGCTCGTCGATCTGCGTGGTGCAGCCGAACTCGCGAAGAGACCGAGTCGCGTACGAGCCCCGCGATCGAACGCGCGTCGCGAGCTGCCACTCGGCGCGCTGCTGCGAGACCGCGCTGTGTCCCGCGCGAAACCTGCGCAAAAACGCGCTCTCGGGGTGCGCGCTCGCCGCTTCGTCCAGGGATCGATGCAGCGCCGAGAGCACGGGGAGGTCTTGAATCAGCGTGCGTTCGACGGGCTGCGCGAGTGAGCTCGCGCGAGCGAAGACCATCCTCGCCGCGCCCGACGGAGCGATCACCGCGCGAAGCTCACCGAGCGGGAGCGCCGCGCTCGCGAGGGCGTCCACCGCCGCGCGAAACGCGAAGCGGGCGGCGAGCTGACGATCGGTTCGACCGCGCTCCCACAAGCGCGAGGCGGCGAGCGCGATCGGCCAGCCTGGGACCGAGCGAACGCGGGTGTCTTCGCGCGCGGGACAGCGCCACCGCGCGAGGCGAGCGCTCTTCAACGGGGCGAACAGCGAGAGATCCCACGGAGCGAAGAGCCACACGGGGCCGTCGAGCTCGTCGAGCAGCGGAGCGATCCACGGCGCGGGCTCTGGAGCGATCACGGCGTACATGGCGTCACGCTCTCTGCGAGGGGTGGATCAACGCGAGCTGCTCTTCTCTCGCGTGGCAGCTCGTCTCGCCGCAGGAGATGCAGTTGCGCCCGAGCTCGCGCTCGGTGAGCACGCGCTTGCGATCCTCGGCGACCACTTCGAGAACGGGACTCTCGTCGGGGCGCGCGCGATGGACGCGCTGGCGAACGAGCGCCCCTTCGCGCACGGCGCCGTCTGGTTGTTGGACGACGCGCACGCGATCGTTGAGGAGCTTGATTTCGTGTGTTGGCTCGACGTCGCCTTCGAGCGCGAGGACGAGGTGCGTCTCGGTCACGTGCGAACGCAGCGTCCAGCGGCCGTTTCGCGGGACGAATCGCAGGTCGATGTGCGCGAAGGCCACCGTGGCGTCCGCGCCCCACAGCTCTCCCTCGCCGAGCGGAACGGCTTCGAGCGTGTGCCCGTGCCGCTCGACCACGACGAAGTCCGCGCGAAGGGCGAGGCGAAACAGCGCGTTCGAGAGAAGGCACAGCCCGCCGCCGATCGACGGCAGGACGCAGCCTCCGCGAAGCTCCATGCCTGCGACGAACCCGCGCGACGCGAGGGCGGGACCGAGCGTGCGCCAAAACGAGAACACCCGCTGAGGGTCCAGGGCGAGGCCGTCGAAGGCGCTCGCGGCGAGGCGGACGTTGTGGCGCTTTCCCCGCTCGAAGACGGGCTCTTTGTGCGGGTCGTCTCGGTCGAGCGCCACGCGTTCTTCGAAGCGAACGCGCGGCTCGGGACAGCCCGCGGCCATCGTGGGCGGCGCGAACCGCGAGGGCTCGATCGCCCACTGAGCCAGCCGCTTCGCGGTGAGCAACGCGCGCTTGGCCTCGCGCGCTCGAAGCTCCCACGACGACTCACGAAGCAACGTCGGTCGGGCCTTCGCTCGCCCCGCGCGCAGCCGAGAGAGCGGAACGTCGATCACACTCGGATCCACAGCGAGAGACTAGCGCGCTGGGGATGCGGGCTATTCCCGAACCCGCGTTGCGGACACGCTCGCGTCCGTGCTACGCGCCGCGCTGAATTCGCACAGGAGAACGCGCGCGATGGCACTGCAGATCGGAATCGTAGGGCTGCCCAACGTCGGAAAGAGCACCCTCTTCAACGCCGTCAGCACCACGGCGAAGGCCGAGTCGGCCAACTATCCCTTCTGCACGATCGAGCCCAACCGCGGGACGGTGATCGTCCCGGACAAGCGCTTCGACGCGCTGGTCGCGCACTTCAAGCCGGCCAAAGAAGTCCCCGCGAGCATCGAGTTCGTGGACATCGCCGGGCTCGTGCGCGGCGCGAGCAAGGGCGAGGGCCGCGGCAACGCGTTTCTCTCGAACATCCGCGAGGTGGACGCCATCGCGCACGTCGTCCGCTGCTTCGAAGACGAGGGGATCATCCACGTCGAGAACAAGGTCGACCCGCTCGCGGACATCGAGACGATCGAGACCGAGCTGATCCTCAAGGACCTCGACACCGTGGACAAGGCGCTCGACAAGGCGCGCAAGCAAGCGAAGGGCGGCAAGGCCGACGACAAGCTCGCCGTCGAAGCCTACGAGGTCGCTCGCAAGGGCCTCGACGAGGGAAGGATCGCTCGGCTCATCACCATGTCCGACGAGCACAGGGCCGTGCTGCGCAACTTGTTTCTGCTCACGGACAAGCCCGTGTTCTTCGTCGCCAACGTGGCCGAGAAGGACCTGCACGGCGAGGGAAACAAGCACGTTCAAGCGGTCGAGAAGCTCGCGAAGGACCGCGGATTGCCGGTCGTTCGCATCTCTGCCGCGATCGAGAGCGAGATCGCTTCGCTGCCCAAAGAAGAGCAGGGAGACTTTCTCGCGGGCATCGGCCTCGAAGAGCCCGGGCTCTACTCGGTCGTTCGCACGGGCTACGCGCTCTTGGACCTCATCACGTTCTTCACCGCGGGCGACCCCGAGGTGCACGCGTGGCCGATCAAGCGCGGGACCAAAGCCCCGCAAGCCGCAGGAAAGATCCACTCGGACTTCGAGCGCGGCTTCATCCGCGCCGAGATCATCCTCTGGGAGGACCTCGTGAAGCTCAAGACCGAGGCCGCCGTCCGCGCCGCGGGCAAGCTCGGCATCGAGGGAAAAGACTACGTGATGCGCGACGGAGACGTCGTGCACTTCCGCTTCAACGTGTGATCGGGATCAGCCCCAGAGCGTCGCGAGCGCGAGCGAGACACCCTCGAACGGGGCGACGTCGCTGACCGTCGCATCTCCCGAATACCGCGCGATTTGCCGCGCTCCCGACGCGCTCAGCTCGAACGCTTCGAGCGCGCGCTCATCGGGGTCGAGCAGCCACGCGTGTCGCGCTCCGTGCTGCGCGAACAACGGGAGCTTCGTCGCTCGGTCGTACACCTCGGTCGACGGAGAGAGCACTTCGCACACCCAGTCGGGCACCAGCGTGATCGGATACTCGTCGAGCGAAGGCGCTCGCTCTGCTCGCCACCCCGCCACGTCGGGGTTGAGCTTGTCGGGCCCTGTCCCCAAGTGCACCTCGGGCCCGAGCAAGAAGAGCCATCCCGAGGGAGGCTCTTCACCGCGACCGCGACGAAGCGGAAGGGCCGTGTCCAACGCGCGAAACAGCCTGCCCATCGCGAACTGATGAGACGCGCGGGGCGCAGGCGCCATGAGCAGCGAGCCGTGGATGATCTCGGCGCGAGTCCCCTCGGGGGCGCGATCGCGCATCGCTTCGACGTCAGCGCTGTTGCGTAGCGATCGAGCCGCGGTCATCGCGCACGATCGTAGCACCGCGCAGGGCTCGGGCTGCTCACCACTGGTAGTTGAAGCCGAGCCCGAGCACGAACGTGCTCATGTCGTAGCGACCGCCGTTGACGTACACGCGCGGCGCGCTCTGGCTCTGGCGAAACGGCGCGATCTGCGGGATGCGCGCCTGCGTCGGGTCCACGTTGACCGTGGGCGAGTACGCGTAGGCGAAGCTCGCGTCGATGCGCCAGCCGCCGCGGCCGAAGCCGGCGCCCAGCGTTCCGATGAGCTTCATCGCGTCGAGGGTCATCACGCTCGTAAACGCGTCGGGAGAGGCGCTCGTGTCGAACGAGAAGCCCGCGCGCGGCGTGAGCTTCCACCCGTTGGGCAGCTCTTGAAAGCGCTCGTATCCGAGTCGAACCGAGAACGCGCTCTGCCAATTGCGCACGATCGTCTGCGGCCCGATGTCGTACGTCCCCACGCCGCGCGTGTTCACGATGTGGATCCCCGTGCCCGTGGGCTTGAGGTTGATCGCGTCGTGAACGTCCCACGCTTCCCAGGTAAACGCCGCTTCGATGCGATCTCGCTGCGTGGGTCGCACCTCGACGCCCGCGCGCACGATCGGCGCGAGCACGAAGCTCACGTTCGCTGAGTCACCCTCGGTGCGCGTCGGATTGTTCGGGTCGCTGCTCGTGTAAAAAGGGTGCGACGGCAATCGCACGCGCAATTTCGCAGGAGCATCCACCCACATCGGGAGCTGCCCCGAGATGCCGATGCGAAGCCACGGAGCGGGCGCGATCTGCACGCCGAGCGCTCCGGTCGGAGAGAAGATGGGCCCCGCTTCGATCTGCGCCTCTGCGTCCCACTGCGGGTCTTCGGGCTGACACGTGATCGTCGCGGGACAGCCCGTGAGCGCCACGCGCGAGACGAACGTGCCCGTGAGCGCGAGGATCCCCGCGCCGATCGAGATGACCTCCGAGGGCTTGTACGAAGCGTACAGGCCCGCCATCGCGAGCAGCGAGCCGTTGAGCGAGTACAGCGTGTAGCGCTGCGGAGCGGGCGCGGTGAAGCGCCCGTTGGGATCGCCAGGCGCGAGCGTGTCGGGATAGGTCGGGATCACCGCGTTCGGCGCGAAGAGCGCGAAGGCGAAGTTCGCTTTCTGCAGGCCGAAGTTGTGGCTCACCGCCAAGGTCGGGATCGCCAGCGGCGCCGTGCTCGAACGCACGGGCTGGTAGTCGATCGTCTGCGGCATTCCCATCGAGTTCATCACCGAGGACTGGCGCGTGTAGGTCGCGCTGAACCCGATGTACGAAGCGTCGACGAGGAAGCTGCGCCCTGCGTTGGCGAGGCCCGCCGGGTTGAACCACACGCTGTGCGCGTCGTCCGCGCCCGCGACGAACGCGCCTCCGCGGCCGAGCGAGCGAACGCCGCGCTCGGTGACGAAGAAGCCCGATGCGTCAGCGACGGACGAGTTGAAAACGTGTGCGCACGCGAGGGCCGCGACGAGCGCGCCGCGGACCGTGAATTTCCAAGCGTTCAAAGCTCACAGCCTCCGGTGCTGCACGATGTAGAAGAACTGCTCCAGCCCGCGCGAGCGATCGCTGAAGAACCCGTCGACCTCGCCGAACATGCGACGCACGTCTTCGCGAGAGAGGGGCTTTCCTTCGTTGGGCGTGACGCGAGTGTTCTCTGCGATGGCGTCGCCGAGCACGCTGATGGGCTCGTCTCCAGGCACCATCGGGTTGGGCCGCTGCACCAGGTTGATGAGCACGCGATCGAGCACGTGATCGGTGTCGTAGTCCCTCGCGCGATCGAGCAACCGCAGCGTCGACGGAACGAGCCCGTCCGGGATCTCGGGCCCCTCGACGGAGGTCACTCGTCGCTGAAACGCCGGTGAAATCCCACGCAGAAGCGGAACGATGTCTTGATCCACCTGCAGCATCTGCACGAGGTCACCGGCCGCCGCGAGCGTGAGGCCGAAGGGGTTGTCCGCGCTCGTTCCCGAGTCGTCGAGCACCCACGTGAGCAGATCGCCCGCGGCCTGACGCGCCATGGGATCGCCGTCGAGCGTCACGAGCAGGTCGTACGCAGCGGCGAAGCTGGGGCCCGACGTGGTCTCTGCCGCGCGACGCGCGAGCCCGCGCGCCCAAGGATCGAGGTCGTTGGCCATGCGGTGCGCGGCGATGCGACGGCGCGCCCACTGCAGCGCGAGCCGGCTCACCACGGGGATCTGTCGATTGCTGAACTGCGTCGTGGCGCCGGCGCCAGTGGTTCCGACGAACGTGTCGATGAGATCCGAGCGCGCGCCCTCCCACACTTCGCGCGTGCCAGGGCTCGCGTCGAACTGCGTGTCCATCGAGTTGAACGCGTCCGCGAAAAGATGAAACAGCGCCGGCTGATCGATGCGGGTCATCCCGTCCGAGCGCACCGTCGTCGTGCGTCCATCGCGATACGCGATGCCCGAGAACTGACCAGGGTCCACCACCATGCGAACCGCGTTGGCGATGGCCTCGCGTCCCGTGCGCGCTCCCACGCGGATCGTGGGCAGCACGCGGACGAGCTCGCGCGTCGCCGCGGGGAGATCCCCGTTCATCGCAGCAGCGAAGATGGGCTCGTAGTTGCGGCCGCCGGACATCTTCGAGAAGAACGCGCTCATCGGATTCGCGCTCTGGTACTGGCCCGCCTGAGCCGTGGCCCAGTGCAAGTGCAGCCAGCTCATCATGCGAACGAAGAGCTTGAGCCCGCCCTCGTGACGGTTGAACGCGCGCGCGAGCGGACGCAGCCCGTCGTAGAAGTTCATCGTCTCCCAGGCGAAGATCGTCCCGGGGTGCACCTCGCGGATCACGCGTCCGTCGCGCGTGCGCGGCGGGTCCATGAGCCCGCGCAGCATCGCCGTGCGACGCGCGTCAGGCATGAACACCATGCGGTTGACCGCTTGCGGCGAGGGCGTCGTGTCGAACCCGTCGATGTCCGTGTTGCCGGACAGGATCGAGTCCATCAAGCCCGGAGAGATGTTTCCCGCGAGCCGCAAGAAGCCCGGCTTCATCTCGATGCGGCCTTCGCCGATCACGGTCTGCAGGTAGAAGACCGCTGAATCCGGCACCTCGAAGATCTCGCACTCCGAGTACGTTCCGGGCAGCGTGATGCCGAGCGCGACGACGCGAGCGCCGTTCTTGTTGCACAAGCGCACGCCGTCGAGGTCGTACACGAGGTGCAAGAACCGCTGAAACACGCTGCGGTTGTCGTTGGGTCCGTAGCTCGTGACGCCGTCCGCGGCGACGCGGTGATCCACGGTGTCGGGCCGCGCGTAATCTACGCGCTGCGAGAACGTGCGCGACGCGAGCGAGCGATTCATCGCGGTGGGGCTGGACCAATCGGGCTCGATGCGATCCTTGTGCACGGCGAACGTGCCGAACGCGCGCATCCACTGCTCGGTCGCGGGATCTTCGACGGCGGCGAGGATGTCTTCGAGCAAGCCCGGCTTGCGCGCGACGTCCTTCAAGATGTCCATGAGATCGTCGTAGATCGTCGCGGTCGCGGCCATGCGCGCGTTGGGCGTCATGTCCGAGACGCGATCGACCTCGAGCAGCGCGGCCATGTTTCGCGCGAGCAAACCGCTGTTGTTGGTCATCAGCGATTCGGCGGTCCCGAGCACCGAGTCCACCTCCGAGTGGCCCATCAAGATGCCGAGCGCGTGAACGAGATCGAGCGCAGGGGCGGCGCCCGACGAGTCGAACTGGTTGTACTGAACAGCGGGCGGATGACAGCGCGCGTTGGGGTTGTCCTCGGTGGGACAGGGGACGTCCACCGCGGCCGCGGCGCCCGTCGTCATGCGGCGCGGACCAAAGAGGACGCTCGCTCCGCGGGCAGCGCGAAGCGCGGTGTTTCGCTCGGGATTCACGAGCGGTCGCGCGTCGCGCATGAGCGCGCCGAGCACCGTGCGGTCCATGTCGACGTACTGGTACATCGGGCCCGCGTTGGTCGTGGCGCGCCCCTCGGTGTCGCGCGCGACGCCGCGCTCGTTGACGGTCGTCGCGAAGGGCGTCGGAACGTTCAACGGCCTTCCCCCCGCGACGAACCTGCCGTCTTCGCTGTCCGCCGCGCCGTCGCTGTTCGTGTCGACGAACGGCGTGGGAAACGAGCCGTCCATCGCTTGCGCGACGCGAGGCATTCCGAAGCGATCGCGCCGCACGATGAAGCGCGGCTTGCTCGTCGAGAGCGCGTCGTCCGTCGCGAACGCGAGGTCCATGAAGGCTTCGAGCGTCGTTCCGGTGGCGTCGCGCTGCGTGGTCTGCGCGGTTCCCATCTCGTTGCGCGCGACGTCCATGAGGATGCGCAGCTGCGGGTTGCCTGCGCCCGCGGGGTGCGACGGGCTCTCTTCGCGAAGGAGGTTCATCGTGCGCTCGAGCGTCGTGCCCAAGCGCGGGTACGAGAGCAGCACTTGCGTGGCGCCGAGCGCGAGCCGCAGCGGGCGAGTCCCCTCGCGAAACGAGATGCGCGAGAGCGCGGCGACCACGTCTTCGTCGCGCTGAAGCGAGCGGATGAGCGCGCCGGTCGAGCGCGTCACGCGCGGCAGGAGGTCCTCTGCGGGAGCCTGCATTCCGTTGGGCAAATCCACGAGCATCGAGCGCCCGTCCTGCGGCCCATACAGCGGCAACAAGCGCTGCAGCATCCCGTCCATCGGCTGGTAGAGCGACTCGGGGACGACGCGATCGAGCGCAGAAACAACGGCCGATCGCTTCGCTCCGAGCGCGCACACGCGCGGCCCCACGCCGCCCATCCCGCCCGTGCACGGGTCCATCGACTCGCCCGCGCACACCGGTCTGGCCCGAGAGAAATCAATGTCCGTGGGGTTTTCGCTCACGTCCACGCGCTCGCAGACGACGTTGAACACGTCGCCGCCGACCGTCGCCGCGCGAGGAGCCTCGACGCGCGTCGTGTCGAACGCCGGAGAACACGTGTACTGCACCGCAGCGAGCGCGCACACGCTCACGCCCCATCGCAACGACTTCGTCCGCACGAAGGCACCTCCACAGGCACAAGAAATCAAAACAGCACGCGCCTGCGAGCGCTGAACGCTCGCTCACACGCGTCAACGGTAGCGCGCGAGGGTCCGCACAAAGTGCCGTAAAACTCAGCGGAAACGCGAATTTTGCGACGCATTGCGTTAGCCAGATGTGCCTGCGCTTCATCGAGCGAGCGCGATTCACGTACTGATGCGCCAACTCACCGCGTCATGGTGTGCTTCGCGCTGCGCAACGGTCGGACTGCGTCTCTGCGTGTGCGCAGCGTTGAGCCGGATTTCGATGCGAGCGGAATGATCGAATCGGCATATTGCAACCTTGATTTGTGGGCCAACACAGTCTCAGATGACCATTAGGAGAGGTGGTCATGACGGCAATCGTTCATGCGGTTACTGGCATTGAGGGCGCAGCCGCCGGGGCTGAGCTCGTCGGCGCGCTCAGAGCGAAGCTCGGCGACGCGAAGCCCGCGCTCGTCGTCTGCTTTGCTTCCATGGCTCAGCCGTTGGGCGCGCTGCTCGCGGCGCTGCGCGACGGCTTCGGGGGAGCGCCCACCGTAGGCCTGTCGACGGCTGGCGAATTCACGGAGAAGGGCGAGCATCACAAGTCCGCGGTCGCGGTCGCGATCGTCGGTGACCTCGTCGCTCACACCGCGATGGCCTCGGGGGTCAAGCGCGACCCCGACGCGGCTGCGCAGGCGCTCATCGCGCAGCTTCCTCCGACGCGAGCGTCGCATCCGCACCGAACCGCGCTGCTCTTCTTCGACGGACTCGCGGGCGTCGGCGAAGAGCTCACGCTGAGCTGCGCGCTGCGCTTGGGGCCCGACGTTCAAGTCGCAGGCGCCGCGGCGGGCGACGACTGGGCGATCCAAGGGACGCTCGTCGGTGCGCAGGACAGCGCCACCGTGGATGGTGCAGCGCTGGCGGTGATCGACTCGACCGTCGCGCTCGGCATCGGCGTCGCGCACGGTCATCGAGCGACGGGTCGGCGCGTTCGAGTGACGCGCGCAGAAGGCAGCGTCGTGCACGAGCTCGACGGACAACCCGCGTGGAAGCGCTATGCAGAGCTCACGCGCGACCTCGGCCTCGCGAAGCAGGGCGTGGACCCCGACGCGATCACCGACGCTGGAGCGCGACTGCAGTTCTTCGCCTGGTATCAAACCGGAATCAACCTCGGCGACTCGTACAAGAACCGCACGCCGCTCGGCAGGCTCGCGGACGACAGCATGGCGTTCGCCTGCGGAATCCCTGAGGGAACCGAGCTCGAAGTGCTGCACAGCACCACCGACGCGCAGGTCGAGAGCGCGCGTGAAGCGGCCCGACAAGCGGCGGCGAAGCTCGGCGATCACAAGGTGTCCGGCGCCCTCGTGTTCGAGTGCGCTTGTCGACAGGTGTACCTCGGCGAGCGCTTCGGAGAGGCTCCTCGCGCGGTCTCGGACGAGCTCGGCGGCGCGCCGCTCGCGGGCCTCGAAGCGTACGGTGAGGTGGCGCTCAACGTCGGTGACTTCTCGGGCTTTCACAACGCGACCACAGTCGTGCTCGCGTTTCCCGAGGCGCCATGAGCCGCGAGCGAAACGCCTCGGTGCTCGTCGACCTTTTGGCGCACAGCCTGGGTCCGCACGCGGCAAAGGAGAGGGTGTTCGCCTCGATCAACAAGCTCAAGCTCGACCCTCACAAGCTCAGCGAATCAGACGCTCTTCTCGTGCTCGACGACCTCGCGCGAGAGAAGGGCATCATCGGCACGAGCGCGCGGTTCAGCCGCGCCCGGCTCATGCTCGTCTGGACGCAAGACTAGTGCGGAGCCCGGTTGGAAGGAAGACACGCCACGAGCTCTCTCCTGGCAAAGATCCCGAGAAATCGTGTCGCGTGTCGCCAACCGAAGGCGGAGCTGTTGTCGTGCGGAGCCCGGTTGGAAGGAAGACACGCCACGAGCCATCTCCTGGCAAAGATCCCGCGCAATCGCGTCGCGTGTCGCCAACCGAAGGCGGAGCCGTTGTAAGCGAAGCCCTCGCTCACGGAGCGACGCGACACGGCCCCGTCGCGTAGCGACCAAACGTGTGCAGCTCGTTGCCGTACCCGCTCGCGTACAGCCGCGTGTTCTCTGCGTCGTTGGCCCACGCGAACAAGCGCCCTCGCGCGATCACGAACTCGTCACCGCTCGTCGGATCGTGAAAATGCCCGTCGAAGCGGCACGGCGTCACGCCCGAGCACGGCCCCTGCCCGTCGCTCGGCGCGTAGCGCGCGACCTCGCTCAACGGCTGCCCCAACGGGACCGAGGCGAGCGGACGGCCCCCGCCGTCGTACACCCAGCGCCTGCCGCGCGCGGTGATCTCTTCGCGAACGAGCTGCGATGTCCCCCAGTTCATCACCAGCGAGCGAGTGTCGAAACGGCACTCTCCGTCGGGCTGATCCGCGCACGGACCGTTGGCGACGCGCGACCAGCGAACGACGCCTTCGATGAACCCGCTCTCGACGAGGCGATAGCCCTGCGCGCTGGCGTACGTGAAGTATCGCCCCGCGCGCAACAGCGTCTCCATGATCGCGGGATCCCCTGGATTCGTCCAGAGATTGAACGACTCGACGCGACACGGATTCGTGCTCGAGCAAGCCTGTCCCACGCCCCGCCAACGATCGACGCTCGCCGTCGGGCTGCCCCCAGGGTTGAGCGGCTCGTACGTGCCGTTGGGGCGGATCCAGAAGTTGTAATAGCGACCGTAGGCGAAGACGGTCTCGAGAAGGCTGCGGGACATTCCCTCGGGGTAGAGCCATCGGCCTGCGCTCTCGAAGGTGCACGGCCTTCGAATCGCGCACGCGCCGCGACCGTCGCACACGAGCCCGTCCGCGCACGAAGCCCCGAAGGGTCGTCCCGCGCACGAAGCGCCGCCGTCTGCGCTCGATGCATCGGTCACAACCCGTGCAGAATCACCGGCAGAGTCACTCATCGCGTCGAGCGCGACGAGCGCGGCGTCCACGCTCGCGTCCGCGTCGTCGGCGCCCGCTTCGATCGCCGATCCCGAGTCCGTCATCGCGCGATCGATCGAGGCGTCCCTCGACGAGACGCTCTCGACGCACGCCTCGAGCAACGCAGCGCACGACAAGCAGAGCACAGAGCGAGCGAGGTTCGACGCGGTCATCATCGTTCACTCGGGGGTGAAGAAGAACGGGGCTCCGCACATCTCTTCGTCCGAGCCCTCGCCGTTGCTGACCGTCGCGCTGCCGGGGTTGTCGTACTCGCACGCGATGGACGTGAGCAGGCCCGCGTTGACGGGAATCCCGCCCATTTGCCGGTAGAAATAGAGCTGCTGCCAGTGAAAGTTCCACGCGGGAATGTCCACTGCGCACGCGTCGCCGACGCGCACGGTGATGCGTCGACCGATCTTGTGCATGTGCGGAAGCACGCCCCAGAGCGTCCCGCGCGAGGGCACGGTCCAGCTACCGCTGATCACGTGGCCCGAGGTCCGCGCGGGGATCGAGAAGTTGCCCGGACCACCCGGGCCGACCATCTGCGCGAACCGCGGAGGTCGCACCGGCGTGAGCTCGAAGAGCATCGTGCTGCGATCCGCGGGCGGCGCGCCGCCCGGCATGAACCGGTAGTAGTGCATCTGCACCACGAGCGCTTCGCCCGCCTGCACTTCGATCGCTGTATTCGCAGGAAACTTCGTCGGCGGCGTCCCCGGAACCCATACGCTCACGGTCCTCGAGCCCGAGAGCCCCGCGCCGCCGAAGCACGAATACCCCTGCGGTCCCGCGGGCAACATCGCAGCGCTCGCCGCGGGGATCGCGTGCACGTTCGCGTGGTGCACCATCGCGCGCACGCCGGGCTCGAGGTCGTAGCCCGTGATCCACAGCGTTCGATCGACGCCGCGGCTCAACACGAAGCAGTGATAGTCGTCGGCGTTGGTCGCAGAGCGCGAGAAGTCCGGCGTGTAGTCCCCCGGCATCGGCAAGCGCAAGTCCGCGCGAAACGAGACGTTCTCGACAGGCATCATCGCCGGCGCTCTCGCCGGGTCACCTTCGGGCATCGCTCCGCGCACCCAACGACGGAGCGTCTCGATCTCGCCCTCGGTCATCGAGCGATCCTGCGCGAACTGCGCGCACCCCTGCGCGGGCATCCACGGAGGCATCCGTCGCGCCTCGACCGCGGCCAGCGACGCGTTGGCGAACGCGCGCATTTGCCCGAGAGAATCCAGCGCAAACGGCCCCACTTGTCCTTCGCGATGACAGCTCGCGCACCGCGCGTTCACGATCGGCCGCACGTGCTCGTGCCACGTGGGAACCTCGAGCGCGGCGCTGTCCTGCGTGCTCGCATCTGCGTCGATCGCGCTGTCCTGCAGGAGCACATCGGGCGCGCTCGAGGGCGCGTCGCTCGCCGCATCACGGGGCGCCCCCGCGTCGGTGTTCAGCGCGGTTTCGCACCGCGCGCACGCGAGGGCCAACGCGAGCGCCGTCCACCGTGGTTGCTGCATGCGTCGATGAGAGCCGCAACCGCGAGCAGCGTCAATCGCGAGCGAGGGACGATGTTCGCTCAATGCCCCCCAGTTCGCTCACGCCCTCTTGCCGAGGGCGCGCTTTCGGCGTGCGCCGTAGACGAGGGCGAGTCCGCTCATGGCGATGACCGCGCTCAGCGCGCGCTCGTCGCTCGCCCCACGCGCCGCAGGAACCCTGCAAGCGCACGCTCCGTCACCCGAGAGCACGCCCGGTTGCGTACTGCCGCCGTCCATCGAGCCACCATCGCTCGTTGAGCCGTCGCGCATTCCGCCCTCGGCGCTCGCGTCGCCCACGCCGCCGTCGCCGCCCGTGCGCGCGACGCACATTCCGACGGAGCGATCGCAGACCGGAGTGGCTCCGCTGCAGTTGCTGTCCGCGCTCATGCTCGGCATCGCTGGATCCGTGCGCGCAGCGCCTGCTTCGCGCATGTCGCTGTCAGGAACGCAGTCGTTGTCGCTGTCGGTATCGAGGAAGTCCGGACGATCTCCCATCGCGGCCATTCCATCGCTGTTCGCGGGCATGGCAGGCATCGCGCCCGCTTCGACGCTGTCCGCAACGCCATCGCCATCGCTGTCGAGGTCCAAGTACGCAGGAACCATGTCGCTGTCTCCTGCGCTCATTCCTTCGAGCGTGACTTCGGTGCGCGTGGGGATTCCGTCGCCGTCGTCATCGGGGTCGAGATAGTCGGGCAACATGTCGCTCGTCCCCATTCCCATGGGAACCATCGCGTCCGTATTGCGCGGCATCATCGCGCCGCCCGCGCCCAATTCGTCGCGCGTGAGAACGCCGTCGCCGTCGTCGTCGTTGTCGAGCGCGTCGATGGTTCCGTCCATGTCGGTGTCGCGCGTCATGAAGGCCGGGCCTGCGCCGACTTCGCGACCGTCTTCGACGCCGTCTCCATCGCTGTCGGGGTTCATCGGATTGGTTCCGATGCGCGTCTCGACGAGGTTGGGAACGCCGTCTCCATCACTGTCGTCATCGCTCACGCAACGACCGAGCACCGCCGAGCAGATCGGCAGCATCGCGTCCGTGCAGTTCGCGTTGATCATCGCGCTCGGCATCGCTGGATCGACTCGCGCCGCGCCCGCTTCACGCATGTCGCTGTCGGGCAAGCAGTCGTTGTCCGAATCGGTATCGAGGAAGTCGGGACGATCGCCCATTCCCGCCATCGCGTCGCTGTTCGCAGGCATCGCAGGCATCGCGCCCACTTCGATGCTGTCCGCGACGCTGTCTCCATCGCTGTCGAGGTCGAGATACGCAGGAATCATGTCGCCGTCGCCAGCGGTCATTCCTTCGAGCGTCACTTCGACGGAGGTCGCGATGCCATCGCCGTCGTCATCGGGATCGATGTAGTCGGGCAACGCGTCGCTCGTGCCCATTCCCATGGGAACCATCGCGTCGGTGTTGCGCGGCATCAACGGATCTGCGCCCGCTTCGGTGCTGTCGAGCACCGTGTCATTGTCGCTGTCCGTGTCGAGGAAGTCGGGACGATCCGCGCCGTCGCTGTTGCGCGGCATCGCGCCGTCCATTCCGCGCTCGATCGCGTCGGGGATTCCATCGCCGTCGCTGTCGCGATCGAGATAGGCAGGCACCATGTCCATGTCCGGCGCGCCGCCCATCATCTCGAGTGAGCGTTCTGTCGCAGTGGGAATGCCGTCTCCGTCATCGTCGGGATCGAGGTAGTCGGGGAGCATGTCGCTCGTTCCCTGACCCATCGGGACCATCGCGTCGCTGTTCTGCGGAGACATCGCGCCGCCCGCGCCGAGCTCGTCCGCCGTGTTCACGCCGTCGCCGTCGTCGTCGACGTCGTTGAAGTTGGGGCGCATGTCGCCGTCCGTGTCGATGATCGCAAACCCCGGTCCCGCGCCCACTTCGAGACCGTCGCGCAATCCGTCGCCGTCGGTGTCGGGGTTGTTCGGATCAGAACCAATACGGACTTCATCCAAGTTGGGAATGCCGTCCATATCCGTGTCCATGTCCGCCACGCACACGCCCGCCGTCGTGTTGCACACGGGCGTGGGCGCTGCGCAGTTGGCGTTCGCGTTCATCGCAGGAACGGCGGGATTGGTACGCGCTGCTCCTGCTTCGCGCGCGTCGCTGTCGCGCACGCAGTCGTTGTCGCTGTCCACGTCGAGGAAGTCCCTCGCCGTGTCCATGTCCGTGTCGACCGGCGTCGCAGGCATCGCGCCCGCTTCGATCACGTCGAACACCGTGTCGCCGTCGCTGTCGCGATCGAGCCACGCGGGCAACATGTCCGTGTCCATGTCCGGAGTCATTCCTGCCAGAGTGCGCTCGACGCTCGTCGGAATGCTGTCTCCATCATCGTCGGGATCGAGGTAATCCGGCCGCGTATCGCTCGTCCCTTGTCCCGCGGGAACGCTCGCGTCGCTGTTCTGCGGAGACATCGCGCCGCCCGCGCCGAGCTCTGCGCTCGTGAGCAATCCGTCGCCGTCGTCGTCGGTGTCGAGGTAGTCGGGGACCGTGTCCGTGGTCACGCCCGGAGACGCAGTTCCATCGGTGTTTTGCGCCATGAACTGGCCGCCGGCGCCGACTTCGTTGCGCGTGAGAACGCCGTCGTTGTCGTCGTCGGTGTCGAGCGCGTTGATGCGCATGTCCATGTCTGTGTCCAACGCCGCACGACGCGGAGTGATGTTGCTCGCGTCTGCATCGTTGGTGTCCATCGCGGCCAACAACCCGTCGCGGTCAGCGTCGGTGTTTCCGTCGATGCGACCGTCGCGGTTGGTGTCCAAGTCGGTCGACGCGTTTTCGGTGATGTCGAAGACCGTGTCGTTGTCCGAATCGAGGTCCAGGTGATTGGGAATTCCATCGCTGTCGAGATCAACTCGGTCGTCGACGCCGTCCGAGTTTGCGTCGACGAAGCCCGCGAAGCTCGAGTCGCGGTAGTCGGGGATGCCATCGCCGTCGGTGTCGCGTGACGGATCGCGACCGTTGCCCTCCACGGTATCCACCACGCCGTCGTTGTCGTCGTCAGCGTCGAGCGCGTCGAGCACGCCGTCGCCGTCCGAATCGAAGCCGCACACGCTCGGACCGAAGTGCACGTTGTCGAGCCAGTTGCCTCCGCAGCCGTTGCTCGCGAGCGTGCGAAAGCGAACGCGCGTGCTCGCGTCGGCCGCGGTGAACGTGAACGAGCCCGGGATCAAGCGCGTCCCAGCAGAGAGCAGCGAGGCGTGCGCGACGAAGGTCTCCGAGCGAATGAGCGTCGTGCCGTCCGCGCGCACAGCGTCGACGGCGAAGCGAAGGTCGTCGAACGTGTTCGCGCCGAAGTCGAAATTCACCGTGTAGGTCCGGCCCGCGACCGTGCGAACGTCTTGGTAGATCGTTCCTGCGGTGCAGCCCGTGAGGTCGATCGAACGCGTCCCCGAGGTGTGCGGGAACGTGCCCTGATCGATGTTGCCTGCGCTGATCGTCCAGCCCGGGAGCTGCGCGCCGGTGAGGTTCACTCCTCCTGCGCCCGTTTCGAAATCGCCGTTCACGACGTCGACCGGCGGAGCGCACACCGCGCTGGTCTCGCGCGCGCACGTCGCGCTGCATCCGTCACCCGAAGCCGTGTTGCCGTCGTCACACTGCTCCGTGGCCGGAGCGAGCACCCCGTCGCCGCATCCCACCGTGCGAAAGGACTGACGGATCCACACCGGGTTCGTGTTCGGAGGGACGCAGCCCATCGTGTTCCACACGGGGTCTGCGTGCGCCGCGGTCGCCCACGCGAGGTTCCACGGCGCGGGGCCGCCGCAGTTCACCACCGGAGTCCACGCCGAGTCGTTGAACGACGGCTGCTCCCATCCCATCCCCGGATTGGTGCTCGTCGCGACGCTTCGAAACGACGTCGAGCTGCCCAACACCTGCGATCGATCGTTGCTGTACAAGACCCACACGCACATCGAGATCGACGAGAACAAATCGTTCGCTCGAATCGCGATCGTGTGCGGCCCTGGTCGCAACGTGAGGTTGTACTCGTCGAACGCAGTCCAGCTGCCGGCGTTCGGACCGAGGGTCACAAACGTTCCGTCGATGGCGAGCTGCGTGTACGCGTCGTCGCAAGTGATCCGGAGGATCTCCGCCTCCGCGCGCGGCGAGTACATCGTCGGCGCGAGCAGCCCCGCGCACAACACAGCAAAGATGAGTTTCGGGGTTCGTCGTCTCATTGGCTATTGCGAGCCATCAGAGCACCGTCGCGAAGCCCCGCACAACTGCGGCTAGAGATTTTTCGAGTTCGCGTGGGTTGGTGCGCGGCCCCAAACGCGCGACGCACGCGGAGAACGGCGCCCACGAAGAACGAGCGCGTCGTCGCTCAGAGCACGGGGTAGCGCTCGACCGAGACCGTCCCGCTGAGCGACGAGTTGGCCACGCCCTGCGAGAAGAACCGCACGAAGTAGTTGCCGCCGTTGGGAGAAATCCAGGTCACCGTGTTGCTCGTCGCGCCCGCGTCGCTGCTGCACGCGTACGAGAGCGTCGCGTTGCACGACGTTCCGATCGTCGCGGTCATCGCGGCGGACTCGGGGAGCACCTCGATGCCCCAAGGGTTCAGCGCGGTTCCGCCGGTGCGCGAGACGCTCGCGGTCACGCGATCCCCCGCGGCCAAGGTCACGAGCGTCGCGTGCGACACCGAGGGAACCGCCACGGCCCCCACGTTCAACGAGAAGGGAATCACCGCGCAATTCGAGAACCGCGGTCGCGTCGGCGCCGCCAATGTGTTCGACGGAGCCCCGGTGAGCGAGCACGTCGACTCGCGCGCACAAGCCGCGGTGCAGCCGTCGCCCGCGGCGAGGTTTCCGTCGTCGCACTCTTCGTTGCCGTCGATCGATCCGTCGCCGCAGCGCGAGAGCGTCAGCGAAAACTCGAGCGGGCGCAGCGGTGACTCGACCACCAACGCGTAGGTGCTCCCGGCCGTCACGCTCGCAAACGACGAGACGCCCAAGCCCGCGCACGCGATCGGCCGCCCCGCGCACGTCCCCACGTCGAAGAGCGCGACCGACTCGTTGGGGCCGCCGCGCACCTCGAGCCTGCCCGAGACCGCGGGCGTCACGAACGTCACGAAATCGCGCGTCGCGGGCGTCCCGCAGGTGAGCGTAAACGAATCCGCCACGACCGCAGGCGTGGCCCGATACCGCTGCGTCCCGACGTTGGCGCGGATCGGCTCGTACAACGCAGGCGGCGTGCAGCTCGCGCTCGTCGTCGCCGAGAAGCTGCACGTGACGCTGCACCCGTCGCTGCCGACGAGGTTTCCGTCGTCGCACGTCTCGCTGCCGTTGATCGCGCGGTTGGTGCACGGAGCGCTCGCCGTCACCGCGATCGCGAACGGCCCCGCCGAGGCCGCGCGCGCCTTCGAGATCACGTACACGGGCGAGCTCGCGCTCACCATCGTCGCGTACGAAGCCACTTCTCTCGCAGCGCGAGCGCTGTTGTTCGCGCACGTCTCGCTGCCTGGCGTGGTCGCGCACGGCGCAGGACGAATCGCCACCACGCCGTCGTACGCCTCGGAGAACAGCTCGACCGAGTACGTCGCCGCGAGCTGCGAGGTGAACGCGAAGACCGAGTCCGGGCCCACGGCCGAAGAGCACGTCCCGCCCAAGGTCACGTTGGCCGCGGGCGTGCGCGTGAGGTTGTCGAAGCGCACGTGCGTCACGTTCGGCGTCACCCACGAGACGCTCGTCCCTGTCGGGCACGCCTCGCTCGCCGCGATCACGCACGAGCGATCGTCGTACGGCGTCGCCGGCGCCGTGCACAGCGGAACGCACGCTCCCATCTGACACCGCGGCGCCCCGTTCGAGACCGTCGGGCACGCGTTGTTGCACGCTCCGCAATTCATCGTGCTCGTCGCGAGATCCACGCACGTCCCGCCGCAGTTGGTCTGCCCCGCCGCGCACCCGCCGTCGCTCACCACCACGTCGGGCCGCGCGTCGGGCGCAGAGTCCCTCGCGGCGTCCACCGCGGCTTCGGTCGCTGAATCCATGGCGTCCATCGCCGCCCCCGCGTCCGCGAGCACGTCCGCCGCGCTGTCCGCGCCGCTTGGACTGTCGACAGCGACGTCCATGCCAGCGTCGCCGGGGCCCAGGTTCGCATCGGGGCTCGCGTCGCGTGGCCTGGGCAGAAGCAGCGGGTCGTAGACCGAACAGGCTGCGAAAAAGCCCGACGTTCCAGCGATCACAGCAAGCAAGCGAAGGCGTGCACTGGCCATGGGGACTTCGAACAATACCGCAGCCGCTGTACAAAGCGCGCACCGATGTCCCCGACTCTGCCTCGATCGATCGTGGCTCGCGCGCTGCTGACCGCCAAGGACATGCCCTGCAAGCTCGACCTCGTCGCGGGAGAAGCTGGGCTCGACCGAGTCATCACGCACGCTCGCATCCAGAAGCCCGGGCTCGCGCTCGTGGGGCACTTCGACGGGATCGTCCCGTCTCGCGTGCAAATCCTGGGAGAAACCGAGGTCTCGTTTCTCTCGAAGATGAGCGAGCCCGAGCGCGAAGCGGCGTGCGAGGCGTTTCTCTCGTTGGAGCTGGCGTGCGTGATCGTGACGGCGCAATCGGGGCCCCCCGCAGCGCTCGTTCGCACTTCGCGCGCGCTCCACTGTCCGCTGCTCGCTTCGAGCTCGAAGTCGTCGACCACGATCAACGCGATCCACGCTTTCTTGGACGACCAACTCGCGCCACGCACGCAAGTGCACGGGGTGTTCGTCGACGTGCACGGCGTGGGTCTTCTGCTCATGGGGCAGAGCGGCATCGGAAAGAGCGAGTGCGCGCTCGAGCTCGTTCAGCGCGGCCATCGGCTCGTGGCCGACGACGTCGTGGACTGCACGCTCAGGCCGCCGGGGCTCGTGTACGGAAGCGCCACTCCGCTGCTCGAAAACCACTTGGAAGTGCGCGGGCTCGGCGTGCTCGACGTCAAGGACCTCTTCGGTGTGGCTGCGGTACGAAAGCGCAAGCGGCTCGAGATGGTCGTGCGGCTCGTCGCGCAGAGCGAAGGCGAAGACTGGGATCGCTTGGGCTTGGACGACGAGTGGTACGAGATCCTCGGCGTGAAGATCCCCCTGCGTCGCATCCCCGTTCGACCCGGAAAAAACACGACGATCGTCGTCGAGGTCGCCGCCCGCAACGAGCTGCTCCGCCGCGCTGGCGTGCACTCGGCGCGCGCGTTTCACGAGCGGCTCTCGCGCTCGCTCGGGATGCGTCCCCCCGACGACGAGCCTCGGGACGAACGCTGATCACCGCTCTCTCAACGAAAGCAATCACCCATGCGCGCGCTGCTCGAACAGGACATCCTCGGTTTTCTCAGGCAAAACGAAGTCGGGCGGCGCGCGTGCGTCGACACTCCGTTCGGCCGCCGGCTGCTCACGTACGCGGACCTCACCGCGTCCGGGCGCTATCTGCACTTCGTCGAAGCGTGGATCCGCCGCGTCCGGCCCTTCTACGCGAACACGCACACCAACGTGTCCACCACGGGACGCATCATGACGGGGCTGCGCGAGGACGCGCGCAAGGTCGTTCGACGCGCGGTCAACGCAGGCGACGACGACGTGGCGATCTTCGTCGGCGCCGGAGCGACCGCGGCGATCAACAAGCTCGTCGGGCTCTTGGGCTTTCGCATCAGCGAGCCGCTCGAGCGGCAGTATCACTTGTCCAAGCACATTCCGCAGGACGAGCGGCCCGTCGTGTTCGTGGGACCGTACGAGCACCACTCCAACGAGCTGCCGTGGCTCGAGTCCGTCGCCGAGGTCGTCGAGACGCCGCTCGACGCTCGGGGCGCGATCGACCTGCGCGCGCTCGAGTCCGCGCTGAAGCGCTTCGAAAACAGGCCCATCAAAATCGGAGCCTTCTCGGCTGCGTCCAACGTCACGGGTGTGCTCTCGGACGTGCACGCGATCGCGCGCGTCTTGCACAGGTACGGCGCGTACGCGACGTTCGACTACGCCGCGGCGGGGCCGTACGTCCCGATCAACATGCGGCCCGAGGATCCCCTCGAGCGCTTGGACGCGGTCTCGCTCTCGATCCACAAGTTTCTGGGAGGCCCGCAGGCCTCGGGCGTGCTCGTCGCGAACCAAGAGCTCTTTCGCACGCAGACGCCCGAGCGGCCGGGCGGCGGGACCGTTGATTACGTCGCAGCGTTCGAGCACCACCGCGTGGACTACACGCACAAGCTCGACGAGCGCGAAGAGGCAGGGACGCCTTCGATCTTGAGCGACCTGCGCTCGGGGATCGCGTTCTTGGTGAAGGAGATGGTCGGCGCCGAGAAGATCCTGCGGCACGAGATCGAGATCGCTCGCTCGGCGATCGCGAGGCTCTCGCGCAATCCGCGGGTAAAATTGCTGGGGCCCATGGACTTGGACCGATTGGCGATCCTGTCGTTCAACGTCGAGGGGCTGCACCACGACCTCGTGAGCGCGCTGCTCGATCACTTGTTCGGAATCCAGAGCCGCGCGGGCTGTGCGTGCGCCGGGCCGTACGGACACCGATTGCTCGGGATCGGCGAGGAGACGTCGCAGCGGTATCGCACACAAATTCAAAAGGGCGTCGTCGGAGTGAAGCCCGGCTGGGTGCGCGTCTCGCTCCCGTACTACGCGAGCGCCGAGGACCTCGAGTTCGTCCTGAGCGCGATCGAGTTCGTCGCGGATCAGGGCCGTCACTTCGTCCCCGCGTACACCCTCGGGTGGAACGACGGCGTCTGGCGCTTCGCCGGCGCCCCCTTCACCGACACCACGCCGCTCGAGCTCACGGTCGACGCCCTGGTCGAGAGCGCGCTCACGTTCGCCGCGGGCGATCACGAAGCGCCGCTGTCCGAGGCGCAGCTCGCCAAGACGCGCGCGGGCTACTTCGACGAGGCGCGCAGGCTCGCGCGCACGTTCGCCGCGCAGTGGGAGCGCGAGCCGCCCACGTTCAACCCCGGCACGGGCGACCGCGAGATCGACGCGCTCGTGTGGTTTCGCTACGTGCACGCCGAGGCGATGCCCGAGGCCGTCACGCGCGGGCACAGCGCTTGAAGAGCACCGCGCCCGAAGGCAGGAGCATCGCCGTGAAGCACTGGAAGATTTCGTCCCTCTCGCTCGGGTTGTGGCTCGCGTCCGTCGGCGTCGGGTGCGGCGTCGCGGTCGCGCCGGTGGTCGATGCTGGCGCAGATCGACCCAGCGTCGACGCAGTCATTTCGCCGAACGACGTGGTGAGCCCGCCGACAGACGGCTCGCGCGTCTGTCGCACCGCGACGCCCGCGCGGGTGTTCGCCCCAGAGGTGCTCTTCGCGGGACAGCCGTTGGGGCTCACCGTCGAAGTAGCCTCTGCCGGATGCGGGTGCGCGCTCTCGCTCGTGCCCAACGAGCTCTCGAGCGCGCGAGGGTTCGACCCGATGCTCTGCAACTGCTGCGAAGACTGCGAGTGCATCGACTCGGGGTATCGAGCGAGCGCGCTGCTCGGCGCGCCTCCCGCGGGCCGCAGCGACATCGCCGTGACCAACGACCGACGACGCAGCGTGCAAGTCGTCTCCTCCGAGAGCTCGTGCGACCGCGAGGGAATCGAGATTCGCGAGGTCACCGTCCACGGCCCCGATCAGTTCGCGCGCGCGAGCGGGCCCAACTTGTACTGGGTCGAAGTGAGCGGCGTGCACCGCCCTTGCTGCGGCGGCGACGTCGGCTTCGTCGACCCCATGCAGGGCAACACGTTCAACCTCTCGCCGCGCTCGTGCGACCTCGTCCTCTGCGATCGCGCGTGCCCGCCGGTCGCGCAGCGCATGCCCGTGCAGTTCACCGCTACGCACCTGCTCGGCGACCTTCGCCCGGGTGACTACCGCGTGACCGTCCAGAACAGCACCGTCACGTTCACCGTTCGCTGAACAGCCCGCGCATCGCGTATCGTTCTCGCCCATCGGCATGAGCGAGAGCTGGCTCCGGCGATTCACACGCGAAGTTGGTCCCGACGGTTTCGCCATCGTCACCCCACCGGGCTTCGCGTGGGCCTTCGCCAAGTACCTCACGGCGCCCGATCGAGAGATCCCATCGGACGACCTCGAGGCGCGCGACCCCGAGGCGGTGCGCTTGTGGTGCGAGGCCTTCGACGCCATCGGCGAGCGCTATTTTCGCTACAAAGTCCGCGGCGTCGAGAACGTCCCCGCCCGCGGCCGCGCGCTGCTCGTGGGCAGTCACAACGGCGGCCTCATGGTGAGCGACAGCGCCCTGACCATCGCCGCGATCTACAAGCACCACGGGCCCGAGCGCAGGCTCTACTCGCTCTCGCACGACGTCCTGCACTCGAACACGACGTTTCGCCGCATCGCTTCTCGCGCGGGAGTGCTTCGCGCAGGACACAACGGCGGCGCCCGCGCGCTGCGCGACGAGCACCTGGTGCTGGTCTATCCGGGCTCGGACCTCGACGCGACGCGACCTTTCACCGACCGCTACAAGATCGAGCTCGGCGGTCGTAAGGGCTTTCTCAAGCTCGCGCTGCGAGAGCGCGCGCCCATCGTCCCTGTGGTGTCTGTTGGGACGCACGAGCAGTGGATCGTGCTGACGCGCGGAGACGCGCTCGCGAAGCTCTTGAACACGAAGAAGTGGCTCAGGCTCGAGGCGTTTCCGATCGTGCTCAACGTGCCGTGGGGGCTGACGCTGGGGATCTTTCCGTACCTTCCGATGCCAGCGCAGACCTCGCTCTCGTTTGCCAAGCCCATCGAGTGGCCCGAGCTCGACCCGAGCGCCGCGGACGATCCTGTGATTCTTCAGCGCTGCTACGACGAAGTGCACGCGGCGCTGCAGACGGCGATGGACGAGCTCGCGCGAGGACGAACCACGTTCTTCGGCTGAGAGCCCCCCCTCGCTCGTGCGACGATCGCGTCCATGGCAACAGCGTCGGTCACTTGTCCTCGGTGCAACACCACGCTCGCGGTGGACCGCAGTGAAAAAGCGTATTGCCCCGACTGCCACGGAGTGTGGTCCTCGCGCGGCTCCCACGAGTCCGTGCACCCCTTGCTCACGTGGATCGAGACGAGCGCGGACGAGGCGATGCGCTCTCCGCAGCACGGGATGGGCGTGCACTCGTGCCCCGGCTGTCACAAGCCCACGCGCGCGCTGAGCTTCTTCACGGTGCCCATTGATTGGTGCCCCGCGTGCGGCGGAGTGTGGCTCGACGGAGGAGAGCTCGACGCGCTCAGAGAGGCGGCCAAGAGCATCAACGCGATGCCCGCCGGCGCATCGCCGTACCGAGTCTCGTCGGACATGCTGCAGCGCAAAGCCTCGCTCGGGACCGTGGTCTGCACCCAGTGCCAGCAGAGCGTTTGGGTGGACATGACCTACGTGACTGGCGATGGTGTGGTGTGCGTTCCGTGTGGAAGAAAGCTGAACAACGAGCTGCCCACAGACGAGAACGCCGCCTCGGTCAACCGCTGGCTCGACGGCCATTACCGCGCGCAGCCGGGCTGGATCGAGATGCTCCTCGACTCGATCCTCGGTCGACTCAAGTCGTCCAAGCCTACGAGCTGAGCGCGGCGCGAGAAGCCCTGTGCGCTACACTCGCGCGCGATGGCTCCCTTGCGCGTCGCGATGCTCGGCACCGGAGGAATCGCAAACGAGTTTCTCGCCCCCGCCCTCGCCCGCTGCGAAGGCGCGAGGCTCTGGTCCGTGCTCTCTCGCTCGAAGGACAACGCCGCCGCGTTCGCGAAGAGACACGGCGCCCTCGCAGACGAGCCCGCGTTCGACTCGCTCGACGAGCTGCTCGCCGACCCCGCGCTCGACGCGGTGATCGTCGCGACCCCCGACCGCGTGCACGCCGCGCAAGTGATCGCCGCCGCGCGCGCGAAGAAGCACGTCCTCTGTGAAAAGCCCCTCGCTACGAGCGTCGACGAAGCGCGCTCGATGGTGCGCGCGTGCGAAGAGAGCGGCGTCACGCTCGGCGTCGCGTACCACCTCCGACACCACGCCGGTCACAAGCTGCTCGTCGAGCGCGCCCGCGCCAACGAGCTCGGCGCGATCCGGCACATGCGCGTGCAATGGACCTTCAGCGCCCCGGACGCGAGCAACTGGCGCGCTCACGACGACGTGGGTCGCTGGTGGGCCCTGGCCTCGGTCGGGACGCACGCCGTCGACCTCGTGCGTTGGGTGATGGTCCCGCGCGCCGGAGAAGTGACCGAGCTGAGAGCGCTGTGGTCGAGCCCGAAGTTTCGCTCGCGGCACGACGAGAGCACCATGCTCTCGATGCGGTTCGAAGACGGATCGACGGCCGAGGTGTTCGCGAGCGTGCTGTTTCGAGCGCCGCGACGGGTCGAGCTGTTCGGCGACGAGGGCTACGCGCACGCCGAGGGGACGCTCGGCCCCTGGGGCGAGGGCACCATCACCGTGCGCGACGAGAGACTTGAATACACACCCACGAATCCATACGTCGGCGAGCTCGACGACTTCGCGAGCGCGGTGCGCGAGGGCAGGGCGCCCGCGGTGGACGGGCGCGAGGCGCTGCGCAACGTCGAGCTGCTCGCGAGGGCGATCCCGTGAGCCGCGCGCGGCGATCACGATACGCGTGGGGATTGGCCCTGTGCATCTCGGGCGCAGCCTCGGCGCAGACCCGGCCCGAGCCGCGCCCGGTCGCGCCCCCCGCGCTCTGCACGCTGGTGCGCTCGAACTCGCTCGCGTTCGCCGCGCCCGCGCCTGCGCCCAACGCACAAACACAGCTGCAGCTCGCGTCGACGGCGACCGGGGCGATCGTCGCGTTTCGCGCGCGAACGTCGGACGAGCTCGTGGTGCTGCGCGTCGATGACTCGTTTGTTCGCGTGGGAGAAGACCGCGTCGTGGCCGGGCCCGTGACGGCGTTTTCGCTCGCCGCGGCGCCCGGAGGCGCGGTGCTCGCGGCCGCTGAGCGCGTGGCGCGCGACGGCCGAGACGCGCACGACGACGTGCTCATCGCTCGCCTCGACGCCAACGGAAACGCCCGCAACATCCCTCGCTCGCTCGCGCGCACCACGCGCTGCGACGGCGTCGCGGTGCGCCCGAGCGCGACGGGGTTCGTCGTCGCGTGGGGCTCGCTCGACGGGCCGACGACGAGCACGGTGACGGTGGACACCCGCGGCGTCCCCACGGCGAGGGCGAGGGTCGTGGTGGACGCTTCTGCGCCGATGATGGTCGCGCTCACGGGCGAGACGCGCTTCGCGATGACCGTGCGCGGCGCGAGCGGCTCGTCGCTGCTGCACCTCGACGAGAGCGGAGCCTCGGTCGAGGCCTTCACGCTGAGCGCTCAGGCCGCGGTGATCGCCGCGCTTCCGAGCAACGTGCTGGTGTTCTCGGCCGCGGCGGACGGGGTCGCTCGCTGGTGGCCGAGCAGCGCCGTGAGCGAGCAGCCGCTGCTGTTGTCGCGCACCCTCGGGCCGTCGCTGCAACTCGTGAGCGCGCACAACGACCGGGCAGCGCTCATCGTCGTCGACGATCGCAGCGGGCGAGAGCACCTCGTGCGCGTCACGAGCGACGGAGGCTCAGCGCTGCTCGCGTCCATCGCCGGCGCGCGCGGCGCCGTGGCCCCATCGCTCGACGGAAGCTCTCTCGTCAGCGTGACCCACAACAGCGTCGGCGGCCTCGACCTGGCGCGCTGGACCTGTCCGCGCGTCAATCCGCCCACCAACACCACCGCGCCCACGGTCTCGATCGCCGGCGCCGACGCCGGTCCCGAGGCCGACGCTTCGAGCCCGTGACCGTGACCGCGGAGGATCGGTCATCCCACCCTGTAGGGTTGAGCGCGCATCGGTTGCGCCGGTAGCGTTTCGTTCACTGGACTCGCGTCGAGCCAGTCGCGGTCCACTGCAAAGCTCCGAGAGGGTTGAGCGTCCATGCGCGGTCTTCTGTCCACGCGATCCATCCTCCTCGCGCTCTCGTTGAGCGCGATGTCTGCGACGACGCAATCGCAGCAATTGTCCGCGCAGGCTCGCGCGACGAGCGCCAGCACGGCCAGCGCGCAGTCGCCGCTCATCGAGATGCTGCTCTCGGGCCGAGACTCGCGCACACGTTTTCAAGCCGCGCTGACCCTCGGCCGCATGCGCCCCGCAGGAGCGGTCTCTGCGTTGATCCGCGCCCTCGAGGACTCGGACGCCACCGTGCGCGCGAGCGCCGCAGAAGCGCTGCGCTCGATCGCGGATCCCGCCGCGGTCCCCGCGCTGCGCGCGCGCCGCGCGGACGCAGACAGCACCGTGCGCTCGACGGTCGAGCGCGCCCTCGCCCTGCTCGATCGCAACACGCCCGTCGCCGTCGCCGCCGCGCCCGCGCTCAGCGTCGATTGGCAGCGCACTCGGTACGTCCTTCGCGCGGGCTCGCTCGCCAACCGCGCGGATCAGCGCGCGCAGATCGTCGACGCCCTGCGCAGCGCGCTCGCGCAAGAGGTCTCGAGGCTCGATCAAGTGGCCTTCTCTGCGGGCTCTCTCCCGCCCGAGGCCGAGCGCCGCGTGCGCAGCGGAAGGCTGCGCGTCTACGCCGTCGACGGCAGCGTTCAACAGCTTCGTCGCTGGACCGTCGCGAGCACGCTGAGCGTCCGCGCCGAGGTCTCGCTCGTGCTCGTGGCCGAGCCCGCGCGCGCGATCGTCGGCTCGATGTCCGGAGCGGCCACCGCGCAGAACACAACGGCTCCGGGCCAATCAGCGGACACCCTCGCGCGCGACCTCGAGCAGCGCGCGCTCGCGGGCGCGGTGCGCGGCGCGGTCGCCAACCTCCGCACGAGCCTCGCGGGCCGCCGTTAGCCTCGCGCGCCGCTCGTGAGCGTGAGCGCCTCGCCCGCGTTGTCGTTGGCCGCGTTGTGCTCGCTGAGGTCAATGGCCGCGGGCCGCGCGAGCGCCGCCGAGAGCTCTTCTTTGAGCGCAGGAAGCTCTCGCGCCCGCGCGCGCAGCGACTCGGCGTAGGCCACCCACAGCCCGCGCTGGTGCACGCTCTCGTACAGCTCTCGCGCCCTTCGCAAGAGCCTCGCGGCCTCGCGATAATTGCTGCGACCGCGCAGCCCGATCAGCGCTTCGGCCTGCGCGCGCAGCAGCTCTGCGGCGGCGAGCGGGCGCTCTTTGGCGACGCGCTCGGCGAGCTCGACGCGGACCTCGTGCGCGCTCGAGCTGTGGATCTGCTGCGCCGCTTCGATCGCGCGCTCGATGAACCCCTCGTCGATGAGCGCTTCGACCAGCGGCCCTCCGCCCCTGCGCGCGAGCGCTTGCAGCAGCGACTCGCGCTGCGACTCCCAGCGATCGCCGGCCTCGGTCCGCAGCGATCGCCACACGAGCCGATCGGGCCGCGAGAGAAAGAGCTTCGCGCTCGCCTCCCACGCCCTCGCGTCGCCGCGCGCGATCAAGCGATCGCGCCACCACGCCAGCACGCGGGTCTTGCTCGTCTCGCTCAATCGCTCGGCGAGCGCCTCGGCCGCCGGACCGCAGTCCATCTCGTCGCAGCGCTCGAGCGCCTCGACCAGCGCGACCTCGCCCATCTTCGAGCACTCGCTCACCGCGTCGTCGATGCGATTTCGCTGCAGCAATCGCAGGATCAACTCGCGCGGACGCTTGGCCTCGCGGCACCGCTCGATGAACACTTCGTCCTCGAGCGAGTCGCCTTCGATGTCGACGAGCGCTCCTTCGAACACGCGCCTCGCCCACACCTCGAGCCCCTCGCACGCGCGACGCGCGCGCTCGCCGAGCGCCGCCCGGTCGTGCTCGTCCGCGCGCTCGGCGATGACGATCCCCGCGACACGGCCGAAGACCGTCCCGTTCTCGGCGTCGAAGCGATAGGCGTCGAACAACGCGTCCCTCGCCGTCGCGCGCGCGCCCGCGTCTCGCGACGCCGCGAGCACTCGCCCCTGCGCCTCGAGCGCGCTGTGCGCCAGCTCGCGCAGCGCTCCGTCGAGGTCCTCGAACCTCCGCGCCCGCGCCATGATCCCCGCTGAGAGCGCGCGAAGCACCCGCGCGGCGCCCGCCCAATCCCCGCCGAGCGCGAGCGCGCGGGCCCGCGTCATCACCCCCGCGAGCGCGTGCGCCACCTCGATCGCCGCCGACGGATCGCCCGCGTGCGCGCGAAACGCTTCGCCCACGGCGAGCCGCGGATCCTCGCTGCGATCGACGCCCGCGGGTCGCTCTCCCAGCGCGTCGTAGATCGCCTGTCGAACGCTCGGCTCGAGCTCGTTGACGCGCGCGACCAGGTCCTCGATCGCCGTCGCCAGCGCCCCTCCCCCGGCGCGCTCGCACAGCGCCGAGAGCGGCTCGATCACGCAAAACGCCGCTGGATTCATCGGCACTTCGAGCAAGAGCGCCGCCGCGTGCTTGCACCCTCCGGTGTCTCCCACGGGGCACGAGCAGTGCGCCTCGAGGGTGCTCGGGCCCGCGCGACGCGCGCGCACGCGGTACACCTCCGCGCCCGAGCCCTCGCAGCGCGCGGTGAACACCGATCCATCTTCACCTTCGCGACGCAGGTCGAACAGCGCCCCCGCGAGCTGGTACAGCCTCCCGCGATCCAGGGCCCTCGCCCCGACGCGCGCGCGCGCCTCGTCCTCGGTCCACGGTGCGGCCCCCCGCTCGTTGTCGGACATTGCGTTCATGGCGAGTGAGAATCTGTCGCTGAATTCTCGGTATCGCAAACAGACACAGTCATATTCTGTCACGACAGGGAGCCCGCCGCGCACCGCTCGAATGGCGGACGTTTTCTGTCACCTCGGCGCTGCTTGTCGCTGCCAAGGACAACCGCTCGGTTGGTACAGTCTCGCCCCACGATGTGCGCAATGAAGCTGCCCGAAGATTGGCAGAAGGTGCTCGGTCCAGAGCTCGAGAAGCCGTACTTCAAAGAGCTCGAGAAGTTCGTCGCGGAAGAGCGCGCGAAGGGCCCTGTGTTTCCGCCGGAAGACGAGGTGTTCTCGGCGTTCGAGCTGACGCCGTACGACAAGGTTCGCGTGCTTCTGCTCGGACAGGACCCGTATCACGACGACGGGCAGGCGCACGGGCTGTGCTTCAGCGTGAAGCCAGGCATTCGCAAGCCGCCCTCGCTCTACAACATGTTCGTCGAGCTCAAGGACGACGTGGGCTTGCCCATCGCGAAGACCGGCTACCTCGTCCCGTGGGCCAAGCAAGGGATGCTCATGATCAACGCGGTGTTGACCGTGCGCGCGCACGAGCCCAACTCGCACAAGGACAAGGGCTGGGAGAGCTTCACCGACTCGGTGATCGCCGCGGTCAACGCCAAGAGCACGCCCGTGGTCTTCATCCTCTGGGGCAGCTACGCGAAGAAGAAGGCCAAGCTCATCGACAAGAAGAAGCACACGATCATCGAGAGCGCGCACCCCTCGCCCCTCAGCGCGAAGGCTGGATTCTTCGGCTCGAAGCCGTACTCGAAGATCAACGCTGCGCTCGAGAAGTACGGGACCGCCGCGATCGATTGGAAGCTCGACTGACCGCGCGACGGGGCGGATCACGCGGGGCTTGAATCAACGGCAGAGCGCGACCGTCGCACGCTTGCCCGCGGGCATTCTGCGATACCATCGCCGCCGCTCACTGGGAGCGAGCGCGCTCGGCACCGAGCGGCTCGCCGCGCTGCGCTGCTCGCGCGCCGCGCGTTCGCATCCCCGAAACCTCTGCAACGCTCTCATCACCCCCCCACTCAAAATTGCCGGGAGAATTCATGCGCCGTTCTTTGTATGCCCTCGCAGGCGTGTCCGTCGTCGCCGCTGCGGTCGCCGCGCCGCAGGTCGCTCACACGCAACAGGCCGCTCCGACCGCGGGGATCGTGTTGTCGATGGCGACCCTCGCGCCCGCAGGCTCGACGTGGATGCAGAACTTCGAGGCCGCCAACCGCGAGCTTCGTCGTCGCACGAGCAACCGCCTCTCGGTCCGCTGGTATCCCGGCGGAGTGCAGGGGGACGAGGCCGAAGTGATCCGAAAGATCCGCAGCGGTCGATTGGACGGCGCCGCGGTGACCGCCGTCGGTCTCGGACAGATCCACCGGCCCATCCTCGCGTTTCAGATTCCGGGAATGTTCGCGGGAGTCCCCAACTTCGTCCGCGCCCGCGACGCCCTTCGCAGCGAGATCAACACGGCCTTCGACAACGCGGGCTTCGCGCTCGTCGGCTTCGGCTCGACCGGCGCGCCGCGCATGTTCTCGAAGAACGAGATCCGCACGCCCGCGCAGCTGCGCACCGCGCACCCCTGGCAGTGGAGCGACGACCTGATCTTGCCGCAGGTGTACGCCGAAGCGGGCGCCACCGGCGTTCGTTGCCAGGTCCCCGAGGTGCTCTCGCACTTGCAGACCAACCGCATCGACACGGTGTTCGGCTCGCCGCTCGTCGCGGTCTCGCTGCAGTGGGCTGGCTCCCTCGCGTTCATGAGCGATCGCTCGAACACCTCGTCGCTCGGCGCCCTGGTGATCAAGAAGTCCAAGCTCGAGTCGATTCCGGCTGCGGACCTCGCGGCGGCGCGCGAAGTGTGGACGCAGTTCGACGCGCTTCTGTCTCGCGCGGTCAACGCCGCGGACGACCGCGCCGCCACCACGCTCACCTCGCGGGGAGTGCGGGTCGTTCAGCTCACGCCGGCCGAGCGCCAGCAGTGGGTGACGCTCTTCAACGGCGCCGCGCGAAGGCTGCAGGGCGTCGTCGGTGACGCCGCTTGGATCGGCCGCGTCCGCGCCGCTGGCGGAAACTGAACCGCCATTCAACCGAGCGCGTCGAAGAACGTGCTCAGCATTTGTAGCGTCAGCCCCCAGAGCACGCGCTCACCCTCGAGTCGCACGCACGGGAGCTGGATGCTCTTGCCGTCGTACACGTAGCTCATCGTGCTGTGATTCGCAGTGTCCGCCAAAAATCCCAGCGGAACCCACAGCGCCGACGCCACCTCGCTCTCGTCGAACGAGAGCGACTCGCCGTCGTGCGTGCGCGCGAGCGCGTACACGAGCGGGGTGATCACCATGCCCATGCGCTTTCCGCGGCCGATCGCTTGGAGGTCGGGCATGCGCCACAAGAGCTCTCCGTGCTGCGACAGATCGAGCCCCACTTCTTCGCGCGCCTCGCGCTCAGCGGTCGCGCGCACGCTCGCATCACTCTCGTCCTTGCGCCCGCCCGGAAACGCCATGTGCCCCGACCACGGGTCGTTCGGGTGCTCTGCGCGCTGAATGAGCAGGACCTCGGCCCCCACGCGCTCGTCGCGCTCGCGAAGCACCATCGAGACCGCCGCGCGCGCCCCCGAGTGCTCGATCTCGTGGCCCTCTTGTTTGCTCGCGAGCAGCGCCCGCAGCGACGCGAGGTCGAGCTGAAAGCCCCTGCTCATCCGAGCCTCGCCTTCACGAAGACGCTCCAGCTCGCGTCGCGCGCGCCGATCTGCCGCACGTAGTCGAGCACGATCGGGATCGACGGCTTGGCGCTCAGCCCGAGCGCGACGAGGCCATCGAGCCCCTCCGACGGGCGATCCATCGCGCGAAGAACGCCCTCGATGCGCGCCGCGTTCGAGAGCGCCCCGAGCGTCCACCACCACGCACCCGACTCGCACTGGCCGCCAGACGCGAGGATGCACCGCGTGAGCAGCGCGTCTTCGCTCATGCGCCCCGAGCCGAGCAAGTACTCGCGAACCGGCGCGAAGTGATCGCGCAACGGGTCTGGTGGAACCGTGCGAATCCACGCTTCGATCCCCGCCGGCGCGTCGAGCAATCGGTCGGCGATCCTGCGATCCGCCTCGCTGTTGCCGTTGAACGTGCGCGCGATGCTCGCCGCGAGCGCGCTCACCGAGAGCGCCTCGTCGCTCCATCGCGCGTCCCACACTGCATCGCCGCGGGCCCACGCGCGCACTCGCTCGCGCGTCGCCTCGTCGCTCGTCGCGCAGTCACGCGCCAACGACGCAGCGCGCTCGTCGACGGTCAACGCTCGCGCCTCGCGCTCGGCCGCCTCGCGCAGCGCGCGCAATTGAAGGACCGAGACGCGCTCAGAGATCACTCGCTCGACGAGCCCGTACGGAGCGCTCGCGTGGTAGCCGAACGAGACGCTCCCGTGCCGAGGCTCGCCGCGCACGAGCATGAGCAGCGTCGAGTCGCTCATGAGCGAGCGAAGGACCGCTTCGAGCGCGCTCCACGCGACCTTGTGCACGGCGGGCGCGAGGTCCACCTCGGGCACTCGCTCGAACAGCTCGAGCTGAACGACGTCCTTCGCCGGAGCGATGTAGCAAGGGCGATCGTCGAACACAGCGTCGATCGAGAAGAGCCCCCGCAGCGCCTCTGCGTAGGTGAAGTCGTCCAAGCGAAACATCAGCGCGTGCACGTCTTCGCGCGCCCGCGGGAGGTCGGATTCGAGCTCGACAGGAGGCATCGGAGCGATGGAGTGTAGTTCTGCGAACGCGAAGCGCACAGGGCACGGGTCGACGCGCAGGCCCCCTCGTCCCCGCGCGCTTCAGCGCTTCGCGCGGCGCGCGATCGCGGCCAACCCCAACGCCATCAACGCAACGCCCCAGGCGCCCATCCCGCGCGTGCGCGCGCCGGGCGTCGCGCAGTGACAACCGCGCATTTGCTCGACGAAAATCGGGTCGAACAAGCGGTCCTCCATGGGCACTTCGCTCAAGGCGACGACTTGAATGCGCGCCGTCGCCGCGGCGGAGTAGCCCTGTCCGTCGCGCACTTCGACGCGCACGTTGACGAAGCCGCTCGTGCCCGAGCGAACGGACTGCGCGCCGACGGGCTGCCAGGGAGTGTCGGGAGTTCCGTCGTAGTCGAGGTCCCAGCGAGCGACGAGCTCGTTGGCCGGGCCGTCGTCCATCGCGCTGAGCTCCAAGCGAGCCTCGCGCTCGGGGCCCATGCGACCCGGGGCGCGGAGGGTGATCGTCGGAGCCGTTCCGCTCGTGGCGGTGAGGCCGAGGGCCGCGGCGACGTCGAGCTTTCCGCGGCCGAACTCCGTGGGGTTGTCCGCGCGCGCTTGGTCGTCGCGGCGCGCGTGGTCGAGGAGCATTCCGCGGATCACTCCGGGGCCCGCGGTGGGGTTCAACTGTCGCAGCAACGCCGCGGCCGCCGCGACGTGAGGACCGGCGCCCGACGTCCCGCCAAACGGCATGTAGCTCGCGTACGGAACGCGCCCCGGAAACGCGCTCACCGTGCTCAAGGGGTTGTCCGGCGCGCCGATCTCGATGCCCGGATCACCGTCGAGCCGCGGCCCACGCGACGAGTACCGCGCGAGCGCGCCCGCAGCGCCAGAGCCACCAAAGGAGATCGCGTCGTGCAGCACATACGCAGCGACAGAGATCGTCTTGTCCGACGTCGAGGGATAACAAATCGTCCGCGTCGGATCGTTGCCCACGAACGAGAAGCCCCCCGCCCAGTCGGCTTTGTTGTCCGCGGCGTACAGGTCCGCTTCGACCGCGGCGCCCGCGTCCATGTTCACCGAGGCGCTCCAGCCGCTCTGCGGAAGCTCGGTGCGAGAGAAGATCGCCACGTGGATCATACGCGTCCCACGCGCGGTGGTCGTGTTCTCGACGGACGCAAAAATCCCAGGAGCGATGGTGGTTCCGCTCGGCGCGTTCTCGGGGAGCTGCACCGGCATCATCCCAGGAATCCCAATCGTCACGCGCGCCCGCCGCGCCACCTGACGATAGTGAATCGAGAGCGCCGCGTAGTTCGCTCCCGTGAACACGTTGTCCGTCGTGAGCGCGAGCGGGTTGTCCCCTGCGCGCAGGCTCAAGTGAACGTGCTTGTGGCCCGTCGCCAGGTTTCCTGCAGGCGAAACAGGGACGCCGCCCGAGTCCGAAAACGAGTCGAGCAGCTGCTCTCCCTCCGACGAGCCGTCGAGCGTCACGCCCGCGTACGGAGCGAACTCCGTCACCATCACGTTCGCCCCGTGGTCGATCACCCACTGCATCCCCGAGACGAGCCCCGCGTCGCGGTTGTCTCCCTGCCCGTAGTAATCGTTGAGCACGAGCTCGGCCCGAGGCGCGAGCCCCAACAAGCGCGAGACACCCGGGACACCACTAATCAAGATGCCCGCCACGCCCGTCGCGTGCAGCTCTTGCTCGAACGCCATCGTCCCGCCCACCGAGCCGTAGCTCACGAGCGGAGAAGCGGGGTCTCCCCGCATAAATTCCTGGCGACCGTTGATCGCGCGCACCTTCGAAGTGCCCAGGCGCAGCAGCCGCTCGCTCGGGTCGAGCGTCCCGTTTCCGTTCGCGTCGTCCGCGACGAAGATCGGCTCGCCATAGCCAGGAGTGTCCTCGCTGAACATCGTCCCGTAGTCGCGCGCGTTGTTGCTGTTCGCGTCGGCGTAGAGCCAGTCGAGCGCCGGTCGAAACCCGGTCGACGGCATCGTGCGCTGCAATCGCGCGTCGAACGTGCTCGCGCCCTGCACCTTGAGCACTTCGCCCGCCTCGATCATCCCGTTGCGATCCACGTCGACGCCGTCCGTCCCAGCGTCGAACACGCCGTTGCCGTTCACGTCGCGCCACTCGAACACGCCCGCGTCCGCGTTGAAGAACGCCGGGTGATACAGGGCGATCGACGTGTCGATGTCGCCGATCACCACGCCGCGGCCGTCGAGCTCGACGCCGTCGCGCACCATGATCGCCCGCCGCGCCGCTTCGATCCGCGTCTCGGTCGCCGACAAATCCAGCGGCCTCGGCCCGAGCGGAAACAGATCACACTCGACCTTTCCCACGTTGCGATCCGCCGCGAGCGCGCGCGCCCCGTCCTCGCTCACGCCCGCGACGAACGCGCCCGAGAGCAAAGGCCGTCGATCGCGCTTCCACCGCACGCCGCGCCCCTCGAACGCGCGCAGCTCCGCGTCCGTCGGCCGACGCACGAAGCGAACGACCACGGGCATCTCTCCCGTTCGCTCGAAGTACGTCGAGCGCACGAAGCGCGGCGCGGTGATCCCGAACTGCGCGCGCATCGCGAAGGCGTTCTCGATGCGAGGGTCGAGCACAGGACGACCGAAGCCGCGGTCTTCGCTCTCGGCCAACGGGTCGGTCGCGACGAACACAGGCACCGTCACTCGCCCCGGGTCCGTGCTCTGCGCGCGCGCCTCCCGCGCGCCCCACGTCGAAGCCAACACCGAAGAGACACAAGACAACGCGAAGAAGCGAGCAGCTCGGTTCATGTCCCGCCCATTGTCGCGCACGGAGGGGGCCGCGTGGCGAGGGTAAATGTTGCACACAACCGCGGCGATTCGCGGTAGCGATGGAGCCCGTCACGGAGGTTGTCTCGAGTGCCGTTCGATAAAGAGCACGATTTCGTTGTGATCGGCAGCGGCCCCGGCGGCGAAGGCGCCGCGATGCGCGCGCGCAAAGCCGGAGCATCGGTCGTCGTCGTGGACCGACATCACTCGGTCGGCGGTGGCTGCACGCACTGGGCGACGATCCCCAGCAAGGCGCTGCGTCACTCGATCCGCCGCGTGATGGAGTTTCGTCGCAACCCTCTGTTCGAGTCCGTCGCGTCGAGCTTGGACGTGAGCTTTCCGTCGTTGCTCCGCGCGGCGCAGCGGGTGATCACCGATCAAGTGTGCGTGCGCCGCGACTTCTACGTGCGCAACAAGGTCCCGATCGTCCACGGCCACGCGCGCTTCGTCGACCCCAACTCCATCGAAGTGCGCGTCGACGGCCTGACTCGCACGCTGCGCGCGAAGAAGTTTCTCATCGCCGTGGGCTCGAGGCCCTACCGCCCCGACGACGTGGACTTCTCGCACCCGCGCGTGTTCGACAGCGACACGATCCTGCGCCTCGATCACACGCCCGAGAGCGTCACCGTGTACGGCGCCGGCGTGGTGGGCTGCGAGTACGCGAGCATGCTCCGCAACCTCGGGATCAAGGTCAACTTGATCAACTCGCGGGACAAATTGCTGTCGTTTCTCGACGACGAGATCATCGACGCGCTCTCGTATCACCTCCGCGACCAGGGCGTGCTCATCCGCCACAACGAGGAGTACTCGAGGGTCGAGTGCCACGACGACCACGTCGTGTTGCACATGAAGTCCGGCAAGAAGATCCGCAGCGACATTCTCCTCTGGGCGCAAGGCCGCACGGGCAACACGCAGGACCTCGGCCTCGAGACCGTCGGCGTGAAGGCCAACTCGCGCGGGCAGGTCGTCGTGGACGAGTTCTACCGACTGCCCGAGCAGCCGCACATTTACGCGGTCGGCGACGTGGTGGGCGCGCCTTCGCTCGCGAGCGCGAGCTACGACCAGGGACGGTTCGCCGCCGAGCACGCGATCTTGGGCGAGTGCAACTTTCGCCTGGTCAACGACATCCCCACGGGCATCTACACGCTGCCCGAGATCTCTTCGCTCGGCCGCACCGAGCGCGAGCTGACCGCCGAGGGCATCCCGTACGAGGTGGGCCACTCGATGTTTCGCTCGCTCGCGCGCGCGCAGATCACGGGGACGACCGTGGGGATGCTCAAGCTGCTCTTTCACCGCGAGACGCTGCAGATCCTCGGGATCCACTGCTTCGGCGATCAAGCGGCAGAGATCGTCCACATCGGTCAGGCGATCATGGCCCAAAAGGGCGAGGCCAACTCGATCAAGTACTTCGTGAACACCACGTTCAACTACCCGACGATGGCCGAGGCGTACCGAGTCGCCGCGCTCAACGGGCTCAACCGTTTGTAACCCGCGATCCGGGCTACACTCTCGCCGCTTCGATGCGCGCACGCCAAGAGAACACCCTGCTGCGGCTCATCCCTCCGCTGCTCGTTCTCGGGGCGATCATGTTCGTGGGCGCCGCGGCGCTCACGGTGATGAGCGGCGGCCGCTGGGGCTTCTGGCAATCGGCGTATTTCGCGATCATCTGCGCGAGCACCGTGGGCTTCGGCGAGCTGCCCGAAATGGACCGCGTCCCTGGATCTCGCGCGGTCAGCACGGCCATCATCATCTTGGGTCTGAGCGCGGTCTGGTACTTTCAGTCCGCGCTCACCACGGTCCTGGTCGAAGGGGTCCTCGGCCAAACCATTCGGCAACGACGCATGCAACGACGAATCGCTGAACTGCACGACCACATCATCGTGTGCGGCGCGGGCTCGACCGGCAGGCACGTGGTGCGCGAGCTGGTCGCCACGCGCACGCCCTTCGTCGTGATCGAGCACACGATCGAGGCCATCGACGTGCTGTCCGAAGAGCTCGAAGAGCGCGAGATCCTCCACGTCTTGGGCGACGCGACGCACGACGCGGTCTTGCAGGCGGCCGGCGTCACGCGCGCGCGCGGCGTGGTGGCGGCGCTCACCGAAGACAAAGACAACCTGTACGTCGCGCTCTCGGTCCGGGACCTCAACGCCAACGCGCGGATCGTCGTGAAGGTCGTGACCGCCGAGGCCGAGCACAAGATGCTTCGCGCCGGAGCGAACGCCACGGTCTCGCCCAATCGCATCGGCGGAATGCGCATGGCCAGCGAGATGCTGCGCCCGACGGCGGTGAAGTTTCTCGACCGCATGCTGCAAGCGAAGGGCGGCGCGCTGCGCGTCGAAGAGCTGCCCATCGCCCCGACCTCGTGGTTCGTCGGAAAGGCGCTCAAAGACCTGCCCATCCGCACGCAGACCAACGCCCTCGTCGTCGCCATCCAAGAGGCCGACGACTTTCGCTACAACCCCGACCCCTCGACGATCGTGAAGGCCGGTCAGACCCTGGTGCTCATCGCCGAGGTGTCCAACATCGAGAAGCTCCGCGCCCTCGCGCGAAGAGAGAGCCCGCCTTGAGCAGCAGCGCACCCGCTTCAGACTCACTTGATTTCGTGTGCCAACAGTACCGCGCCCTCTCTCGCAGGGCCGCCGAGCCGCTGGGCACCGGGCTCATCAACGACACGTTTCTCGTGCACGGCGCGGACGGACCGGTCGTCCTGCAGCGCGTGCACCCGATCTTCGCGCCCAGCGTGCACGACGACATCGAAGCGGTGACCTCACGGCTGCAAGCGAAGGGCGTGCGCACACCGAAGCTCATCCGCACAGACGCCGGCGCGCTGTGGCTCTTCGACGAGCACCAGCGCGTCTGGCGCGCGATGACCTTCGTGCGAGGCGTGGCGTTCGACAAAGCCGACTCGCCCGAGCGCGTCCGCGAAGCGGCGAAGCTCGTCGCGCAGTGGCACCAGGCGCTCGCGGGCTGGCCGTACGAGTACGCCCACGTTCGAGCGGGCGTTCACGACACGCATCGGCACCTGCGCGTGCTCGATCGCGCCGTCGCCGACACGCCCGGCCACCGCCTGCACGCCGCGGTCTCGGCCCTCGCACAGCCGCTGCTCGAGGCGGCGAGCGCGCTCCCGTCGTTCTCGGACGCGCCTCGCATCCACGCGCACGGAGACCTCAAGCTCTCCAACCTCTTGTTCGACGCGGACACCGGCGCCGGCGTGTGCCTGGTGGACCTCGACACCGTCGCGCGCATGCCGTGGGCCTTCGAGATGGGGGACGCGCTGCGATCGTGGTGCAATCCGCGCGGCGAAAACGTGACCGAAGCCACCGTCGATCGAGCGCTCTTCGAAGCGGCGCTCGTGGGCTATCGCGAGGGGGCGACGGACGGGGTCGATCCGCGCTGGGCAGCGTGGGCTGCGCAAGGGCTCGCGACGATCGCGCTCGAGCTCGCGGCGCGGTTTCTCGGAGACGCGATCGAAGAGAGGTATTTCGGGTTCGACGCGAAGAAGTACCCCGCGCGCGGAGAGCACAACCTCGTGCGCGGCCGCGGTCAGTGGTCGCTCGCGCGCGACGCGATCGCGCACCAGAGCGAGCTCGTCGAGATCGCGCAGAGAGCGCTCGGCCTGCGGTGATCAACGCGCACAATCGCCCGCGGCGCTGATACCTTCGGTGCGAACCCATGGAGAGTCGCGAGCGACCGCTCTTCGATCGCTTCTTCGACGCGCTTCCGCTGCGTTCGCGAGGGGCATTTCACTGGATTTCTGCGCGGGACTCGCGCGATCGAGACCAGCGCCGCACGCTCGTCGTCGCCGGGCCCACCGCGGATCGAGACGGCGCCGCGCGCGCCATCGAGCGCTGTCGAATCGCGCACCAGCAGATCGATCACCCCTGCGTCCCCAAGCCCGTCGCGCACGACCTTCACGCGCCCAGACCGTGGCTCGCCTTCGACTGCCCCGCGACGTGCGACGGGATCGATTTCGTCCGCGCCCTCGGCGAGAGCGAGTCCCGCATCTCGTACCGCGCCGCGGACGGCTTCATCGCGAGCCTGCGCACGGCCCTGCAATCCGCGCACGCAACGCTCGACGAGCGCGGCGCCCCTCGCTGCCTCGGACGCATTTCGCTAGGAAATCTCCTCTTCGACAGCGACGGTCGCTGGTACCTCGTCGGCTTCGGCGCCAACCTCGCCGTCGAGAAAGACAACGGCAGCATCGACGGCTCGGTCGTGTTCTTTCAGCCCTCCGAGCTGTACGGCGGCGGCGACGCCACGCCCATGGGCGACTACGTCGCGCTCTTGCAGTTTCGTCGCTCGGTCGTCCCGTACGTCGAGATCCCTCCGCGGCTCGCGCGCATCCTGCGCGGAGAATTCGAGCCCGAAGACAGCTCACTCTTGCAAGACCTGCAGTGGACCGAGCAGCGCTTGCTCGGCGCGATGCCGCACAACCGCCCCACGTACGAAGAGGCCATCGCCGTCGCCGAGCGTATCCGCGTCGCGCTCGGCTCCGATCGCGACGAAGAGGGCATGCGCGCGTTCGTCGCCAATCTGTTCGTCGAGAGCGACCTCGCGCCCGTCGATGACCGCGCCCGCGAGCGATCGGGCGAGCGACAGAGCCTCGCTCCGCGCACCCTTCACGTGGGCCCCGACTGCGCGTGGATCCTCGTCGACGGGGCGCGCAGACGCCTCGGCAACGCGCTGCGACGAATCCTTCACGCGCTCGTCGAGCAACACTCGAAGCACCCCGGCGTTCCCCTCAACGTGTGGAGCTTGTTGAGCGCAGGTTGGCCCGGAGAAGACCCGCTGCCCGAGGTCGGCGCCAACCGCGTGTACGTCACGCTCAACCGCTTGCGATCGCAGGGTCTGCGAGATTTCGTCGAGCGCTTCGACGACGGCTATCGACTCGCTCCCGACTGTGTCGTCCAAGCCTGAGCGCGTCTCCGCGTCCCTCGCACACTCCGACCCATGTGCTCTGCACACCGACGAAACCGCCTCAAACGCAATCGGTCATCTTTGCAAATGAGCAAGCTTGTGTAAAATTACCAAAGTGAGCTTGACCATCGTGTTTCGCACGCGTCCCAAGGTCGGCGAGAGCGCCAACGGCGACGCCGGCCTCGTGCGACGCAGCGACGGGCACACGATGTTCGCCGTCATCGACGCCCTCGGACACGGCGTGGTCGCCCAGAGCGTCGCCGACCGCGCCCGCGCCGCGCTCGACGAAGCGCCCCTCGAGCCGGGCGCCCTCTCGCTGATCGAGCTCGTCCACCAGGCCCTCAAAGGGACGCGCGGCGCCGCCCTCACCGTCGGAGTCCATTCGCACGGCTCGCGCACCATCGAGCTCGCTGGCGTCGGCAACGTGCAGGCCCGCAGCTTCTCTCGCTCGCTGCCCTTCGTCGCCTCCCCTGGCGTGCTCGGCTCGCGCATCTCGCGCCCGCGCGTGAGCACGTTCGACCTGATGCCCAACGAGACGCTCTTGATCGCCAGCGACGGGCTGCCGCGCCGCACGAGCGCCGCGCTCAAAGACGCTCCCAACGCCGACGCCCACGCGCTCTGCGATCAGCTCATCGCCGTCAGTCACGAGCACGACGACGCCACCGTCATGCTCGTTCGCCTCGGAGGAGCCACGCCGTGCTGAAATCCGCGACGCCTCACGGGCAGCAAGCCTCGATGCTCTCGCTGTTCGAGCGATTTCTCTCTCCGATCAACGCGCGCGCGATCGTGCGATCGATCTTCGACCGCGCAGGATCCAACGCGAGCAACGAGCAGCTGCTGCGACAAGCGACGGCGAGCTCAGCCATCTACGTCAAGCCCGAGCAGCGCGACGAGCTCATCAAAGCTCTGCGCGAGCTGCTCTCGCCGCCCGCCACCGCCCCGCGAAGCGACGCGCGCGTCGCTGAGATCCCAGCGCCGCCCGCGAGCGAGCCGCGCGCCACGCTCTCGATCACGATCCGCGCCGAGAGCGACCTCAACGAAGCGCGGCTGATCGCGCGGCAGATGTGTCGCCAGGCCGGGCTCGACGGGTTCGCCGCGCAGAAGCTCGTCACCGCGGTCAGCGAGCTCGCGCGCAACGTCGCTAAGTACGCGGCCCCTGGGCGCGTCTCGTTCATGGACGACACGAGCCAGCGCAAGCTGCGCGTCACCGTGTCGGACACCGGCCGAGGAATCCCGAACATCGACGACGTTCTGCGCGGCAAATACCGCAGCAAAACGGGGATGGGCCTCGGCCTCATCGGCACCAAGAAGCTCGTCGACGAGTTCGAGATCAACACGGGCCCGAGCGGCACCACCATCGTGATCGCCGTCCGTTACTGAGATCAACGCCCACTGAAAGCCGTCGCCGATGCAGAGCGTGAACCGAGTTCCGATCATTCGTCTGTGGGACCTGCTGCTCGTGCCCGTGCAGGGTGACATCGATGACGCGCAGGCCGAAGAGCTCGTCAGCGACGTGCTCGAACGCGTGCAGCGCGCCGGCTGCGACGGCCTGCTCATCGACCTGTCCGGCGTCTGGACGCTCGACAGTCACCTCTGCTCCGTGATGGTCCGACTCTCGCGCTCCGCCGCGCTCATGGGGGCGCGCACGATCGTCTCGGGCATGCGCCCCGAGATCGCCATGACCATCCAAGCCATGGGCATTTCACTCGGCGGAATCCACACCGTCGCCACGCTCGAAGACGCCCTCGAGTCCATGGGCGTCCGCAGCGAGCGCGGCAAGCACGACCACAGCGAAGACGACGAGCTCGTCCGCAAGATCCTCGAACAACCGTAACCACCGTAGGAGCGTTGCCCGTGAGTGACGACCAGACCATCACCATCAGCGTCGCGCGCCTGCAGCGCCTGCGCGACGTGCTCGCGTTCTTGTCGGTCGACGCGTTCGATCCCGAGAAGATCCACATCGACGTCAAAGACGACGACGAGTTCGGGCTCATCGAAGAGACGGTCAACGTGTTCGCTGAAGAGTTCGCCGCGTCCAAGCGACGCACCGCCGAGCTCGAACAAGAGCGCATCGAGACCATCGAGCGCCAGCGCATGGCCATCGCGGACCTCTCGGCGCCCATCATGGACGTGTGGGACGGAGTCATCGCCCTGCCCGTCATCGGCCTGGTCGACACGCAGCGCTCGGTCGAGCTCACCGAGCGTCTGCTCGAGCGAATCTCCGCCTCCGGCGCGCGCTGCGTGATCGTCGACGTCACCGGCGTCGACGTGGTGGACACCGCCACCGCCAACCACCTGCTGCAAATGATCCGCTCGGCCTCGCTGCTCGGCGCCTTCTGCGTCGTGAGCGGAATCTCTCCGCAAGTCGCCCAGACGCTCGTCCAGCTCGACGTCGATCTCTCGGCGATCCGCACCGTGCGCAACCTCAAGGACGCGCTCAAAGAGAGCCTCAAGCACCTCAACACGCTCAGCCGTCGATGAGCGCCCTGCCGCTCAGCGCGCAGAAGCCCAGCCCGATCGCCGTCGCGCGGATCGAAGACGCCGCCGTCGTGCGCGCGGTCGTCCTTCGCTTCGCGCGGCGCTGCGGCTTCGACGACCGAGCGGCGAAAGAGATCGCCATCGGCGCGAGCGAGCTCGCGACCAACGCCGTCAAACACGCAGGCGGAGGAGAGCTCACCATGAGCTTCGACGGCGACGCCCTCGTGCTGTGCGCGCTCGACCGCGGCCCCGGCCCGCCGCCGATCGAACAGCTGCTCACCGATGGCGTGAGCCACGGCGCGCAGCGGCTGCCCGAGACCCCCATTCGACGCGGCCTCGGCTGCGGCGGAGGCGCTCTCTCGCGGCTTTTCGACTCGGTCGAGCTCGCCCCGCGCGAGGGCGGCGGCGCGTCGGTGCGCTGCGTTCGACACCGACGATCGTGAACCAGCACTTTCTCAAGAGAGGACTCAACCCATGAAGCGCGTGATCGAAATTGGCGGGGCTCATCAGGGCTTCTACGAAGACGGCGTCATCGACATCACCTACAACGGCGACATGCACGGCCCCCACGCGAGCAACCTCCTGCGCTGCTCGGTCCAGTACCCCACTGGCATCCACAGCGTCTGGTGCTCGGACGTCGCCAAGCTCGGGACGTTCACACCCGAGGCTCGAAAGATCATGTCCGTCCCCACGCCGGACATGCCCGTGTCCAACGAGCAGACGCACACGCACCTGTTCATCTCGGGAGCCTCGATCAAGACCAAGGCCGTCCTCACGCTCGTGATGGCCGCGACGCAGCTGCTCGGCAACATCCGCTACCACACGGAGTACTGCGACTCCCACGAAGAGGCGCGCCGACGCGCGCACGAAAAGATGCAATCGCTGCTCGCCGCGGGTCTGGCGAAGCTGCCTGTGTGAGCGGCGGTTCGTTGTCTCTCGTCTCCGTCGGCGTATCGTCCCGGGCGTGTCTGCGCTCTATCGCACCGCGCTCCCGCACCGCTGCCGTCGTTGTCGCGAGCCCATCGAAGTCGGCTCGGTCGTCATCGATCGCTTTCGATCGCTCGAAGAAGCGAGCTCGTCGATCTACCACCCCGCGTGCCTGATCGACGTCGACCCCAACGCCGCGCACGCAGCGCTCGTCCCCAACGCCGTCTTCGTCGCCTGGATCCCCAACGGCTCGGACGCCAGCGGAACCCCGCTCTGGACCACCCGCAAGTGGACCGGCAGCGACGTCCCGCTCGCCGATCGCGAGGCGCTCGTCGCGCTCTGCGCGCAGCGAACGGATCGCATCGCCGCTCTCTACGACGAGGCGAGCTCGAAGCGACGACGCAAGGTCGCCGAAGCGACGACGAAGACCGCTCGCGACGAGATCTCGCGCGACCCCAAGGGCCGCCCCCGCGTCTCGCTGCACTTCGCCTTCATCGGCCGCGATCACCTCAACAACCCGTTTGATTCTGAGCGGCTCGCCGACCAGACGCTGCGCTCGCCGCTGCGCGAGTACGTGCTCGTCGAGACCGCAAAGAAGCCCCCGATCGAGCTGCCGTGGCAGCCCTTCGTCGGCGCGCTCTGCTTCGTCTCGAGCTACGCCAAGCTCACCAAGCACGCCCTCGACCGATTTCTGCAATGGAAGGCGCTCGACGCGCCCACGCCCGCGCTCTTCATCATCGGCCCCGCGGGTGCAGCGCGGGACGAGCGCGAGCGCGACGTCCGAGCATTGCTCGACCAAGCGGGCTTCTTCGCGGACGAAGCCGCCGTCCTCTGCGCAGAGACGATCGACGACGAGAGCATCGCCTCGCTCGGAGCGCTGCTCGACGAGAGCGTCACCATCGAAGGAGCGACCGAAGAAGCCGTCGCCGACCTGCGCGAGCGCGCGGTGTCCGTGCTCGAGAGCACCGTTCGCGAGCGCCGCGCGGAGGCGTATGTGGGCGCGCTCTCGTTCGTGCGAAGAAACGCTCGAGGGATGACCCCCGCGATGAAGGCCACCGCCGCCGAGTGCGCGATGGCCGCCCTCTCGCACGAGCCCGCGCGGCGCGCGGCGATCGCGCTCATTCAAGCGTTGCCGCCCGCCGAGGACGTCGCGCCGCTGCGCGAGCTGTGGCTCCAGTCGTTGCGCGCGAGCAAGCGGCTCCCCACCGGCGCCGAGGAGCTCTTCAAAGAGCTCGTTCGCGCCAAGGACAAGCGGTGCTTTCACGAGCTCGCAGCGCTGCTCGCCGCAGAGAAGAAGCCGTCCGCGCGAAGCGAAGCATGGCTCACGCTCTTCGAGTCGTGCACGGATCGAGCGGTCGCCGAGCCCTTGAAAACATGGGCCGACTCGATCGACGCCAAGGACCCACGCAAGCCAAAGGCCCTCGCGGTCGCCGAACGCCTCTCGTCCCTCGCCGCGCCGCGCGCCAAGACGCGAGGATAAAACAGGCTCCGTCGCTCTTTCATCACGGCGCGAGTCGTGGCAATGCCGTGCGCATGCAACGTTGCCTTCGCTCTTCGCTCTTGCTCTCTTCGCTGCTCGCCCTCGCCGCGTGCGGCGCCCCCGTGCAGCCCGACGCCTCGACCGACGCGCGCTCGGACAGCGCCACGATCGACGACGTCGCGCAAGACGGCACCGCGTCGCTCGACGCGCAAAGCACGGACGCGACCGCCATGACCGACGCGAGCGCGAACGACGGCGCCGCGAGCGATGCGGCTTCGATCCCCGACGCCGCGAGCGACGCGAGCGCCAACTCGGACAGCGCGCGCGACGCGAGCTCGATCCCCGACGCTGCTCGTGACGCCAGCGCGATCACAGACGCCGCTCGTGATGCGAGCACGATCACGGACGCTGCTCGTGATGCGAGCGCAGACGTGTTCGTCCCGCCGCCGAGCTGCTCGTACGCCAACGTCAACGACGTGGTCGTGGACTGCGCGGGGACGTATCGCATGGTGAGCCAGTTCAACGTCGTTCCGCCGTCGTCGATGTGCCCGCCGTATTGGCAGGTGGGGATGTCCGCGCCAGCCTTCACGCCCGAGCAGGCCGCGACCAACGCAGGCTGCAGCACCGCGTGCATCTGGAACTTCAGCATGAGCGTCTCGCGCATCTACTGCGGCGTTCGCTCGGGCTACGAAGTCCTCAGCGGAACCCCCAACCGCTGCGGCCAACTCTATCCGCTTCGCCGAAGGCTACTTCCCCTCGGTCGCCGCGCACGACGCGATGTATCCCTGCCGCGACATGTGATCGCGTCGCGCTCAGCCCTGCGCGACCTTCTTCACGAGCGCGTCGAGCGCCACGCGCATGAGCCGCGCGCCGTTGTCGTTGAGATAGCGCGTGAGCCCTGAAATCACTCGATCGCGCATCGCGCTGTCGAGCCCGCGACTCGAGGCGAGCTCCATGAGCTTGTCATCGAGCCCGAGCTGATCTGCAGCGCTCACGATCGGCTGCAAGAAGCCCATCAACACCGAGGCGACGCCGCTCGCCGCAGGAGCCTGCACCTGCACGCGCTCGACCGCCGCTTCGACCAACGCAGCGAGCGTCGTGTCGACCAGGTTGTTCATCGTCACCTGGTCGTACACGTGTTGTTCGAGCGACCCGAGCACGCTCTGCTTCGCGCCCTCGATCCAGCCCTCGATGTCCATCAGGTGCCGCCCTTCCAGCCGAGGCCGAGCTGCTGATCGATCAGAAAGTGCGTCCCTTCTCCGACGACGCCGTCGACCGTGTAGCCAAACGCTTGCTGAAGGTGACGAACGGAGCGGTCCGTTCCCACGCCGAAATCACCGTCGACCGCGATGCTGTACCCGAGCGCGACGAGCTTCGTCTGCAGCTTGCGGACGTGCTCTCCCTCGGCGCCCTTCTTCAAGATCACCGACCACTCCGCGAGCTTCGCCGCGGTCACAGGGCTCTTCCAGTTGAGCCCCGTCTGTTGGTTCACGAGAAACCGCGTCCCCTCTCCGACGATCCCGTCGATCGTGTACCCAAACGCCTTCTGCAAGTGCTTCACGCAACGCTCGGTGTCGTCGCCGAACACTCCGTCCGCGGTCAGCGCATAGCCCAATTGATTGAGCTGGCTCTGCAACGCGCTCACCTCCGCGCCGTGCGATCCCTTCTTCAACGTCGATCCCCCAGCAGTGCTCGCAGTCATCGATGCTCTCTCCTGTGATGAACTCGTCTTCGAGCGACGATCGCTCGAAGCGCCAAGTCGGCCATTATCCACGAGCTGATTGGCGTCACAAGTGAGGGCGCGCTACGCTGGCAGAGAAGCCGTGCGCAACGCTTGGGTCTCGTCGCTGATCGCCGCGGCTGTGTTCACACAAGCCCTGCCGTCGTTCGCCCAAGAGGCGACCGCGCCGCTGCACATCGGCACCGAGGACCAAGACGTGCAGCTCGTCGCCGAAGACGGTCGATTGCGCATCCACGGCACGCCCAACAGCGTCGTTCGAAGCTGCGACGCGCCGTGCGATCAACGAGTCGAGCGAGGGCAGAGCGCGTTCATTCACGGCCCCGAGATCGTCGATTCATTCGTATTTTTGCTGCCAGCCACAACCACCACGCTCCTCGTTCGCGCGGTTCGTCGACGCGCGGTGCTCCAGTTTCGCGAGCGACGCTCGTGGTTCTTCGGCGGTTCTGCGGCGCTGGCGATCGTGACAGTGGGCGTCGGCGCGGCGTTTGGTTGGTACGCGCGCGACAACATCGGCGGCCTGCTTCCGGGCGGCATCCAAGAGAGACTCCTCGTCGCAACCGCCACTCTGGGCTCGCTCGCGGGCGCTGCGTTGATCGCGGGAATCGTCAACGAAGCGCTTCACCCAGGCCGTTCGCAGGTGTTCGATAGCAACGGCCGTCGCCTCGCGCTGCGCGTCAGGCTCGACGGGCTCTCGTTCTGAATCACCGTTCACTCACGCGCGAGCGTCGAGCTCGGGCGGAGGCAGCGGTCCCGCTGGCGCGCCAGGCGGAGTCACTTGTACGCACCCCGCATCGAACTCGCGCGCGCTGCACCCATTCTCGATTCCCCCTCGCACGAGCACGAACCCCGGCGGCACCTCTTCGAATCCGCTCGACTGCGCTTCCGCATTCAGCGAGCCGTCCACGAGCGCGCAGTAGCAGTAGTCCACAGGAGTCCAACACCCGCCATAGCTCGACGAGAGCGAAGCCCCGAGCGCGAGCCACGAGACAAACGCGACTGCTTTTCTTCTGCCCATTCCGCGAATCGTAGCACTGTTCACAGCGCCATTCGCGAGAGCTGCCCCATCGCGACGAGCCCCATCACCAAGCTCGCGCCGGACAACACCCCCACCATCACGAGCTGCCCGTCCCACGCGGCCATCATGATCCCCGCCACGCCCACGAGCGCCATCACCGTCGCTGGCCACGGCGGCATCACCTTCGGAACAAACTCCGCCTCGCTCCTCCACGACACCAGCACGGGCCCCTTGAACCGCGCGTACTGCGAGGCGTCCGTCCCGTGCCCTGCCCCGCGATACCCCTCGCTCCCCGGCAACATCTCGATCTCACCAATCACCGTCACGCGATCGCCGAGCCGAATGTACTGCTCCTGCACGTCGCTGTTCTCATCGGTGTTTCCCGTCTCGTAGTCGACCCGCGTCCCCGCGACGCGCGCGTCGACCCAGAGCGTCCCCGTCCCGTCGTCGAGCTGAAACGGGATCGTCGTCCACTCGTGCGTCGTAAACGTCTCTGCGTACGTCGCGTTGCCCACGCGCTTGTAGCCCGAGACCGTCGTCACGACGCGACGGTGAATCACGCACGGCTGTCGCTCGAAATAGCTCATCACGCCCTGCTCGGCCTTCGTCACGCCCACGAGCTTCACGAGCCCCGGCTTGAGCGCGTTGATCGCCGTGGCGGGCAGCTCGCGCATGAGCTTCGCGTCCGCGAACGAAATCGCAGCGAATTCTCTGCGCCAATAGCGCCACATCACCACCAGCGCCACCACGAGAAGAAGCGGCGACGTCACGTACCAGACCATCATAGGGCGATCGCTCCTCCGACTTCGGCGATCACGCTACGCCTGAGACAGCCTCGTTGGCACGCGAGCGATCAACGAACGGCCGCGTACACCTCGGCCGCCGCGCGGAGCCCCGAGAGCGCCGCGCCCTCCATGAACCCCTGCCACTCGTAGAACGAGCTCGTGTGCTCGCCCGCGAAGTGCACGTTGCCCGCGGCCTCTGCTTCGAAGTCCGCGATCGTCGTGAAGTAGCCCGGATGATTCGCGGTGTAGCTCCCCTTCGAGTACGGGTTGGACGGCCAGTGCTCCATGTGCGCGACGATTTGCCCGCGAGAATCCCGGCGAACGCTCGACGCGATCCCCGGGTACACGCGCCCGAGATCCGCGAGAAAGCGCTCGGCTTCGAACTGCACGCGCGACGGATCCAAGCTCGCTCCGCGGCGCCCCGACGAGTAGTCCGTGAGCACGCCCGCGGTCGCGCTCGCGGTCGTGGGCGAGGTCTCCCACGTCGCCTGGTGGTTCGCGAGGTCCGAGTACGACGAGCCGTTGCTGCCGAGCGCGAGCCACGGACGACCGTTGAAGCCGAGCATCATCTTGGCGTTGGTGCCGTAGCGAAGCTCGTTGATCGCCCGCAATTTCTCTGGCGAAAGCGCGAGCGACGGGTCGAGTTCGACCCCGCGCAGCACCGAGAACGGCAGCGTGAGCACCACGCGATCGTGCGTGCGCGTGACGGTCCTGCGCCCTTGCTGCATCGTGAGCTCGACGCGGCCCGCCGCGGTGCGCGCAACGCGAACCAGCGAGAGCCCGTGCTGCACGCCGCTCGTGAGCCTGCGCGCGAGCTCGATCGCGACGCGCTGGTTGCCCTCGACGATGTGAAACTTCTCGTCCGAGAACACGCCGAACGGCTTGAACCGCGAGCGTCGATCCGCGTGGATAAACTGCAGAAACGCGACGGCGCTCTGCTCTTCGATCTCGACGCCGTACTCGATGTTGTACACGACGTCGATCACTTGCTTCACGAGCGGACCAGCGCCGCGCGAGTCGAGGTACGCGCGGAGGTTGGTGAGGTCGAGCGCGCGATCGGCCGCGGTAAACGAGCGGGCCGTCGGGCTTCCGAGCGCGCGCAGGTCGTCGCGCATCGCGTCGACGAACACGCGAAACTCGTCGACCACCGCGCTCTCGGGCCAGAGCTTCCCGTCGAAGAAGTACGCGATTTCGCCGCTCGTTCGCGTGATGTTCTCGAGCGTGAGCCCGAACTCCGTCGCGTACCCGCGCATCGTCGTGTGCGTCGTGTCGATGAGCTCTCCGCCCCGCTCGATCACTTGCCCAGGCGAAAACCCGCTCATCGAGAAGGTGCGCCCGCCCACGCGGTCCTGCGCCTCGTACACCGTGGCGTTCACGCCCTTCTTCTGCAGCTCGTACGCGCACGAGAGCCCCGCGAGCCCCGCGCCCACGATCGCGACGTCCGCGCCGCGCGCGTTGTTCGTCGAGTTGCTGCTCGCGTTCACCGCGCTCGCGCTGGTGCCCACCCCGTCGGTCGGAGCGCACGCGCTCGCCAGGGTCGCGGCCCCCGCGGCGCCGAACATCGCGACGAGCTCTCGACGCGAGGGCGACTCGCCCCTGGCTCGGCGCTTTTCAACGTCGGAGAGCGCATCCAAACCCTCGCGAGTTGAAATGTTGTGCTTCTTCAGAAACGAGGCTCGACGAACGCTCGTCACCCACTGCTCGAACAGCGCGGACCTTCCCATGCGCACAGTGTAGGCACAGTCGACCGGCCACGGGTACGGGAGCGCCCCACGAATCTCCTCGTGGTCACGCCCCGCGGCGCTTCGGACGCTTGGGCCCCGTCGTTCGTCGCGCTCTCTGCGGCTCGATCATCGCTCGCAAAAAGTCGGCGACGAGCCGCACCGCAGGCGATCGCATCCTCGCAGCGGGAGCCAGCAGCGCCACGGGCATGGGCCTCAATCGAAACCGTGGAAGGATCCGCACGAGCCGCCCCTCGCGCACCGCTCGCTCGACTTCGGCGGCCGGGCGAATCCCGATCCCCATTCCGCCGTACAGCGCGCTGTAGAGAACCTCGCCGCTGTCGCTCTCGAACCGGCTCGACACGGGCGCGTCGCACTCGCGTCCCTCTTCGTCGATGAGCGGCCAGCTCGCCTCGCGCTTCGCCGCGATCGCGAGCAGCGCGTCGTGCTGCGCGAGCTCGGCCGGCGTCGACGGCGCTCCTCGATCGCGCACGTACGAAGGTGCCGCGGCCAGGTGCCACTCGACCGTCCCGATCTTGCGAACGACCAGCTCGCGCGGAGGAAGCGGCCCGACCCACACCGCCAGATCCAACCCCGCCGCGACGATGTCCGCTTCTCTCGCGCGCGACAACAGCTCGACGCGCAGCCCCGCGCGCTGCGCGAGCAACGCGCGCAGCGGCTCCCAATCGAACACGCGCGTCAGGTCCGGCGCGAGCCCCACGCGAACGACCTCTGCGCGCGCTCCTCGTCCGCCGCTCGCAGCCACAGCGACGAGCTCGTCGCTCTGCGCGAGCAATACCCGCGCTCGCGGCGCAACGTCTTCGGCGAGCGGCGTCGGACGAACCACGCGCGTCGTGCGCACGAAGAGCTGCGCTTCGAGCTGCGCTTCGAGCCGCGCGATCCGCTGCGAGACCGCGTTGGTCGAGAGCCTCGCGCGCCGCGCCGCCGCCGAAATGCTGCGCAGCTCGAAGACCACCAAGAACGTCCGCAGCGACGAGAGATCCAGCTCTTCCATCGGCCCTCCCGCGATTATCACACACGCAGTGACAGTGTTGTCCTGCGTACGTTGTGGATCGACTCGCCCGTCGGTCGCACCCTCTCGGCTCGAAGAAAGGCCCTCGCACTCCCCATGAACGAGCCATCGATCCAAGAGAACAAGCGCATCGCCATCGAGCTCTCGCTCGCGATCGCCCGCGGCGACTGGAGCGCCGTCGACGCCCTGCTCGCCCCCGACTTCGCCTACGTCGGCGACGGAAGGCCCCTCTCTCGCGCGCAGTACATCGCCTTCATGCGCGACGTCCTGTGCGTCGCGATGACCGAGATGGACATGAAGTTCACTCGAACCGTCGCAGAGGGAGAGCTCGTCGCGCTCGAGTACGCCAACGAGATGACTCACTCGGGCCCCTTCGTCGGGATCGCCCCGAGCCAGCGGCGCGTGACCGCGACGGGCCACTTGATCCGTCAGGTTCGCGACGGCCGCGTCGTCGCCGAGTGGCAGACGACCAACGCGGGCGCGCTGATCGCGCAGCTGCAAGGAGCCTCCCGATGACCGACCTCCAGCGCGTCCTCGTCATCGGCGCCTCGGGAATGCTCGGCCTCCCCGTCACCCGCACCCTCGTGGCCAACGGGTTCACGGTCTCGGCCCTCGCGCGCAAAGCCGGGACGAGCCCCGAAGGCGCCCACGAAATCATCGGCGACGTGTTCGATCGCGCCTCGATGGACCGCGCGATGCGCGAGATCGACGCGGTGTACATCAACCTCGGCGCGGCTCCGACCGACCGAGAGCGCGATCGACTCACCGAGCGCGAGGGCCTCGCGACGATCATCGAGGCCGCCAAGAGCGCGAAGGTCCGGCGACTCGCCATGATCTCGCCGATGGTGAAGGAGCACGAAGGCGTCGACGGCTATCACTACTGGGCGCTCGCGGTGAAGCAGGCCGCCGAGCGCATGGTGATCGAGTCGGGCTTGGATTGGACCGTGTTTCGCGCGTCGAGCTTCTTCGAGAACCTCCGCGGCGGAATGCGTCGCGGCGACGCGATCAGCGTCATGGGTCGCCGATGGAAGCCGCAGCGCTTTGTCTCGGGCCGCGACTACGGCGCGCTCGTCGCCAAGGCGCTCGCCTCGCCGAACAGCCGCAACCGCGTCCTGTACGCGCAGGGCACGGAGGCGCTTTCGTCGCGCGCCCTGGCGCAGCGCTACATCGCCGCTCGCAAGAGCGAATCGCTCTCGCTGCAAGCGGCGCCGCTGGGCGTGATGAAGTTCGTCGGGCTCTTCTCGCGGCCGTTGGGCGCGGTCGTGAAGCTCATGGAGGCGCTCGACGCGTACGACGAGCCGTTCGCCGCGCAAGAGACGTGGAGCGAGTTCGGCACGCCCACGGACACGGTCGAGGCGTACGCCGCTCGCGGGTGAGCGGAGCGACAGAGCAACAGGCGCCTGTTCGTCCGCCAACAGGCGCCTGTTCGTCATCCGCCGGCAGAATCGCGTGGCTTTCGATCCTCCCGACGCGCGAGCCCGAACACCAACAAGTCCAACAACTCGAAGGGCCGAAACGCTGGTGCAGGCATCAACCAGTCGTCGCTCCCTGCGTGCATGTGAGCTCGCATCGAGCGCTCATCGTCGTTCGTGTGACCAACGGGGTTGAGATCGAACCGAAGCCAGCGCGCCTGCGTCTCTGTAATCCCGTCGTCGAAGCGGATCTCGGCGTTGTACCCGAGCACTTCGACACCTCCATCCACGGACCGCAGCATCAACGCGAAGTCGAACCACGCTCCGTCGCTGCGCTCGATGTGTGGGCGCTCACGGTCGCGATGAAAGTTCTTCACCGCGTCGTACTTGCTGCCGACGTAGATCTCGGTGCCGGCATCGTTGAGTCGAAGCCGTTTCCACAGGTCCGCCTGCGACACGCGCAGCACTTCAGCGTTGCTGCACTGCGTGAGGTAGCTGCGAATCGCGAGCCACAACTGCTTCGCGCTCTCGAACGGCTCGACGATCACACGATCGAGCGCGCCCTGCCTCTCCCCCGCGCGACGCTCGCGCTCGGCAAGCTCGATCGAAAACAGCCTCGTGTCCATCTCTTCCCCTCTGCAGAAAGCGCTCAAACAGCGTCTGCGAGCCCAGGATCGGGCGCCCACTCGACAACATTTGCACCGAGAACGCTCGCAGCATTCGGAGCCGCTCGCAGAAACTCGCGAGCCAGTTCACGGCCCGCGACGAGCACTCCTCCCCGCGCCAACAGCCATCGGCTCCGCTCTCGTTCGATTCGCTCGGCGATCTGTTTCGGGCCGCTCTTCATCCACACCACGAAGACATCCGACGTCGCCGCTCGACAACGCGACAGCAACGCCACCGCATCCCCTTCGAGCGTGATCGACACAGGATCGAGCGGAAGCACGCCGAATCGCCAGCACTCACGCAGCTCGTCAGCGACGGCACCGCTCGCTCCTTCGGGAGCGATCATCAACGCCCACGCCCCTCGCCCCCCGAGCTGCATCGTCAATCGAGACACCAACTCGACACACGACAACGAAGAGCCCATCACGCTGCCTCCGACTGCAACATCCGCTCGAGCAACGGGTGCAGCCGCGCCGGCGTCTTGCTCTTTGGGTCCCACAGAATTCGCCCCGCAGCGACGTGATCCCACCAGCGCTCCCCCAACGCAGTCGCCGTGGATTGTCTCGCGAACACTCGCAGCGCCGACAAGTCCTGCGACGACAACTGCTGCGTCAGCACCGCGCTCTCGAAGAAGCGAACCGCAAGGTCGACATGCTCGACGCTCACTGTTTCAGCTCCGGTCTGAAAGGCGATCTGCGCTGCTGTTCGCGCGATATGCACGAGAAAGCGCACGACGCCTCCAGAGACACCGACGATGGCGTTCGCTGCCGCTGGCGACACGAGATGATCGCTGTCTCGAACGGCGAGCACCTCGCCCAACCACCGCCGATCGTCCTCGCGCGTCGTGTCCGCCGCTGCGATGAAGTGCATCTGCAGCGGCTGCAGCGCGTCGAGCAGCGCCTCCTCGGCGACGCGCATCCGCAGAGGCAACGCGATTACGACACCGATCCCCACGCGAGAGAGCGTCGGGACGTCTGAGCGAATCGCCTCGATGAGCGCGCGGTGGTGCTCGCAGCGATCCACAGAGTCGATGAACACTGTCGCTCCGCGTGGAAGCATCGCAGCGACGAGCCGTAGCTGCTGTTCGCGCGAAAAAGGAATCGAGAGCGCCTCTCTCTCCGACGGAGCCAGCAACAACGGCTCGATGCTGCGGCGCCCGTCCGCAGCGCCAACCGCGTCACGAACAAGCTCCTCCGACAACGCGTGCAACGCCCAGTCAACGAGCCACCCCGCCCCCATTGCATCGAAGGGCCTCGACGCGACCGTGGGATCGCTCCACGCGGTGACGACCTCGGGAGCAGCGCTCGCGCACAACTGACGTGCGCGCATCATCTCTGAGGTTTTTCCCGCGCCGATCACCGACTGCACTGCGTGGGACTGCCTCGGGTTCAACTGCACCGACGTCGCGATGAGCTCTGCCGCGCTCGTTCCGGGGCGCTTCACGTACAAGGGCGCGGTCCTCTCCGATGCCACGGGATCGAGCCGTTCGATGAGCCACTGAAACCGCGCGAGCCGTGTCATCGCAACCTCCACCAACACCGCGTGCTAGCACGGACCGAGGTCGAGTTCAGCCGGAGCCCCACCGCTCGGAGGCAGGCGCGAGGTGTTGAGTTCGAATCGAGCGTTCGACTGCGACCATCGGTACGGCCACTGCTGCAACCACCGACGGCCATCCCGTTCGACCAACGAGCAGATCGAGTACTCGTGCGTCGTCGCGCGACCGTCCATGTGCACCGCCCCCGCCTCGATGTGGTTGGTGCGAAGTCCTGCAACGTCGTGCGTCGCCGAGGCACTCGATTGGTGAACGTGCCCAGACAGGTGAACCGTCGCTCGCGCTGTCAGCCGCGCTTTCAGATCGCCCTCGTCTCGAAGCCATTCCCCCACGAACGGGTGGTGCGTCATGAGCAACACAATGTCCCCCTTCATCGCCAAGCTCACCTCCGCGTTGGCCTTCGCCAAACGCGATGTCGCCTTTCGCTGTCGAGCTTCGCTGAGAGATCAACGCGGTGTTTGCACCGATGATCAGCAGCCGTGTGCCGGCAACGACACGCGCTCGTGCGTCCACCACCCTTTGAACGGATTGGCCTTGGTCGCTGCACGCAGGCGTAGTCCTCCGCGAACTCCCAGAACGCCGACTGTCGATTCAACAGCGTCAGCATCGCGCGCGAATCCGTCCCACGCTTGAGCCAACGGTGCGCGACTCTGGTTCGGACTTGCGCAACTGCTCGACGAGAGCCCCAGTCGCGAAGTCATCACCAACGGCGTTCACGTCGTGGTTGCCAGGAACAACAAACACTCTCTCTTTCGCGATCCCTGCGCTCGTGCAAAGCAAGTCGAACCACTCGTGCGCTTGTTGATACTCCTTCGCCTGCCCCGAAAAGGCGACGTCGCCCGTCACGAGCACAGCATCAATGCTGAGCCCAGTACGTTTGAGTTCCTTGTGGATGTGCTTCGGCAACTTCGCTGTCACTTCAGCCTGATCGAACTCGACCAGCGCATCGCGCGCCCCGTGCCCGAAGTGGATGTCCGAGAGATGAACCCACGTGAACAATCGCTTCATGCTCGCTCCCACATCCGCCGTAGCGGATCGAATGACGACTGACGCTCCGTGAAGGGCACCTGCCACACCAGCAGCAACAGGCCGCATCGCTGCGCGCAAGGTGTCGAGCGGACGCGCAGTCCAAGAACGCGCCCGTAGCTCGAGTCGCGCGTCTTCGACCCGAGACGCCATCCACTCAGGAGCGTGAGGTGACGACGCGAGCTGTTCGAAGACAGCGAGGTCCTCGGCGCTGCGTGAGGCCCGGTCGAACAGCACCGTGAGCATCCTGTCGAAAAGCAGGCGGCCCGACGCAACCAGCTCGATCACTCCCTCCGGCTGTTGAGCAGCCCTGCTGTTCGCCCAGACACTCCACATTCGCGCGAGCAAGCGCGTCGACACAGACTCGAACGCTTCGCGATCGGACCGCGACGATTCGAGAGGCAGCTCCGCAGCAAGCACCGCATCCAACAGAGAGCTGGCTCGCGCGAATGCATCGGCTGCAATGCTCCACAGCCGATCGCTCGGGTTCGCAATCAACGCCGCACTCAGCCCAACGTGCAGCGCGGTCTGAGGCGTGACGTCCCGCAGAGTCCCCTCCGCGAACTGCGCGGCAAGCTCGGGCCGCCAGCGCAGCCAGTACCCGAACAGGTCGGGCACCGACGAAGGCGTCGTGACCTTCGCCATCAACTTCGGCAGTGCATCGAGCAGCTGATCGAGCCGAATCCCAGCATACACGCGGGTGACGAACACCCACTGACCTTGTTCGATCGCATGCTCCGTCAACTCGATCGCTCGCTCGTTGACTGCCCTCGGGGCGACGTGTGCCGCCCATTGGATGAGCTGATCTCTCAGTGATCCTCGATCGACTCCGCCCCACTCCTCGAAGAGAACGTAGGACCAGCGCTCGCAAATCGCTGGATCGAGCCGGCGACCGCTCGCCAACAGGAGTTCCATCGCCAACCTACCCGCCAGCGCGCGGTAGTCGAGTCTCGACTGCAAGTACCAGGTCTCTTCGTGTGGCCCTCCCGTGTTCAGATAGCGCTCCGCTCCGTCGAGCACCGCCGTTTGTTGCGCTGGAGTCAACGCCACCCACCACGCCCCGGACGCAATGTTGTCCCCGCGCAACGCTCGCTCGACATCTTCACCGCGCACCGCTGAGACGACGAGCCGCCAAAACGCCTCTGGCTCTCCGACTCTCTCTAGCCAGCGTGATCGCTGCTGGTCGCGCGCGTCCGCCCGCGCAGCCTGGTCCCTTCGGAGCTGCTCCTCGCCACGAGCAAGGTCGCGGTCGCTCTCCGAGACATCATCAACGCTCATTCCTTCGAACCACAACCGCGTGGACTCGCGCAGCAAGAGCACACGCTCACGCGCCTCTCCCATCAACTCGAGCGCCTCGCTCATGCGCGCCACATCGCCGCTGTTCACGATCGCACCGAAGCGATCGCACGCCCATCCGCACCACAGCGCATCTTGCTCTCGATCCGAGCATCGAGCGAGCAGCCAGGGCAGCGAGACACTGTGCACCCAGCGCGACAACACCCAGCGCGCTCGACGTTGTTGCTTCGGATCGCGGACAGTTGCGTTCAACAGAACGTGCTGCGCGAGCTCCTCCCGCTGAGCAATTGCGGTCACTTCGTGTTCGATGTCCTGCCGAACAACTGCACCAGCGGTCGGATCATCGCCCAACACCACATCGAGCAGACGTTCGATCCAGAACGCGTCGAGCCCCCTCGACAGGATCTCGTGAACAACCTCGTGAGTGCCGAACATCAGCTCATTTCGTGTCCGAGGAGCGACGGCCACGAGCAATTTCGCGAGTTCATCGTCTTCGAGCGTCGACAGGAGACGAATTCGAAATCCGCTAATCAACCTCGGTGACCCGAGCCGAACGAGCACCGCGAGCAACTCGGTGAACGGGAGCAAGCTCTGCCCACCGCGTTCTCGGCGCCACAGCGCATCCAACGCCGCAACTGTCAGTCGGCCCTCGTCGCTCTCTCGTTCGTCGAGCAACGGACGCAGGCGCTCTCGCAGGTCGTCTCGCCCGTAGAGCGCGACATGCTCTGCAGCAGCGGCACGCAAGCTCGTCAACTCCTCACGATCCAGCGACACACAGAGCGCCGCTTCGAGCTGCTTCGGAGTTCGCTCGTTTCCGCGCAGCCCCACCCAACGCACTGCCTCGGGCGCGCTGCGATCGAGCAGCGCGTTCGCCAATCGCTCGTCGCACGACTCGTTGATGAATCGCCTGAGCATCGGTCCGATGCCCCACTGCAACACTCGCGAGGGTGACCGCCTCGCCAACGCAATCACCCCGTCGAGGACCGCACATCGCAGCCGATCGTCGAAGGCCACGCTATCACTGCGCAGCATCGCCAACGGCGCTCGCTCGATGAGCACCCCTGCCATCGCGGGATCGAGCATCGCGAGGTAGCCCGCCACCGCGTCGATCGTTTCGGGCAACACGTCCATCGCCCCATCCGCAGCTGCAACGAGCGCGCACTTCTCGTCAGCCGTTCGATCGAGACTGCTGATCCACTCGGCGCACAAGAACTCAGCCCACGACTGGTGAGCCCAGCCCAACGCGCCGGAACGATCGAACAACTGCGACTCTTCGAACAACGCGCGGATCGTGTCCGCTCGAACATCGATCACCTGCGGGCCGCTGGGGCGCACCAGTCGTCCGCTTGTTTCGAGTTCGTCCGCACGTCGCAGCACCGCGTCGAGCGACATGCGATGGAGAACCGACAGCGCAGCGACCCACTGCGCTGCGACGCGCCTTTGGTCGATCAGCGAGGATTCAACCCGCTGATTCGCTCGCACCAACTGCCGTCGCACACCTCGTCGCCGCAGCGAGAGCACCGTCAGCTCGTCACCGGCGCGAATCGCTTCGACGACCTCTTCGAGCAACTGCGGACGCGAGAGCAACGGCCCGAGGTCTCGGGCGATCAACCGATCGACCTCGACGCTCGCGTTGGCGACTCCGCGAGCCTCGACGAACTGCTTCACGTCCTCACGCGACAGGGGACGCAGCCGAACTCGACGAAAGCTCGACTGGGTACCCCACACCTGCGCCAAGTCAGCGTCGCACTCTTTGCTCCAAGCAGCGCTACGACACGCGAGCCGCACTCGGAGCCGCAGCAACTGCTTCGAATAGCCGCTGAGCTCGTGCCGCAACGACTGCACCAACGCGAGCGGCGTACACGGAGCCTCGTCGACTCCGTCGATCCACAACGTGAGCACGCCATCACTCGCGGCCCACGCGCTGAAGTCCGGCTTCTCTCGCAGTTCGCGCAGCGGCGCCAACGCGTCCGTGAGACACCGCCCCTCCAACCAGATCGACCACCTCGACGCCGCCTCGGACTCGGCGCTGCGCCACCGCCGCATCTCCGTGGACTTGCCCGCACCGCCCTCGCCCAGCAGCACCACGCACGCGACATCGCTCAACGAATCGAGCGCGAAACGCCCGCCTCGCGAGTAGCGGGCGAACCACTCATCGCCGTACGAAAACCCGTCCGCGTCCACCCACTCGAGGTTGTCGCCGTCGCTCCACCACCGCTTGATCGCCCGCTCCGATCCACGCACCGCACGAAGATACTCTCTGCCCCTCGCGGTCGCACTTTTCTGCGCGCTACGCTCTCGCGCCGCGATGACCGCCAAACGGACCAGCACCCGCAAGACCGTCACCAAGCTCACCCGCACCGCGAAGGCAGCGAAGACGGCCGCTGATCGCGCAGACAAGACCCGCGCGACCGCGCTCGTCGCGCTCATCACGCGACGCAAGAGCGAGATCGTCGAGGCGTTCTACGACATCGGCGAAGCGCTCCGCGAACTCTCGCGCAAGAAGCTCTATGTGACGCTCGGACACAAGTCCTTCGCCGCGATGCTCTCTGAGCGAAAGCTCATGAGCGCGACACAAGCCAACAAGCTCATTCGCATCGTCGAGAACGTCCCTCGTGACACCGCTCTCTCGCTCGGGCCCGAACGAGCCTTCGCACTCGTATCGCTCACCGACGCCACGCCCGAGAAGGACACCGTCGCCGACCTGCTCTCGTCCAAGACCACCAGCGACGGAACCCCGCTTCGCGACGCATCCAGCCGCGCCATCGCCGCCGAAGCCGAGAAGACCCGCAAGAAACACAAGACGCCCACAGCCCAGGACAAGGCCCGCGCTCGCGTCTTCCGCTCAGCGAGCGCAGCGATCCGCGAGTGGCTCGCGACCCACGGAATCAAGCGCCCCACCATCGCCACAACCGACGACGGTCGTTTGCGCGTCGAGCTCACGCTGGGCGACGCCGAGCACCTCGCCTCTTGACCAACAGGCGCCTGTTCGTCCGCCAACAGGCGCCTGTTCGCGCGCGCTCACGCTTTGCCCTCTACCACCGCGTTCGCTCGATCGCCGTCACGCTCCACCCGTTTGCGCCGCGCGTGACCTCCACGCTCCACGCAGCGAACACCACACGCACGCGGTCGTTCACCACCGCGCTCGCGTCCATCACC
>JAXLYJ010000015.1:0-237546 GCA_046351515.1 Polyangiales bacterium
ACGCGGCGCGGGCGCTGGTGGTCGAGCGCGTGGACGTCCCGGTGTTCGGCTGCGGTTGCTGAGCGTGATGATTGCGCGATCGCTCGACGCGAGCCCGGTGCGATGATCCCGAGCCATGAGCAGCTCTGCCTCGAACAAGCTCGCTGACGAAGTCACGGGCGCCGTCGCGATCGCGGCGACGGTCTCGCTCTCACCGCTGCTCGCGTGGCGCTATCGCCGCTGGGGAGCAGACGAACGCGAGTGCGTCGAAGCGCTGCCCGGAGACGCCCTCGTCGCGAACCCGAAGCTCGAGTCCACCCGAGCGATCGACATCGCGGCGCCGCGCGAGATCGTCTGGCGATGGATCGTGCAGATGGGCCACGGACGCGCGGGGCTCTACAGCTACGAGGCGCTCGAAAACATCATCGGCTGCGACATTCACAACGCCGACGAGATCCGCGACGAGTGGCAGACGCTCGCGGTGGGCGACCGAATGGGGCTCGGACCGCAGGGCTATCCGTCGTTCGTCGTCCGCGAGCTCGTCGAGAACTCGCACCTGATGATGCTGGCGGGAGGCGACCGCGAGCCCATGAAGAACGGCTGGACCTTCGTTCTGCGCGAGCGAGAGAACGGCTGCCGGCTGATCGTGCGCTCTCGGTACGACTTTCCTGCGACGTTGGGACAGCGAGTCCTTTGGCGCGCGCTCACCGAGCCGATGCACTTCGTGATGGAGCGGAGGATGCTCCAAGGGATCCGCGAGCGCGCTGAGCGCGAGGCGCGCGCGACGCGCCGGTGAAGCGCGACGGCGGCGCATGGATCGCCGCGAGCGACTCGACGACGAACACCCACCGCGCTCACGCCGCGCGCTACCATTCGCCCCCGTTGCATTGACCCACGATCGCCTCGCGTTTCTCGTTCGCCACGGCGCGGTGCACAACCCGACCGGGATTCGCTATGGCCGTCTGCAGGGCTTCTCGCTCTCGGCCGAGGGTCGCACACAAATTCAACGCGCCGCCGACGCGCTCGCCGCGCTGCGGCGTCGAAGCCCCGACGCAGCCCCTCAGACATCGCCGATGTCCGCAGCGCACAGACGCGCGATCGGCGGCCCGGTTCGCGTTGTTGCGAGCCCCCTCGAGCGCGCGGTCGAGTCGGCCACGATCATCGCGGACGCCCTCGGCGCAGGCCCTGTCGAGACTGACGCGCGGCTCATCGAAGCGCGCTCGACCTTCGACGGGCTGCGCTATCGACGCGACGCGCTCGCGCACCTTCGACGCTGGCTCACCGCCGCCGAGCGCGACGAGCGTCCCTCAGAAATCGCTGCTCGCATGCGCGATGCGCTGATCGAGCTCTCCGGCGATCAGCCGCTGGTGATCGTCAGCCACCAGCTTCCGATCCAGTATCTTCGCATGAGCGTCGAGCGGCCCGAGCGCGCGCCGCGGCCGTGGCACGAGCGCCCGTCGTGCGAGACCGCGTCGATCACCGCGCTTCGAGTCAGCGTTGATTCAACGCCACGAATTCAAGTGGACTCACGATTCGCTGTGCGCGACGAGTGAGCGCGCGAGCGCGAACAGCTCGGCGTCGCGGCCGTGCGCGCCGATGAGCTGCACCCCCACCGGCATCTCGTCCACGAGCCCGAAAGGAACGCTCAGCGCCGGCTGCCCCGTCACGTTGGCGATCGCGGTGAAGGCTCCGAGCGGCGCGAGCGCGCGAAACTGCTGCTCGGGCTCGAGCGCGGCGAACTGGCCGACCTCGAACGCGGGCACGCCGATCGTGGGAGAGAGCAGGACGTCGAGCCCCTCCATCGCCTCGCGACCCGAGGCTTCGAAGCGACGCATCAGGCTCTGCGCCATCGACTCGGGGACCTTGTGCCCGGACTCCCAGAACCATCGCGCGAACGGTCCCAACCGCGACGGGTTGAGCACGGGGATGCGCGAGACGAAGCGCTGATAGACCGGCATGAAGTCGTCGAGCGTCCCCGCTGGGCTCGCGCGGCGCTCGACGCTGTGCCCCGCGGCGCGAAGGCGCTCGGCGGCGAGCTCGACCCGCGCGACGATGCGCGGATCGACGCTGCCCACGGGGGGATCGACGAACACTCCGACGCGCAGCGGACGGACGGGATCGCGCGAGCGCGCGAGGTGCGAGCCCTTGCCGGTCTCGCACAAGACGTCGAGCAGCGCCGCGGCGTCGTCGATGCTGCGCGCCATGGGGCCGTTCGACGCGAGCCCGTACACGTCGATCTTGTTGGCCTGGTCGGGGATGAGCCCGCGCGTGGGCTTGAGCCCGACGAGCCCGTGCAGCGCGGAGGGGATGCGCACAGAGCCCGCTCCGTCGCTGCCCGGCGCGATCGGAACCATCCCTGCGGCGATGGCTGCCCCCGCGCCGCCGCTCGATCCGCCGGCGGTGCGAGAGAGGTTCCACGGGTTGCGCGTGGGCGGCTGAAGCTCGGTCTCGACGACGGGGAGGATGCCGAGCTCGGACATCGTCGTCTTCGCGATGATCACGAAGCCCGCGGCGCGGACGCGCTGAACGAAGTCATCGTCGGTCGGCGTCCACAGCCAGTCGAACGCGCGCGAGCCGATCCTCGTTCGCGTAAACCGCACCATGTGGTGATCCTTGATCGCCGTCGGAACGCCATGAAACGGCCCGATGATCCGCCCTCGCGCCCGCAGCCGATCCGCGCGCTCGGCCTCTCTGCGCGCGGCGCGCTCCATCACCGTCGCGCACGCGTTGATCGCACCGTCGTGCTGGCGAATGCGCGCGAGGTAGTGGTCGACGAGGTCCGCCGAGCGCAGCGTTCCGTCGGCGATCCGCGCGGCTTGCTCGAGCGCGGTGAGGGACAAGATCGGGTCGCCGTCGTCGTACTTCGGCGCCAGTGAAAACACTCGATCACGCGCAGTTGAGTGCGTCATTCGCGCGCGTTCATAGCACGAAGCGACGCGCCGACTCTTTTCGTGAGAAGCCCGACCGCGAGCGCCCAATCCTCGATCGCACTCCCCCACAAAGGACCACCGATGCGCTCGATCGCACTGAGCTTGCTTTGTATCTCTACGGCTCTGACCGCGTGCGCGCCGCCCGAGATCGCCGATCCATCGCGCGTCGGCCCTGGCGGCAGCACCCCCACGAACTCCAGCGTTTTGCCTGATGAAGTACCCAACGGCGCGCCGTCGAACCTCGCGATCGCCCGCAGCGCCGCGCCCTCGCCGCGCGACCGCATTCGCGTGCTCTTCAACGAGCGCGCCGCGACGTTCTGGCTCGTCGGACGCGCGCCGGACGGCCTCGATTTCGCGCGCCTCCGCGTGATTCTCCGCGACGGACAGTCGGTCAACCTGACCTACGGAACGACCGCCCTCGAGCTCGACCCCGCGACTCGCCGCTTCGCCCTGCGCGCGTCCATCGACCGAAGGCAAGCGCACCTCCCAGAGTCCGCGCGCGCCGTGTTCACCAACGAGCAGGGATCGTCGCTGCAAGACCTCGCGCTCAGCATCGAGCGGCCCGCGCTCGTCGCCGACGGAGCCGTGTGCGACCGCGCTGGAGCGCTCACCCGTTGCGGTGATGCTTCGCGATGCATCGGCGACGAGACGATCGAAGCTGTGCCCGGCAGGGACACCGGCCGATGCGAGCGCGTCGAGCTCTCGGCGCCGACCCAATCCGAGGCGATGATCGACGCGCAGGGCAACGTTCGCGCGGTCGCGCGCTTCGCGATCAACCCGCTGAACGTGTACGCGACGTGGCGCTTCGTCAGGCCGGGGCAAGAGCCCTCGCCCTGGTTCGCCGCGGCTCGAAGCGAGGCCGTCTCCGACGAGCCGCTCTACTTCGCGAGCGCGCAGAACACCGAGGCGCGGCCCGGGGATCGAGTCGAGTGGCTGCTGCTCGTTCCGCCGAGTCCGACGGGGCCGTTCGTGACGGTCGACGGAGAAATCACTGGCGTCGCGAGCACCGAGAGCACCCGCGGCCTCGGCGATCGTTGCCTCACGCACTTCGCCTCGACCTGCGGCGAGTCGCAGTACTGCGACGGCGTCGACTCGCTCTTCGGAACGTGCCGCGCACAATCCACCGAGTGCAGCGAGCTCGCAGTGCTCCCCGCTTCGCTGCCCCTACCCTCGATCGGCGCCGAGCGCGCGCTGCCGCTACCGACGCAGCACGATCCGCAGCCGTGCATCATCTTTTGCGCGGCGCGCAACTCGATCGTGACCTCGGCGCGAATCGTCGCTCCGCCCGAGGGCGCCACCATCGAATTGACCGGCGAATCGCAGGACGGATCGGCGCCGTTCGCGCTCTCGTCGCGCTGCGCGAACATCACGTTCTCCGAGGCGCGATGCCCGGCCGAGAGCCGCCGAGCACACACGCTTCGCGCCGAGCTCGCGCCCAACGAGGTCGTGTTCGTCCAGGTCACCGACAAGGCCCGCTCGGTGGCCGTGCGCCGGCTGCGATAACGCGATCGACCGCGGGCGAAGTTGGGTAGCCTCGCGCGGTGCAGCCGAGCGACGAGAGCAACAGCGAACACAGCGCGATCGACGAGGGCGCCGGCCGGACGAAGGTCGATTCGGCGTCGCTCGCGATCCACGCGATCGCGGTGCTCTCGGGCGTCGCTGCGCTGATCTACGAAGTGGCGTGGACCCGCAGGCTGACCTTCGTCTTCGGCGCGACGATCCGCGCGGTGAGCGCAGTACTCGCGGCGTACATGGCAGGGCTCGCCGCGGGGGCGTGGATCGCCGCGAAGAGGCCCACGCGATCGAGCGCCGCGCTCGTGCGGTACGCGTGGATCGAGGCGGGGATCGCGGTGGCGGGAGCGCTCGTTCCGTCGGTGATCGAAGCGGTGCGAACGCTGGACTCGTCGCTCTACGACAACGGGGCGGCGACGCAGAAGCTGACCGCGCTGCGATTGCTGCTCGCGCTGCTCGTCGTCGGCGCTCCGGCGGCGCTGATGGGAGCGACGTTTCCGCTGCTCGCCGCGCGCCTTCGCCGTGAGCAGAGCGCGACGCTGTACGCAGCCAACACGCTCGGCGCAGTCATCGGAACGTTCTTCTCAGGCTTCTACGCGATCGGCGCCTTCGGCGTCGGCGGAACCGAGCGCGTCGCGGTCGCGCTCAACGTCACCGCGGCGCTCTGCGCGCTGCTCGTTCAGCGACGGTTCTCTGCGCGACCCACGGACCCCGCGACGATCGAGGCCTCCCGCGACGAGCGGCCCGCGATCGCGCCCTCGCTCGCCGTCGCCGCCACGCTGTTCAGCGGAGCCGCGTGCATCGCCAGCGAGGTCCTCTGGTCGCGAGCGCTCGCGTTTCGCTTCTCGTGGCTCAACAACACGACGTACACGTTTCCCGCGATGCTCGGCGTGGTGCTCGCGGGGATGTGCCTCGGAAGCCTGGCGGCGAGCCCCCTCATCGCCCGCGCAAAACGCCCGGGATTTCTCTACGCCTCGCTCGTCGCGCTCGCCGGCGCGAGCGTCGCGCTGAGCTCGCTCGTCGCCGTCACCCGCGGCGGCGCGCCCTTCGGAACGCCGCTCGACCTCGCCGAACAGCTCATCGTCCGCCGCGCCCTCGCCAACGTCCTGGCCGAGGCTGCGGCGGTGGTGCTCTTGCCGTCGCTGCTGTTCGGAGCGGCTTTTCCTGCAGCGATTCGCGCCAGCACCGACGGTGATCCCGCGCGCTCGAGCGCGCAGATCGCGAAGCTCTACGCCGCGAGCACCGCGGGCGCGATCGTGGGCTCGCTGCTCGCCGCGTTCGTCATCGTGCCCGCCGTGGGCATCGCGCGCGGCGTGTTGTGGGTCGGGCTCTCGCTCGCCCTCTCGGGCATAGCGCTGCTCTACAAGGATTCTTCCAGCTCGCTTCGCGAACGAAGCCTCGCGACCGCGCTGGTCTTCGCGCTGCTCGCGGCGTGCGGTTGGCGGCTGCCGAAGCGGCCGCAGCTCACGGCGGACAACGCTCCGGTGGTCTTCTACGAAGAGGGCCCGACGGCGACGGTGACCGTGGCTCGCGCGCACGACGGCTTTCTTCGGATCGACGTGGACGGCGTCCCCGTCGCAGGGACCTCCCCGACGATGCTCACCGATCAGAAGTCCCTCGCGCACATCCCCATGATGCTCGTCGAGCGCCCGACGCGCGCGCTCACCGTGGGCTTCGGCAGCGGCGGGACCTCGCATTCGCTCTTGCTTCACTCACGGTTGAGCGCGGTGCACGCCGTCGAAATCGCCCCCGAAATGCTGCACGGCGCGCCCTACCTCACAGCATCGAACCACGGACTGTTGTCGCGACGCGACCCTCGCTACCGCGTGGTGCTCGACGACGCGCGGTCGTACCTCGCGCACACGAATTCAACATACGACACGATCGCCACGGACTGCACGGACCTGCGCTATCGGTCGAACGCCAACCTGTACGACGTCGAGTACTTTCGCTTCACGCGCGCGCGGCTCGCGCCGGGCGGACTGGTGGCGGTGTGGCTCCCGGTCGGAGGGCTCTCCCGCTACACGTTCAAGATCGCGCTGAAGACGTTCGGCGCGGTGTTCGACGACTTCGTCGTGAGTTGGCCCAACGGATTTCCGTCGCACTACGTGGTGCTGCTCGGCTGGCGCGACCGGCGTGAGGTGCGATGGGATCGAATGGTCTCGCTGCTCGACGACCCGCGAATCGCCGCGGATCTGCGCGAAATCGCCCTGGCCGACCCGGCGAAGATCCTCTCGACGTACCTCGCAGACGGGGCCTCGTTGCGCGCGGCGCTCGCGGACGTTCCGGTGAACACCGAGGATCGCCCGGTGCTCGAGTTCGAAGCGCCGCTGCAGGGCTACGAGCGCAGCGCGACCGTGGACAACCTGCGTTTTCTCTGGGACCACCGTGTGGATGCGAGCGCGCTCGTGCGCGACAGCGTTCCGAGCGATCAACGCGCGCGAGTGGCGACGATGACCCGCGCGATGGACACGGTGATCGCCGCGCACGGCGCGAGCTTCGCAGGCGAGACCCACCGCGCCGCGCAGCTCTATCTCGAGGCCCTCGCGATCGCGCCCACGGACCAGTCCGTTCGCGATCGCGCGCGAGAGATGGTCAACGATTTGCGCGGAAGAGAAGCCGAGCCCGCGGTGGCGCTGACCCTGTGTCGCGCAGCGCAGCTGCTCGGTGATGATCGCGCGCGCGCGATCGAGTGCTACGCGCGACTGAGCCGATCGAGGGACGAGTCGATCGCGAGCGACGCCGCGCGGTGGAGCGCCGAGTTGCGCGAAGCGCGTTGAGCGGTGAAGCGCTCGACGGAGGGACCCGGTTCGCAGATCGGGCGACGAGAGCGTGTTTTGTAGGGATAGGGGACGGTGTTCAAAAGTTCATTTGTTCGCTCGTTCAACTGCGGCGTCGTCGGTGCAGCTTCGAGAGCGCGAACAGCGGAGCCGCGAAACCGGGGCGGGTTCGAGTGCGAATCGCCTGCGAATGGCCTGGGAAATGGGTCGCGCGCCGAACAAATGAACTTTTGAACACCGTCCCCCAACCCTACAAAACCCCTTCCCCGTCGCGCGCTGCCCGCCCCCCCGATTTCGCGCAGCGCGCTTACGGCTGCACCGGCGCCATCGAGAAGTCGCCGCCCATGTAGATCCCGAGCTTGCGGTTGTTCTCCGTGCCCAGCAGCCCGCAGTTGCCCTGCGACGCGTACACGTCGTTGGTGCCGTCCGTGTACAGGCAGTAGTTGTACGACGCGTTGTGCAGGCGCAGGGGAAACTGCATGTCGAACCCGCCTTGGTCGTAGCGCTCGAGCGTCCACTGCTGCGAGCTCGCGCTCATGTTGCAAGCCGCCATCCCGATCGCGCCCGCCCAGCTCGCGCCGTTGATGCACTGATTCGAATTCAAGTTGCGAAACACCCGGCGGCCCGAGCCCACGTCGATCACTTCCCACTGTTGATTGCGCTGCATCGGATCGCACGTCGCCGTCGAACGAACGTCGCCGCCGTTGTCGTACAAGCAGCGCCCGAGCTTGAGCTTCAGCAACGCGAAGCGCGCCATGCCCGTCGGAGTCGAATCACACGCGTCACCCTGACCGTCCATGTCCGTGTCTTGCTGCATGGGGTTGGCCACCATCGGGCAGTTGTCCCGAGCGTCGATCACGCCGTCCATGTCCGTGTCCGGGTCCATCACCATGTCGCACGCGTCGCCGAGGCCGTCGTGATCGCTGTCCTGCTGCATCGGGTTGGCCACCATCGGACAGTTGTCGCCGACGTCAGGGATCCCGTCGCGATCGGTGTCCATCGAGTTCGTGCTCGAATCACACGCGTCTCCCTGCGCGTCGAAGTCCGCGTTCGCTTGCGTCGGGTTCGCGATCATCGGGCAGTTGTCGTAGGGGTCGAACACGCCGTCCATGTCCGTGTCGAGCAACGCCTCGGGCGGCATCGGGCAGCCGCCGGGCTCGCACGTCCAGTCGGGGAAGAGGTAGTTCACCAGGAGATTTCCTGGAGCGCACATCTCTTGCTCGAACGGGTCCGTCGAGCACGCGATCGAGAAGTAGCCGCCCGGCGCGCGCATCGCGTTGCGGATCTGAATGTGCGAGACCGCTGTCCCCGTAAACGTCCCCGTCAGCGAGACCATCCCGCTCTCGCTGCCATCACCGCTGAAATTCGTGTCCTGCGTAAACGATCCGTTCGCCGCGAGACGGATGTCCATCATGCGAGTGACCATCGCCATCGAGCCGCTCGGGTCACGCATGTAGTCGTGCACCGGGATCGTCACCGTGTTGTCGCAGTCGTGGTACGTGAACGTGCTGATCGCGCGCAGACCGCTGAGAGAGACGTTCCAGTCGATGGTCCCGCCGTTCTCACAGTTGCCGTGCCAAGAGCCCGTTCCGCCTGGGTTTCGACAGCCGTTCAGGCTGCACTGAAGCTCGTCCTTCCACGCCACCAGGGCGCGCGCGAGCGTCCCGTTCGTCCACGGCAACGGAAGCTCTCCGCGCGGCGTCGGATCGCACACGTTGCCGATCCCATCGTGGTCGTCGTCGCCTTGAGCGACGTTCCACACGCGAGGACAGTTGTCGCTCGCGTCCGGTCGTCCGTCGCCATCCGCGTCGGGCGCGCCCATCGCCTCGCACACGTCACCGATCATGTTGTGGTTGGCGTCCGCCTGATCCGCGTTCGCGTTCATCGGACAGTTGTCCATGTTGTTCGGCACTCCGTCGCCGTCGGTGTCCGGCTCGGGCTGCGTGCAATCGAGCGTGAAATTTCCCGCGACTTGCTGCATCGCGACGCCGTCGCTCGCGGGCCAATCGAACACGAGCTTGATCCCGCGGATCGCGCTCGCGCTCGAGTCGCCGCCACAGTCGATCGCGATGCGGTTGGTCGAGGGGAGGCGCTGCGTCGTTCCGCCCATGCACGTCCCGTTGGCGTACTCGGGCGTCGTCCCGTCCGTCGTGAAGCACACCGTGCGCTGCGTGATCCCCTGAATGCGAACCTCGCCTCGCGCCGCGCGAAAATTGTGTCCCGGCCGCGGATCAAAGATCTCCCCCGGCGACGGAACCGGCGTAGGTCCCCCACACCCCGCCAACACCAACAAGCCCACCAACGACAGCGCACCCAACACGAAGCGAACGTGCATCGCGAAACGATACTGCTCGCGAGTTTGTAAAGTCATCATTCGCATCACCGCTGAAATCACTGACAAACGTCGATGGGCCGGACTCCTTCACCCACGCTCTCTTCTCGATCCCGACGGCGCACGGATCACTCCCGCGCGGCGCCGCTCGATCACCGTGCGCGCCCCGCGCTACGAAGCTCTGCCCCGCCGCTCATGAACACTCGCCTCGCGCTGACACTCACACTCGCAGCAGCGCTCGTCCGCTGCGATCGCTTTCGCGCGAGCGAGCCCGCGCACCCGATGCAGCACGGAGTCGCCGAGAGCCCCACGCAGCGCACCGACCACGCCCCGTGGGTCGAGCCCGCAGAGCGCGCGCTGCGCGGCGAGTGGGACGAGGCCAAACGCGCGTTTCTCGCGGGATTTCCCGATCCGATCGGGCTTCGCTACGCGCGCTGCGACCGCAGCGTCGGCTGGCTCGTCACGATCCCAGGCGGCGCGATGCTCCTCGATTGGTCCGGGCGACTCGTCCCCTGCCAAGACCCTCGCGAGACCGACGCGCCCATGCCCGGAGCGCGGTTCGACCTCGTCGTTCGCGAAGGCGGCCTTCGATCGGACCTCCCCCGCACCAACGTCCTCACGCGCGCGCTCATCCTTCGCACCAACGTCGGCGCAGAGTCTGTGCACGAGCGCGCTGTCGAGCCGACAGCGACCGAAGCGTGGGCCGCCGAAGCCTGGCGCGTCGGCCTCGCTCACTTCGTCGGCGACATCGAGGGAGCGAGCCGAGAGAGAGCCCGGTTCTTTCTCACCGCCTCGCGCGCGGCGATCGGCGCGTACGAGCGTCGCTTCGGCTCGACCTCGCGCTCGCAGCGGCTCTGGTTCGCGCCCACCGCCGCCGCGCTCTCTGCGCAGCTCGCAGAGCGAGCGCAAGACGACGAGAGCGCGCCGAGCGAGGGCGCGCCATCGAGCGAGGACACCTTCGACGGCGGCGCCATCGACGCGGCGATCGGCGACGCCTCGGCCCTCGAGCAGCGCGGGCGCGTCTTTGTGCAAGTGCTCTTTCGACGCAGAAGAGGCAGCGCGGCGCGGCTGCGCGAGCGGCTCGGCGAGACGACGGCGCCCGCGGTGAGCTGGCTCACGAGTGACGCGATCGAGCGCATCGGTGATCCCGCGATCCTCGAGCCGCTGCTCGCGACGCTCGAGCGCGACGAGCGCTTCGTTTCGATCCGCGTGATCCCCAGCGAGCACGCCGATCGAGAGCGCCCCGCGAGGGCCTTCGAGCTCGCGTACGCGGCGCTCGCGACCACGGTCGCGTTCGACCCGATCTTCGAGCAGCTCGGCGCAGATCGCGTCGTTCGCCCACGAACCGACGCCGCGCAGCGACACGCTCGCTTCGTCAGCGGCGATCGAGCGACGCGCGCAGAGCTCGTGGCGCAGTTTCGCGCGAGGCTCGGCGACGAGCCGCCCACGCGCGCGCAGCTCGCTCGATGGCAGCTCGCGAGCGACTCGCTGCAGTCGATCGCCGCCGCCGCGGCCAGGAGGCTGCCGCGCGCCCCCACGCGAATGCCCAACGACGGCGCTCGTCGCGTGCAGCTCGAAGACCGTATGCGCACCGACGCGGCGCTGCTCGTGCAGCGCTCGGACGCGCTGTTCGCCGACGATCAAGCGGCGAGCTGCCAGGTCCTCGCCGAGGTCGAGCGCGTCTCGCCCGGCTATCAGAGCGAGCCGTACCGCGCGATGATCGAGCGGTTCGCCGTGCACACCACGCTCTCGGGCGAGGCGCTCGGGTGCGTGGGGCGCGTTCTGCAGCCGAGGCCCCACGAAGAGCCCGCGGCGATCGAGCAGCGGTACGCCCAGTGGATCGAGCGCGTCGGGCCCGAGCTGTACAGCGCGAGCCCGTGCGAGACGCTCGGGATCACCGCGACGCGAACGGCCAGCGCCGCCGTCGTGCGCGAGCAAGCGATCACGGCGCTCGAGGCGTTGAGGACCGAGCGCGCGGCGGGCGGGCTGATGCGCGCGCTCGTGCGGTGGGTGCGACCCGAGGCCATCCGTTGCGCGGCGCAGAACCCGGCGTATCGGGACTGGGTGCGAGCGGTGCTGTCGAAGGGCGTTCCGCTGGGATTTTCGCTGACCAACGCGCTGCGAGACGGAGAGCCGTGGGGCCGCAGGCGGCGCTGCCCGGTGGTCAACGACGGCTACGCGCGAATCGAGAACCGGATCGCGCTGCGTGACCTCGCGGGCGTCGCGTTTGGCTTCGCGGACACCCGCGAGCCCTGCGCGGTCGCGGCGCAGGCGCCGAGGCTCGACGCGATGCGGTTCGCGCTCGAGGCCGCCGTTCGACAACGAGCCGAAGAAACACAGGCGGAATAGAAACGCTCGCCCGCGCGTGGTAGCCCACTCATTGGTGAGCCCACACGACACGGTCTCGCGCTTGAAGCGCTCGCTCGATTCAGTGATCAAAGGCAAGTCCGAGGTGATCGAGCGCGTCCTCGTCGGGCTGTTCGCGGGGGGACACGTCTTGATCGAAGACGTTCCGGGCGTGGGCAAGACGACGCTGGCGAAGGCCATCGCGCGATCGTGCGACATCCACTGCGTCCGCGTGCAGTTCACCCCGGACTTGCTGCCCTCGGACATCGTCGGCTCGCCCGTGCTCGACCCGCGCGACGGGACGTTCTCCTTTCGCAAAGGCCCCATCTTCGCGCAGGTCTTGCTCGCCGATGAGCTCAACCGCGCCTCGCCTCGAACGCAGTCCGCGCTGCTCGAAGCGATGAACGAGGGCCAGGTCACGGTCGACGGACAGACCTACGAGCTGCCGCGGCCCTTTCTCGTCCTCGCCACGCAAAACCCGGTCGAACACCAGGGGACCTACCCGTTGCCCGAGGCGCAGCTCGATCGCTTCTTGCTGCGCGTCGGCCTCGGCTACCCCGCGCTCGAAGACGAGCTCGCCATGGTCCTGTCGCGACAGCGCGTGGACCCGATCGACTCGCTCGAGCCCATCACCAACGGCGCCGAGGTCATCGCGCTGCAGAAGCTCGTGCGCGAGGTGGTCGTCAAAGAGCCCGTCGCGCGATACCTGCTCGCGCTCATCACCGCGACGCGCGCGCATCGCGACCTGTCGCTCGGAGCGAGCCCTCGCGCGACGATCGCGATGTTTCGCGCATCGCAAGCGATGGCCTTCGTTCGAGGTCGGGACTACGTGAGCCCCGACGACGTGCAAGCGATGGTGCTTCCCGTGCTCGCGCATCGGCTGCAGCTCTCGCCGCAAGCGCGCTACGGCGGAGCGAGCACAGAGGGAGTGCTCGCGGGCCTGCTCGAGTCGACGGACGTTCCCACGTAAGCGGAGGCGCCGTGAGAAGAAGGCTCGCGCGGCTCAACCACATCTTGATCCCGAGCTCGCGCGCCGAGCGCGATCGGCTCAGACACTCGCGCGTGGGGCGCGTCGCCACCGTGATCGGCGCGCTCTTCTACCGCGTCACGCCCGAGGCCCAGCTCGTCGCCGCCCTCGCGTTCTTCGCGGGAATCACTGGGCTGGATGTTCCGAGCACCGACGTTCACATGCTCTTTGCGCTGATGAGCGCGACGCTGCTCGCCTCGCTGATCGTCTCGCAGTTCTATCGCCTGCGCGCGGTGCGGATCGAAGCGAGCTGCGCGCCGCGCGTCACGATCGGCGACGAGCAGCGCTTCACGATCACCCTGAAAAATACCAGCGATCAGGACATCTCGCGCGCGCAAGTGCTCGGGCCGTTTCTGCCTTGGGACGGCCAGTGGGTCGACGCGCGGCCCACGCCCGTCCGGCTCGACGCGCGCTCCGTCGCGAGCGCTGAGCTCCGCGCGCGCTTTCACCAGCGCGGCCAGCACCACCTCGACCCGTTTGTCGCAGGCGCGGTCGCGCCGCTCGGCCTCGCGGTCGGCCCCGTGATCCAGAGCGACGGTTGCCGCTTCGTCGTCGTGCCCAAAGTCGCCACCGTGCTCTCGCTGCGCATGCCCCAGCCGCGCGCGATCCGCTCGGGAAACACCACGCTCGACGCGCGCGCCGGCGACTCGATGGACCTGCTCGGCGTGCGCGACTACCGCCCCGGCGATCGCGTGCGCGACCTGCACGCGCGCAGCTGGGCCCGCACCGGACGGCCCGTCGTGCGCGAGTACATGCAAGAGTCCATCACCGCGGTCGGCGTCCTGCTCGACCCGTCGGGCGAGGACGACGAGTCGTTCGACGCGCGCCTCTCGCTCACCGCAGGAATGCTCGATTTCATCGCGAGAGGTCAGTCCATCGCCGAGCTGCTCGTCGCCAATCCGCAGGGACGAGAGCTCGTCCTCGGCTCGCGCTTCGCGTCGCTCGATCACGCGCTCGAGCTGCTCGCGTGCACCGACCCGTGCGAGCCACAGTCACCGGAGGCGCTCGCGGCGCGCGTCGAGCGACGAGAGTTTCCGTGGTCCCGCGCACTGCTCGTGTGCGGCGGCGTCGGACCGTGGCAGCGCGCCGTCGTACAAGCGCTGCTTCGCGTGGGAATTCCCTGTGGAATCTACGTCGTCGCCGACCCCAAGCGCGAGCCCGAGCGCGAGTCCACGACCGAGCGCGTGCTCTCCACGGACCGTGTCTTGCGCGGCCGAGAGGGGCTCTTGCTATGAGGCTCGTGCGCGCGCTCGACGCGATGGCCGTCCTCGTCGCAGCCGCGCTCTGCGCGCTCGCGTGCAAGAGCGCGCTCATCGTGGCCATCCCCGTCGCCGTCACGCTCGTGGCCACCGTGATCTCCCGCGCCGGGATCCGCGCAGACACCAACGCGCAGCTCGCCGCCTCGCTCGTCACGGGCGCGATCCCCGCGTACATCGCCAGCAACGTGCTCGAGCGCACGCCCCCGTTCGGCGTCCTCGAGCCGATCCCCGGCGCGGTCGCGGTCGCCCTGCTCGGCGCGAGCGCCGTGCGCCCCGCCTTCGCCCTGCAGCGCAACGCGGGCCTCGCCAACACGGGCCTGCTCTTGTGCGCGCTCGTCACCGCGGGGCAATCCCGCATGGGGCCGAGCTTCGCCCTTTTGTGCGCGCTCGCCGCGACGCTCTCGCTCTCGGCGCGGGCGCTCGAGCGCAAGCCGAGCAACAGCGGCGGCTCGTGGGTGCGGCGCGACGTGATCGCGCTCGTCGCCACCGCGCTCTTCGCCGCGTCGATGACCGCGCTCGCTGGCTGGGGCCTTCCGCTCGCGCACAAGTGGGCCATGCGCAGGATGTTCAATCGCCTCGAGTTTGGCCGCGCAGAGAGCGGGCTGAGCGACCGGATGTCCCTCGGCGCGATGGACGGCGTTCTGCAGTCGGACACCGTCGTTCTGCGCGTGCGCGGACGACGGACGGACTACCTCCGCGGCGCGGTCTTCGATCGTTATCGACTCGGCGCGTGGAGCTACACAGGCTCCGAAGCGCGCAGCCCCGTCCCCTTCGAGTCGCGCCCGCACACGATGCTCGACGGAGAGACCGAAGTGCGCCGATTGGCCGGCCCTCCGGGCTGGATGTTCGCGCCCCTCGGCGCGACGCATTTCGCGACGAACGAAGCGCAGCTCGAGGCGCTCTCGTCCGGAGCGCTACGCACGCAAGGCGACGGAGACGTGCTCTGGTTTCGCGCAGGGGCGCAGGGCGCAGCGCCGATCGCAGAGCCGACGGCGATGGACCGTGACGTCCCGAGGATCTTGCGCGGGACGCTGACGTCGCTCGTGCGCGAGTGGGGCTGCGAGACAGGCGAGCCCGCGGCGCGCGTTCGTTGCATCGAGTCGCGGCTGCGCCGAGGGTACACGTACTCGCTGCAGGTTCCGCCGAGCCCGAGGCGCGAGCCGCTCGCGGCGTTTCTCGTGCAACACCGCCGCGGGCACTGCGAGTACTTCGCGAGCGCCCTCGCCCTGCTCTCGCGCGCCGCAGACGTGCCTGCGAGGGTCGTCGCGGGCTACCGCGTGAGCGAGCGAAGCGAATGGGGCGAGTACTGGACGGTGCGCGAGCGCAACGCGCACTCGTGGGTCGAAGCGCACGTCGGGGCCGACGGATGGCAGCGGTTCGACGCCACGCCCGCGAGCTTGGACGAAGCGGCCGCGCAGCACCGCGTCGCCCCGTGGAGGGCCGCGCTCGAGGCGCTTCGCTGGCGCCTGGTCGACGCGTTCGACCAGGTCAGATCCAGGGGCCTTCTGCCTTGGGCCATCGCCGCGCTCGCCGTGGTGCTCGGCGCCTCGGTCCTTCGTCGCAACGTCCGAGCGCTGTTCACCGCGCGCCGAGCGCAGAGCGATCACGAGGCTCCTGCGGCGGAGCTGCTCACGCTGTTGGCCGCGCTCGAGCGCTTCGAGCTTCGCCGCGGGCGCGCAGAGACGCTCGAGCACCTGGCCGAGCGGGTGGCGTCCAGCGCGATCGACGCAGAGCTCGCGCGGGAGGTGCGCGAGGCGCTGCTCGCGTACGCCAACGAGCGCTACGGCGCAGAGGTGACCGAGCGCACCCGCGCCGCGCTCGCACAGAGCGCGAGCCGCGTTCGACGGGCGGCGTGAACCCCAGCGCAATCGACGGCCAATCGCGAGAGAATCCGCGCCATGAGCGACGAGCCGCCGATCGTGACCATCCAAGACGCGCTGATCGCGAGGCGGCCCGAAGGGACCGCGCGCGCGATGGGACGCGCGACGATGGGCTTGCTGATCGTGATGTTCGTGCTGGCGTTCATCGCGAACGTCGCCGTGCGCGGAGCGGCCGCGCCGGCGTGGATCTCGGTCCCGCTGGGGCTGCTCTTCATGCTCGCGATCGCGATGTTCGCCGCGACGTCGCTCACGCAGATCTGGAGCTGGATCGCGCCGAAGATGCAGGGGACGCTCTCGGCGAGCGCGCGCGGCGCGCAGCTCACGCACCGGCTCGGCGGAGCGTTCGTGGAGCGCGAGGAGATCGACTCGGCGTGGGTCGTTCGCGACGGATCGCAGCCGGTGGTCGAGCTTCGAACGAAGAACGGCAACGTGATCTCGACCCATGTCCGCACGGAGGACGAAGCGCAGCGGTTGCTCGACGTGCTCGGGATCGCGCCGGACCAGCGCGCGACCTCGATGCTGCTCGGATCGCCGATGGTGAGCGCGATGATCGCGGTGGGATCGCTCGTTCCTTCGTCGTGCGTGGGCGCGGTGCTGTCGCTGGCGATCGCGCAAGCGCTCTCGCTGCCGAGCGCGGCGATGGGCTTCATGATGTTCGCGCTGACCGCGGCGGGCATGCCGCTGGCGCTGAAGCTGCTCGCTCCTCCGCGCGTTCACGTGGGAAACGACGGGGTCTCCGTGGGCGACGGCGACGCGCAGCGCTTCTACGCCTTCTCCGACCTCCAGTCCGTCCGGGCGACGCGCACGGCCCTCCGGCTCACCCTCCGCGACGGCCGCACCGCGACCATCCCCTCCATCGGAACGAGCGCTCCCCGCCTCGACGCCCTCGTCGCCCGCATCACCGACGGCATCGCCAACCCCTCGGGCCCGCGCGCTCTCTCGGACCGACTCGCGCTGCTCGACCGCGCCGGCCGCACCATCGTCGACTGGGAGAAATCACTGCGAACCGTGCTCGACGAGGGCAGCGCCTACCGCGCATCGGGCCTGACGCGACAAGAGCTGCTCGACGTGCTCGACGATCCTCAGGCGCCCGAAGAGCGAAGGATCGCCGCAGCGTTCGTGCTCTCGTTGCATTCGGCGGGCGCCCCCAACGAGCGTGTCCGCGTGGCGATCGAATCGACCGCGCAAGAGCACGTGCGCGTCGCGCTCGAACGCGCTTCGCAAGGCACCCTCGACGAGCCATCGATCGACGCGGCCTCTGCGACGCGCGTCCGCGTCGGCGAGTGACCGCGCTCGCCGATCAGTTGCTCGGCGTCTGAACGAGGACGAACGGCTGCACCACCACCGCGAGCCACTCGCGGCTCGGCTCGCTCGGCCACTGCGCGCGCTCGTCGTCGGTCGCGCGTCGAAGCGCGCCCGCGCACATCCACTGGGCGACCTTGCCCTTGTCGTCGAGCGCGATGGCCACCGCGCAATCGATCAGCGAAATCCCAGGATCTACGACGATCACAGCGTCGCGCTTCAAGTGCGCGACGAGGTCGCTCGTGTACACAGCGCCCAGCGTTCGCAAAAGGCTCGCGCGCAGCTCGCGCTCGCGCTCGTTCTCTTCGGACATGACCCCGTGAGTCATAGCGCAGGATCTCGCACGCGGCGCGGTCGAAACTTGTACTCTCCCCCCGAACGATGAACGACGGATTCACCGTGAACTGCCGCCACTGCGGCGAAGCCCTCGCGGTTCGCCTCATGGACGCGCCCTCGCCTTGCGCGCGCTGCCTCGCGCCCGACCCGCTCGATCCCGCGCAGAGCGAGCAGCTCAGCGAAGCGCGCGCCACCGTGCGCACCATCGCCGCACAAGAGCAGCTCGCCGCGCAGCGCCGCGACGTCACCTCCGCGCGCTTCGGCCGCGCCATGGCCACGTTCGCCGGGCTCTCGTGGGCGTTCTTCGCGCTCACCGCGGTCTCGGCGGCCTTCAGCGAGGTGCCCCCGACGCTCACGGCGAAGGCACTGCTCAAGCTCAAGCAAACCGCGCGCGGCGACACCGTCGAGATGGCGATCGTGAGCGCGTGGTGGATGCTCTTCTCCTTCGCGATCACCGCGCCGCTCACGCTGTGCGCCGCGTTTCTGACGCTGTTTGTGCTGCGCAAACCGCTGCCCGCGCGCGCCGCGCTCGCGCCGCTCGAGCCCGCCGCCAAGCCGCGCTGCGACCTGTGCGGCGCCGCGCTCAAGGGCGCGGATCCCGAGCGACGCTGCCAGGCGTGCGGCGCGCTCAACACCGTCAGCGCCAAGCGCCAAGGAGCCGCTGCCGCGACGCTCGAAGAGCAGCTCGCGCGCGTCCCGAAGTTCACCGTGCCGGTCGCGCCCAAGGGCTCGATCGCGCCGTGGATCGTCGTCGGCGCGAGCGCCGCGATGCCCGCGCTGATCATGCTGGCACAACAAATCAAGTTGACTGGAGAACACCGCACCTGGCCCGAGCTCGTCCCGATGGTGTGGGCCCTGTTCGCGCTCGCCTCGGCGCTGTGCCTGCTCTGGCTCTCGCGCTGGGGCTCGCCCGCGCCGTCGCTCGAGAGCGCCACGCTCGGGACGCGCGCGCTCGTCCAAGGGCACGCGTACACGATCTCGGCGAGGCTCTTGGCAGCGGGCGACGAGTCCATCGGAGCGCGCTCGCTCACGATCCTCACGCCTGACGACCCTGAGCTGCGCCCCACGCTCGCCCTCGCGCTCACGGTCTCGACCGAGCGCTACGAGAGCACGACGTTCGAGCTGCACGAGGGCGGAGAAGAGTTCGACTCGTCCGCGAAGGGCCAGCGCGCGGTGCGCTACGAGCTCGAAGAGCGGGGCGCGACGCGATCGATCGTCGCCGTTCGTCGCGAGGACACCCGCTGGTTCGACGTCGACCCCGCCAACGGAGCTGAGCCGCGCTGGACGATGAGCGCCGTCGAGCTCGCTCCGTCCGACATCGTCTTGCTGGGCTGAGCCCCGCCCGTCGTCGGTCTGGCCCGGTACGGGTCGGGCGCTGCGCGATCGCCTCGGTGCGCTCGGACGCGCTGCGACGACTCAGCGCCCCAGGCCCGTGCTCTCGTCGATCGCCGCAACGAGCGCGTCGAGCGCCGCGCGATCCACGACGCGCGTCGAGCACACCCGCGCTTCGTCTCCGACGAACCCCGCTGCGTCGAGCACCTCGCGCAGCTTGGTGATCTCAGCGTCGCTCGCAGCGGTGGCCGCCCCGCGCGCGAACACCCACAGGACCGGAGCGCCGAAGCCCTGCGCCTTCCAGTCCGCGAGCTTCTGCTTCTGATTGGCCACCACGCGCGCGTCGCCGTACACCGCGAAGACCGTCGCGACGTACGGCTCGTCGACGTCCTCGGGCGGAAGCGCCTCGCCCGTTCGAACCACGACGAAGCGATACAGCCTCAGCGCCGAGGGCCACCGCAGCTCGGGCGCGAGCCGCTCCATCTCTTCGATCGTGCTCACGTTGCTCGCTGCGCTGCCGGCGAGATACACGCGCGCCCGCGGGAGCTTCGAGACGTCCACCGGCCCCTTCGCGCGCAGCGCGCGCTCTCGCTCGCGCTCGACGATCGCCGCCTCAGCGAGCGCGATCAGCGCGCTCTTGTCCGCGAGCTTCTTCTTGAAGCCGCGCAACAGCTCGAGCGACTCGTATGGGTCCGCGTCGATCGCGCAGCGAAGATGGTAGCTCGACGGCTCCATCCATTCGCTGAACCCAGGGCTCCACACGCGCACCTCCTCCGCCTCGATGCGCTTGTTGCAGCGAAGGCACTTCGCTGCGCCCGACTCGTGCACGCCGATCTCGCTGAACACCGACGTTGTATACCCCCAACCCCGCGGCGAGCGCGACGCGCGCGCGAGCTCACATGCAGGTGACGCTGATGTTCTCGCCCGAGACGCAGTTGTGCGTGCCGATCGCCGAGTGCCCGCACGCGTTGAGGTTCGCTTCTGCGCCGGAGCAAATCACGTCGTCGAGCCAGAACGCCGACGAGCCCGCGGCGCAGCACGCGGCGCTTCCGCCGGAGAATCCGAGCTGACGGCACACGACCTGCGCGAGCTGCGGAAAGTTGCCGCCGTCGTCGCAGACGCCGCGCCACTGTCCCGAGTAATAGACCTCGAGGACACCCGAGCTTCCGCCGCTCAGGCGCACGTCCCAGTCCATCGTGGGAGGCGCTCCGCCTTCGAAGCAGCGGCCGAGGACGCAGCGATTGCCCACCGGGCACACGTTGCCGCAGGCGCCGCAGTTGGTGACATCCGTGTTGGTGTTGACGCACGCGCCGCCGCACACCGGCGTCGCGCCGCAGAGCCCCGGACCGCTGACCGAAGCGACGATGCGCCAGTCCGCCGCGGTGTCCGTGTCCGCCGTCCACACGTTGCGAACGAGCGACTCGTTGCTGCTGTCGCTCGGGTTGGTCGCGTTCGCGCCGGTCCAGCTCGTGCCCATCGGAGGCATCGTGGGCGAGCCCGCGGTGCGCACGAAATCAACGCCGTTCATCATGCTGTTGCGCAGCGAGACCGCGATGAACGTCGTCCAGTCGATCGTGCGTCCCGCGGGATACCGGCCGCCCGAAGCCGAGCCCATCCCCTCGACCACGGTGACGTACTGGTTCGGCATCAACGTCACGCCCATCGGAAAGGTGAAGTCTCCCGATCCGCCGTCGCCCACCCACGAGACGATCCAGCCCGAGATGTCCACCGGCGCGTTGCTGCCGTTGTGAAGCTCGATCTCTTCGACGCCGTTGTTCTTCAAGCGCGAGAGTCGAACGGCGTCCGTGGCGCGGCACGTCCCCGCGATGCACGTGGCGTTGGCCGAGCACGCGCGGCCGCACGCCCCGCAGTGGCTCGGGTTCACGTTGGTGTCGACGCAGCGCGCGCCGCAGAGCGAGAGGCCCGAGACGCACGCGTAGCCCGGCGTCGCAGGTGAGAGATCCACGGTCCAGTCCGCGTTCGAGTCCGAGTCGAGGCCCGCGATGTTGCGCCGAGCCGCGCTGTTGGCGTTCGCGTCAGGGTCCGTCACCGTCGCGCCGAACCACGAGGTGCCCATCGGCGCCATCGTCGAGCCGCTCCCGAACGGAACGAAGTCCAGCGCCCCGGTCCCCGAGTCGAACAGCGTGATGGTCGAGTTCGCCTGAAAAACTCCAGTCATCCCTGCGTAGACCGTCGTCGCGTCCGCCGTCCCCGCGCCCTCGTAAATGGCCAGGTACGCGCCCGGCGCGAGCGTGCGATCCGGCAAGAAGAAGTTGAGCCGCGTCGTGCCCCCCGAGGCCACCTGCAGCCGGTAGTCGCGCACGTTGATCGCGCGCGCCGTCGGGTTGTGGATCTCGACCACGGCGCGAGGCGAGCGGCGGTACTCGCTGATCCAGAGGTTTCCTGCGCCCGGAGCGCACGCGCCGCCTCGACACACCTGCGTCGCTCCGCACGTCACGCCGCACCCTCCGCAGTTGCGCGGGTCGTTGTCCTGATCGACGCACACCGCGCCGCACCGGCCGTTGCGCGCGCAGTACGCGCCCGGCGACGAGAGCGACTGCAGCGACCAATCCGCGGCGCTGTCCGTGTCCGGCGCATACACGTTGCGCACGAGCGACTGATTGAGATCGCGCGCAGGATTCGCCGCGCCGACGCCCATCCACATCGTCCCTGCCGGCGGCGCCACGGACGAGTCCGCGGTGCGCACGAAGTCCTGCCCCACGCTCGCTGGCGTGAGCAGACGCACCGCGATTCGCTGCGTCCACACCGGAGCGCTCGCGACGTACACCGTGTTCGCAGGCGCCGTTCCCGTGCCCGTCGTGATCGTCACGAACTGCCCCGCGGGCAGCGAGTACGCAGGCAGCGTGACCGAGCCTGAGGTCCCCGTGTCCACCGACCACTGCAGCAGGTAGCCGTTGAGATCCACCGCGGCGTTTCCGCCGTTGTACAGCTCGACAAACGGCGTGCTCTGCGCGCGAAGCTCCGAGAGCACCAGCCCCGAGACGCGGTCCTGACACGAGCCCGCCGCGCACACCTGCGTCGCGCCGCACGCGCGCATGCACGAGCCGCAGAAGCGCGGATCGCTCTGCAAATCCACGCACGATCCGCCGCACGAGGTCAGGCCCGTCGAGCACGCCATCACGCCCGTGTCCACCGGAACGCCGCTGTCCACAACAACCCCCGTGTCCACCGGAACGCCGCTGTCCACGACCACGCCGCTGTCGATCACCACACCCGTGTCGACCACCACGCCGCTGTCCATCGCAGCGTCCATCGGCGGCGTCGTTGCATCGGGCATCGAGCTGCCGTCCGGCGTCGTGCTCGAGTCCATCGGCGGCGTCGTCGCATCGGGGTTGCTCGATCCGTCGGAGCTCGCGCGATCGGCGGTCGTCGCGTCGTCCGCTCGATCCGGCCGCGCAGGCACAGGCTCGACGCACGCCGCTGCAACGGCAGCCGCGCAGTACAACAAGAGGGCGTTCTTCGTAGTGCTCATGGCGGCGCGCACCATACGCCAACGGCCAACGCGCGCTACTCAGCGGACGGTCAGAGTACGTCACACGCACAACGAGCGCGTGGAGCGTGTCGCGCCGCACAACGCGCGCGTGGAGTGCGTCGCGCCGCACAACGCGCGGGCGGTGAAGTACCGTCGGGGCCGTGAGCGAAGACAACGAGTCGAAGCGCGAGCGCGATCCGAGCGGGGATTTCAAGGGCAGCGTCGCGTTCATCACCGGCGCGACCGGCTTTCTCGGCAGCGCGATGGCCGAGCAGCTCATCGAGCGCGGAGCGACCGTGCGCGCGCTGGTGCGCGGCGACGGGCTGCCTCCCAACTTGCGCGATCGCGGCGTCGAGCTCGTGCGCGGAGGGCTGCTCGACGAGGCGGCGATCGACCAGGGGCTCGACGGCGCGCGGTTCGTCTTTCACGTCGCTGCGGACATTCGGATGTACCGCGAGGCCTACGACGAGGCGTATCGATCGAACGTCACCGCGACGAAGCTCTTGCTCGATCGAAGCCGACGCGCGGGCGTCGAGCGATTCGTCTACACCTCGAGCGGCTCGACGTTGGGAAAGCCCCACGACGCGTTCAGCGGTCCCGTGCGCATGATCGACGAGACGAGCGCGTACAACTTCGACGGGCTCGGCTGGGTGTATCCCACGACGAAATACCTCGGTGAAGTCGAGGTGCTTCGCGCGTGCGAGCAGGGGCTGCACGCGGTGATCACGCACCCGACCGCGATCTTCGGCCCCGGCGACTGGAAGCAGAACTTGCTCCCGCTCTTTCGCGCGCCGCGACAGCTCATGGGCCGCTTCGCGACGAACGGAACGCGCTCTGTCTGCGACGTCCGCGACGTCTCCGACGGCCACCTGCGCGCGGCGCTCTCGGGCCGCGCCGGCGAACGCTACGCGCTCTCGGGCGAAGTGCTCTCGGTGCGCGAGCTCATGAGCGCCATCGCAGAGCAAGTGCACGGACACAAGCCGTCCATCGTGCTTCCACCGCGCGCGATGCTGGCCGTCGCGACCGCGGTCGAGGCGATCGCCCGAGCGCGCGGACGAGCGCCGCTCTTGTCGAGAGAGATGGCGATGCAGAGCTGCTTTCGCGTGGGAGTCTCCTCGGAGAAAGCAAAGCGGGAGCTCGGCTACCAATCGCGCCCGGCGCGCGAGTCCATCGCGGACGCCGCGGCTTTTTATCGCGCGCAGCGCTGGATCGAGTGAAGCGCTCGCTCAGCGAATCCAGAGGTCGCGCCAGTCGGTGCCGCCCTGGCCGTAGTCGATGGTGTTGATCTGCGTTCCGAGCGCGGTCGAGCCCGGCGTGACCGTGCCTGCGCCCCACGTCCCGCGGTTGCCGATGCGCGACGGAGTCGTGGGATCGCCGTAGTCGCGGTAGGTGAAGCCGTTGCGAACGTCGTCGCCGCCCGTGCTGCACGTCGAGTGACAATCACCGCCAAAGATCGCGATCCGCTGCGGCAGAGACTGATCGCGATCCCCCGCGTCCGTCGGGCACTGATCGGTCGCGCACCCCGCGGGGACGTTGCCCCACGCCCCGCCTGCGGTCAGCCACGCTCCGTACGAGTCTCCATCGTTCTGCGCGATGTACCGGCCGAACCAGCACGCCGCGTCCCCCGCGGTGCAGTCGTTGATCTGAAAGAAGTTGCCCGTGTTCGTTCCGGTCCCGATCTGTCGCCCGACGCGAATCGCAGTGCCTGTCATCGAGGCGAAGTTCGTGTGCAGGATGTTTCCCATCCCGCCCGGCGCGGTGATCGCGCCGAGCGTGCGATCGAGGTTCGGAAGCAACCGCGGGTCACCCATGCGACCGACGAGCATCCACCCTCCTCCGTCGTTGGCCTGGTCGCAGTACACCTGAAACGGCGCGACGGGCCCAACGCCGTCGGGGTCGATCGTGTACACGCCGCTCGTCGCTCCGCCGCCCGCGAGCAGATCGCGGCACGATCGCGCAGTCGTGAGGCAGTAGCCCACGCTCTCGTCCGATCCGCCAAACTGCGAGACGCCCTCGTGGTGAAAGAACCATCGTCCCTGCGCGGGCGCGACGGTAAACGAGCACATGTCGCTGAGGTTGGTGAACGTCGCGACCGTGCTCGGCGCGCTCACCGAGCTCAACGCCACGCGCTGGATCGTCGTGCTGTTCTGCACGTACGAGACGTAGAGCGCGCCGCCGAAGAGCTCGGCCACGCCCCACACGCCCGAGTTCTCGCAGGTCTGATGCGGCGGAAGCGTGAACAGTCCGCGATCCACGACGGCGCCCGAGGGCAGCGCGACGTCGTACGCGCGGCCGCTCGCCACCACGATCACGCGACCCGCGCCCGAGAAGATCCCCTGCGTGGACGAGCCGATCGCGTCCTGCCACACGATCGGCGCCGTGAGCATCGTGGCGATCGTCGCCGCGCCGGTGTTGGGATCGAGCCGAAAGAACCGGTCGAACGTGAAGTTCGCGCCGCTGAACGTCCCGCGAAACGGCCCCGCCGCGTTGCCGAACGCGTACGCCGTCTGCGTCGTGATGTCGTTGAACATCGCGTCGTAGCCCGCGCCCACGCTCGCTCCGCCCGAGACGTTCGCCGACGAGAACCGCCCCGTCGCCGAGTCCCCCGTGTAGAACACCTGCGACGGAGAAAACGCGATCCCGCCGCGATCGTCACCGGTCACCGCGAAGTGCTCGACGATCTGGCAGCCCACCGCCGGAAGCGCTCCGATCTGAAACACCGTCCCGCCGACCGCGCCGCCCATGCACGTCCCCGCCGCGCACGTCTGTCCCGACGAGCACGCGCGACCGCACGCGCCGCAGTGGTTCGTATCCGTGTTGGTGTTGACCTCGCAACCGTTGACCGCGGCGCCGTCGCAGTTGGCGAAGCCCGCGTTGCACGAAGCGACCGTGCACGCGCTGGCCGAGCACCCCGAGACCCCGTTCATCGTCGTGCAGACGCGGCCGCATCCGCCGCAGTTCGCCGCGCTCGAGCGCGTGTCGACCTCGCAGCCGTTCGCGGGGTTTGCGTCGCAGTTGGCGAAGCCCGCGGCGCACGAGCCGAGCGTGCACATCGAGCTCACGCACGAGCTCGACGCGTTGGCGAACGAGCACGCCGCCCCGCACGCGCCGCAGTTGCTCGAGTCCGAGCGCGTGTCCACGCAGCGCATGCTGCCGCCTGCCGTGCAGATGGTCCCTGGCATCGGGCAATCGATGCGGCACGCGCCCATCATGCAGAGCTGCCCGGGCGCGCACGCGTCGCCGCACGCACCACAATTCATCGGGTCCGACTGCGTGTCCACGCACGCTCCGCCGCACAGCGATCGATCGACGGGACAGCCGCAGGCGCCCGAGTTGCAGATCAAGCCCATCGGGCACGGGTTCGAGCAGCGACCGCAGTGCGCGGGGTCCGCTTGCGTATCGACGCACGTCCCGTCGCAAAGGACCGTGCCCGCGACGCACATGGGGCCTGCCTCGCGCGCGCCGTCCGAGGCGCTCGCGTCCGCCTGCGCGTCGTCGCTCGCAGCGCCGTCGCTCGCGTCGCCGCTGTTCGGTCCCGTCTCGCGCGCCGCGCTGTCGACCGCGTCCGCCGCCGCGTCCACGATGGCGTCCATCGACCCGCCGTCCGCGCGAGCGTCTCCGGCGTCGCTGCCCGAAGGCGCGCCTGCGCACGCGATCAACGTGGTGGACAACAGGATCGCAGCCTCTCGAACCCTCATCGCCAATGACCTCCGACGCGCTCGAACGCGAGTGTGTACAATCCCAAACCGCCCGCGGATTTGCACGCTCGATCGTCGCGGTTTCGCGGCGTTCGTCGCGACGGGACAGCGGCCGATCGCTGTGAGACGATGGACGGCACGATGTCGCCGATCGACCGCAAGACGTTTCTCTCGCTCGCCGTCGCGATGCACTCCGCGGGATGCGTGATCGAGTCCAACCAACAGTCGCAAGCGCAGGTGGTGCAGTCGCAGCCAACGCAGGCGACGGTGATGGCGCAGCCGCAGCCGCAGCAGACCGTCGTGGTCGCGAACACGACCGGGCCCGCGCAAGAGTGCACGGGATGGACGCCCGCGGGTGAGTGCAATCAATGGGCGCCTCGGCAAGAGGTCGCGGCGTACGCGCCCGCGCAGGAGTGCGTCGGATGGACGCCCGCGGGCGAGTGCAACCGCTGGGCTCCGCGCGGCGAGTGAGCGCCGAGATCGAGGCGCGATTCGCCGCCGCGCACCCGCTTCTTCGCACCATCGCCACCACAGGAACGAACGGAAAGACCACCACCACTTCGATGATCGCCTCGATCGTCGAAGCGTCCGGTGAGCCGTGGGCTCGACTCACCACGCTCGGCGCGACGGTGCACGGAGAGCCCATCGACGAGCGCTCGCCCATGCGCGAGTTTCTCGCGACCGTCGAGCGTTCGGTGCAGCTCGGCGTTCGAACGTTGGCGCTCGAAGTGACCTCGAAGGCCCTGCTCGACGGCTTCGCGCGGCAGTGGCCTCCCTCGATCGCCGTGTTCACCAACCTCACGCGCGATCACCTCGATTTGCACAAGACGCCCGAGGCGTACCTCGCCGCGAAGGCGCAGCTCTTCATGGCGCTCGGCGCGACCGGCGTCGCGGTGCTCAACGACGACGACCCGAGCTCAGCGCTCTTGCGCGAGGTGATCGCGCCCTCGGTCACGGTGCTCGGCTACTCGGTCGATCCCGCGCGCACCGACGCGCGCCTCGCCGCGCGCAGGATCGCCGTCACCCCAGGAAAAACGCTGATCGATCTCGCTGACTCTCCCCTCGCCGCGCGCCTTGCCGGGCGGCTCGCGCTCTCGGTGACCGGCGCGGTTCACGCGCAAAACGCGCTCGCCGCGGCGCTCGCGACCGACGCTGCGGGCTACAGCGCCGAGGCCATCGCGCGCGGGCTCGAGTCCTTCACCGGCGTCGCGGGCCGCTTCGAGATCGTGCACCGCGCGCCGCTCGTGGTCGTGGACTACGCGCACACGCCGGACGGCCTCTCGCGCACGCTCGAGACCGCGCGAGCGCTGTGCGAGCGACGGCTGCTCTGCGTCTTCGGCTGCGGAGGCGACCGCGACCTCGGAAAGCGCGGCGAAATGGGCTCGATCGCCGACGCGCTCGCGGACGTGGTCGTGCTCACCTCGGACAACCCGCGCTCCGAAGAGCCCGCGCGCATCGCCGCCATGGTGCGCGAAGGCGCGCCGAGCCCGCGCGCGCAGTGGCTGCTCGAGCTCGACCGCGCAGCCGCGATCGAACGCGCCATCTCCCTCGCGCACGACCCGCGCGACGTCGTGGTGATCGCCGGCAAAGGCCACGAGCGCACGCAAGAGATCGCCGGCGTCGTTCGGCCGTTCTCGGACGTCGCCGTCGCGCGCGCCGCCATCGCACAACGATCCACGAGCGCGTGACGACCTTCGGTGTTACACGCTGCAGCCCTCCTTTCGGCGCATCCCCGAACCGCTGACGCGCGAGCGCGCGCCGGCCCATCGCGATGCGCGATCACGCAGGCACCGTGAACGAACCCAGCACAGAAGCAACGCCCTCGCTCTGGGCGACCATCGTCGAGGCCGTGCGCGGGAGCGAGCAGGATTTCACCGCCGTTCCCATCGGGCGCGCGGTGCTTCTGCTCGCGATCCCGATGGTCCTCGAGATGTCGATGGAGTCGCTCTTCGCCGTCGTCGACATGTACTTCGTCGCGCGGCTCGGCGCAGACTCGGTCGCCACCATCGGCCTCACCGAGGCGCTGATGTCCCTGCTCTACGCGCTCGCGATGGGCCTGTCCGCCGCGGCCAACGCCGTGATCTCTCGCCGCACCGGCGAGCGGGACTCCGACGGCGCCGCGCGCGCAGCCACGCAAGTGATCGCCCTCTCGATCGCCCTCTCGATCGCGATCGGCTTGGCCGGCTCGCTCATGGCGCCCACGCTCTTGCAGTGGATGGGCGCGAGCGCCTCCGTGATCGCCGTCGGAAGCAACTACGCGCGGATCATGTTCGCCGGCAGCGCGACGATCTTTCTGCTCTTCGTCAACAACGCTGCGTTTCGCGGCGCGGGCGACGCGGCGATGGCGATGCGCTCGCTCTGGCTCGCCAACGGGCTCAACATCCTGCTCGCCCCAGTATTCATCTTCGGCCTCGGCCCGCTGCCGGCGATGGGCGTCACGGGCGCCGCGATCGCCACCACGATCAGCCGCGGCGTGGGCGTGCTCTATCAGCTCGCCACGCTCGCGCGCGGCCGCAGTCGCCTGCGCGTCGAGCGCCGACACGTGGGCTTCGACCGCGAGACCGCCGTCGAGCTGCTCTCGATCGCGTGGGCCGCCGCCGCGCAGACCCTCGTCGAGACCGCGAGCTGGATCGGCCTCGTGCGCATCCTCTCGAGCTTCGGGAGCCCCGCGCTCGCCGGCTACACCATCGCGATGCGCGTCGCGCTGTTCGTGCTGCTCCCTGCGTTTGGCCTCGCCAACGCCGCCGCGACGCTGGTGGGCCAGAACCTCGGCGCAAACGCGCCCGACCGCGCTGCGCACGCGGTCAAGGCCGTCGCCAAGGTCAACGTCGCGGGGCTCTCGGTGGTGAGCCTCGCGTTCGTGCTCGTCCCGCAGTTGTTTCTGCGGTTGTTCACGCGCGACGCGACGGCGCTCGTGTTCGCCGAGCAGTGCCTGCGCGTCGTCGCGCTGGGGTTTGTGTTCTTCGCGTTCGGGATGGTGGTCAACGCCGCGTTCAACGGCGCCGGTGACTCCAAGACGCCGATGGTGATCAACGTGCTGAGCTTCTGGGCGCTCAAGCTCCCGCTCGCGTACCTGCTCGCGCGCACGCTGCACTTCGGGCCGATGGGCGTGTTCATCGCGATCTCCGTCGCGTACAGCGCGCAGGCGATCGCCGCGACGCTCGTGTTTCGCCAGGGAAAGTGGCGAAGCGCGCGCGCCTCGAGCTGAGCCGGAGCTCCTGGGTACGTTCGCGCGCTTGGCGGGTCGTGTGCGACGCTGCGACACAACAACGCCACGCGATTGTTCGACGCAACGAGCGGCACATCGCGCTACGCTCTGAGTGACACCACCGAGGAGCGAGCGCGACGTTGGGTCGATCGCGACAGCGCCTCGGGCAACGAACGCTCATTCCATGACGAAGCCCGCCGAAACAGACACGCCCCTGTTCGGAACGCAAAGCGACGTCCTCGAGACTGCCGCCCGCAGCCCGATCCCGTCGACGTCGAACACGACCACCTCCGCGCCCGAGACGAAGCCCAGCAACGGAGACTTCTTCTCGTCCGCCAGCACCTCGACGAGCGCGAGCGAGGCCAGCAAGAGCAACGGCACCGGCGCGCGCAACGAAAACTCCGCGCTGTTCTCGCTCGCGCAGCTCTCGGGAAGCCCCGACGACAAGCCCGCCGAGCGAAAGCCCAGCTCCGACAGCGTGATCGACATCAAGGCCCTCGCCGACGGAGCGCCCGCGCTCAGCGCGATCCTCGGCGACGGCGGAATCGCCTCTCCGCTCGCAGGCCCCGTGCTCGCTCCGGTCCCCGCGCCCACCATCGCCGCGGCGCCGGTCGAGTCGAAGTCCGGCACCAACAAGACCGTGCTCTTCAGCGTCTTGGGCGCCTCGCTCATCCTCGTCGGCGGCGGCCTCGGCGCCGCGATGATCCTGCGCACCGCCCCGACGCAAGCCGCGCACACCAGCACCAACGCGACGCCCTCGACCGCTACGCCGAACCCGGCTGAGAGCAACGCAGGATCGACCGCGAACAGCGCTGGCCCCGCGACCAACGCTGGCGACACGCCCGCCAACCCCGCCGCGCAGCCAGCGGGACACGAGTCGAGCGCGCACAACACGAGGCCCAGCGAAGGCAGCGCGCGCACCGGTCGCGCTTCGCGATCGAGCGCGAGCAGCGCGCGCACCGCACAAGAAGCGCCGGCGCAAGCAGTGGCGGCTCCGACGCAGCCCACCGCGCCGACGGTCAGCCCGTGCGTGCGCAACTGCCGCGGAGACATCGGCTGCATCCTGCGCTGCCAGAGCGGCGGCGGTGGCTCAGCGCAGCCGGCGTCGAGCAACGCGAGCGCAGGCGGGCACGACGCGCCCTCGCGCGGAGAGGTCATGGCGGCGATGAGCAGCGTTCGCAGCGCGGTCGTGGCGTGCGCGACCGGGACGCACGGGACCGCGATGTTCACGATCACCTTCGCGAACACCGGCCGCGTGACCACGGTGAACGTCGGCGCTCCGCTCGCGGCGACGCCCGCGGGCTCGTGCGCGGCGCGCGCGGTTCGCGCGGCGGTCGTGCCGCCGTTTTCGCGCCCCACTTTTCAAGTCAACTATCCGTTCTCGTTCTGAGCGGGGCGCGCCCCTTCGCGAAGGCGCGCTTCGAGCTCACGAAACCGTCGCACGAGCGCGTGCGTCCACGCAGGGGGCGGGACCACCTCGGGCTCGGGCAGCGCGACGCCGAGGGTCGCGAGCAAGACGAACAGCTCCCAGAGCACGTACGCCGTCGCGCCGTAGATCACCGTGCGCTCGTCGACCTCGAAGAAGGGCGTCGGGTGCTCTGCGCCGCGCCAGGGAAACATCGTCACGCGAAAGCGCACTTCGCCGCGCACAAACGCCTCGATCGAAAGCTCGACGACGCGGTCGACCTCGCTCGAGAGCGCCCACTCGACCGGCGCGTCTCCCTCGATCACGGCGAGGTAGGGGTTGAGTCGATACGCGCTCGTCGCCGTGGGGACCGCGGACATCGGGCCGAGCACGGTGACGCGCGTCGGGTCGAGCCCGATCTCTTCTTGCGCCTCGCGCAGCGCCGTGCGCGCGAGCTCACCGTCGTCGATCTGCGGTTTTCCACCGGGAAAACACAGCTCGCCCGAGTGCTCGCGCAGCGCGCTCGAGCGCGCGGTGAGCACGACCGAGGGGCGCTCACCCAAGCGAAGCGCGACGAGGACAGCGGCGTCCTTTCGCTCGAGCCCTGGCAGCACCTCGGCGGGCTGCGAACGCTCGTGAGCGACGAGCGCGCGGCGCAGTGAATCGAAGTCGAGCTTCACGGTCATGGATGAGCGCTCATCGTGCAGCGACCGCGAACCGACGTCCACGAGCGTCCGTCGCGCGACCGCCGCACAATGTTCGAAGCTCCACCGCTCTCGCGGTAACCTCGTTCGTTGAACGGAGGTCCGTGCGATGTCGAAGCGTGATTCGGTGGAGGTGTCCGGGGTCGTTGCGGGGTCAGTCGAAGCGGTGTTCGACGCGTTTCTCGACGGAGCGACGCACAGCGCGATGACCGGCAGCGAGGCCACGAGCGTGGCCGAGGTGGGCACCACGTTCACCGCGTGGGACGGCTACATCCAAGGAAAACACCTGGCGTTCGCGCGCCCGTCGAAGATCGTTCAGTCCTGGCGCGCCGCGGATTTTCCCGAGGGAGCGCCGGACTCGCGACTCGAGATTCTGCTCGAGCCCGTCAAGGGAGGCACGCGCGTGACCTTCGTGCACACCGAGATCCCCGAAGGGATGGGCGCGGCGTTTCGCGACGGGTGGACGAAGTACTACCTCGTCCCGATGGAGGCGTACTTCGAAGCGCAAGACAACGGCTGACGCGCCGCGCGAGCCTCAGCGCACGCTCCGCCGCACGTGTTGAACGTGAGCGATCGAGCCCAGCAATACCGCGCCCCCGACGGGCATCGACGATGGCCAGAGCGGATGAGGAGTGTCGAATGGGTTGAACTACGCTCCAAACCAAGACCGCGGACAAAGAACACGACCACCACGACGGCGCATCCCCGATCCACTGGCGCGGCGTCCGCGGATGCGGCCTGCACTAACCATGACGTCGCCGGAGTCAGAGGCTCAGCGATGCGCGCTATCGAACGGGCATCGCGACGGCGGCGTTCGTCGAGCCCGTCGCGATCACCGAGGCGCCGCCCGCTGTGGGCTGCGCGACGACCGCGCCTGAAGACAAGGTGACGGGCTGCGCGATCGGAAGCGCGTGCGGCTGTTGCCAATCCGCGTTCCATTGCCCTTGCCCTTCGACGTACACCGACGCGACCGGATCGTTCGGAGCGTGCCAATAGCCGCGATGCCACTGCCCGCTCTGCCACGACGGTTGCTGCCATCGCCATCCGGGCTGCGGCGGATTCGCCCAGTGTCCCGGGATCCACTCGTACCGCTGATCGAAGCGCTCGTAGTGCCCCGCAACCCACGTCTGCCCCGCGCCGCCGACGCCCACCGGCGTCGGCTCGAGCTGCGCCGCGACCGGCGGAGTCGGCGCCGGCACCACGCCCGGGTCGAGCCAGCCTTGATGCCACGGGTCGCTCCACGTCGCCTGCCAGCGCGGACGAGCGTTGAACACGCAGCCACTCGCGACCACCGCGAGCACCGCGAGCCACCCCAGCGTCGAGCACGCGTCCGTCGATCGTCTCTTTCGAAGTGCCATGCGTGTGCCCTCTCGTTCGTCGTCTCGAACCACGATCACCGTGCTTGGACAGTGGTGCCGCGCGAGGACAACGCGCGTGATTGTCGAATAGATCGACCAAACGATGAGCATTTCGCGAACAACACAGCGCGAGAGCGTCGCGCGACACGAAGACGCTTCGCGCGCATTTCACCGCTGAATTATCGATCATCGCGAGCAAACGCGTCGTCGTCACCCCGCGGAGTTCGCACACGACGCGGAGGTAAAACCAAATCCACCGACGAAGCGCGAAGCCCTTCGAACGTCGCGAGTTGACCCTTCGACCGACGCTCTCGACACCCCTTCGTCGAGCGCTGTCGGCGAGGAGGTTGCGCGAATGCATGTCCGAGTTCGTTCGATTCATGTGCCGCTGACCGCGGCGATGAAGCAGCACATCGAGACGGTGCTCTCTTCTGTGCGCTGGCTGAACGCCCCCCAGTCCGCGGTCCGCGTACGGCTGAGAGACCTCAACGGCCCCAAAGGCGGACGCGACCAAGAAGCGCTCGTCGTCGGAGTCGTCGGAGGAACCACCCTCGCAGCCCGCGCCGTCGACGCGGACGCCTACCTCGCGCTCTCGAGGGCGATCGAACGGATCGACCGCCGCGCACGCGCACGCCGCGCGCGCAACGGAGCGCCACGATCAGCTTCGCCGCGACCGCCCTCGCGTTGACCGCCGCTGTCGCAGCGCCCGTCACGCTCGCGCTGATGCTCAAGCCGACCGGCGCCGATCGCGGCGCGCGCATCGCGGCTGCCATCGTCGGCGCCAAAGGGCTCTTGCTCGCGGCCGTCGTCGCGCTGCTCGACTGAGAGCGCCGAGCCGCTCGACGCTACGAGCGTTGGTCCCGCGCGCGAAACGGCGCCTCGGACAGCGCCTTCCACAGCGCCTCGAACGGACCGTTTCGATACCGTCGAAACCACGCCCACGCGAACGCCGCCAACGCCACGCTCAACGCCAACCACACGAGCATCGTGCGAGCCGAGCTCATCGGCGCGAGCCCGAGCCCCCAGTGGTAGAAGAGCGAGGCGCACAAGACGTTCTGCAGCATGTAGCAAGAGAGCGAGGCGCGGCCGATCTCTGCGAGCCGAGCGCGCACGGATCCCTCGCGAAGTCGCTCGAGCGCGAGCAGCCCGACGCCCAGGTATCCAAACGCCAAAATCGGCGCGACCGTGTATCGCTGCAAGCTCAGCAAGACGAGCCCCGCGTTCGGCGAGAGAACCTCGAGCGTCGGCAACACCGTGAGCGGCGCGCCGACCCCGACGCCCACGAGCGCGAGTCGCACTCGCAACGCGCGAGCGCGATCGCCGGCTTCGAACAGCCCCGCCCGCCACAGCGCGGCGCCCGTGAGAAAGAGAGTCGCAGAGAGCGGAGGCGCGATCACGAGCGCCTCCGTTCGATACGCCCAGAAGTGCTCCCAGCGCGCGGCGACCTGCGCCCAGTAGCTGTGCGACGTCGCGGACATCAACTCGAGCGTCACGTCGTCGCCGACGAGCGAGACGCCCGCCGTGCGCACCGCGTCCGCGGCGCGCTTCGCTTCAGCCAGCCCATGAACGAGCGCGCACAAGAGCGTCACGCCCGCCGCCGCGCGAGCGCGAAGCGCCAGCAACGGAGCCACGACGAACGCCGTGACGGCGTAGCCCATCAAGATGTCGAACTCGACGACGAACAAGTGATGAAGAACGCCGTCGAGCAGCAACAGAAGCGTTCGCCAGTAGTACCGCCACGGCCAACGCAGGCCGTGACGCTGCGCAGCTTCGTACTGAGCGCACATCCCGACGCCGAAGAGAATCGAGAGCAGCGCGAGAAACTTTCCGTTGCACAAGCACTCGACGAGCAACGCGAGCGCGCCGTCGAGCGAGCGCCAGTGCGACCAAGGAGCGAAGTGCACAGGATCGAGCCCTGCGTGCGCGTGCGCGCTCTCGACGGCGGTCGGCGCGGTGTTGTGCCGCGTCGAGAAGATCCAAATGTTCGAGGCGAGGGTTCCGAGAATGGCCGCGCCTCGCAGCGCGTCGATCGATGGATTTCTACGCACGCTCAATCGTCGTCTCGACGCGCCTTCGTCCACCGTGGCACCACCGCGCCGCCAGCGCCGAGCAGCGGGGATCTCTGCGAGACCGCGGACGGAGTCCATACGACCGTCGCGGTCTCGGTTACCGCGCGACAGTGACAGATCGCTTCGGCGCGCGCCACAAGAGCTGATCCGCGACGTAGTGATGCACGTTCAACGCTTGAACGAGCACGAGGTAGGTCACCGTGAGGCCCCACGCCGCGTAGGACACGTCCGCGATGAGCGCGGCGGCGCCGTACATCACCGCGCCGATCGCCGCGAACACCGCGTAGAAGAGCCAGCCTCGTCGGGGCTCGATCAAGCGCGCGAGGGCGCCGGCCGAGTCCTGTGGTTCGCCGGCGAATCGACGCTTGTTCCACGCGTAGACGAAGAGGAGATACTGCGCGTTGTGGGCGATGTTGACCGCGAGCCAGCCGATCGTCGGCGACTCGATGATCACGTAGCTGACGACGAAGACCACGACCTGCGTGAGCACGAACACGCGCGAGGCGGGCTCGAACGCGGATCCCTCTCGAACCGCGTCGCGCAGCATCCGCAGGACAAACGCAGCGAACAGCGCCGCGGCGACGAGCGCGAGCGCGACCGCGACCGCCGACGAAACTCGGGGCAGCGCGATCTCGACGCCGAGAAAGGTCCTCGGGTGCTGCACGAGCCTCCGCGAGAGCGCCCACAGCGCGACGCCGTACAGCGTGAGATCGCCCAGCAAATCGTGCGGTGGCTGCTCGTGCGCGTGCCGCAGCGCGCGGTGCATCCCCCTCGCCTGGCGCGCGTAGTGAAAGGTCTGCCAGAACAAATACAGCCCGTTGAGGACCGACGCGCCGAAGAGCGCCGTCACCGTCGCGCAGCCCGCGAGCGCGATCCACGGCAGCCGCGTGAGAATCCAACGGTGCTCGCTGCGATCTGCCGCGCGAAACGCCGTGCGCGAGAAGGTCGAGGCCACGTGCGGAAAGCTCAGAAACCACAGATCGACCGCGATGACCGCGAACCACCACGACGGGCGCGCGGCCACCACCAGCGCGATCGCGATCGACGCGAGCGGAACCCACACCGTCAACCAGCGCACGAGCCTCGGCTGTCGAAGCGGCGCGACGAGCGCGGGCGTCATCGCAGAAAGCTCACGTTCCGGTCAGAGCATTGACGGGCGTCGCGCGCACCGTCGACGACGGCGCCACGGAGGGAACGGGAACCGGGTGCGGCACCACCGGCTCGACCACCGGCACCTCCGAGACCGGCGCGGGCATCGACGACGGCATGACCCGCTCGCTCGTCGTGCGCACCATGAAGAACGCCGCAGCGCCCGCGACGAACAGCAACGCGAACACCGCCACGACGATGGCCACCACGATCGTCCCCGCCGAAGACGCCGGCCGCGGCGTAAATCCCGCGTACTTCGCAAGCTCCCGCCGCAGCGCCTCGTTCTCTTGCCGAAGCCTCGCGCACTCGGGCTCGAGCGCCGCGATCCGCTCCCGTAGCGACTCGACCTGCGCGAGCGCCGCCTCGCGCTCGTCTCGGTACCCGCTGTTTCCCGCTGGCTGTCCGCTCATGGTTCAACCCTCCAACTCGACGCCCTGTCTCGACACCCTCGAACGCGCCTTCGATTGTCGAACACTCGTCGGCCTTGGGTCGAGCCTCGCGCCCTCAATCCGCGCAAGCGATCCGCGATCGCCCGACCCACAACGGCTGCTCGTTGAGCGCCGCGGCAAACGCCCTCGCGTCGCGCTCGCTGCGAAAGCTCACGCTCACGATCTGCGCCGTCGACCCGAGCGAGATCGTCGGGGGATACGCGTCGCCCGCGCTCGCGGTGCAGCCGACCTCACCGACCGACGCCGCGAATCGCTGCGACGTGAGCTGCTCGAAGACCGCGGTGAGCTCGGGAGTCGCCTGCGACGCAGCCGCGACGATCACCGTCCACGCCACGCTCCCGTGCGCCGGCGCCGCGCCGCGCGGCGGCCTCGCTCCCGAGCGAAACGCGATCGAGCGCAGCCCGTTGAACGTCACGGCAGGCACCGCCGCCTCGGGCGCAGCGTCCGCGACCGCCACCGGCGCGACCGCGTCCTGCTCGAGCGCTGCGTCGCTGGAGCTCTGGTCGACGCTCGTCACCGCGCCTCCGCCGCTCGCGGTGACGGGCTGTGTGTTGGCGACGGCGGGGCCCGAGCTCGACGAGCTGCACGCGGCCATCACGAGCGCGAGCAACGACGAGGCAGCGCAGAACGTACGGTTTCTCATGGGCTCAGCTCTATATCCCAGCGCCATCCCAGACGCGCCCACGAATTCAACGGAGCGCGACGGCCGTCACCGCGTCAGCGCGAAGATCTCGTCGTACGCAGCGCCGCGCTCGGCGTACGGCGCAGTGAAGATCGAAGACCGAAGGGCGGCGCGCGCGTTGGCGTCGAGCGAGCCCGAGCGAGCGAGCGCTGCGCGATAGCGATTCACCTGGTCGGCAAAGGCCGGGTCTCCTGCGGTGAGTCGTCGAACGATCGGCGCGCCGTTGACCAGCAACGCCATCGGCTGAAGCAGCGGGTTGCGCGCGCCACCGTCGGTAGCGCCTGCGCGAATGGCCTCGACTTGCGCGCGCAGCCGATCGATGTCGGGTCGAATGCTCGTGATCGGCTCGATCGGTCCCGGCGTCTCGGTGATCATCGCGGGCTCGACGAAGCCAGCGTCGCCCGACTCCGACGACGCAGGCGAAACGATCACTGGCTCGGCGACGGGCTGCACGACAATCGGGCGCAGAACGACCACGTCCTCGACGCGCGCGACGGGCGCGGGCGCGACGGCATCGACGGGCGACGGCGCGACGACCGCAGCCTCTTGGAGCGGCGGCTCGCGCGCGATGCTGGACGCGTCGATCTCGCTGCCCGACGGGATCAACGCGCGGATGAGAAACACGAGCGCCGCGCCGCCAAACACAGTGGCAGCCGCGGCGAGCAGGATTGGATTTCGCTGAGTCACGCAGGCACCTGCGACCGATCGCGCTCAGCGTGTACCACGAACGGACGAGCGAAGAGCTCAGGGATTCGCAGGGGTGGCGGTGAGCCGAAAGTAGGATCCCTTGTCGGGACACGAACGGGCATGCGATCCCAGAACCGGCGACAGATATCCAATCGTCGTGCTCTGCGACACGCCATTCCCACGAGCTCCAATCGTCGCACTCGCACCGCTTGGATCGCCGCCAGTTGACGTGCAATTGGTGCCGCTCGAAGACCACCGATGATAAAGGAACAGAACGTTGTCCGACTGCTCCTGAACCACCATGGAAAAGGTCAGTGCTGCGGTGTTGAGAGGAGCAAGTGTCATGTTCTTCCAGGTGATCACCCAACGGCGATTCGGCGCAGCGCTTGTTGGATCGACACCCTGGCAAACGGAGCCAGCAGTTGCTCGAAGCTGGTCGTCCCAGAACGGAAACAATGTGTAATCCGGAGCTGACGCGTTCGAAAGCGACAGGTTTGACGCAATTTCGAACACCTGAGCAAAGCTGAAGGTGCCAACCGAAGAAATTTCGAAGGCGTCTATTGTCGAACCGTCCGTCGTTGTTTCGTACAGAGTAAACGGAAATGGCGGAGCGACGTAAGCGGTCCAGAAAGTACTCTTGTTCGAGAACAACGTCGACCCAAACAAACAGGCGTCACGCCACGCGGGACTTGTGTCTGACCAAGTTGCGTTTCCAGCGTCGACGTTGTTCGCAGGAGAAATCTCTTGGCGACTTCCGGCCGTATACGAAGTGCGCGTATAGACCCCCCACACCCGAACGTTGAATGAGAACTCGACGCCGCCAGTGTTGAACTCCCACGGGACGGTGTTCGGGCTTCCGGGTGCCAGAGTTCCGTAGTTCCACCCCCCAGCACTGCCCGCGCTCGTCGGATAGCTCGGATCGATCGTGTCACCACCGACAATGCTCGCGCCAGCAGACAAGTCCACGACCTCAACCCGAATGTTCTCGATCTGTCGCGAACTGTCGTTCGTCAGCGTAACGTTCGCGCAGATCCGGTTGGCACCGCACGGCGTGCCTCCGTTGCCGCCGCTGCCGCCGTCATTCAGTGACACTGTGTTGGACAAAAGCTGCGTATACCCCGGTCGCGGCAACCCACCGCTTCCCTGCGGAAGCAACGGCTCGAACGTGATCCTTCCGGTCGCCGCCGAATAGTGACCCACGTACTCCGCCATCTGCTGAGGCTGCTGCGCACGAGCCAGCCGCGCCTCTGCGCCGCGAAGGTTTCCCACCAGCGCGCGCGCCGTCTGAGAGTGCGCGCTCGCTGGCTGCTGCGCCTGCTCACTGGCAGTGGGGGCACAGCTCGCGACCGCGAGAACGCCGACACACAAAGAACGCTCGATCAGGGTTTTCATCGCAGTCCTCGACGAAGGTGTTTGGGGGGCAACTCTACGTTGCCGCCTTCAGTCCATGCATTCAGCCAAACAACACAACGCTACCACAACGCGTGCTGTTGCGAACCTTGTACCACTCTGCTCGGATCGGTCACGCGCACGGGATCATCACCGTCCGTCGCGGCGAATCGCAGATCCCCGCGCCCCGCAGGTCACTGCACGAGCACAGGTCCGCCGCGCTGCAACCGGCTGGGATCGGGCGACAGGTCCGCTGGCTGCTCGGCTGCAGGCCGCTGTCCGGCGGAGGCGCGATTCCACAGCACGTGCAGCGATCCTCGCAGTACTCGTTCGCCCCGCAGCTCGTCGAGCCGCACGAGACCGTGCCGACGTCGCTCGCGACCACATCGCTCACGACCGCGTCGGCGCTCGAGGCGTCCGGCATCGATGCGACGTCGTCGCGCGACGCGTCCGGTGAGGGCGATGGCGACGCGCACGCGACCGTGAACAACGCTCCGACAAGCAACGCGGAGGATCGGGCAAGCATGGGTGAATCCTCTCATCTCGGCGCTCGACGCTCAATGGATGTCCAGCGACGGTCCGTCGAAGCTGCTTCCGAACGCCGAACCCCTCGGCCCCTCGGCCGCGAGACCCGCGACTCGGCACCGGAAACAGCGCTGCACAGCAACGTCGTTGCGCGGATTCACGAACACGCTCATTCGACGCGGCGCGCCGCTGGTGCGGCCACGCCGCTCACCGCCCCTTCGCCGTACAAACGGGCGGTCTCGTGCGCGCCGTGCTGCACGATCCACTGGTGCATCGCGATGCCCGAAGCCACACCAGCGTTGATCGAGCGAGTCGAGCCGAACTGCGCGATCGCACACAATCGACCGCAACGCGCGCGCATCGCCTCCGAGAGCCCGACGCCCTCTTGCCCGAACACGAGCACGCACGATCGGGGGAGCGCCACGCGATCGATCAGCACCGAGCCCGGCAACAGGTCTACCCCAACGATCTCGCGCCGCGGAGCGTGTGACGCCATCGCCTCGACGAAGTGATCCACCGACGCGTGGTGCTCGATGTGCACGTAGCGGTCGGTGCACATGGCGCCGCGGCGGTTCCATCGGTGGGCGCCGACGATGTGAACCCGCGCCGCCATGAACGCGTTCGCGTTTCGAACCACAGTCCCGATGTTCAGATCGTGCTTCCAGTTCTCGATCGCCACGTGAAACTCGAAGCGCCGCTCGTCGAGGTCCTTCGTGATCGCCTCGACCGACCAGTACCGATAGCGATCAATCACGTTGCGCCGATCGCCCTCCGCCAGCAGCGCACGATCCAGCCGCGGATCGTCCGGCCACGGCTCTGGGTGCGGCCCGACGCCCACCTGCGCCACCGCGCTCTCTTCGAACTCTGCTCCCGGACTCTTGCCTCGCTCGACGCTCGCTCGACTCACTCGCAACGCTATACCGCGCCACCGACGGACATCGAAGCCAGCCCCGCCGGACGAGGGTTGCTGAACCCGTTGAACCGCCGTGCGAACCAAGACCGTGGACAGAGCGCGCTGCGACGACCGTCGCCGCATGGCTGTCGCAACACCTCCGCTCGCGCGGCGCCAATGCTGACCTTCGCGCTTCGCTTCGAGGCGTGATGCGGACAGCCTTCGAGAGGGATTGTCTGCGTTCGAAGCGCCGGTGTTTCGACGCCGCTCGAGCCGAGCGAGGCGACCGTTCGCGCGGCTCAGCGCGCGGGTCCGAACTCACGCTTGAGCAACGGTCCCCACCGTCGCACCACGAGCCAGTCGACCAGCGCAGGGAGCAACGATTGCAGACACACCAGCGCGCGCGTCGAGGCGCCCATCACCGCGACCGTTCGCCGCGCGAGCAGTGATTGAAGCACGAAGTCCGCCACGGATTCGGGCGGTACGATCGCGCTGCCCATGCGCTTCCACAGCGCGGCGAAGGGCCGCTCGGCCTCGGTGTCCGCAGGAGCGGGGCACAGGTAGCACAGCCGTTCGGCGCGCTGCTCGACGGCGAGCTCGCGGTTGACCGCGGCGCAGAACCCTGCGAGCCCCGCACGGGCCGCGACGTTGGCGGAGTAGTACGGGAGCGAGAGCGTGCCGTCGGCGAAGCCGCCGAAGAGCACGATCGTTCCTCCCGGGCGAAGCGCGGGCAGAAACGATTTGGCGACGTGCATCGGCCCAGTGAGCGCGACGTCGATCTGCCGCTCGATGTCCTCGTCGGTGTGATCGTCGAGCGCGCGGCGAACGTCGATCCCCGTGGCGCACACCACGTGATCGACCGGGCCGCACTCGATCGCAGCGCGGCGAAGCGACTCTGGGCGCAGCTCGCCGACGATCGCGCTCGCGCCGAGCGCGCCTGCGATCGAGCGCACTCTCGCCTCGTCGCGGCCGATGAGCACGAGCTCGCCGCCCTCCCGCGCGATCGCGCGCGCCACGGCCGAGCCCAACCCTCCGGTGGCGCCCACGACGGCGACGCGCTTGCCCGCGAAGCTCTTTCCCGTGGTGACCTTCGGCGCGCGAAATTTCGCGATGACCTCCGCGCCGAGCACCAGGCCCGCGCTCCAAAACAGCGCCTCGCCGAGCGCGATGCAAACCGCCGCGGCCGCAGCCTTCTGCGCGGCGCCGAGCGGCAAGAACGGAACCACCAGAAACGCCGCGAACCACACCGGAAACGACGCCACCATCGCCGTCCACGCAGCGACACGCAGGACCTTCTTCGCGCGACTCATGCGCTCTCCACCTCCTGCTCTTCACGCGTGAGCTCGAGCAACCGCTGAACGATCGCGCGGCGCAGCTTCGGCTTCGGCGGCTCGAGCCCGAGCAGGTCCGCCAGCCACAGCCCGTCCGCCGCGAGCCTCACGATGAAGGCCGTCTCCTCGGAGATGCCATCGTCCCGCAGTCGCTTGTTCCACCGGCGATAGCGCTCGCGAAGCGGCTCGATGGACTCGGGCGCGATGGCGACCGCCGCCAACAACGCGTACGTCACCGAGAGCGCTGCCTCGTCCGTCTCTGCTGTCGAGCGCAAATATGCCCGCGAAAACGCTCCGGGCGAGCGATCTTCGTCGCGATCGAGCGCCTCGTCGAAGCCCTCGACCATCATCTCGACCAGCCCTTTCACCAGCGCCTCCTTCGAGTCGAAGTGATAGAGCAGCCCGCCCTTGCTCACGCCAGCCTCGACCGCCACCGCGTCGAGCGTCAGCGCGTCGGCGCCCTCTCGCTTCACGATCCTCGCCGCAGCTCGCAGCAACGCGCTCTTCTTGCTCGGCCTCGCCATCACGCCTCCGCACCAACCGTCATTACTATACCGTCTGGACGGTATGGTTACTAGCGCTGACCCCTTCGCCGTCAAGCCAGCGCAGCGCTCGGTCGCAGCGCCCCGCAGCGCATTGCGCCACCAGCGCCTCGTGCGCATGTGCGGCAGCCGTGGATCGCTACGAGTACATCGGCCCTCAGTCCGTGCGCGAACGCGCGCTGCACGAGCCCCCAGGCGCCACCATCGATTCGCTCGTCGCCCTCGATCGTTGGCTCGCCGACAACCCGCACGCAACACACGAAGGAGCCACCTTCGTGATCACCGTGGACGGCGCGCTCGCCCTCGCCCCGCGTCGCAGCGAGCACGTCGCCTGCGCCCGGGGCGAGCCCGTGCTCAGCGCAGGCGAGATGGTCTTCGCCCTCGCCCGCGGCCGCTGGACCGTGCGCTCGGTGAGCAATCAGTCCACTGGCTACGCGCCCGAGCCAGCGTCGTACGGAGCCGTCGCCCGCGCGCTCGATCGCCTCGGCGTCGCGCGCCCCGAGAGCTGGACACACGAATTCATCTTTCGTCGCTGCCCGGCCTGCGCGCAGCTCGCGCTCGTCAAAGACTCGGTCTTCGAGTGCGCGGTGTGCGGCGCGCCGCTTCCGCTCGAGCCTGCCTCGCGATGACCCGCGCGAGCGCGGTCAGCGAAGATCGCCCATCACGTTCGTGTGGATCCACGCGTACGTGTTGGGGCAGTCGGTTCGAAAATTGTTGATCGTCCCGAGCGAGCCGCGCTTTCGATTGCCGATGAACAGCGCCACGCCCTCGGCGAAGCTCTCGCTCACGGGGTTGGTCGTGCGCAACGAATACGTCTTGAGAAAGCCTCGGTCGTAGCAGCTCGGGTCGCGCGCGGGCAGGTTCGCCGACGAAAACGCGGTGCGAAGCGAAGGAGTGCGCGCGGTGATGATGTGCCCCGACTCGTGGATCAAGAACATCGCGATGCGAATGAAATCCGCGTCCGTCGGTCCGCTCACGACGCTGAGACACGCGCGCAGGTCGCGGATCTGCATCGCTTGCGAGTTCGGGACGTACGCGCTGCACGAGCCCGCGGCGGGGCTGCTCGTCCGATACAAGTGCATCGTGAAATCGTCGGCGGGGTTCAGCCGCGTCGGATACCGCTGGTACGCGAACGGCCGCTGAAACATCTGATAGACCTTGATTCGATCGGCGCAGGCGATGTCCTCGGTCGCCAGCCCCTCGAACGGGATCGTCCCTGGGCGAATCACGATTCCGAAGTCGTCGCGCAGCCGTTGATTCACCGTCGCGCAGGTCGGCAACGGAGCCGGCACGCCCGTGTCACTCGTCGCGTCCCTCGCGGCGTCGACGACGGTCGCGTCGCGCGCCGAGCCATCGACGCTGGCGTCCATCGAGCTCGCGTCACCGCCATCGCTCGCGCCACCGTCGAGCGCGGCGTCCTCTTGGCCGGCGTCGTCGTCCCACGGCATCTCGATGGGCTCGCACACGCTGGCCTCGTCGCAGACCGTCCCCTCGACGTCCTCCGCAGCGTCATCGCGACGCGCGTCCGCGCTGGGCATCGCCGCGTCACTGCACGCAGCAACCGAGAGCAGCGCCACGAGCGCCGCGCATCGTCCACTGCTTGCACCCGCTGAGACTCGCTTGCTCTGCATCGCGCCGCTCCAGTGCGAGCACGGTATCACCGCCGCGACGCAGCCCCCCACCCGCGCAGCGAGCGAGCGAGGCGACGGAGCCCCCACCCGCGCAGCGAGCGAGCGAGGCGACGGAGCCCCCACCCGCGCTGCCGCGCGCCCCGCCCAGCGAGTGAACGGAGCCCCCACCCGCGCTGCCGCGCGCCCCGCCCCCGCAGAGCGAGGGCGGCGGCTGTGCATTGGGAAAACAGCGGCGAAATCGAGTTCGTTGATGGCATGGAGCCGCTGCGCTGCAGCGGCTGAACCGTCCACCGATGGTCTCGGACTGCGACGACTCGCGGGCAACTCCGAGAGCCGAAGAGACCTTGCAGCGCAAGGTCTCCATGCGATCAACGAACTCGATTTTGCCGCTGTTTTCCCAATGCACAGCCGCCGCCCTCGCTCTGCGGGGGCGGGGCGCGCGGCAGCGCGGGTGGGGGCTCCGTCGCCTCGCTCGCTCGCTCGCTGCGCGGCAGCGCGGGTGGGGGCTCCGTCGCCTCGCTCGCTCGCTCGCTGCGCGGCAGCGCGGGTGGGGGCTGCGAACAGGCATCCCGAGCGGGGGCGCCACCTCTCGCGGGGCCGTGACTCGCTCGTGATCGCTCGACCCCTCACCACAGTTCTGACATTCGCCACCAGCGAATCACGGCGCAATTTGATTATCGATCATGCATTCAAGTCGCGATCGCCGCGCGCTCGTGAGGCGTCGCTCCCCAGCGATGGATCGCGCCTCGCATTGTTTGCAAGGACGCTGACCATCGTGCGTAGCGAAGGGCGCGCAAGAAAAGCGTTTTGCCTGCAAATTCACTGTGGTTTGACCGTTGCTACGCGCGGCGACTTCCGTTTGTTCTCATCCTTCGAGGGAGGCTTTCGTGCCATCAAATTCTTCGTGGTTTCTTCGGTTCGCGGCGATGGCCGCGCTCACTTCGACCGTCGTCGCGTGCAGCGCTCCGAGCGCCATCGATGACGGAGGCGCTGACGGCGCGAGCGATGGGGCTCGCGCAGATTCCAGTCGGCCCGACGGCGTCGCGCCGAGCGACGGCAACGCGCAGGGCGACAGCGCGATCGGCGCCGACGCAGCGAGCGACGCTGCGACCATCGACGACGCGACCGCTCCGTCGGACGGCGGCGCCATGGACGCGACGATGTCCATGGACGCGATGTCGCCGCCCGATGCGAGCGCGCCCGACGCCGCGTCCCTGCCCGATTCAGCGCCAGACGCAGCGCCCGACGCGATCGTCGCGTGCATGCCGCAGTCCTGCTACTCAGGCCCCGCAGGCACCGCGGGACGCGGCGAGTGTCGCGCGGGCGCGCGCATGTGCATCGGCGCAACGCTCGGCGTTTGCACAGGCGAAATCACGCCCACCGCCGAGGCGTGCAACGGCCGCGACGACGACTGCGACGGCATGACCGACAACCTGCCCGACGTCTCGTGCGGCGTCGGAGCGTGTCGAGTCACTGTGCGCGCGTGCACGATGGGGGCGCCGAGCGCGTGCGTTCCACGAGCGCCGGGCGCGGAGATGTGCGGCAACATGGTCGACGATGACTGCAACGGCGTCGTCGATGACGGATGCGCGTGCGTCTATGTCTCGATGACGGGCGCGGACACCAACACCGGAAGCGCCTCGTCTCCGCTGCGAAACATCCAGACCGCCATCAACCGCGCGGGCACCATGGGCCTGCCCACCTCCGTCTGCGTCGCCGGCGGAACGTACGCCGAAGACATCACCATGCGCGACGGCATCTCCGTGCGCGGCGGCTACCAGCAGGGCGCCACCTGGACGCGCCCGGGCAGCATGACGGCGATCAACGCGTCCGGCGCAAACGCAAACGGACTGGTGTTTCCTGCGTCCGTTCGCACCGCAACGGTGCTCGACGGCTTCGTGGTGAACGGCGCGACCGCCAACACGAGCGTCGCCATCACCGTCAACGGAGCGATCAACGCCGTCATCTCGAACAACGCGATCAACGGCCGCGGCTCGGCCGACAGCGTCGGCGTCAACGTCGTGAACATGGGGGCGATGCGCGCGAGCGCCACGCTCACAGCCAACACCATCGTCGGCGGCGCAGACTCGATGCGATCGAGCATCGGCGTGCGCTCGACCAGCTCGACCGTGGTCATCACGGATCACTGCCAGACCTTCGCCGCCAACGGTCGTTGCTCGGTCTCGTGCGGCGCGGGCAGAAGCATCCGCGGACGCAGCGCTCCGTCGGTCGCGAGCGTCGAATCGATCGGCGTTTTGCTGGACGATAGCCCCAACTCGATCGTCGATCGCAGCGCCATCTGCTCGGGCGCGGGCAACGACTCTGCCGGCGTGCGCGTGCGCAACGACGGCGCAGGGATCCGCGTCTCGCAGAGCAACGTGCAAGCGTACGGCGCGACGCTCAACTCGGTCGGAGTGTGGGTGAGCGACTGCCGCGGAGCCTCTCCGTCGATCACCGCCAACACCATGATCTCGGGCGGATCGAACACCGCCGGCGCGCGCGGCGATGGCGTGCGATCGGTCGGCGATTGCCACGCGGTAATCGCGGGCAACAGCCAGATCATCGGCGGCCTCGAGAGCGCCAACAACCTCGCGACCGGCGTGTTCTGCACGGCCAACAGCGCGGGCGTGGCCAGCCGATGCACCGTCCTCAACAACGAGCGGATCTTGGGATCGGGCGGAGGAATTCCCCCCGCAGCGACGGGCGTGCGCTGCTCGTCCAACTCGTGCGTCCGCATCGAGGGCAACCAGCTCATCACGGGAAACAGCGCCTCGAACGCCTCGGGCGTCACGATCGAAGGCGCCTCGCCAGTGATCCGACAGAACACCATCGAAGCAGGCTGCGCTCGCACCGTGGGCATCGGACTGCAGCTCACCAACACCGCGGCGCGCGTCGAGAACAACGTCGTGTACGGCGGGCGCTGCAACAACAGCGGCGGAGCGCCGATCGTCCCGAATCGCTCGGACGCCGTGCGCATCGTGAGCACGGGCCTCGCCGAGCCGGACATCCACTCGAACGACCTGTTCGGCGAGGGCTCTCCCATGGTCGGCGGCGCGTGCACGAGCCGCGGAATCGCCGTCGAGGCCAACGACTCTGTTCCTCCGGGAAGCCGCGGAGTGGTTCGCAACAACATCGTTCATCCCGGACGATGCATGACCCGCGCGGCGATCGCCGAGGGACACCGACTGGCTGACCTTCGCCTGCTCGAGAACAACGACCTGTGGTTCGAGGCGATGGGCGACACGCTCTACTTCGACGAGGCGATGACCGCCATCACGACGCTCGCCGCGGTCAACGCGCTGAGCAACCCCACGGCCGCGAGCAACATCTCGGCGGACCCGCGCTTCGTGAGCGCGAGCAACCTCCGGCTGCAAATGGGCTCGCCGTGCATCAACGCCGGAACGAGCGCAGGTGCACCCACCGTGGACTTCTTCAACGCAGCCCGCCCGTCCGCGGGCGGCTACGAAATCGGCTCCATCGAGTTCTGAGCGCGCAGCCGTTGCGCGAGGGCCGATCCTCGGCCCACACTTGGGCATGCAGTTCACCGCACCGCGCGCGCAGCGAAAGGGTCGATCGACAACGCTCTTGCGCGCGGCCACCGCGCTCACCGCGGCCGCGCTGTTGATCGCGCCGCTCACCGCGGTGCGAGCGCAGCAGCAGCCGGTCGCGACGCCGGTCGTAGCGCCCGCGGCAGCGTTGAATCCCAGGGTGATGTTGGCGGGACGATACGTTCCTGCGCCCGGCGCGCCGAACGCAGCGAACCGAGACGCGGCGGTGCAGCGGTCGGTGGACTCGCTGATGTTTCTCATTCGGCCGATCGCGCACAGCAGGATCACCGAGGCAAACCCGGTGTTTTCGTCGGTGACGATCGCGTTTCCGCCTGGGCAAATCGAGGTCGTTTCGCCGCCCATCGTCGCGCGCTCGGCAGACAACGGCGCAGAGGCGTCGACGACAGGGCTCGACCGCGAGCGCAACCGACTCACGCAGCGCATCGTCGGCAACACCCTCGTGCAAACAACGTGGAACGACTCGGGCGCGCGCACCACGCGGTTCGTTCCGAACGTGGGCAATCGCCTGGTGATCCAGGTCGAGGTCACGAGCCCGCGATTGCCCGTCCCCGTTCGCTACGCGATGTCCTTTCTGCGCACCGGCCCGTGAGCTCGTGGCGAGCAAGCGCACGAGCGCACGAACATTGGAGCACAGGGGAGAGTTTGCACGATCGATCGCAACAGCGGTTGTGTCAGTGAATTTCCTCTAGTCTCTGCGCGATGAAGCGCTTTCAACTTCCCGTCGTTCAACCCTCGCGTCGAGGATTCATGCTCGGCGCCGCCGCCACGGTCCTCGCGGGCTGCGGGATGCCCGTCGACATGGGCGACGCAGCGCCCGACAGCGCATCGCAGCCCGACGCGATGTCGCAGCCCGACGCGATGTCGCAGCCCGACGCCATGTCCCAGCCCGACGCCACGATGGACGGAACGTGCCCCGCCGGCGTCATGCCCATCGGCCGCCCCGAGAGCTTCACCATGGGAATGCCCCGGCTCGTCGCAGGCAATGTCTTCGTCGTGCGCGACGCGATGGGCTTCTACGCCCTGAGCTCGCTCTGCACGCACCGAGGCTGCGACGTGAGCGCGACGGCGAGCGGCTTTCGCTGCCCCTGTCACAGCGCCACGTTTGATCGCAACGGAGCGGTGACTGGAGGGCCCGCGCCCTTTCCGCTGCCGCACTTCGCGATGTGCGTGCTCTCGGACGGGCAGCTCGGCGTGGACACCATCACGATGGTCGCCGCCGACGTTCGGCTCACTCCGTAGCGAGCTCACCGCGCGAGCGCTGCCGAGCGTGCGCGCGAGTGAGCGAGCGAGCGAGAGAACGGAGCCCCCACCCGCGCAGCGAGCGAGCGAGGCAACGAGCCCCCACCCGCGCTGCCGCGCAAGTGAGCGAAGCGACGGAGCCCCCACCCGCGCTGCCGCGCGCCCCGCCCCCGCAGAGCGAGGGCGGCGGCTCTGCATTGCGAAAACAGCGGCGAAATCGAGTTCGTTGATCGCATGGAGACCTTGCGCTGCAAGGTCTCTTCGGCTCTCGGAGTTGCCCGCGAGTCGTCGCGGTCCGAGACCATCGGTGGACGGTTCAGCCGCTGCAGCGCAGCGGCTCCATGCCATCAACGAACTCGATTCCGTCGCTGTTTTCCCAATGCAGAGCCGCCGCCCTCGCTCTGCGGGGGCGGGGCGCGCGGCAGCGCGGGTGGGGGCTCGTTGCCTCGCTCGCTCACTTGCGCGGCAGCGCGGGTGGGGGCTCCGTCGCCTCGCTCGCTGCGCGGGTGGGGGCTCCGTTGCCGCTCTCGCGCGCGTCGAGCCCGCGCTTGTCACCCGCCGTCGCGCACCGCGGCCCGCTCGACCGGCTCGATGCGCTCTCCGTCCGCGAGCGTCGCCGGAGGAAACACCAGCACGCGATCGCTCATCGTGACCGCTCCCTCGACCTCGACGTCGCGCCCGAGGTCGCGCCCCAGCGAGATCCGCACGCGGTGCGCGCGACGCTCGTGATCGACGGTGAACACCGAGGTGCCCTCGCCGTTGGCCACGACCGCGCCGCTCGGGACGATGATCGGCGCGCTCGCCCTCGCGATCGCGAAGCGCACCGTCACGTACGCGCCCGAGAGCACCGCTGCGCCAGGCGGCAATCGCAGCTCGACCCGAAGCGTTCGCGCGATGGGATCGAGCGCGCCCGCCGTGCGTGCGACCTGCGCGCGCGTCGGTTGCCCGCCTCCTTCGCGCGGCGTCACGAGCGCCTCGACGCCCTCGCGCACCGAAGAGGCTGCCCACTGGGGGACATCGACGTCCACGCGAAGCTCCTGCGTCGTCGCGATGTCGTAGAGCATCGTCGTGCCCGAGGTGACGAGCGCGCCTTGTTGGATGTAGCGGCGCGTGATCGTTCCATCGAACGGGGCGCGCACCTCGAGGTAGCTCGCGAGCGTCGAGAGCCGCTCGAATTCAGCGCGGCTCGTGCGGCGCGCGCTCTCTGCGGTGCTCAATCGCAGCCGCGCCTCGTCTTCGTCCGCCGCGGGAGAGAACCTCCCCTGCACGAGCCGCTGCGTCCTGGCGAGCACGCCGCGGATGATCTCGACGTTGTCCGTGGCCTCGCGCAGCCGCGCGCTGGCGCTTCGAAGCTGATCCGCGATCTCGGGAGCGTCGATGATCGCCAGCAATTGTCCACGCGAAACGCGGTCTCCGAGGTCCGCGCGAAGCACCCGCGCGTAGCCGTTGGCGCGCGCGTAGAGCGCCGTGGACTGCTGCGGCCGCGCCGTCCCCGGAAGCGAGAGCGCCACCGACGCCTCGCCTGCGCGCGGGCGCACCACGAGCACCCGCGCCGGGCCCGCCTCGGCGATCGCGAGCGCCTCGCGCTGCGCTCGCGCGTTGAAGCGCCAGCGCACGGCGAGCCCGAGCGCCGTCACGGACAGCGCGACCACGGTCCAGCGCACCACGGCGTACGTCGTCGACTCAGCGCTGCTCATCACGCGGCCTCCATCAGATCGGGGTCCGTCTCGACGCGCGGCGCGCTCTTCGCGCGCAGGACGCTGTACGCCACGGGAACGAACAACAGCGTCGCGAACGTCGCCCCCATCAACCCGCCGATCGCCGATCGCGCGAGCGCCGCGTTCTGCTCGCCGCCCTCGCTGTGCCCGAGCGCCATCGGCAGCATTCCGATCACCATCGCGAGCGCCGTCATGAGCACCGGACGCAGCCGCGTGACCGCCGCCTCGCGGGCGCTCTCGGCCGCGGATTGTCCGCTCGTTCGCAGGGCGTTCGCGAAGCTCACGAGCAGCGTCGAGTTCGCGGTTCCCACGCCCACGCTCATGACCGCGCCCATCAGCGACGGGACGTTGAGCGTCGTGCCTGTGATGTAGAGCGCCGCGACGATGCCCGCGCCCGCCCCAGGAAGCGCGAGCAGGATGATGAACGGGTCGAGCCAGCTCTGAAAGTTCACCACCATCAGCGCGTACACGAGCAACACCGCGAGCAAGAGACCGAGCCCGATGCCCGCAAACGCGCTCTTCATGCTGTCGATCTGCCCCATCACGAGCACCTGTCCGCCCGGCGGCAGCGAGCGCTCGGCCTCTTTCGCGATCGCTTCGATCGGCCCAGCGACGCTGCCCAAATCGCGCCACGCGATGTCCGCGCGCACTTCGAACGTCGGCTGCAGGTCCGTTCGCGCGGTGTTCACCGGCGTGGTCCTCCGATCGATCCGCGCGATGTCCGCCAGCGCAGGAGGCTCGCGGCCGCTCCCGATCGGCAGCCCCGCGAGCGCCTCGTACGACGAGACTCGGTGCTCGGGGATCGAGACCACGACGGGATAGCTGTTTCCTGTGGCGGGATCGGTCCAGTAGTTGGGCGCGACCTGTCCGCTCGACGAGACCGCGAGCAGCACGTCGTTGGCGACGTCTCGCTGCGTGAGCCCGAGCTCTGCGGCGCGCGATCGATCCACCTCCACGTGCATTCGCGGCGCGTCCATCACCTGATGAACGCGAACGTCGACGACGCCCCGCACCGAGCGAAGCGCGCGCTCGATGCGGCGCGCACCCGCGAGCGCGGCCTCGCGATTCTGGCTCGTGACCTTCAACGAGATGGGCGACGGGAGGCCGAAGTTCAAGATCTGCGTCACGATGTCCGCCGGCTGAAAGTAGAACTGCAGCTCGGGAAATCGCTCGCGAAGTCGCGCTCGCAAGAGCGCCCTGTACTGCTCGGTGCTCTTCGTTCGCGACGGAGACAAGCGCAGCAGCAGCTCGCCGTCCGCGGTGCTGACATTGGCCGAGTCGGTCACGGCGAGCGTGAATCCGCCGGGCATTCCGAGCTGCGAGAGGATCAGCTCGCGCTCTCGGCGCGGGATGAGCTCGGCGATCGCCGCTTCGACGGCGGCGAAGTGTCGCTCGGTCTGCTCGAGCCGCGTGCCCGGCGGCGCGGTGATGTGCAGGCGGATCTGCCCCGCGTCGATCACCGGAAAGAAGTCCCTTCCCACCGCGGACAAGCTCGCCCCCGCCGCGCCGATCACCGCAGCAAACACCAGCAGAAACGCGAGCCGCCGACGAAGCACCAGGCTCACCGTCGAGGCGTACGCCGCTCGAAGCCCGTCGAACCCCCGCTCGAACGCGCGCTGCGCGCGACCGAAGAGCCCCGGCGGCGCCTCGTGCGCGGCGATCTCTGCGGGCAAGAGCCAGCGGACCATCGTGGGCACCAGCGTGCGCGAGAGCACATAGGACGCCATCACCGAGAGGCCGACGCTCAAGCCCAGCGGAAGAAACAGGTATCGCGCGGGGCCTTCGAGCAACAATACGCTGCAAAACACCATGCCGATCGAGAGCGAGGCGACGAACGCAGGGACCGCCACTTGCTGGGCGCCGTCGAGGATCGCGCGGGTGAGCGGCTTTCCTTCGCTGAGGTTGCGGTGGATGTTCTCGATCTCGACCGTCGCGTCGTCGACGAGGATTCCGACGGCGAGCGCGAGGCCGCCGAGCGTCATGGTGTTGATCGTGTGGCCCATCGCGCGCATCACGAGCAGCGCGCTCAGCACGCTGAGCGGAATCGAGACGAACACGACCAGCGTGCTGCGCCAGCTCCCGAGAAACAGAAGGATCATCGCCGCCGTGAGCGCCGCGGCGATCAGCCCCTCGGTGAGCAGCCCGTCGATGGCCTTGCGCACGAACGTGCTCTGATCGGCGAGCAGCTCCATGCGCAGCGCCCGCGGCGCAGCGGCGCGGATCGTCGGAAACATCGCGCGGATCCGCGCAGCGACCTCGGTCGTGCTCGCGTCTCCGGTCTTGATCGCGCTCAAGACCACCGCGCGCCGCCCGTCGTATCGCGCGATGGCGGTCTGCGCCGCGTACCCGTCGTGCACGAACGCCACGTCCCGGACGAAGAGCACCCGTCCGTCGCGCGCTCGGATCGGAACGTCGTTGAGCGCGCTGATGCTCTCGGGTGAGCTGTTGAGGCTCACGCGAAACTCGGTCTCGCCGATCTTGGCGCTGCCCGTCGGGAGCGTGAGATTCTGCTGCGCGATGGCGACCGCGACGTCGTTGGGGCTCACGCCTCGCGCGCGAAGGGCCTCGGGGTTGAGGTCGACCACCGTCTGCCGAACGCGCCCGCCCATGGGCAGCGGGAAGCGCACGCCGCGGATCGCGCTCAGCTGCGAGCGCACGCGGAGGTTGACGTAGTCGTAGATCTCCGACTCGCTCATCGTGTCGCTGCTGAACGCGATCTGCATGATCGGGACGCTCGAGGCGTTGTAGCGAACGATCACGGGAGGCTGCGTCCCGGTCGGCATGCGACGCAGGATCGTCTGCGAAATCGCAGTCACTTGTGAGGTCGCGATCGAGACGTCCGTCGAGGGATGGAGGTACAGACGGATCACCGTCACGCCGTCGAACGTCTGGCTCTCGATCGTTCGAATGCCCTCGACGTTGCCCGCCAGCGAGGTCTCGCTGAACTGCGTGATCTGCTGCTCCATCTGCCGCGCAGAGAGCCCGCCGTACGTCCACACGACGTTGATCACTGGGATGTCGACGGACGGAAAAATGTCCGTCGGGGCTCTTCGCAACACGCCCACCGAGAGGACTATGAGGAGAATCGCCGCAACGACGAACGTGTACGGTCGCCGCAGCGCGAGTCGAACGATCCACATCGCGGGAGACATAGTGCACGACGCCGCCGACGGCGATTCACTCTTTGCGAAGGAAGATCGTCGGTCGCGCCGCTGCGCGCAGTTGTGTACCGTTCGAGAGATGTCCTGGTTTCTCGAAGACGCCGAGGCGCGCGAGGCGTGCGAGCGCGCGGGGTTCACGTGGCAAGCGCCGCACACGGCGAAGGTGCTCGCGCCCTATCTTCCGTTCGCGGGGTGTCGATCGCTCGACGACGTGACCTCCGCCGCGTACGTGCTGATCGGGCCCTACACCGCGTGGCTCGTCGACTTCGACTACACCGAGATGGTGACGTCGGCGACCACGGTCTCGGGGCCGACCGCGAGCTATTCGGGCGTCGGAGTGCACACCGAGTATCACACCGCTGAGCAGCGCACCGTGGGGACGCTGGCGATCGTGCAGCACCCCGCGCTCAGCGCGACCGTGGACATCAGCGCGGACTGGAAGGCGAGCACGGGCGGCGCCATCGCGAACGCGCTCTTGTGGATCCCGCCGTTCACCTTCGTGAAGGCGTTTCAGTACATGGCCGAAGCGAAGAACCCGGACCACGTCGTCGGGCAAAAAGAGTTCGACAAGCGCTTCGTCGTGCACTCGCCGAGCGAAGAGATGGCGAGAGAGGCGATCAGCCCGGCGCTCGGCGAGCTGCTCGTGAGCGAGGATTTCAAGGGCTCGTTCGCGCTTCGTCCGGGCGCTGCGCTCGTGCGATTCGTCAACGGAGAGCGCGGCGCGCAGGGGTTCGAGAGGCGCTTCGGGTTCGTCCGCGCGCTCGTCGGCGCGCTCGACCACGTGCGTTGAGCGAGGCGAATCACAGCGACGCTGCGCGCGCGCGAACGACCGGTCCATCGACGATGTAGGTTCCGCCCGCGACGTGGTGCACCGAGCGAAGCGCCTCGGGGACGTCTTCGCGGAGCCGGCCGTCGCGATACACCCGATCGTCGGCCCACGCCGCAAATCCCTGGCAGATAAACAGGTCGTACTCCGTCGCGAGCCGCGGCTCGTCGATGAGCTTCGCCGCGATCCAGCCGACGCATCCCTTCACGAGCGGAGCGCGCACCGAGGGCTCGTCCTCGCGCTCGATCGCGAAGCGGGACCACTTGTCCACCTCGCGTCCGCTGTGACTGCCCACCGCTTCGATCGTCTCGAGCATCGCGACCGTCGGAACATGCAGCACAAGCTCGCCCGACCGCTGCGCGAGCGCTCTCGTGTACGTGTCTGCGGCGAGCACGACGGTGAACTTCGGCGGATCGAAATCGAGCGGACACACCCACGCCGCGGCCATCACGTTGGCCTCGTCCCCCGCCGCCGCCGAGACGAGCGCCACCGGGCCGTGATTGAACATCCTCCAGCTCTTCTTCAGCTCGATCGAGAGTCGCATGCGCGCCATCATGCCCGCTCGCGCTCGGCGGATCGAGCGTCGCGACGTATGCTCGGCGCCCTCGCGATGGCGCCGCGAACTCACGGGCTCTACCGCCGATTCAGCTCGGGCACGTCCGTGTCTTGGCTGCGGTTCACCGCGGACGGAGCGGCGTTCGCCGCGGCGACCTCTCCGGGGTGGGCCGCGCAGATCGCGACGTGGCTGCGTCCTGGGGCGCCGGCGTACATCGCGCAGGGGCGTTGGAGCATCGAGGGCGGCGAGGCCGTGTACACGCTCGAGTACCGCCTCGCGATGGCAGCGACGATGCTGGTCACGCGGCTGCACGAGCGCGCGCGCTCGACCGACGATTGGGCGACGATCAACGTCTCGTGCCGTATCGAGTCGTCCTCGGCGGACTACGACGGAAAGTCCTGGCGCGACACGTACCAATTCGTCGCGGTCGAGCCGCGGTGGCTCGACGGCGACGCGACGCCCCGGACGTTTCGCTCGTTCTCCTCGACGAAGGCCCTGGCGGCCGCGGGCCTTGGCGAAGAGACCCTCGCAGAGATTCGCCGCTGCAAAGGCGCCACGCTCGCGATGCTCAACGCGCTCGAGGCCTCCGAGCTCGTGGCGCTCGGGCTCTCACGCGCCGCTGCGGACGCCGTCGTCGCGCTTCGAATCCGCCTGCCCTCCGCGAAGAAGCGCGCCAAATAACTCAGCCCGCAACGAACACGCAGGCCTGTGCGCGACGACGACCGCAGCGCACCGCAGAGCTCGTAAACATCACTGCGCGTCGCCTCCGTTCGATCGCCACGCGCGAGCGAACCCGCCGTCCATCACGAACCGAGGAAACGTCACCCACTGTTCAGCGAAGATCCTCGCGATCGCGTCGAAGGGACTCGCGAAGGGGACAGGCCGAACGGGCTCGGCGCGGTGCGTTCGGCCCTGCAGCGCCATCGCGACGAGCGCGAGCGCGAGGCCCACGATCGCGTTCGTCCCTCGCGTGAAGGGCGCCGTGGCGAGCAGCGCGGTCCCGACGATGAACATCGGGTTGGTGATCGCGTGAACCACCAGCGTCGAGCGTCGAGTGTGATTGTCGTCGTAGAGCGAGCGCTGCCACTGGAGCAGCGGAAGATCGCGCTTGTCCTTCATGGGCAGAGATCCTGCGATCAGCGCGGCGCCTCGGTCTTGAACGGACTGGCTACAATCGCCGCGCGAAGCTCGGACGGCGAGAGGCCGAGCATCTTTCGAAACGTTCGACTCATGTGCGACGCGTCCGCGAACCCTGCGCTGGCCGCCGCTTCGCTGAGCGCCGCTCCCCCAGCGATCGCCGCCACCGCGCGCTGCACGCGCAGCCACGCCACGTACGGACGCAGCGGAATCCCCACGGACTCGGTGAACGCGTGCATCAATCGCCCTTCGGACAGCCCCACGCTCTCGGCCAGCGCGCCGAGCGAGAGCGACTCGTCGTCCATCGTGCGCGCGAGCGAGAGCACCTTGCTCACCGCGGGGTGCAGCTTCGCCCGCGTGCGCGGCAGCGTCGCGCCCAGCGCCGAGGCCACCGAGCGGAGCCACTCGACGCCGCCCTCGCGCATGATCTCCAAGGGAGAAAGCGCCCGATCGATCGCGTCCCGCTCGGTCGACGAGATCCGCCGCGCCCGGCCCGAGATCACCGCGCGCAGCGCCGCGCCCGCGTCGCTCTCGGGGTCGATGAACACCAGCAAGACGTCGTCGGACGCGAAGTTGATTTCGTGTGCGACGTCGGGCTCGGTGATGATCCCCGCGCTCTTCACGGGCGAAGGCTCGTCCCCGACGCGAGCGTAGATCGCCCCGTCGATCGCGAGCACGAGGTGCATCCCGTGGTGCGCGTGCGGCGCGCTCTGCGAGAACCGCCCCTTCGCCGCGAGCAGCGGCGGCCACGGCGGAGCGGCGGTCAGCTCGTTCATCCCCCCGGACGATACGCTGTCAGAACCCGAGCGCGCGCCACGTGCGCGGCCCGACGATGCCGTCGGCGTCCAGCCCGTTGTTGCTCTGAAAGTCGACCACGGCGCTCTCGGTGTCCTCGCCGAAGATCCCGTCGACCTCGATGTCGTAGCCAGCGTCCACGAGCGCTTGCTGAAGGTCACGAACGCTGTCACCGCGCGCTCCGCGCTCGATCATTCCGGGCATGGGTTCCTCTCCTTTTGCAGCTCTGCTCTGGTCTCGTCTCGCGGTCATCGCCGTGATGCGCCGCTCGCCTCGACCCTCCGACAGTCCGAACGTTGTGAAGAGAAGGGTGCCCAGCGGTCTGACGGACGATCAACGAAAGAGTGCACTCGCCTCGACTTTCGTGGCCGAACCGCGGTCGATGTGGTTTCGCGCGCTGCGTCGACGCACACGAATTCATCGCCCGTACCCCCCAAACCATTCACACTCGCGCCGATGCCAACGCCTCACATCTCCGCGAGGCCCGGAGAGTTCGCCGACTGCGTGCTGATGCCGGGCGATCCGCTGCGGGCAAAGTTCATCGCCGAGCGGTTCTTCGAGCGACCCGCGCTCGTCACGTCCGTGCGCAACATGCTCGGATTCACCGGCGAGTTTCGCGGCCGTCGCGTCTCGGTCATGGGCCACGGGATGGGGATCCCCTCGATCTCGATCTACGCCACCGAGCTCGTGAAGTTCTACGGGGCCAAGACCCTCATCCGCGTCGGCAGCTGCGGCGCGCTCAGGCCCGAGCTCGCGCTGCAAGACGTGATCATCGCCGGCGCCGCAGGGACGGACTCCAACGTCAATCGCACGCGCTGCGGGGGCTTCGACTTTCCTGCGGTCGCGGACTGGTCGCTCGTCAGCGCCGCGGTCGACGCCGCGCGAGCGCGCTCGATGCCCGTTCGCGTCGGCTCGGTGTGGAGCTCGGACCTGTTCTACGCCCCGCCCTCGCCGCTGTTCGACCGGCTCGAATCGCTGGGCATCCTCGCGGTCGAAATGGAGGTCGCCGGCTTGTACGGCGTCGCCGCAGAGTACGGCGCCAGTGCGCTGGCGCTGCTCACGGTGTCCGATCACATCCGCCGCGAAGAGGCGCTCTCGTCGGAGCTGCGCGAGAAGAGCTTCGTCTCGATGGTCGAGCTCGCCTTGGATGTCGCCGTCGGAATACCCGCGCCGTCCTCGTCGCTGAAAGGGCACCCCTATTGAAGACGCTCCGCTCGCAAGCAGCCGCCATCGCTGCGTGCTCCATCGCCTCGATGATCGGTTGTCGCTCGCAGCAAGTCCCCGCAACGCCGCAGCGACTCGAACCCGTCGCCACCGATGCCGCGACGCTCTCGAGCCAGCCGGATGCCAGCGCGCCCGACGCGCAGCCCGCAGAGCCCGGCGCGCGCGCGTGCGGTCCCGGTGAGCAGCCCGCGCCGACCCTCGCAGAAGTGCCCGAGCAGTTCGCGTGGCGCGTGCGCGAGACCGTCGCGAGCAACGGCCACCCCCCGCAGATCGTGGCCGCGTGCCAACGGCTCTCGACGGCCGCGGATCGCGCGCGCAACACGATCGCAGCGGCGCTCGGACAAGAGTCACGCGCCGCGTTCGAGGCGATCGGTCAGTGCCACTACGCGGGCAACGGCGCGTGGGCGCTCGAAGCAGGGCGCGCGAGGGTGCGAACCGTGCGCGAAAACTCGAGCGCGATTCGCGTCGGCGAGGTCGACTGGACCATCGTCTTCGTCAAGGGCGACGGCGCCCTCGTTCGCTCGACGCATCACGGCGTGCATCGCGCGGGCAGCGAAGAGATCGCCACCGTCGAGTGGACGCTCTTTCACGACCTCGATCGCGACGGGACCGCGGAGGCCGGCTTCACCATCACTCGCGGAAACGCGATCGAAGGAACGCCCGTCGAAGACCGAGGGACGCTGCTCTCGTTCGCCAACAACGCGATCGGACCATACGCGCGCGCGCCGAGCGCGGACCCCTCCCGCGCGTACGACGCAGACGGCGACGGCGACCCGGACCTCGTCACGCGCTCGCAGTTCTCCGCAGGAAACACCTGCGGCCCCGCGGTCTTCTACGGCCCCAACGAGCTCTTGGTCCTCGGGCCCGACGGCGCGTTCGACGGACGCGGCGCGGCCTCGCAAGAGTTCGTGCGCGCGCAGTGCGAAGACCTCCCGGCGCTGCCGGTGAACTTCTGGGTCGAGGGCGGAGGCGAAGCGCCGTTTCGCGTGGCGTGCTGGCGCTATCAGGGCGCGAGCATCGAAGAGATCCAGCGCATGATCGACCGCGATTGGCCCGCGGACGCCGACGATCACTGCAACTCTCGTGAGGGCACGATCGCCTCGCTTCGCCGCGCGCAGCCGGCCTTTCGACTCGCGACGCGCTGCCGATGAGAGGCTGCGATCAGCTCGGCACCACGTAGAACGCGCCGCAGCTCGGGTTGAGGATCACCCCGCGAAACGTCCCGTCGGCGCCGACGCGACCGCGCATCCCGACCATCACATAGCCGCGCGGCTGCGTGATCCACGCGACCGGCGCGAGCTCGAGCTCTCCTCCCGCCCGCAGCTGCCCGCGCATCGAGTAGCGCCCGCGAACGCCCGTGGGCGCGTGGTGAAAATCGAAGACCGCCTGCACCGCGCCTCCGCTCGCGGTGACGTCGAGCGTGAGCGCCGTCCATCCCTGCGCGCAGAGATACTGCCCCACCATGCGCCCCGAACGCAGCGCGCTCGACGTCGGTCGCTGCGGCCGCGGCCCTTGCGTCGCGCCCGAGCCGAGCGCCTCGGACACGATCGAAACGCTCGTCACGCACAGCCCTGCGACGAGCGCGAGAGCCAGTCGCCGAACCGCGGGCGCGGCGAGAGGGTATCGATGTTCTCGGATACGGTGTGCAGCGGCTCGGTTCATCACGGGACGGATTGTACGCGATGCGCGTGCGCTCAGCCCGAACGCCCCGCATGCCAGTCGGGCCTCGCCGTGTACACTGCGCGTCCGTTGCACGAAGATCGCCCTGCTTCGACGGATCGATTCGCGCACGCCTCCGCGCTCGCGGGAGCGGTCGCGCTCGCCGCGCTCTCGATCGTCCCTCGCGCGCAACTCACACAGATCGACCTGGTCGAGCGGCTGCTCGTGCTCGGGCCGTTGGTGGGCGTTCCGCTCGGCCTCTCGCTGTCGCTGCACGGAGCGATTTCGCGCGACGATTCGCAGTGGATTCGCGCGTTGTGCCGAGCGCAGCCGCTGCTCGCGTTGAGCGCGCTCGTGAGCGTGCTGCTCCCCGCGGGACGAGCCGCGGCGATCGCGAGCGCGCCGTGGCTCGCGTTTTGTGCAGCCGTCGGGCTCGTCGGCGCGCGTCGCGCGTGGGCGCGCCTTCGCTCGGGCACCGCTCGCCTATCGGAGCCACGGTTCGCGCTCGACGCCGCGCTCGTCTATCTCCCGGTCGGCGGCCTCTGGAACACCCTCGCCCGCGCCGGCGCCCGCCCGCTCGGCTTCGACGACGCGATCGTCCGCCTGACTGCGGTGCACTTTCACTTCGCCGGTTGGGTGGCCCCGCTCTTCGCCGCGCGCCTCGCGATCGCCCTCGAACAGAGCGACTCTGCTCGCGCGCAGCGCGTCTCGCTCGCGGCCCTCTGGATCACCGTGATCGGCCCCGGCCTCGTCGGCGGAGCGATCACCGTCACGCAGCTCACGGGCTCTGCCTCAGCTGAGCTCGTGTCCGCGGCGGCGCTGGCAGCGACGCTGGTCACGATCGGCGCGCTCACGATTCGCGCTGCATTTTCGCTGGTTAAGTCTCGACTCGCTCGGCTCTGCCTCGCCGCCTCGAGCGCGGCCCTCGCGCTCACGATGACGCTCGCCGTGCTCTACGCGTACGCGCGCGTGACGCACGGCGCGTGGCCGTCGATCCCGTTCATGGCGCGCTGGCACGGAACGGCCAACGCCCTCGCCTACGCGGGTCTCGGCCTGCTCGGCTGGACGATCGAAGACCTTGGCCGCACGCGCGATCGCTCGAGCGCGCAAAACACGCGCGATTCTCGGTGAGCGCGATCACCGTCGTTGCTCGTACGATCCGCGCATGCCCGCACCGCTTCGCGTCGGTCTCGTCACCTGGGGGACCGAGGGTGACATCCGTCCGTTCTTCGCCCTCGCGCACGCGCTCGAGGCGCGCGGGCACCGCGTGCAGCTCGCGCACGTCAGCGTCGAGGCACGAGACCTCGGCGCGCTCACGCGCACGGTGAACGCGACCGTGCACGCCGTGGGCGAAGGGTACTTTCGCGAGAACCAGCGGCAGATCTCCGAAGGAGTGCGGACGTCGATGCAAAACGCGACGCCGCCCTCGCAGTTCGAGTGGATCATCGAGCACTTGATGAGCCCGATCGCCGACGAGCTGCTCGAGCGATCGATCGCCATCGCGAAAGAGAGCGACGTGCTCGTGGGCCACGCCCTGGCATACGCAGCGCCGATCGCCGCAGAGGTCGCGGGCATCCCGTTCGCGCACCTCGCGCTGCAGCCGATTCATCGCTCGAAGAGCTACCCGCCCGCGGGCGCGAAGAACCTCGGCACGCTCTTCAACCCGCTGCTCTGGAAGCTCGCGGACTACGTGATGCGCCGGTCGATCACGCCCCGCGCTCGGGCGATGCGCGCGAAGCTCTCGCTGCCCGCGGCGCCCGCGTTCGACGCCTCTCGCACAGGGCCGCGCGAGCGGATCTTCGTCGCGGTTTCTCCAGCGCTCTTCGCTCGACCATCGGACTGGCAGCCGCGCATCGACGTGACCGGAATTCTCTCTCGCGAAGAGGCGTCTTCCTCGTGGGAGCCGCCCGCCGAGCTCGCGGCGTTTCTCGCGAAGGGACCGCCGGTGTTCGCCTCGTTCGGAAGCTTGTTCACGTTCGACGCAGGCACGGCGGTCGAGTCCGTGCGCACCTTCGTCGAAGCCGCGAAGATCGCGGACACGCCCATGATCGTGCAGTGCCCTCCCACGGTGCGCGCGCAGTGCCCGCCGGACGATCGTGTCCTCTTCATCGAGCGCGCTCCGCACGCGGCGCTCTTCGCAAAGTGCTCGGTGATCGTCCACCATGGAGGCGCAGGGACGACGCACACGACGATCGCTGCGGGACGTCCTTCGGTGATCGTTCCGCACGCGGCCGACCAGTTCTTCTGGGGGGATTTGCTGCACGATCGAGGGCTCGGCGCGAAGCCGTTGCCTCGACCCAAGCTGCGCGCCAAAGCGCTCGCGCAGCGCGTTCGTTGGGCGCTCGATCACCCCGAGCTGCGCGCCAACGCCGAGCGCGTCGCCGCGATCATGAAGAGCGAAGACGGCCCAGCGACCACCGCGGCCGCGATCGAACAGCTCGCGAGCGAGTGAGCGCTCAGCGCCTCTCGAGCCCCGCGCGCGGCGCAGGCCGGGGCGGACGCTCGTGCAGCCGCTCGTCCAACGTCGAGGGCACCGCGATGCCGAGCTTGAGCAAGTGCGCGCGCGAGCGTGCAAACGCCTCGGCGCGCGAGTCCACGTAGTCCATCTGCAGGTCGCCTTGCAGCCACGCGAGCGTGTTGAGCACGCCCCGCACGAGCCGATTGTCGACGACCGCCGCCGTGTACCAGCGGAGCTTCGGCGGGATCTTCGCGTTGAGCTCCGACGCGAGCTCGGCGATCAACCTCCGCGTGTCCGCGTCGGGGACGCCCGCTGCCCCCGCGTCCGCCACCAACGCCAGCGCGATCCCGTCCTTCAGCCCGCGGTCCGCCTGCTCGTGCAACCAGCGAAAATACTGGCGAACCGCAGCCTGCGACGCGGCTCCATACGTGGTCTGAATGATCACGGGATAGTGCCGATCGACGCAGACGACGACGTTGTCGGGGCCGTAGAAGATGTTGTCCATGAACGCGGGTACTGTGCATTGTGACCCAGCTTCGAAGCCATTTGCAAACATACCTAAACCCACAAACGCCCTCGCGCGTGCAGCTCACTTCGTGATCGGAGGCGATCGATGACCGACGAAGAGATCGCGGCCTCTGCCGCGGGACTACTCACCATGATGGACACCGTCGAGCGCAGCTCGGACTGCGTCGCGCGCCGAGCCCAGACGTTGGACCTGCTCGCGCTACCGCCGTCCGCGACGGCGCTCGACGTGGGCTGCGGCGCGGGCACCGCGCTGATCGAGCTCGGGCGACGAGCGCGCGGGCACACCCTGATCGGCGTGGACATCAACGAGCGAATGCTCGCCGTCGCTCGCGCTCGCGCCGCGCGCGCTGCCGTTGCGTGCGCGCTGCACGAGGCCTCGAGCGAGGCGCTGCCCCTCGCCTCGCAGAGCGTCGACGGCGTCCGCTGCGAGCGGCTGCTGCAGCACCTGTCCGATCCGCTCGCGACGCTGCTCGAGATGAAGCGCGTGTTGAAAGCGCGAGGCCGAGTCGCGCTGTGCGAGCTCGACTGGGACGCCGCGCTCGTCGACAGCGACGATCGCGAGTGCAGCCGCGCCCTCGTCCGCGCGTTCGCCAACGGGAGCGCGAACGCGACGATCGGGCGCAAGCTCCACGGTCTGCTGCGCGACGCGGGCTTCGAAGACGTCCGCGTCGAGCCGTCCTTCGCGCTCTCGACGAGCTGGCAGGATCACCGTTGGTTCGTCGAGCTGCTCGCGACCGTGGGGCGCGTGAGCGAGCCGTGCCCGATCGAGACCATCGACCGGTGGCTCGACGAGCAGCGCGAGCGCGCGGCGAGGGATCGATTTTGCGTGGTGATTCCCTGGTTCGTCGCGAGCGCGACGAAGCCGGGCTGAGCGCTCAGCGATAGCGCGTCGCCGCGGCGCTGTACGTGCTGAAGAGCCTGTCGTAGTCGCTCGCGTGAAACAGTCGATCCATGCCGAACTGCCGATCGCCGTTGCCGTTGTCCGGCGTGATCACGGTGAAGCCCCACTGCATGTAGCCGCTGGATCCGCGGGCATCCATGTGCGCGCGAATGTCAGCGTCGACGCGCGCAGGGCGGTCGCCGCTCTCGAAGCCGGCCTCTTCGACGATGAAGGGCTTGCCGGCCATGCGCGCGATCCCGTAGTCGAAATCCGCGAACTCGAGCGTGCCGTTGTAGTTGTGGTACGTGACGAAATCGATGTTGGGGAGGCGGTAGATCTCGAGGGCCTCGGCGTCGGTGGCCCAGCGAGCGGTGATCATCCCCGTGGTGATCATGTGCCGAGCGTCGAGCGTGCGGATCGTGTTGCTCACGTCGGTAGCGAAGTTGATGAACGCGCGGTGATCGTCGTCGCACTTGATCTCGTTGCCGAGCTCCCAAGCGAAGACCGCGGGGTGCGCCGCGTATCGCGCGACCACGGCGCGCACCCACGGGAGATAGTTGCTGCGGTATCCGCTGCGAAAGAAGTCCGGCGAGAGCAGATCCAGCGGAAACCTCGGGTCGCGCGCGTAGTACGCGCGATCTCCCTGCGGGTGATACGGCGTAGTCGCGTAGAAGTCCGTGAGCGCGGCGATGACGTAGATCCCTCGCGCTGCGGCCAGGTCGAGCACGCGCCCGAGCCGCGCGATCACCGTGTTGTTGTCGGCGTCTTCGGCGGCGGCGAACACGCGCACGACGCGCACGCCCATGCGGCGCATCTCGTCGAGCTCGGCGGCGATCTGATCGACGCGCGCGAACATGAGCGGCGCGGCGCCGAAGTGAGGGAGGCCGGACGAGTTCATTCCGATGAAGCGAAAGCGCGCGCCGCCTGCGGTGAAGTTGGTCGCCGAGCGCGTGACGAACGTCCCCGCAGCAACGCCGCTGTCCACCGGCGGCACGCCGCTATCCGCGGGCGGAACCACGACGCCCGAATCTCGAACCCCTCCGAACCGCTGCACGTCGAACGTGCACGCCCCGATCCGTCGCGCGCCGTTGTCCGCGGTAAACGCCACGGTGTAGCGGCCCGCCGCCGTCGGCTGCACGCGAAACAGCCACGTGAACGGGTCTCGCGCCACCACGTCGACGAACATCCAGCTCGGCCTCGCGGGGCCCGTCCAATCCAAGCCGATGAAGGCCCAGCCCGTCGGGTCCGTGAAGCGCACCTCGAACGCAGCGTCGTCGCCCACGGGCGACGGGTTGAACGCGAAGCGCGAGTCGCACGGCGGAGGCGCAGGCGCGTCCATCGCGACCGCTCCGCTGTCCGCGCGTACGCCCGTGTCCGTCGGCGCGAGCGCGTCGAGGTCCGAGCTCGCGTCGAGCGTCGCAGCGTCTCGCGAAGCAGAGTCCACCGAGACGCGATCGGCGCGAGTCACGTCGGGGCGGTCGGTCACGACGGGGTCTGCGCACGACGCGACCAGCGACGCGAGCGAGACGAGAGGCCAACGCAGCCGAGCGATCATCGAGTAACTCCGTTGCTGAGGGAGCCAACGAGTGTACGCGAGCGAGCGGGCTCGGCCCAACGCGGCAAATGATCGAGCGCCGTGAGAGCGCGAGGCAGCTCAGCGACGACGCGGGCTGCGCGACGGAGCGGCGAGCGTGTTGCCGTCCGCCGCCCACGTCAGCATCACAGGGCGATTGCGCTGGCCGGTGAAGCTCAACGCCGCGCCGCCGCTGACGTAGCTGAACGCGTCCACCGCGCCCTGATACACGCGCGCGAAGCGACCGTTGACGATCGAGACAAACTCCACCGCGCTGTCGTTGGTCCGACGCGCTCCGTCGCCCGAGCCGCCGAGGCTCCACTTGGCGAACACCCAGCGGTTGGCCACGCGCGCCGCGGTGAAGCACAGCGCGGGCGTCTCGGTGTCCGCCGCGAGGTCCGTCCGATCGACCACCCACGCGCGGCCCACCAGCGCGGCGATCACGCACTGCTGATTGCCCTGCGCGTTGGTCGTCTGCGCCATCACGTACTGCGCGTTGCTCGCGTCGCGCGCGAGATCCCAGCGGGCGACGACCGCCTCGCCCGCCTGCAAGTTGCTGTCGAACGACGGCGGAGGCGGAAGCGGACGCGGCGCGATCATGCGGCCCGGAGGCCCGCCGCCGTCCTGCGCAGCGGCGACGCCCGCGCTCAGGAGAACGACACCAGAAATCAAGACACCCGAAAGAACACTGCGCTTTACGGTCATGGCTCCTCTTATAGCGGTTCTCGTCCCGGCAGAGTCCAGCGATCTCGCCGACGTCACGGAGTGCAATGGATCACGCGCGCTGCGCCGCGCGCGGTCGCGTGAGTAAACCCAACGCCGTCGCCCGCCAAGCGCCGTACACCGACCGCTCGCCGCGACGCCCATTTCACACTCGGCCGTTGAAATCCCTGCGTTCGTCGTTGATGTTCGCGCGATGTCCGCGCACGACTCCATCCTCTCGCTCCCTAACGGACCGGTGCGCGTGCACATTCACGGCGACTCGGGCCCGGCGCTCTTTTGGACGCACGGAATGTTTCACCCCATCGACGTCGACGACCGCTCTGCCCTTGGGCCGGTCTTCGAGCACATCCCCGGCTGGCGCGTCGTTCGCTACGACACGCGCGGACAGGGCCGAACGCCGGCCGCAGACAACGACCTCGACCACCGTTGGGATCGCCTCGGCCTCGAGCTGCTCGCCCTCGCCGACGCGCTTCACATCGATCGCTTCGTCGCCGGGGGAATCTCCATGGGCGCCGCGATCACCCTCCACGCCGCCCTCGCCGCCCCCGAGCGCGTCGCCGCCATGATCCTCCTCGCGACGCCCACCGCGTGGCAGACCCGCCCCGCTGCGATCGAGAGCTACTCGCACCTCGCCTCGCTCGAGAGCCCGCGCGCGGTCGCCGAGCAAGTCGAGCGCGACCTCGAGCGCGACATGCCCGACGGAGCCATTCCGGCTCCGCTGCGATTCATGCTCGATCAGCTCGCGCTCGCCGATCGCGTCGCGCTCGGTCGCGTCCTGCGCGCCGCCGCGGAGAGCGACCTGCCCCCGCGCGAGGCGCTGCGCTCGCTCGATGTGCCCGCGCTGCTGCTCCCTTGGATCGATGATCCCGGACACCCGATCGAGACCGCCATCGCGCTCGACGAGACCTTGCCCGACTCGACCATGGTCACGCTGCAGGGCGTGACCGACACCGAGCTCATCGAGCGATCCATCCAGCAATTTCTCGAACGAATCGCGATCTAACCGAGCGGAGCCCCCACCCGCGCTGCGAGCGAACGGAGCCCCACCCGCGCTGCCGCGCGAACGGAGCCCCCACCCGCGCTGCCGCGCGCCCCGCGTAGCGAGCGAACGGAGCCCCCACCCGCGCTGCCGCGCGCCCCGCCCCCGCAGAGCGAGGGCGGCGGCTCTGCACTGGGAAAACAGCGACAGAGTTGATGGCGTTGATCGCTGGGTGCCCTTGCTCTGCAAGGGCTTCGATGGAGTCGGTCGCGACCACTCGCTGAGCGACGCGGCTCCGCCGACTACGGGTTGCTCGGAGTGTTCGTATTGCGCTGCCTCGTGTTGCGTCGTGTTGTGTTGCGAGCAGCGTCGAGCACTGAAGCGACGCAGCTTCGAGCGCTGAAGAGACGCAACTTCGAGCACTGAAGAGACCTTGCAGCGCAAGGTCTCCGTGCGATCAACGCCATCAATTCTGTCGCTGTTTTCCCAGTGCAGAGCCGCCGCCCTCGCTCTGCGGGGGCGGGGCGCGCGGCAGCGCGGGTGGGGGCTGCGAACCAAGCGCGCGCCTGCCGGTCGTCGCCCATTCGCGGAAGCGCCGCTGACGGCCCGCAACCGGCACCGCCAGTGCCGCCCCAGTCTTCTCTTAGCCCGCCGCCACGAGCGACTGCACTTCGCTCGCGAGCTTCGACGCCTCGTCTTGATTTCGTGCGACACAAATCAAGACCCCGAAGCCCTGCAGGTGGTTCCACCCCCACGGGAGCACCGCGCGGCCTTCGCGACGAAGGTTCTCGGGGTCCGCGAGGCGACCGATCTTCGAGACGAACGACTCGTACGCGAAGTCTTTGATCCCGCTGCGAAGGTGCAGCAGCGCCGTCGCCATGTGCTCGCCCGTGATCGAGCGTCCCAAGTGCGAGGCGAGCACGGTGGCGGTGTTTCCCGTGGGGCGAATCCCTGGGTCGAACGCGACGACGCCCGAGTCCGTCTCGAAGTAGTCGCACATCAAGAACCCGAACGCGCTCGGGTAGCGAGCCCTCACGCGCGCCACCATGTCCACGATCATCGGGCCCGCGTGCCGCACGTTTTCTGCAGTGATCCCGTGGTTGATCGAGGCCTTGTAGGTCTTTCCGTCGGCCTCGACGAGCTGATCGGTGATCGCGACGACCGAGATCTGCTCAGGCGCGCTCGGGTCCATGAACACTTGAAAGCTGCGGTTGCGCCCCTTCACCTCCGGCTGGATCACCAGCTTTCGATTGAGCCCGAACCTCGCCTGCTTCTCGCGAATGTCCGCGAGCACCGTCGCAAACTCCGCCTCGTCGCGCGCGATGAACACGCCCGCGCCCGCCGACTCGGTGTTGCACGTCTTCAAGAACACCCGCCCGTCGCCGCGCTTGCACTCGCGAAAGTGCGCGACGTCCGCGTCGTACATGTCCAGCACGACCTCGGTCGGAGCGAACGCCGTCACCGAGCGCAGGTCCTCTTTCGAGTTGAGCCACTTGCCCATCGCCGTCGTGACCAACGAGCGCTCGTCGAAGTCGCCGATGTCGTCGATGGAGTAGAGCTTCTTGCCCGATTCGATGACCGCGCTCTTGATCGAGTCGAGACCCTCGACGTACGCGACGCGCCCGAGCAGCCCGATCTTCTGCGCGTACGAGACCAGCGTCCGATCGATGGCCTTCGGGAGAAGCACGACGTTGGACCGAGGGTCGTCGCCAGGACCCGTCGAGAGCCACGAGGCGACGAAGGGCATGACCAGCGTCGAGCCAGGCCCGTAGAGCTTGTCGTACGAGACGCGAAACCCCTCGCGCGACGGGTCGAGGTCCGAGTCGACCCAAATCGTGCTCACCACGCAGTCCGCCATCGCTCGACGAATCGTGTCGAACGTCGGACGAACGAGAGAACGCAACGCTGCATCCTCGGGAAAAAGCTGCTCGACCTGATCCCTGCTCGAAAGCGCGCTCTGTGCCACGGACAGCCTCCGGATAGTGGGTCGTGTTGCGTGTGCGCGATGCTATCGCAGCGGCGGCAGCTCGTAGTGCGGCATCGACGTCGCGAAGTCCTTCGCGAACCGCGGCGCGTACGAGCGAAGCAGCTCTTCGACGCGATCGAACGTGTTCGACCGAACGATCAGCCCCGCGTGGTGCTTGTCGTCGGTGCGATAGACCACCTCGGGATCGTTGTACGCAGAGAGGTCCGGGCGCTCTTGCTTGGCGAGCGTCTGCAAGAGCCCCGCGTAGTCCTTGCGGTTCGCGGGAAGCGTGTACGGATGCTCGTCACGGTCGAGCTCGAGGTCGGCCCACTCGGACCAGAGGTTGATGCCCGTCGAGGCCTCGACGACGTCCGAGACGTGCGCGCCGCCGACGCGAGCGCCGGCCTCGAGGAAGTAGAACTTTCCGTCGCGGCCCTTGATGTACTCGATGTGCGCGATGCCGCGCTGCAGGCCGAAGCGCTCGATGATCTTCGCGTTCATCGCGAGCAGCGCCCGCTCGTCGTCGCCGCCGCGCGCGATGGTGTACGTCGTGAACATGCCGCCGCCGTGAGAGATCTCCCACGGGGGAGTTCCGTTGCGGTGGCACTCGGCGAAGACGATCTTGCCGTCGGCGACGATGCTGTCGACGTGGTGGACGTCGCCCGGAAGAAACTGCTCGAGCAAAAAGAAGCTCGCGCGATCGCCGAGCTTGTTGATCGCGTCCCACAGCTGCTGCTTGTCGTGGATCTTCTGGATGCCCGTCGCAGAGGCCTCCGAGCGCGGCTTGAGCATCCACGGCGCGGCGACGCGATCGCAAAACGCGTTGATCTCGTCCGCGTGCTGCACGTGAACGAAGTCCGGCACCGCGATCCCCTCGCGCTTGGCGCGCACGCGCATCGCGAGCTTGTCGCGAAAATACCGGGCGTCCGTCTCGTTCATCCCGTCCATGCAGAAGTGCGCGCGCAGCATCGCCGCGACCTCGACCTCGATGTCGTCGAACGGGACGATCCGGTCGAACTTACGGTTGCGCGACAGGTAGCTCACCGTGTGAATCGTGTGGCGGAGCGGCGAATCATCGGGCTCGGCGAACACGTCTTCGAGCGCGTCGCGCGCCCACGGCTTGTTGAGAAACTTCGCCTTCGTGAGCAGCCACACCTTCGCGCCGCGCTCTTTGCAGCGACGCACGAAGCGCTCTCCAGTGTTGAAGTTGGCCAGGACCAGGACGTTCAACGGTCGGTTCGATTCCATCGCTCCCTCGACTCTGTTCAGCGACGGCACGGCAGCGCTGAACGGCCCAGCAACGGTCGCACGGGTCGCCGTCATTTCACTCAGAAATCGCGGTTGCACCTTGACGCGACCCCCGGTGCGATCCGACTCCTACCGACCTGAACATGGCAGCACATCACGGTCCTCCGACGGACGTCGCCTCGGTCCTCGCCAACATCAAGCGTCCCCGCCGCGCCGTCGTCACCGCAGGAATGCCCTACGCCAACGGCCCCCTGCACCTCGGTCACCTCGCCGGCGCGCACCTGCCCGCGGACATCCACGCGCGGTTCTACGGCCTTCTGATCGGCCGCGAAAACGTCCTGTACGTGTGCGGCTCGGACGAGCACGGCTCGACCTCTGAGCTCTCGGCGCTCAAGGCCAACAAGCCCATCCGCGAGTTCATCGACGAGGTCCACGACCGTCAGCAGAAGACGCTCGAGCGCTACGACATCGGCCTGGACGTGTACTCGGGCACGTCGCGTCCCGAGTGCTTTCCCACGCACAAGGCGCTCTCGCAGGACTTTCTGCGCAAGCTGCACGCGAACAACCTCTTGGAGAAGCGCTCGAGCAAGCAGTGGTACGACCCGAAGGTCGAGCGCTTTCTGCCCGATCGCTTCGTGGTCGGCCGCTGCCCCAACCCCAAGTGCGACAACGACCGCGCGTACAGCGACGAGTGCGACCGCTGCGGGCAGCAGTACGAGCCCGAAGAGCTCATCGAGCCCAAGAGCACCATCTCCGACGCCACGCCCGTGATGCGCGAGACCGTGCACTGGTACTTGAATATGTGGGCCGTGTCCGAGCCCTTGCGCGTGTGGATCCAGAGCAAGGCGAAGACCTGGCGCAACTCGGTGATGACCATCGTGCTCGACCGAGTGCTGCCAGCGATCCGCATCGATCGCGCGCTCGAAGAGCAGTACAAGCCGATGAAGGCCGAGCTGCCCAAGCACAAGAGCAAGTACACGGCGGACAAGCAGCTCGTGTTGCAGTTCGAGAACAAGACCGACCTCGAGGCGGCGCGCGCGAAGCTCAGCGAGAAGGGCGTCGCGAGCGAGTACGCTGACGAGTGGGGACACCGCTCGATCACGCGCGACATCGCGTGGGGAATCCCGGTTCCGGACATCGACCCCGACCTCGCGGGAAAGACCCTGTACGTCTGGCCCGACTCGCTCATCGCGCCGATCGCGTTCACGCAGGTGGCGCTCGCGAAGAAGGGGCGCGCGCCCGAAGAGTACGCGGAGTTCTGGCGCGATCCCGACTCGAAGATCTTTCAGTTCTTGGGTCAGGACAACGTCTTCTTCTACGTGCTCATGCAGGGCGCGATGTGGCTCGGAACGCAGGCCGACCCGCTCGCGCAGCCCGCGAAGGGCGACCTCAACATGACCGAGATCTTCGGCTGCTATCACCTCTTGGTGAACGGCGAGAAGATGAGCAAGTCGCGTGGAAACTTCTTCACGGGCGATCAGCTCATCGACGAGAAGGGCTACTCGGTCGACCAGCTTCGCTACTACATCGCGCTGTTGGGCCTGAGCGAGAAGCAGTCGGACTTCGAGTTCAAGAAGCTCGACGATCGCAACGCGTTTCTCGCGGGCCCGATGAACGCCGCGTTGGAGAAGCCGCTGTCCGCGGCGCACTCGAAGTTCGACGGCAAGGTCCCCGAGGGCGTGCTCAACGAGAAGGTCGTCGCGGATACGATCCGCATGGTGCAGCGCTACATCAAAGCGATGGAGCGCGCGGACTACCCGAACCTCTTGTTCGAGCTCGAGAACTACGCGCGCACGATCAACAGCTTGTTTACGCAGTTCAAGCCGCACGACGACAGGCACCCCGAAGAGTCGCGGCGCAACGCGCTCTACACGTGCTTCTACGTGCTCAAGAACCTGATGATCATGCTGTACCCGTTCGTTCCGTCGACGATGGAGCGGCTTCGCGAGTCGCTGAGGCTCCCGAGCTCGGTGTGGTCGATCGACGAGCTCGGTAAGCCCATCGCCGCCGGGCACGAAGTGGGAACGAAGGCCGTGTACTTTCCCGCGGTCGCAGGCGCGGCCCCGAGCGCGACCGACGGCTGATCGAGCGGGTTTTGTAGAATAGGGGGACGGTGTTCAAAAGTTCATTTGTTGGGCTCAGAGCGGCACAGCAGCGGGGCTGCCTGAGCCACGGTGAGACCAACAAATGAACTTTTGAACACCGTCCCCCTATTCTACAAAACCCTACAAACCCGCGTTCAGAAGCGCTCGTCGGCGTTGGCAAGGACCCACACGGTGACGGCGAACGCGACCGTGGCGCGCGCGAGGTCGTCACGCGAGACGTTGTCGATCACGTCGTTGGCCGTGTGGTGAAAGTCGAAGTACCGCGTCGCGTCCTGCCGCAGGTCGACGAACGGAACCCCCAGCTGTTTCAGCGGCGAAATGTCCACTCCGCCGCGAGATGGCCCCGCGTCGAGCCCGATCTCGAGCCCCTCGATCGACCCGTGCAGCGCCTTCACCAGCGCGCTCTCTCGCGCGTTGGCCGGAACCCTCAGCGACCACGGTCGCCCGTCGCCCTGGTCCGCTTCGATCGCCGCCACGTGCTTCGCCGCTTCGCTCGCGTGCGCGCTCGCATACGCCAGACCGCCGCCGATCCCGAGCTCCTCGTTCGCGAAGAGCCCCACGCGGATCGTGCGCTTCGGCTTCATCGGAAGCGCCGAGATCAACCGCGCCGCTTCGATCGCGATCACGCAGCCCGCGCCGTCGTCGAGCGCGCCCGTCCCGAGCTCCCATGAGTCCAAGTGCGCGCCCAGCAACACGAGCTCGTCCGTGGTGCCGGGGAGTTCGGCGAGGACATTTCCAGAGGTTCCGACGGGCAGGGGCTTGCAGCCGAGCACGAGCTCGACGCGCGCCGGACGGCCCGCGCACAAGTGCCGATAGAGCATGTCGCCGTCCGGGATCGCCAGCGCCGCCGCGGGAATCCGCACAACGCCGGGCTCGTAGAACAGCGCCCCCGTGTGCGGCGAGCGCACGGTCTCGGTCCCGATCGACCGCACGAGAAACGCCACCGCGCCCTTCTTCGCCGCGCGCGAAGGGCCCGCGGTGCGCGCGAGCGAGCCGGCGTTGTAGCCCGTTCCGTCGCGCAGCTTGGGCATGACGTGATGCAGGTAGACGATCTTGCCCTCGACGCTCTCTGCCGGCGCCGCGTCGAGCGCGTCCAGCGAATCGAAGGCGACCACGTCAGCGCTGATCCCCTGCTCTGGCGTCGCGACGCTGCCGCCCAACGACGTGAGCCACAGCGGCTGCGCGCGAGGCAAATACGCAACGCACGACTCGCGCCCGCGCTCCCACAGCGTCGCGGGGGCCGGCTCTTCGCGCGCGTTGCTGGCGCCCGCTTCGGTCAGCGCGCGCCGCGCCCACGCGATCGCCGCGGCGTCGCCCGGCGTGCACGGAAACCGCGGCCCAACCTCGTCACACAACGAGCAGAGCAGCTCGAACCCTCGCGCCTGCTCGCGGCGCGCCGAGTCGATCAACGTAGAGACCAACGAGAGATAGCTCACAGCCGCGCGAGCATAGACCAGCTCAGCGGATCGAGAACGAGTAGAGAACGCGGCTCTTTCCGCGGTGGATCCCGATGATCTGCGTCTCGGTCACGGGGCGGCCCGAGACGAGCTCGAGCGCGCGCTTTCCGTAGCCCATCACAGATTGCTCGAAGGACACGTGCGGCACTGGCAGGTCGAGCAGCTCGATCTCGACCGTGTTTCCTCGGATCAACCGCGACTCGAGCCGCCCTTCCGTGAAGAACGCCGACCAGATGAGCGGCAGCTTCGTGACGAACTCCGCGAGGCTCTTGGGGTTGTTCTTCAGGTGCTTGTACGGCCCTTCGGTGAGCGACCACTCGGCGGACTTCTCTCCGATCGTCCAGAGCGCCTTGGGATCGTCGCGAAAGAACCGCTCGACGCAGCGGTCTTGAAAGCGCACGTACGACTCTACGGGGACCAGCGTCGTCGCCAAGATCGGGCTGATGAACGTCGAGTCGTCACGCGCGATCGACCGCACGAACTCATCCCACGCGGCCTCGCCGAACTTCTCGATGATGTACGCGCGTCGACCGACGAAAAATGTGCCCTTCGCGAACATCGTGGCGGCCTCCAGACCGAGCGCCGCAACCATAGCCAACTGTGAGACCGCTCACAACCGCGCCCGCGCGCGTGAGCCAGTATTCAAGCGTGGCCCGCATGCTGCTTCGCGACGGAGCGAAGCGCGCTCAGCGCAGCGTGAGCGGCGCAGGCGCATCGGCCCAGCGGTTGAGCACGCGCACGTCGCCGCAGCTCACGTGGCGCGTCTGCCTTCCGGACTCGGACTCAGCGACGGTTTGGCAGCGACGGCTGATCGCGCCGCGCACCGCCGATGCGCCCACGCCCCACAGACGCGCGCAGGCGACGGCGACGGTCGCCTCGAACTCGCCGCTCGCAGGAAACACCGTGGCCACCCGCGCCGCGCACGCGCGACGCGCGTACTGCTGAGCGACCGCGTCATCGCGAGAGAACGTCCCGTTCGCCAGCGAGTGCAACACGAGCGCAGGCCCTTGCATCGTGTACGTAAATCCGCTGGGCGAATCGTCGCCGTCGCCCACGTACGGAGCGCGCACCATCAGGTCGAGCCGACCGTCGTTGTCCACGTCCTCTGCTGCGTACGGAGCGATCTCCGCCGTCCCCTGCAGCGCGCTGATCGCTCCCTGCTTGAACGTCATCACGCCCCCGGCGTGTCCGTCCGCGCCCTCGCTCACGTTCGTGTGCACCGACCACACGAGCTCTTGCTCTCCGTCGCCGTCGTAGTCGAACAACGCAAACGTCGTCAGCTCGGGCCGCGCCATGTCCTGCCACGAGTCGTTGTGCGGGACGCTCACCTCGTGCCCCGCTGCGTCCACGTGCACGATCGCCCAGCTCCCGTTGAACGTCCCCTCGCTCTGCGGATCGACGCGCAGCTCGTTGAGCACGATCGCCCACAACCCACGGCTCGTCCGCTGGCAGCGCCCGAAGCTCGCGAGCGTCTCGGACGCCCTCGTGTCCGAGGGAATCGCCGCGCGCACACGATTGGACCGCGCCACGATCGCCGCGCACGGATCACCGCTGCTGCTCGTCGCCACGCTCGCTGCGTCTTGGCCTGCGTCTGCCGCGCCGCTCGCCGAGGGCGCAGCGTCCGCGCTCGCGACGGTCACCGACGATCCGGTCGAGCTCGTCGTCGTGATGTTGTCTCCGACCTCGCTGGTGGCCTGCTGCGTGCGGCACGCGCTGAGCGCGACCGAGGCCATCAACGTTCCCATGAGTGCTCTGGCTCTGTGGTTCACCGGCGCGAAGCTACCGAATTTACACAGCGACGAAAGCCCGTCGACGCGACGCTCGATTACGCGATGTCGCGAACGGTGCTCTGCCCTGCGCCCGCGCTCACCGCGCCCCGGCTCGCGCGAGCGATCGGCGCCTCGCTCAACGACCCGAGCGCCGCGAGCGCCTCGGCCAACGCGCGCGCGTCGGCATAGCGATTCGTCCGCTCTTTGCTCAGGCACCGCAGGATGATCCCCTCGAGCCGCGCGTCGATCGGGCGCTCGAGCTTCGCAGACGGCGCGTCCACGGGCCGACTCACGTGCGCGAAGAGCACGGCGCTCGCGCTCGCGCCGGCGAACGGGGGCTCTCCCGTCAACGCGAAGTACAGCGCGCCCCCGAGCGCGTACACGTCGCTCTCGGCGCCAGCGTCCTCGCCGCACACGACCTCGGGAGCCATGTACGCGGGAGTCCCCGCGAGCCAGCCGGTCGACGAGAGCTTCGACTCGCCCTCGGTCGCCTCGATCACCTTCGCGATCCCGAAGTCCACGACCTTCGCTCGCTCGCCTTCGCCGGGCGAGCACACGAACAGGTTCTCTGGCTTGACGTCGCGATGAATGATCCCCCGCGCGTGCGCCTCGCCGAGCGCCCGCGCGCACTGCTCGATGAGCTTCACCGCCCTCGCTTGCGAGAGCGGTCCTCCCTCGTCGACGAGCGCGCGCAGCGACGAGCCCGAGAGCAGCTCCATCGCGTAGTACGGCTGCCCGTCCTCGCTGATGCCCGCGTCGAGGATGCGAACGATGTTGGGATGCTCGAGCGAAGCGGTCGCCTGCGCCTCGCGCTCGAAGCGCTTTCGCGCGTACTCGTCGCTCATCTGCGCGTGAAGAAACTTCACCGCGACCTCGCGCTTGAGAGCCACGTGCCAGGCGCTCCACACCTCGCCCATGCCTCCGAGGCCGATGCGCTTTCGAAGCACATACTGGCCGACGCGCTTGCTCTCGTACACCTCGCGACGCAGCGCCCACAGCGCGAAGGACAGCTCGCAGCTGAGCGCCGTCGCCACGACGGACGTTCCGAAGATCACCGCGAAGAACCCACGGCTGCCTTGCTGCGACCACTGCGCGATCACCAGCGGGTTGAACGGCGCGAGCAGCGCGAAGACCGCGAGGTACGCGCCGAGCACGGTGAACTGCAGCCCGTACGCTTGCTTGCGCGGCCGCGCCGCGGACGCCGCGCCGATCGCCAGCATCAACGCGCCCAGGCCGTACAGCGATCGAAGCCCTCCGGCCGCGTGCGCCATCACCGCCGTCGCCGACGCGGTGAACAGCCCCGTCCCCCACATCGCGCGCATCGCCTCGCGCTCGTTGCGCATCGGAAGCGCCCAGCCGACGGTCGCGTACATCGCCAGCATCACCGCGCGCAGCGCGAAAATCACGGCGATCTTCGCCGCAGGCTCGACCCACTGCCAGTACGCCACGTCCGTCAGCGCCGTCGCGAGCGTCAGCGGAACGGCGTCCTGCATCAGCTTGCGAATCTGCTTCGGCGACTCTTCGGTCGGAGCGAGCGGTCGGCTCGACGACGAACTTCCGGCGGTCACCGAGGCACGTATACCGCATCCCCGACCGCCTCGCGTCCGTGCTGCGCGGGCGCCGCGTCCGACGAGGCATCGGCGCCGCATCACGCGTGAGGCCGCGAACGCTCTCCTCTCACCGAGCAGCGTCGGGACCGCGATCGCGCGGCGCACGAGCGCAGCTTCGGGTGTGATCGTTGGCGACGCGCCGGGCTGCGATGAAGCTGCCAAACCCCTCGCCGCTCGCCCTCGCGCTGAGGGCGCGAACCGCCGTCGTTGCGACGCCCGAAGCGCCGCCGTGAAACACCGAGACGCCTCCGCCCGAAGCGTTGTTGGGCGAGCCTGCGCCGAGGTCGCAGTAGCCGTCACCGTTGAGGTCACCCACGAAGCCGAGGCCCGCGCCGAGCCAATCGCCCGCAGAGGCGCCCTCGATCGCGCGGGTGAGCGTCGTGATTCCCGTGGCAGATCCCTGGTAGATCGCGATCAACCCCGCGTCCGCGCGCCCGCCGGGGTCCGCGTTGTGCGCCGCCACGGCGATGTCTCCGTAGCCGTCACCGTTGCTGTCTCCCAAGCTCGCCACCGCGTAGCCGAACGCGTCGCCCGCCGCGGGAGCGGGCAGCGTCAGCGTGCTCGCAGGCACCGTGTCGATCCCCATCGCGCGACCGTGAAACACGTACGCGCTGCCCGCGTCGGTCTGCGCCGCGACGTCCGCGCGAAACGCGCCGACGATCACATCGCTGTAGCCGTCGTTGTTCACGTCGACCGCGCCGGCCAGGGCGCGACCGAAGCGATCGGCGTGCGCGAGGCCCGCGAGCAAGATCGACGATGAAGCCCGGATCCCCACGGACGCGCCGAAGTACACGCGCACTTGTCCGGTCGACGGGCTCGCGTACGGCGCGAGCGGAAGCGCGATCGCCACGTCGCTGAACCCGTCGCCGTTGACGTCCCCTGCGTGCGCGACGGTGAGCCCGAACTGGTTGTACGACTCGACGCCGGTCAGCACGACCGCCGGCGTCGGAGACAGCCCCGAGGCGCGACCGTGATACACGCCCGCGCTTCCTCGCGCGGTCGTCGAGAGCGGCGCGGCGATCACCACGTCCGCGTAGCCGTCGGCGTCGACGTCGCCTGCCGTCGCGAGGCCGTGACCGAAGTTCTCGTCCATCGACGCGCCATCGATCGTGAGCGCAGGAGCAGCGCTCAGGCCCGAGGGGCCGCCGTGAAACACCTGGGCCTTTCCTGCGCCCGTTCGCGTCTCGGCGCCGACCGTCACCGCGGCGAACGACGAGCCCACGAGCAGGTCCGCGTAGCCGTCGCCGTTCACATCCCCTGCGTTGCTCACGGCGTCGCCGAAGTGATCGCCCGCGCTCGCGCCTTCGAGCACGAGCGTCGGCGTCGCGGCGATGCCCGTGGCGCTCCCGAGAAACACGCTCACGGTGCCGGCTGCGACCCGCCCCGCGGGGCTCGCGTTCGGCGCGGCGACAACGAGGTCGTCGAAGCCGTCTCCGTTGCAGTCCAAGTGCGGATTGCTGCTCGTGTCCACGCCGCTCGTCACCGACGAGGCCCCGACGTGAAACATCCACGTCGCGCTCTGCCTCGCGCTCGTGGCCGCCCCCGACGTCCCTCGCAGCCGCCAGTACACCGTCGTGCGCGTCGGCAGTTGCGCGGTCGGAAGCGCGCTCGTCCCCGCCACACGCAGCGACTCGATGAGCACCGTGCACGCGCGGTCGCGGCAGAGCTCGAGGACGGCGCCGTCCATTCCGACGGGAAGCGCCCAGCGCAACGTCGGGCGACGACGCGTCACGTCGCCGAGCGAGATCGGGCTGATCGGCCGTGGCGCAGCGCCCAGCGCGACGCACGTCTCGCCGAGCCGCTCGAAGCCCATCGCGCACACGAGCGGTCCCGCGTCGAACGCCGCGTCCGCGCGCGCCTCCGCTGCGACGTCCGCGCGCGCCTCGGGCCCCGCGTCGAGCGCGCTGTCTCTCTCTGCGTCCAACGCGGCGTCGAGCGCGGCGCTGTCCGCCGTTATGAATCGCGCGTCCGTCGCGTCCGTCGCGTCCGTCGCGTCCGTCACGTCCGTCGGCGAAGAGCCGTCGCCCGCGCTCGCGTCGTCGGTGGTCGCGGCTTCGTGGACCGCGACGTCGTCGGGCGCGCGTTGATCGCCGCGAGGGCGAAGGTCGTAGCAGCCCGAGACGAGGGCGCTCAGCGCCGCGACGAGCGCGCGATGCGTCGATCGAAGATGGATGGTCATCGCTCAAAACTCTCCCGTGCAGACCAGCGAACGGATCGACGGCGCGCAACGAAGGCCCGCGCGCTCGCGACGCTCGAGCCCAGGGCGACCGACGACGAACAACGTCGCCGCGCCGGCAGCGAAGACGCCCGCAGCCACGAAGCCCGCGACGCTTACGGCGCGCATCGATTCGGCGGTGGTGATCTCGTTGGGGCAGCTCTGCTCGCGGGTGAGCGTGGCGCGGAGGCACGCATCGCTGTTCCACTGCGCGGCGGCAGAAGAGCCCACAGCGAAGCCGACGAGCGCGACGCCCGAGGACGCGACCGCGAGCCCTGCGCTCACCCACGCGAGCGGACGCAGCGGCGACGGCGCAGGACGAAGGTCGCTCGCCATCCCACCTCCGCGCGACGTGGACGGCCCCGACGTCACGGCCGTCGGACGAGCCCCCGCACGCAAAGCGCTCGGCGCCCGCGGCTCGATGTCTCCATCTCGACGTTGGCTCTGCGAAGCAGCGAGCGCGCTCGCGCCCTGGGCCACCTCGCTTCGAACGAGCGCGACGTCCACCCGCGCCACCGAGCCCGGCGTGAGCTCGACCGTGCGCGTGACGCTCGCGAACCCCTCCGCGCGCACTTCGAAGCTCACCGTCCCAGGAGCGATCCGCAGCGTCGAGCCGGCGCTCCCCACTTCGGTTCCTCCGATGACGACGCCTGCGTGCGCAGGCTCGCAGCGCACGGTGAGGATCGCCACGCCCTGCGCGGCGCGCGCTTGTTGCAGGACCGGCTCGAGCAGCGCGCGGTTCTGCGCGATCCACGGGTCCTGCCCGTGCGCGAGCGCCTCGGCGAGGTGCGACTCGGCCTCCGCGTAGCGCCCGAGCGATTGCTCGGCCAGCGCCTGACGCGCGCGAGCGCGAGGCTCGTGCGTGCGCGTCCACAGCGCCTCGAAGACCGCGCGCGCGGCTTCGTCTCGATGCTGCGCGCGAAGCGCCATTCCGCGCCGGTGCTCGTCTTCGATCGATCGATCGAGGACGGTGGATGCGTTCGTCGTCTGGGCGAGCGCCGCCGAGCTCGTCGCGCACAGCGCGGCGATCAGCAGCGAACAAAGCGTGTTTCGCATACGATTTTCCGTGGTGAAGTGAGCGTTCGAAGCTCAGATGTTCGGCGTCGCGAGCGTCGTCACGCTGCTCGAAGAGCGCGCTTCGCTCACGGGCGCGCGGCGCGGGCGCGCTGTGGTTCGGGCGGTGCTTCGCGGCAGCGGCGCGCTCGCGACGGGCGCCGTCGGCGAAGGGGCCTCGGGCGCGACGACAGCGGGGCGAACCACCGGCGCCGCCGCGCGCTGCGGCGTCATCTCGCGCGCGAGGCTCGGCGTCGCCGAGGCGTCCGCCGCGCGTGTGGGCTGCGCAGAGAGCGGCGCGCTCGACGCGCGCGGGCGAGAGAGCACGACCGCTCCGAGGGCGGCCAGCGCGACCGCGGCCACGCCCGCGAGCAGCGTCGGGCGTCGCGAGCGCACAATCGGAACCGCAGCGGACGTGGCGACGAGCGAGTCCTGCGAAGCGTGCGCCCGTTGCCGCTCGACGACGGTGGCGCTCGACGAGAGCGCGGCGCGCGCGCGGGGCGTCGCACCGCCCTCGCCCGCACGGTCGAACTCAGCGCGCCATCGCTGCCGCGTACCCTCGGAGGCGAGCGGCAAGAGCGCAGCGCCGAACGCGCGCACGGACGAGAAGCGATTCTGCGGCTCTTTTTCGAGGGCGCGGCGCAACGTCGCCTCGAGCGCTCCCTCGGCCGCGAGCGCGCCGGTGAACGCCGGCGGCGGCTCGACCGAGACGCGAAACATCACGCTCTGCGGGCTGTCGCCTTCGAACGGCGAGACGTCGGTGAGCAGCCGATAGAGCATGACGGCGAGCGCCCACTGGTCGGAGGCAGGATCGACGTGCTTGGCGCTGCGCCATTGCTCGGGCGCCATGTACTCGGGCGTTCCCATGACGTCGGTGGCGCCGGTGAGCGCGAGGTCTTGCGACGAAGCCGCGACCTTCGCGATTCCGAAGTCGAGCAGCTTCGGGTGCTCGACGCCCGCAGATCCCACCCAGAGCTGCACGTTCTCGAGCTTGAGGTCTCGGTGAATGATCCCGACCTCGTGGATCGCGGCCACCGCAGAAAACACCGGAAGCATCAGCTCGATCGCCTGCGCGACGCTCATCGCTCCGCCGCGGTGCAGTCGCTCGGCGAGCGACTCGCCTTCGAGGTACTCCATCGCGATCCACGGCGCGCCGTCGAACGAGCCGACGTCATCGACGTCGACGATGTGCGGGTGCCGAAGGCTCGCCGCCGCGCGGGCCTCTTGTAGAAACCGCGCCGTGATGTGCGCGTCCGACGACCATCGCCGGTGCAAGAGCTTGAGCGCGACGCGCTTTCCGAGCGGCTGTTTGACCGCTTCGTACACTGCTCCAAACGCGCCTTCACCCAACAGCCGCCGCACTCGGTACGGCCCGATCTCGCGGTCGATCCACTGCGCAGCTTCGCTCTGGTCGTTGTTCATCTGGGCGCTCTCCCGACGATCTCTCTCGTCGCCCGATCGCGCTTTGCAGCCTCCGTGCTAGCGACGCGCGCCGATCGTGCTCTCGCGATCCGCCAGAAGATTCACAGGCGATTCACGGGCGAACATCGAGCGCCCCCGCGCCCCGCGTTGTCCAGTCGCGCCGCGCGCTCGCTCGCCGTTGTTCAATCGCTCGACCGACGGTCGTCCCGATGGACAACGCTCGTTGTCCTGGGCGTTGTTCAACACGCCGAGGCGGGGGTCGCTCGGCGCCGCGCCCCCCAAACCGCTCACGCGAGCGCGTCAAAACGTCATGACGCACCGTTGGCATCAAACTTGTCACCCCTGAAAACTGACAGACAGAATCACTAAAACGTCCTAAGCACGCGTCACGAACCGCTCACGAAGCGACTCGCTCGAAGCGGTGTGGCGTGCGGTCGAGCCCATGCGTCGAGTCCCGGCGTCGCGCTCGGCGGCCTTCGAGTTTGTGAGCCGAGTGCGAGCGAAGCGATGGAGAGCATCGCAGAGAGAGAGAGAGATGCCCCTCACCCGCGCTGCGGGTTCGCAGCCCCCACCCGCGCTGCCGCGCAGCGAGCGAAGCGACGGAGCCCCCACCCGCGCTGCCGCGCGCCCCGCCCCCGCAGAGCGAGGGCGGCGGCTCTGCATTGGGAAAACAGCGACGGAATTGATTTCGTTGATCGCACGGAGTCCCTGCTCTGCAGGGACTGAACGCTTCGCCGTTGAACTCTATCGACGCAGCAACGACGAGAGCATCATCGCGAATCGAAGAGACCTTGCAGCGCAAGGTCTCCACGCGATCAACGAAATCAATTCCGTCGCTGTTTTCCCAATGCAGAGCCGCCGCCCTCGCTCTGCGGGGGCGGGGCGCGCGGCAGCGCGGGTGGGGGCTCCGTCGCTTCGCTCGCTGCGCGGCAGCGCGGGTGGGGGCTGCGAACCGGCAGCGCGGGTGCGGGCTCCGTCCGCTCGCTACGCGGGCCGCGAACCCACTGCGCCGGTGGAGGCTCGCTCACTCCCTGCGACCGCGCTCGTGCGCTGTGCATTCGCTCGCGCGCCGGGTCGTTCTGTTGGACAACCATCGCGCCGCTGCGTGATGTTCAACCGCCCATCGCGCGCGGGACGTTGTTTGCACGCGCGGGCAGCGACCATGACCGACAAGACCGTCGACGACCTCTCACTGTCCATCGATGGCAGCGCGGACCGAAGCGCGCGCCCCGGCGTGCTGATCGTCTTCGCCGCGCACACGGCGCGCGCGACCCCGATCGCGTTCGAGCGCGGACAGCTCACGCTCGGCCGAGAAGAGCTGAGACAGCACGGCGTCGAAGACGAACGTCTCTCGCGCAAGCACGTCGAGTTCGCGCTCGAAGCAGAGCGCGTGCGCGTGCGCGACCTGCGCTCGACCAACGGGGTCTTCGTGGACGGCGATCGGCTCGCGGACGATCTCGTCATCGAGCTCGATCGATCGCCGGTCGTGCGCGTCGGGCACACGCTCATGCTCGTCTTGCGGGACGTCAGCGCGTTCGAGTGGCGCGTCGTCGGGGCGGCGAGGCAAGCGCAGCGCGCGGCGGTGATCGCGGGACCGGCGCTCGCGTTGATCCACCGGCAGATCGAGGCGCTCGCGCGCGCAGGCGAAGGGCTCTTCATCCGAGGCGAGAGCGGCTCGGGCAAAGAGATCGCGGCGAAGATCTTTCACGAGGCGAGCCCGCGCCGCGCGGGCCCGCTGGTGGCGGTCAACTGCGCGGCGATCCCCAAAGAGCTCGCCGAGCGCTTGTTCTTCGGCGCGACCAAGGGAGCGTACTCTGGCGCGGTCACCGACGCGCAGGGCTATCTCCAAGCGGCCCGCGGCGGAACGCTCTTTCTCGACGAGGTCGCCGAGCTCGACCTCTCTGTGCAGAGCAAGCTCCTCCGCGCGATCGAGACGCGCGAGGTCATCCCCCTCGGCGCCACGCGCCCCACGCCCGTCGATCTGGGCCTGTGCGCCGCGACGTGGACAGACCTTCGCGCCGCGGTCACCGAAGGCCGCTTTCGCGAAGACCTCTATTACCGCATCGGCCGGCCCGAGGTGCGCGTCCCTCCCCTGCGCGAACGACGCGACGAAATCGCGCTCTTCGTCGAGCGCGCCCTCGAAGCCAGCGGCTGTCGTCCCAGCGCCTCGCTCGTCGAAGCGGCGCTGCTCAGGCCGTGGCCAGGCAACATCCGCGAGCTGTTCTCCGAGCTTCGCGCGGCCGCGGCGCTCGCGCGCGCCGAGGGACAAAGCGTGGTCGCGGCGACGCACCTCGATCCCCGCGCCGGCATGCCGCTGTCTGCGCCGCGCGAGGCCCAGTCCGCGACGCGCGGCGCTTCGGACGAGCGCGAGGCGCCAGCCGCCGTCGCGAGCGGCGAGAGCGAGCCGGCTTCGAGCGAGGGTCACCGAAAGGCCGTTCAGCGCGCGTCGGACGCGCTGGGGATCGCGCAAAAGACCCTCGCGAAGCTCATCGCGGCCTCGCGGCTGGCAGAGTTTTTCGCGCGCGCAGAGCGCGAGTCCATGAGCTCGATCGAGAGAGAGCACGCGCTTCGGCGGCTCGCCGGCGAGTCGCTGTTGTCCCTGCTCGAAGCACAAGAATTCAAGCAGAGCGCGGTCGCCTCGGAGCTGGGGCTCTCGCGCACGACGCTGCAGAAGCTCATCGCGGACCTCGCGCTTCCGAGCGCGATCGCGCTCGACGACGAGAGCGTGCGGCGCGCGATCGAAGAGAACGAAGGGTCCGCAGAGAGAGCGGCGCGCGCGCTGCGGGTCTCGGTCGACGCGCTGAAGAAACGACTCGCGCGCTCGAGGGAGTGAACGCTTATTTTCCCGCTTCAATTGCGGGCGTTTGGCGTCGTCGGCCGTGTCCGAAATTGTGTCGTTGCGGCGTCGGTGCGCCGAGCGCACAACGCGCTGTTACTGTGAACAACTCCGCCGTCCGAACGTCGCGCGCGCTCTCGTCACTCTCGCTCGTCGCGAGCTTGTACGCGTGCCAACCGCCCATGGAACAACCCGACGCCTCGAGCACGCCCGACGGCAGCGCGATGAACCCACCAGCCGACGGCGCGACCTCGCCCGAGAGCGAGGGCGGAACGTTGCGCGACGCGACCGTTGGTGGCGAGGACGCGAGCACGCCGGGCAGCGACGGCGGCGGGCGCGCGCGCGCATCGAGCTTCGTCCGCGTGGGCTTCTACAATCAGCACCTCGCCGTCGGCGCGGACGATCGCGTGCACCTGACCTTTCTCGACGGCGCCGCCGAGCGACTGCACTACGCGAGCTGCACCGAGCGCTGCGGCGAAGCCGAGTCGTGGCAGGTCACGCAGCTGCTCTCGGTCTCGCAGCTCTCGACGATCACGATCGGGCCCTACGGGATCGCCGTCGATTCGAGCGGACGGCTGCACATGGTCGCGAGCGCCGTCGCCCGCGCCGGGCAACACCAGTGGGAGCTCATGTACGGAACGTGCGCGTCCAACTGCAGCTCGGCCCCCAACTGGACCTTCGTCGACCTGAGCGCGCTCGCGCCCAATCGCAGCCTGATCACCTCGGTCGACACGCTGATGGTGCGCCCCAACGGGCGGGTCTCGTTCTTGACTGCGGGCGTGTACAACAGCGTTCAGCCGGCGTACTTCGAGTGCGACGGCAACTGCGCGCAGGCCTCGCAGTGGCGCGCGATCAACGCGCCGATCAACGGAAAGCCCCTGCGCGCTGCGCTCGACTCGACGGGCGTGACGCACGTGATCTTCGCTGGCGGAAGGAGCAACGCGAACGAAGAGCTCTTGCAGTACGCGCGCTGCGCGGGCTCGTGCACCAACGCCGCGAGCTGGCAGAGCTCGATGCTGGGCTTTCTCTACGTCGGAGCGGACTACGAGACGGGCTTCGCGATCGACAGCAGCGACCGGCTCTTCGTCGCGTACAACCAGGGAACGATCGCGCAGGCCTCGACGGTCAACCGCCGTAACTTGATCGCCTCGTGCGCGGGCGGCGACTGCTTGAACCTCGATCGCTGGAGCAGCGTCCCCGTGGGCGACCTCGAAGAGGGCGTCGGCGGCAACACGCTCGTTCGCGCTGGCGGGGGTCTGGTGCTCGCGAGCGTCCTCGAGCGCGAGGTGCGCGTTCGATCGTGTGACAGTAACTGCGCGACCGCCGAAGCGTGGAGCGCGGCGACCACCGTCGACACCAGCGACGCGATCGCGCGATCGGTCGCTCCGGACCTGGGCAGCTCGTGCCCCGGCCGCTCGGAGAGCGCCGCGTGGTGGCCGCGCAACCCCGCGCTCGCCGTCAACAGCCGAGGCATCGTGGCCGTGCACAACCCGCACGCGATCGTGAAGTGCCCAGGGGATGTGAACCCGATGCGCGTTCCGCCGATCGGGCGCGTGTTCGCGAGCTTCTGAGCGCGCGGCGACGGCCAGCGTCACGCCCTCTCGCCACGGCCTCGGCGCGGTTGATCGCGACGCGCAGCGCACCGCTCGGCTCCCCCGAGTCATCGCCTGTCATACCAGCGCGAACGTTCGCGGCGCAGCGCGCCTTGCGCTCCGGTCTTTGTACTGAGACAACGAAGGTGCGCCCGCAGCATTTGCGAGCGAAACCCTCAGCTCGTCACGACGGGGAAGCACGATGACGAAAGCACGATCGAAGACAACGGGATGGTTCTCGCTCTGTTTGAGCGCGACGCTCGTCGCGTGTAGCGGCGGCGAAATGCCCGGCGACGGAGGCGACGGCAGCGCCGGGACCGACAGCGCGATGATGGCTGTCGACGCTCGCGTGTCGATGGACGCGCGCGCGTCCGACACGGGCGCAGGCGACGCGCGGGCGAACGACGGCAGCGCTGCGAACGACAGCGGCGGCGAGGCCGACGGCGCGCCGAGCGGCGACGGAGCAGCGTTCGAGACGGGCACCGGCGACGACGCGAGCGCGAGCGACGATGGAGCGACGAGCGACGGCGCAGCGACGAGCGACGGCGCGGTCTCGTCCATGGACGCGGCGAGCGACGGCGGCTCGATGGGCGGAATGGACGCGGGCCTCGACGGCGGCTCGATGGGCGGGATGGACGCTGGGCTCGACGGGTCGAGCTCGATGATGGACGCCGCGCTCGAAGCGGCGAGCGACGGCAGCGCCGAGGGCGGCGCCGGCGTGTGCACGATGGACTCGGAGTGCTCCGACGGAAACCTCTGCAACGGCGTCGAGCGGTGCGTCCTCGGGATGTGCATGGCGAGCGCGCCGCTGGTGTGCAGCGACGGCGTCGACTGCACGCGCGACACCTGCGACCCGATGCTCGGCTGCCAGCACGCCGCGGACGACCTGCGCTGCAGCGACGGCGTGTTCTGCAACGGAAGCGAGACGTGTGATCCGATGCGCGGCGGCTGCGTCGCCGGAGCGCCCGTTCGATGCGACGACGGCGTGGACTGCACCGTCGACCGCTGCGACGAGATGACTCGCTCGTGCGCGCAGACCGCGGACAACGCGTTCTGCGACGACGGGCTGTTCTGCAACGGCGCCGAGACGTGCGACCTGGCGATGGGATGCCGCGCCGGGACCGCCGTCACCTGCCCCGGCGACGGCATCGCCTGCACGGTCGAAGCGTGCTCGGACGCGCTGCGCCTGTGCACGCGCACGGCGAACAGCGCCCTGTGCGCGCCGGGCGAAGTGTGCACGAGCGCCGCGGGCTGCGTGATGGGCATGGCGTGCATGACCAACGCGCAGTGCGACGACGGCAACGCGTGCAACGGCGTCGAGACGTGCGGGGGCGGCGTGTGTCGTCCAGGCGCCGCGATGAACTGCGACGACGGCGTCGCGTGCACGCTGGACGCGTGCAACCCGATGACCGGCGCGTGCATGCACACGGCCAATCACCTGGCGTGCGACGACGGGCTGTTCTGCAACGGCGCCGAGACGTGCGACGCTGCGACGGGCTGCCGCGCAGGCGCCGCGCCAGCGTGCGCGGACTCGGTCTCGTGCACCGTGGACCGATGCGACGAGGCCTCGCGCTCGTGCGTTCACGCGCCGAACAACGCGCTGTGCGACGACGGACGGTTCTGCAACGGCGCCGAGACGTGCGACGCTGCGACGGGCTGCCGCGCGGGCGCGAGCGTCCTGTGCCCGAGCGACCCTGCGACCTGCCGCACGGGGCTGTGCGACGACGGGACGCGCGCGTGCACGTTGGTGAGCACGGGGCTCGGAGCCTTGGGCGCTGCGTGCGCGAGCAACGCGCAGTGCTGCAGCAACGTGTGCAGCCGCGGGGTGTGCACGACGGCGGCGGGCGTGTGCTCGAATCCCGGCGTTCGCTGCGCGGCCCCGAGCGAGTGCTGCTCGGGTCGATGCGAGCCCGACGCCGCCGGCGTGCTCGTCTGCCAGAGCGGCACCGGCTGCTCGAGCCTCGGGACGACCTGCCGCACCGGCGCCGACTGCTGCACGACGAGCTGCCAGCCGGGCGCCGGCGGAGCGCTCACGTGCGCGGCGGGCGCGTGCCAGCCGCAGGGCGGGGCGTGCACGGTCAACGCGCAGTGCTGCAGCAACAGCTGCAACGCCTCGACGCGCACCTGCAACAGCCCCGGCCGCGGCTGCAACCCGATCGGCGAGCTGTGCACGAGCGACGGAAACTGCTGCTCGGGCGCCTGCCGCATGGTGAGCGGAAGCATGCGCTGCGTGCGCTCGGGCGCGTGTCGCGCGGACAACGAGGTGTGCAGCTCGAACACCGACTGCTGCAACGGAAACTGCAACGGCGGACGGTGCCAGACGCTCGGCTCGTGCCTGATCGCGGGCGAGCCGTGCTCGGGCGCCTCGTGCTGCTCGGGCGCGTGCGCGCGGTCGACTCCCACGGCGCCGACCACGACGTGCCAGTACCTCTCGGGCTGCAGGCCCTACGGCGAGATCTGCCGCACGACCAGCGATTGCTGCAGCGGGATCTGCCAGTTCATGAACCGCGAGGGCGTGTTTCGCTGCCAGAACCCGCCCGCGTGCCAGCCCGCAGGAGAGCTCTGCAACACGACCGGGACCTTCAACTGCTGCGCGGGTCACGACGCTTGCTTGCCGACGGTGGCGGGCGTGTTTCGCTGCTTCGGGTTCGTTCCGGCGCCGCCCGACGCGGGTGCTGATGGCGGGACGCGCTGCTTGAGCGACGGTAGCACCTGCGCGTTCGGCGACGAGTGCTGCGGCGGGGTGTGCGTGCGCGACGCGATGGGCGTGCTTCGCTGCGGCGGCACGTGCGTGGCGCTCGCTGGCCGCTGCACGGCCGACATGGATTGCTGCAGCGGAAGCTGCGTCGACGGGTCCTGCGCTCCGAGCTCGTCCATGTGCACGCCGCTGGGCGGGCGCTGCACGAGCGGGGCCGAGTGCTGCTCGACCCGCTGCAACGGCGACACCGGCACCTGCACGCCGTAACCGCTCGATGCGCCTCCGCGCGCTCGAGAGTCACACGGTCTGCAACAGCGCGTCGAGCTGATCCATGGTGATGCGAAGCCCCGTCTCCATGCCGCTCGCCAGCGCCGCGTCGCGCGCCTCGGGGCTCGGATAGCGCTCGCGGGACTCGACGATCGTGAGCCCGTCCCGCGCGACGAAGCGCACCGTGACCGTGACCGCGCCCGCGTCCGCCATCGGCTCGAAGACCTGCAGATACACCAGCCGCTCGTGCGGAATCACCTCGATGTACGTGCCCGAGAAGACCATCGGCGCGCCGCCTCGCGCGCTGATCACATAGCGATACGCGCCGCCCGCGCGCACGTCCGCCTCGCATTCGAGCATCGTCACGCCCAAGGCCGCGGGCGCCCACCAGCGGCGCACGAACTCGGGCTGCGTCCACGCTTCGAAGACGCTCTTGGGGGACGCGCGAAACGCCCGCGAAATCACAACCTCGCTCGGATCGACGAGCTGCATCGAGGTCTTTCCCACGCTCGGCTCATCGCTTGTTCGTGTGTCGTCCACGGTCCTTCTCCTTCGCTTCGAGCTCGGCGACGAGCTCATCCATCGCATCCAATCGCGCGTCCCACAGTCGTCGATAGCGCTCGAGCCACGCGTCCATCGAGCGCAGGCCCTCGGGTCGAAGCGCGTACAGCCGCTGCTGAGCGCGAGGCGTGACCTCGACGAGCCCGGCGTCCTTGAGCACGCGGAGGTGCTTGGAGACCTGCGGCTGACCGAGCTCGAGCTCGACCGTGATGTCGTTGACCGGCCTCGGCCCAGAGCGGAGCAACTCGACGATGCGAAGCCGATTGGGCTCCGCGAGCGCTGCGAACACCGCGAGCATGGCGAGCACATCCCACAGAGCGAATATTCTCGTCAAGGAATATACAGCTCGCCAGCGTTCTTTCAGGCAGAACGCGCCGCGGCAGCGCGTGCGCCGCTCAGCGCTTGTCGAACCGATCCGACTGCATCGACTCGATCATCGAGCGCAGGTGCGCGGCGGTCACCGGCCCGTCCGCGCTCGGCACGAGCAGCGGCGCGGTGAACGCGCAGGCGTCCTCGAGCGTCGCGACGACCTTCGTCGGGTGCGAGGGGCGCGCGGCGAGCGTGATGCCCGCGATGATCCCGCGGATGGTGGCCGCGACCAGCCCGCCCGGAAGCACCACGCACTCAGCCTTCGCGTTGCTCTCCATGAAGCGCCGCGACTCGTCGATGAGCGCGCGCATCGCCGCGTCGGGCACGGTGATCGACTTGGCGTCGAGCACGGTGATCACCGCGAGCTTCTCTCCCCGCAGCGATCGCGCGTGCGCCGCTTGCGCGTCGAGCAGCCTCCGCAACACCAGCGTGATGGTCGACGCCCTCCACACCACCACGCTCAGCTCGCGCCACTTGCCAGCGATGACCGCCTCGTTGACCACCGTCGCTTCGAGCGCGTCTGTCGCCATCGACTCCGAAGCGTACACCCCGGCGCGGCTCGAGCGCTCAGCGGCACACACCTGCGCTGCAGGTTTGCCCCGCAGCGCACGCCGAGCCACACGCACCGCAGTTGCGCACGTCGGTCGCGAGGTTGACGCACGCTCCGCCGCACGCGATCTGGCCTGCGGGGCACGCTCCGCCCGCGACGCACGCGCCCGATGCGCAACGCTGGCCCGCGGGGCACTCGCTGTCCGCGCGGCACGCACTGCCCGAGTCCACACCGGCGTCGCTCGCGCCCGCGGCGCACACTCCCGCGCTGCAGGTTTGCCCCGCAGCGCACGCCGAGCCGCACGCTCCGCAGTTGCGCGCGTCGGTCGAGAGGTTGACGCACGCTCCGCCGCACGCGGTCTGGCCTGCGGGGCACGTGCTGCCCGCGACGCACACGCCCGCGGCGCAGCGCTGGCCCGCGGCGCAGTCGCTGTCCGCGCGGCACGCGGGGCTCGCGTCGACGACGCCCGCGTCTGGGCTCGATCCGCGCGCGCAGAACCCCGCGACGCAGCGCTGGCCCGCGGGGCACGACGCGTCCGTCGCACACGCGCGACGACGAACCGGAACGAACTCCGAGAAGTGGTTCACCCTCGCGACCATCACGTTGCGCTCGGCGTCGAAGGTCGCGCCTTCGACCACGGTCCACTCCGAGCCCCCCAACGGCCGCGTGAGCACATCGGTCGCAGCGCTCGTCGTCGGGATCGTCAACTGCACTGGCGTCGCGAAGGTCTGTCCCTCGGGCCCCATCACCAGCACTCCGCCCGCGCTCTCGACGCTCTCTGCGAGCATCGTGGGCGCCGCGCCCTCGCTCATCGTGATGGTGACCGCGCTCGCGAGCGCCCCCGGCGGGACGTTGATGCTCGCGCCGCGAAGCGCTCCTTGCGTCACGCTGAGCGTCCCGCCCGTAGCGCCGATCGAAGCGCGGTTGCCCGCAGGCTCGACCGCGCACGCCGCGAGAGCGAAGACCGCAGAGACCGCTGTGACGAACGAAAATGCCTTCATGAACCGCTCCGTGTGAAGTGAACTGAACAAGTCGAAATCCGGCGCGCGCAGCCATGCCTCTGCTGTCCGCGCGCCGACGCGCGGCGCGACCGCCCTGTACTCAGCGCTTGTCTCGAGCCGCCGACGGTTCTCGAACAATCGACAAGAGCGCGTCGATTACAGCGTGCAGACGCCCGCAGCGCAGCGTTGGCCCGCGGCGCACGCGCTCGCGCAGCTTCCGCAGTTGCGCGCGTCGCTCTGCAAGTTGACGCACGCGCCGGCGCACGAGGTGAGCCCCGCCGGACAAACGCCGGTCGAAACGCAGGCGCCCGACCGACACGCCTGCCCCGCGGCGCACAGCGGGTTCATCGGATCGAGGTCTTCGTCCGTCGCTCCGTCGCAGTCGTCATCGACCCCGTTGCACTGCTCGATCGTCGCAACGCACCGAACAACGCACACGCCTCCCGAGCACATGCGGCCCGCGCCGCACTCTGCGTCGTTCGCGCACCCGAGCGCGCCGTCCCGCCCCGCCTCGCTCACAGCGCTGTCACTCGCTGCGCTATCAACCGCTGCGCTATCAACCGCTGCGCTATCAACCGCTGCGCTGTCGCTCGCTGCGCCGTCGCTCATCGCAACGTCCTCTGCGATCGATCCGTCGACGGCGCTGTCCGCGCTCACCATCGAATCCGCCGCTCCATCCGCGTGCGAGCGAAACTCGATCGGCACCTCGCAGCCGAGCGCCGCGCACGCCGAGAGCGCCCATACCCAGCGCGAGCCCTTCATGGCGAGCCCAGCCGCGCGTCGATCGTCGCGATGAACACGCTGTCGGGATAGCGCCTGCGAAACCGCGCCGCGAGCGCCCTCGCCTCGTCCTCGCGCTCGGCCAACAAGAGGGCGCGGATCTCGAGGGCGTCGCGCTCTTCAGCGAGCGATCCTCGCGCGAACCGCCGAGCGTGCGCGCGGACCGCGGTCAGCGCTGCGTCCGCGTCGCGCAACGTGAGCGCGCGCTGCGCCGCGCCGAGCAACTGCTGCTCTTCGACCAGCGCATCGTGAGGCTCGTCGGGCTCTTCGTGACGGCGCGCGCTCGCGACGCTGGCCGCCGATGGCGGCGCGACGATCGCGCGTCGCGCGGGAGCGATCGCCGCAGGATCACTGGGGCGATCGACGATCGGGCTTCGCTGCGTCGAGCCCACGGTGAGCGGCACCGCGTTTGCGGCCAGGTTGCTCACCGGGGATGTGGCTCGCGCAGCGCTCAGCGCCGCGGGGCTCGACGCGGGGCTCGACGCGGGAGCGACGCTGTTCGCGCCGCGCGACGAGCGAAGCGCGATCGCGCCGGCCGCCACGACGAGGGTCGCGCCGATCGCGACGAGCCCCATCATCGGAGAAAGCGCGCTCGTCGCTGAAGCGCCCGCGGTCACCGGACCAACCGGCGGCGGTTGCGTCGGCAGCGGCGCGGGCGCGAGCCCCACCGTCGAGAACACCCGATCGAGCACCATCGCGCGCGCCTCGGGAGGCGCTGCGGGCTCGGACTTCTCCGCCTCGAGCAGCGACCGCACGTCCTCGGGAAGCTCGTCGATGTCCGATGGAACGTCGCTCATGGCTCGCCTCGTCGCAGTCGAAACCGTCGCACCGCCGCGGTGAAAAGCTCCCTCGCCGAGTGCAATCGAGAGTACACAGTCTTCACGGGAATCTCGCAGATCTCTGCGATTTCAGCGGCAGGACGCTCTTCGATGTCGTGCAGCACGAGCACCGCGCGGCGATCGACGTCGAGCGCGTCGAGCGCCTCTCGCACGAGCGCGCGATCCTGCGCGGCGCCCACGCGCTCGTCTGCGGACGGCCCAGGATCGACGCTCTCGATCGCGTGGGCGTCGTCCTTGGCCAACACTTCGTTGCGATAGCCGCCGAGCCGTTGGTGGTTGCGCGCCACGCGAAACGCCACGGCGAAGAGCCAGGGACGCGCGGGGCGCGATGGGTCGTACTCGTCGAGCTTGCGAAACACCGTCACGAACACGTCGTGCGTCACGTCGGCGATGTGCTGCGGGGGGACGCCGAGGCGGCGAACGGAGTTCCACACGTAGTCGAAATGCTGGTGGTAGAGCGCGGTGAACTTCTCGCGCGATCCGTCGCTCGACGGCGCGACGGCGCCCGACGACTCGATCGTCGTCCGCGAGGCGCCTTCGGTCGGAGCGGTGGGGGCTTGCACGAGAAGCAATGAGGGTCGTTTCGAGTTGCGCGCGCTGCAACCTCGGGCGACCTGCGCCGCCCGGCTCTTCGTAATTGTGCTGGGGGGTGAGGAGTTCCCAAGAAAAAGAGCGGGCGCGCCTCGAGAGCTCGCTGTGTCAGCGAAAATGCAGGTTGATCCCCGCGCTCAGCGCTGCCGTGAACCGCGGCCGGGACCACAGCGCCTGCCCGTCGAGCCGCAGCGCGGGCGCGACGATCCATCCCAGCCCGTCGAGCGCGATCGAGAGCGAGAGCGGGGATGCGCCCAACCGCGGCTCGACCGCGACGCGACCGCCGAGCGCGAGGCCAGGCGCCACAGAGCCGGCGACCAACTGAAGCTCAGCGCTCGATCCGCCGGTGATCGTCGCGCTGCTCGCGCCGCACAGCGCGAGCCAAGCGCGGGGATGGCCGCAGCCGAGTGCGGTGAAGGCGACGTTCCACAGGTCGACGGGCGTGGCGGAGCTCGGTCGAACGCGCGCAGGAAGCGAGCCCGAGACCTCGAGCCGCGCGCTCCAATCGCGAGCGCCGACGCCGAAGCCCAGCGAGAGCTCGCCGCTCATCGCGACCGCTCCGAGCGCCACCGTCGGGACGGCCGACGGCGCCCCGAGCCCCACCCGCGCCGTCGCGAACCACCGCAGCGACGGCCGCGCAAACACCGAAGTCACCTCGCTCACCGACGAAGAAAACACCATCGCCAGCGGCGCTTTCGCCGCGGCGCTCTCGATCGCGCGCGGCGCGTCCATCGCGCGCACGAGCGAGACCCTGGGCCGAGCCTCGCTCGGAAGCGCGGCGATCTCTGCGGCCGCGACGGGGTCGATCGCGATGGCGAGCGCGAGAGACATCGCGTCCCCGAGCGGCTCACACGTGCGCGCGCGCGACGAGAGCGTGCGCAGCGCGGGCCTCGCGCGTCCGGGGCGCTCGATGGCGATCGTCACCACGAAGCGCCGTCCCGCGCGCGACCAACGAACGCGCGCCCGCGTCGCCGCGGACGATTGCACGGGGTCGTAGCCGAGCCGCGCGCTCACGAGCGCCTGCGACCGAGCGGCGTCCGCGCAATCGATCGCATCGCGCGAGCGCTCGACGGAGAGCTGCAGCGCGGCGCGCGGGCTCCGCTGCGCGGTCGCGAAGCGAGGAGCGCACACGAGCGCGAAGGCGATCAGCGTGAAGAGGGCGGCTCGCACAGCAGCGTGGCGAGTGGTAGCCGCAGTGGCACCGAACATTCAACGCCGCTTCGCGAGCGCTCACTCGAGCTCGAGCGGCGGCAAGTGCAGCTCGATCTGGCCGAAGTTCATGTAGTGCGTGGCGTATCCGGTCCACCAGAGCTGCGCGAGCGGCTCGAACACGTTGGGCAGCGACGAGAGCAACACGTCGTGTCGCTCTCGGTCGATCGCCGTGCGCAACCCTTCGGGCACGACGTCGCGCAGTCGAAGCCCCGCTTCGCTGAACAGCGCGTACGCCCACGCTTGCTGGTGATCTTCGACAGCCTGGCGCATCGCCGTGGACCACCGCCGGTCCGCGAGGGCCTTGGCCCACTCGCCGCGCCAGTACGTGCACTTCTGGCTCTCGTACGAGCCCTCGCCGGTCAACCGCCGCGCGAGCCGCGCGAACCATCCGCGGCTCGGCTCGTAGGGAAACGACTCGAGCTCGACCTTGGCCATCGCCTGCTCCCACACGCGCTGATCGACGCTGTAGATCGAAAACGAGGGAACGATGAGGGGGACCAGGCTCTGGTTCGCGGTCCGCACGCCCTTCTGCGCCAACGACTCGCGCGCGACCTTCCAGTACACGAGCGACTGCGGGACGACGTACCGGCTCCATCGTGCGGCGCGGTGGTGCGCTTCGCGCGCGAGCGTCTCGGCTTCGACCACGCCCGACGGATCGCTCACCATCGCCACCACCGCGTCGACCGAGTGCGGAACGCGCCTGGGCGAATGCGGCTTTCCTCCGAACGCGCGCCCCGCGTCTTCGATCCACTCGATCGGACACAGCCCGTTGCCCGCGGCGAGCTCGAGCGCCTCGCGAGGCCCTTGGACGCCCGCGAGCACCTCTCGCGCCCGTTCGAGCTGCGGTCGCGCGGGACGCAGCGCTCGCGCGTGCAGCGCCTCGAGGTCGAGCGTCATGGGCCAGCGAAGCATCGCCCCCACGGGAGTAGCACGAGAATCGCGCGCGACGAGATGCGATACCCTCGCGCACCAGAGGTGAGCGTGAGCGAGTCATCTGCGTCGCCCAAGCCCGCGGCGTTCGACCGGGTCTGGCAGACGCTCGGGTACTCCGAGGCGTCGTCGATCGAGCTCGAAGCCACGATCCGACCCGACGAAACCAAGAGCCCATCCAGCGAGCATCGCGCCCTCTCGCTGCCCGCGATGACCGTGGGCGACGCGACGAGCGCGGCGAGCGAGCTCACGGTGACCGCGAGGCTCGGCAGCGGAGGCATGGGCGCCGTTGACCTCGCCGTGCAGCGCTCGCTCGGGCGCGAAGTGGCGGTCAAACGCCTGCTCGAAGGGGTGGACGAGCCGGCGCACGCAGCGGCGCTCGTGCACGAGGCGCGGGTGCTGGGACGGCTCGAGCATCCGGGGATCGTTCCGGTGTACGCGCTCGGAGCGGACGCGGCGTCGCGCCCGGTCGTGGTGATGAAGCGCGTGAGCGGCGTGAGCTTGACCACGCTCGTCGACGATCGCGCGCACCCGCTGTGGGCCACGCTCTCTCGCGACGGCCGCGAGCCCATCGAGGTCTTCGTCGACGTGATGATGCAGGTCTGCAACGCCCTCGCCTTCGCGCACGCGCGCTCGGTGATCCACCGCGACCTCAAGCCCGACAACGTGATGATCGGCGAGTTCGGCGTCGTGTACGTGCTCGACTGGGGCGTCGCCCTCGATCGAAGCGCGCTCACGCCCGAGACCGCCGAGCAGCGCCAGATCGTCGGAACCCCCATGTTCATGGCGCCCGAGCTCTTCGACGGCCCGCTTCGCACTCACGACGAGCGCACCGACGTCTACCTCTTCGGAGCGATGCTTCACTACGTGCTCACGGGCCGCGCTCGTCACGAAGGAGCCACGCTCTACGAAGCGCTCGCCCGCGCGTATTTGTCCGAGCCGTTCGCCTACGACAGCACTGTCCCCGAAGAGCTCGGCGCGCTGTGCAACGACTGTGTTCGTCGCGAGCCCGAGCTGCGCCCCGCCTCGATCGAGATCGTTCGAAAGCGCCTCGTGGACTACCTTCACCACCGCGGCTCGGCCGCGATCGCTCGACGCGCGATCGCCTCGCTCGCCCGCGCGAGAGCGCTCGCCAACGACGAGCTCGATCAACGACGAACGCTCACCGAAGCGCGGCTCGCCTTCGCGCAGGCGCTCGCAGATTGGCCAGAGAATCCACAGGCAAAACGAGGTCTACGCGACACGCTCTCCGCCATCATCGAGCGCGAGGTCGAGAGCAAGAACGCCACCGCCGCCCGCGCCGCCGCGAACGAGATGGGCGAGCTGCCATCGGAGCTCGCCGCGAAGATCACCGCGCTCGAGGCCGCGATCGAGAGAGAGCGCGCTCACGCCGAGGCCGGTCGCGCTCACGCGCGCGAGATGGACGCGTCCGTGGGCGCCAACGTGAGGGCGGCGCTCGGCGTCGTGGGATTCGTCGTGCTGCTCGCGTCCTCGGCGCTGTTCGTCGTGCTCGCGCCGAGCGGAGAGCGAGAGGCGCACGCGATGGTGCTCGCGCAAGACGTCGCGTCGATCGCGTTCTTCTTGCTGGCCGTGACGGTCCTGCGCCGGCGACTGCTCGCCAACACGATCAGCCGTCGATTGACCGGATCGCTCGGAGCGCTGCTGGCGTGCGGCGCGGCGATCGACGGCCTCGCGTGGATCCTGCGCTCGAACGTGCTGGCGATGGCGAGCTTCAAGTTCGCCGCCGTCGGCTTCGTCCTGCTCTCGACGGCCATCACCGTCGAGCCCTGGCTCGCGATCGCCGCGGCGCTGGCCATCAGCTCGTCCGTCGTGATGGCGCGATGGCCTTCGACGGTCGAGCAGCTCGGAAGCGCGGTGTCCATCGCGATGCTCGCGATCTTCGTGTGGGTCGCGCGGCGCGCGGCGCGTCGGGCCGGCGACGATCAGCCAGCGACGATCACTGGACAGCGATCGTGACTCCGAAGAGCCACTGACCCGAGAAGCGTGAAGCGTGCGGGGGATCGCCGGGCGCCAGCGGATACTCGTGCTGCCACGATCCTGTCGCGCACACGCGGGTCGTGCTCGCGTCGCTCCACGAGACGCCCGGCGGAGGCGCGCCCTCGCTCGCTCGCGGCCACGGATCGATGGGGCCCAAGAGCACGCCCGCGCCGCGTTCACCGGCGAGCGCGACGCGCCAGAGCACCATGTTGGGCGGGCCTCCCGTGGGTCCGATGAGCACTTGTTCGAGCGGCCCGCACACGGTGATCCGCTGTTCGTCGCGCCTTGCGTCGGGCAGCGCATCGAATCGCGTGACGACCGGCGCGGCCACGCGAACGACGCGCGCAGCGTCCACGCGCGACGCTGTCGTCGTCGATCGCTCTGCGTGCAGCGCCGAAGGGCGACACGAGCCCGTCACGAGCAGCAACGCAGCGAATGAAGTCGCCGAGGTCGAAGGCATCGCCTCGGATGATAACGGCGCGGCAGCGCACGCTCTCGTGGTCGTGAGAGGAGCGAGAGACGCGGCGACGAGCGACCGCGCGCAGCGACGCTTCGGCGGATCGAGATCGAGACCGCCCGCGTGCCGGCCATCACGCGTGTGTACCGCCGATCCGCGAGCGTGGCACTCTCCTCGCCGATGCCGACGCTCGCCGAGGTCCGACAGTTCGCGCGCTACCACTTGTTTCGCCGCGTGCACGACCATCCTGCGCGCGAGCAAGACATGGGCGTCGTGCCGCTCGGGTACGAGCCCGAGGCGTTCGAGCGCGAGGTCCGCTCGTTCGACGGAACGGGATTCTCTGTGAGAGAGCTCGCGCGCATCGAGTACAAGGGCGCGAGTCGCCCGATCCTGCGCGTGGACTCGAGCAACCTCGCGACCGCCCGCAAGCGACTGCTCGTCCTCTCGGGCGTGCACGGCAACGAACACGCAGGGATCCTCTGCGTCCCGGAGATCCTGCGTCAGTTCGCCGCTCGCTTCGCAAACGAAGACAGCGTCGCGCTGGTGGTGCTCACGCCGGTCAACCCCGTCGGCGCCGCCGAGCTCTCGCGCTTCAACGCCGAGGGCTACGACATCAACCGTGACTTCGTTCGATTCGACACCGCGGAGGCGCGGGCCGTGCGCGCGACGCTCGACGACGTTCGCCCCGACTTCGTCCTCTCGCTGCACGAAGGACCGCAGGACGCCTCGTTTATGTTCGCCAACTCGCGCGTGGACTCGACGCTCGCCCAACGCCTGCTCGACGCGCTCGAAGCGGGCGGAACGAAGCTCGCCACCCACGACTATTTCGGCATGAAGCTCACCCCTCGCGGGCTCTCACCGTCCACGGCCTCGGGCCGCGCGGTGCTGTGGCTCTGGTCCTCGACGCTCTCGATGATGGCGAGCAACGCGTTCAACGACGGGCGCGCAACGCCCGAGCTCGTGCTCGAGTCCTCGTGGCGCAACCCCGATCGCGAAGCTCGACTGCGCGCGCACGTCGACCTCGCGATCGCGCTGGCGCACGAGCTTTCGCAGTGACGAAGAAGTGACGAAGAGGCGAGCGCCCTTAGCGCGGGCACAGGTTGAATTCGGGTGCGTCCGGCGCGGTGAGCACGAGCGCTCCGGGCAAGAGGTACACGCGCTGTTGCGCCGGGGGCGCCGCTGCGAACGCCGCGATTTTTACGGGCGGAAACTGGCTCTCGTGCGCCGCGAGCACGTCGAGAAGGACGCTCCACGCGCTCTTGCTGCGCGCGCGAACGAGCGACGTTGCGTCGTACGCCAACACCCGCGGGTCCGTGGCCACCACAGGAACGACCCCGATCGTCGGCCCCGCGGCGCTTTCGGCGAACGTGGACTCGATGACGAGCACGGTGGGCCTGCGGCGAACGGAGTCGAGCGCGGCGAAGACCAGGGCGCTGATGGCGCGGTGGGCGGGGTGACAAGTGGTTCCGTGGCGCGGGTCGAAGGTGAGGATCACGTCGGGGTCGCTCTGGTCGATCGCGCGGACCATGCGATCGCGAAGGGCCGCCTCCGAGCCCGCCTGCTGCGTCCATTCTGCGAGCACCGCGGACGGGGTGTTCGCGGCGGAGTCCGAGAGATCCCACTGAACGACCGTCGCGCTGAGCACCGCCGCCGCGCGCTGCATCTCGCGCACACGAACGGTCCCGAGATCAGGAGCACATCCGTTCGCGATCGCGCAGGAGCCACCCTCGCCGCGCGTCGCGACGAGCGCCGTGCACTGCGCGAGGCCGTCGAGGCACGCGGCGGCGAGCAGCGGAGCCGCGGTGCTCTCGTCGTCGGGGTGCGCGCCGATCCAGAGCACTCTTCGCGCGGCGAGCGCGTCGACGACGGCGGCGCTCGCGTCGGGCAGGCTCGCGTCCGCCATGGGAGCGACGGGCGGCGAGCACGCGACGAGCGCCGAGAAGAGCGCGATCAACGAGAGGCCAGAGCGCACCATCGCGACCAGTGTACGGCACGAGCGCGCTCGATCGCGTGCGGCGAGAGAAAGTTGCGCGCCCGACGGACGGGCAACGTTGGTAGTCTCGCAGCGTGCGCTTTCCTGGCCGACGCAAGCACAAGCACTACTTTCCGGTTCACGCTCGAGACCCGCTGTTTCAGCACGCGGGCATCGACGCGATCGCGCGACGCAATCACATCGTCGGGATCGATCAGACGCTGGTCGACATCGACGCGCGCGTGCCCGACGAGCTGCTCGCTCGATACGGCTTGAACAAGGGCGGCTCGACGGTGATCCCCAACGAGCAGGCGGTGCAGCTCTACGACGAGCTCATGAGCGCGCGAATGATCTCCTACGAGTTCGCCGGCGGAACCGTAGGAAACACCCTGCACAACTACTCGATCCTCGCCGACGACGCCTCGATCTTGCTCGGCGTGATGAGCGAGACGATCCGCCTCGGCACCTCCGGGTATCGCTACCTCTCGAACACGTCGAGCCGAGTGAACCTCGATCATTTGCAGCCCGTCGACGGCCCGATCGGTCGCTGCTTCGCGCTGGTCACCAGCGACGGCGAGCGCACGTTCGCCATCAGCGAAGGCAAGATGAACGAGCTTCGCCCCGAGAGCATTCCGCCCGAGGTCTTCGTCGATGCCTCGGCGCTGGTGATCTCTGCGTACCTCATGCGCGCGAAGCCTGGCGCTCCGATGCCGCAGGCCACGATGCGCGCCATCGAGCTCGCGCGCGAGCGACACGTCCCCGTCGTGCTCACGCTCGGAACGCGCTTCGTCATCGCCGAACGACCGCAGTTCTGGCGGGATTTTATCAAGGCCAACGTCGACGTCGTCGCGATGAACGAAGAGGAGGCCGAGGCGCTCACGGGAGAGTCGGACCCGCTGCTCGCCTGCGACCGCGCGCTCGACCTCACCGAGATGGTCCTGTGCACCGCGGGACCGACGGGGCTCTACCTCGCGGGCCACACCGACGACGAGGTCAAGCGCGAGACCCGCTACCCGCTGCTTCCCGGGGCGATCCCCGAGTTCAACCGCTACGAGTTCAGCCGTCCCATTCGCCGCGCAGACTGCAAGAAGCCGCTCAAGGTCTTCGCGCACATCGCGCCGTACCACGGCGGCCCCGAGCGCATCGCGAGCACCAACGGAGCAGGCGACGCCGCGCTCGCCGCGCTGCTGCACGACATGTCCGCCAATCGCTATCACCAGGCGCGCGTCCCGAACTCGTCCAAGCACGTCCGCCCGTTTCTCACGTACTCGTCGATGAGCCAGGTGTGTCGCTACGCCAATCGAGTGAGCTTCGAGGTGCTCGCGCAGTCCGCGCCGCGGCTCACCCGCGCGCTGCCCGAACGCGAAGAGGGCCTCGACGAAGAGGCCTACTGGGCGCGTTGACCGATCGGTAAACCAACGAACCACCTGCGCCTCACCGCGCAGAGCGTCGCGCGCGATCAAACCTATACTCGCGCCGTGAGCACCCAACGCGCGCCGCGCCTCGTCGACACCCCCGTGCTGGCAACGGCCTTTTCGAGCGAAGGACGCGCGCGCCCCACGTGCCTTGCGCTGTGTGACGACGGCGCAGCGTGGGTGGGGTTCAGCGGCGCGTGGCTCGACCTCGTCGGGCTCGACGGCGAGGTGCGACAGCGCGTCGCGATGCCCGCGGTGCCCGTGGCGCTCGCCGCGCGTCCGGATGGCGCAGCCACGGTCCTTTGCAGCGGGCGGCGCGACGTGTGGGGCCAACGCATGCGGGGCGCGCAGGTGTTCGACGTGCAGCGGGACGGGGCGACGAGCGCGCCGGTCGTGATCGCGCTCGGCGCGTACCCGGTCGAGCTGCTCGTCGATCGATCGGGGCAACGGTATGTGTCCTCGGGGCTCCCGCTGTATTCGATCGTCGACCGAACAGCGCTGCCGGTGGTGACGTATTGGGTGACGCGGCCGCGCCTCGTCCCGAGCACCGACGAGCTCTGGGTGCAGATGAGCTACTACCTCTCGCGCGCTGCAGACCTCGCTGCGGTTGTGCGAGGAGCGACGCGAGGCCCGGTCGCGGGGATCAACACCGTCACGGCGACGCACGAGTTTACCGACTACGCTCCGCGCAAGGACGGGCAAGCGTGGCTCGCGATGCTCGAGTCCAAGAGCGTCGACCGCTCGATGATCCGCAGGATGGACCTCGGGACGGTCGACTACACCCGCCCTCGCCCCGCGCTCGCCGAGCACAAGATCGCCGCGGACCTCTACTCGTTGTGCGCCGCGCAGGACGGCGGCTACTTCGCGCTCGGCAGCGACGGGCTGGTGCGCCGCGCGGACGCGGACGGCGCGCTTCAATACGAGCTGCGCCTCGCCACCGCGGTCTCGACGCGACTGCGGAGCCGGCTGCGCGTGAGCAAGCTCGTCCTCTCGAGCAACGAGCGCTTCGCCGCCGGGCTGGACGCGATCGACGGCGCGCTGTTGCGAGTGAAGCTGCCCATGGAGTGACGGCCTCGGCAGAGCGAGCGAAGCGACGGAGCCCCCACCCGCGCTGCCGCGCAGCGAGCGAGCGAAGCGACGGAGCCCCCACCCGCGCTGCCGCGCGAGTGAGCGAAGCGACGGAGCCCCCACCCGCGCTGCCGCGCGCCCCGCCCCCGCAGAGCGAGGGCGGCGGCTCTGCATTGGGAAAACAGCGACGGAATGGATTGCGTTGATCGCATGGAGACCTTGCGCTGCAAGGTCTCTTCGGTGCTCGGAGTTGCTCTCCACACAGCACCGCGCGACACGACGCGAACGCTCGAAGTTGCTCGCAACCCAACACTGCGCGGCGCAACGCGAATGCTCAGAGCAAACCGTGCTCGGCGGAGCCGCTTTGCTCGGCGAGTGGTGCCCAACGACTCGATCGAAGCCCTTGCAGAGCAAGGGTTCCCAGCGATCAACGCAATCCATTCCGTCGCTGTTTTCCCAATGCAGAGCCGCCGCCCTCGCTCTGCGGGGGCGGGGCGCGCGGCAGCGCGGGTGGGGGCTCCGTCGCTTCGCTCACTCGCGCGGCAGCGCGGGTGGGGGCTCCGTCGCCTCGCTCAATCGCGCGGCAGCGCGGGTGGGGGCTCCGTCGCTTCGCTCACTCGCGCGGCAGCGCGGGTGGGGGCCCCGCTCTCGCTCTCTGCTCGAGACCCCTTGACACTAACACCATTAGCTAACACTATTAGTCCCATGAAGACCGAGACGCTCTTTGCCGCGCGGACCGACGGGCGCGTGGCCTACGACTCCATGGGCTCGAGCGGGCGCGTCCCGCTGCTGTGTGCTCCGTCGCTGGGCGACACGCGGGCCGAGTTCCGCAAGCTCGCGCCGATGCTCGTCGCGCGCGGATACCGCGTGCTGACGCAAGACCTCCGCGGCCACGGCGAGAGCGACGCGAGCTTTCTGAGCTACGACGCCAACGCCCTGGCCGACGACACGATCGCGGTGATGGACCACGCGCGAATCGACCGCGCGGTGCTCGTGGGCTGCTCGGTCTCGGGCGGCTCAGCGATCGTCACGGCAGCGCGGCACCCCGACCGCGTCGCGGGCCTCGTGTTGCTCGCGCCGTTTACGAGAAAGATCCGCGGCGAAGCGCTGCTCGGGTGGCTGATGGGCGCGCTCTTCGCGGGGCCGTGGGCGCCCTCGGTGTGGGGCGCGTACTACCGCTCGCTCTACAAGCGAACGGCGCCCGACGATCTGGACGCGCACGTCGATGTGCTGCGCGCGATGCTGCGCGAGCCCGCGCGACGACGGGCCCTCGTGCAGACGATTCGCGGCAGCAAGAAGCTCGTCGAGGACCTTCGCGCGCTCGTACGGGCGCCCACCGAAATCGTGATGGGAGGAGCGGACCCCGACTTCGGCGACCCCGCCATCGAGGGCGAGACGCTCGCGGACGCGATCGGCGCGCACGCGCGGTGCACGGTGCTCGACGGACTGGGGCACTATCCTCACGTCGAAGACCCCGAGGCGGTGCTCGCGCGCATCGACGCGCTGGCGCGACGCATCGACGAGAGCCCGAGCGCGCAAGCGAGCCACCCATGAACAAAGAGCCACGATCGCGGGCCGAAATCGCGCTCGACGCCGCGGTCTCGCTCGTCGAGACCGACGGCGAGCAAGCGCTCGGGTGGAACCGCCTCGCCCAAGCGCTCGGCGTGAAGCCCCCCTCGCTGTACAACTACTTCGAGAGCGCGACGGAGCTGCGCGTGCGCGTGGCGCTGCGCGCGTGGACGATGTTCGCCGAGTCCGCCGAGCACGCGGTGGCTCGCTGCCGAACGCCCGAGACCTCGCTGCGGGCGATCGCCACGGCGTATCGCGCGCTGGCCAAAGAGCACCCGGGCATGTTCGCGATCATGTCGAGCACGCGGATCGAGCTCGCGCACCCCGAGTTCGCCGTGATCGCCGCGCGCACGATGGGGCTGTTCAACGAGGCGCTCGAGGCGATGGGCGTTGCGCCCGCGCGACGGGTGCACGCGATCCGCGCGCTGCGGGCGGCGATCCACGGGTTCGTTGTGCTCGAGGCCTCGGGGCAGTTCAACATCGACGCCTCGATCGACACGTCGTTTCGCACGATGGTGCACGGCCTGGTCGAGGGCCTTCGGACGAGCGAGCCCGAGTGAGCGCGTTCCTTCGCGCCGCTCACTGCGGCTGCAGGACGATCGAGACCGAGAGCGCGAAGCCACAGCCGGTCGGCATCGTGAGCTCGCTCATCGAGACGACGCGCTCGGCGGGCATGTAGCCCGGCGCTTGCGCGCGCACGGTGATCGGCCCGTTGCCGAGGCCGCCGGCAAACGAGCAGCGCGTCCCGGCGATCGGCGCGCCCGACGAGCCATCGGCTGGGACCAACCCGCTCGACGCGTCGGACGACGCTGCTGCGTCCGAGCCCGAGCCCTGCGAGCCGCAGTTGAAGGTCACCGTTCCCATCGTGCCTTGCGCGGTCACCTGCAGGCCGTCCACCGGCGCACCTGAAGCGTTCGAGACGGTGACGTACGACGAGGGAACGGTCGGCGTCGCGCACGGGTTGCACGCCACCAGCGCGCCCGAAGCGAGAAGCGAAGAGAGAGCGAGGGCCAACGTCGAGTGTGTCTTCATGATGACTTGCTGTTCAGCACGATGGAGGCCAACGCGCTCGGGCGCTCGATTTGCTGCGATTCGCGCAACATGCCCCAGTATTCATCTGACATCGCTGTCGCTGCCAGCGCATCACTCGTTGTCGACCTCGGACATCGACGCCATACAGAGCGCTTCAGCGTCGCGGCTCGTCGTCCTCGGGACCTCGCCCGACGGTCTCGTCCGAGCCCTTCGCGCGCTCGCGGTCCTTTCGGATCAAATGACGAATGGCCAGCGCAAAACCAAGGTGAACGGCGATCGTGATCAAGAGCACCGCCAGCCACAAGGGCTGCGAGAGAAGGAGCCTCACGACTCGCTCTCCAGCTCTTGCTCGGTGAGCACGCGACCGATCGCCTCGACGAACGCGCGCTCCACGCGCGCGGCCAACGCAGGATCGCAGCGCTCGATCGTGAGCTCTGCGAAGCTCGGCTGTCGCGCGGCGGACCGCGCCGCTCCGCTCATCGCCAGCGAAGGCCGAGCGCCGTGCAAGACCCACGCGTGCTCCTCGCCCGAGACGCCCATCGAGGCGAGGATCGGCGTGATCCAACAGGTCCATCGCAGCTCGCCCGCGCGAAGCTCGTAGAGCAGCTTCGCCGCCCAATATCCAAGGTGCTCGACGCCCTCGACGTCGACCTGCTCGATCAGCGCAGGCTCGCTCGCCGGCTCGCCCGTCGCCGCTTCGAGCGCCTTCGCGAAGGCCGCGAACACCTGCGCTCGACCGATAGGGTGACGCTTGCTGTACATCTGCCGCGAGGGCCACTCGACCCGTGCTCGCACTGTCATCGCCCGCGCACCTTCGCGCGGCGAGAATATGCGCGCAAGCCCGCGCGCGCTCCGCGGTAGACTCCGCGTTGATGCTCTCTATCAACGAACGGTGCCGACGATGGCTCGCGGCGGGCGCGCTGCTCTCGCTCGCGGCGTGCTCGGGGCCGCGGATCAGCGGCGGTGACAGCGCGAGCGGCGACGCGACGATGGACGGCGGCTCGAGCGACAGCGCTCCGTCGTGCGGCCGTTGCTCGGGACGAACGTGGACGGCGTGCGGCGAAGACGGGCTGCCCGCGAGCCCGGTCGAGTGCCCGCTCGAATGCGCGAACGGGCGGGGGTGCGTCGCGTGCGTTCCCGGTCAAAACGCGTGCGTCGGCAACGAGGTGCGTCGCTGCGGCGACAACGGCGAGCCGACGAGCGAGGTGCTCCAGACCTGCGACGCCAACGCAGGGATGATCTGCAACGCGGGCGCGTGCGCCTCGGCATGCCAGGTCGCCGAAGCGCAGCCCTCCAACGTCGGCTGCGAGTTTTGGGCGGTCGACCTCGATCAACAAGACGCCATCAACGACCCCGCGAGCGCTCCGTGGGGCGTGGCGCTCTCGAACGTCGGGACCACGCCCGCGCGCGTCACGATCGAGATCAACACCGCGCCCGTCGGCCAGCCCGTGAGCACGATGGTGGTTCAAGAGGTCATGGTCGACCCGAACAGCCTTCGCGCGATTCAGCTCCCGACGCGCGAGCTCGACTGCGGCGCGCGGCCCAACGACTACGCGGCGCCCGGGACGTGCTTGTCGTCCAAGGCGTTTCGCATTCGCTCGACGGCGCCGATCCTCGTGTACCAGTACAACGTCTTCGCCAACGCGTACTCGAACGACGCCTCGCTGCTGTTGCCCACGAGCTCTCTCGGACGCGCGCACCGCGTGATCGGCTGGCCCGCGGGACACCCGATCCCGCTGTTCGGCGTGATCGATCGCTCGTACATCACCGTCGTCGGGACGCGCGAGAACACGCGCGTCACCGTGCGCCCCACCTGGAGAATCCGCGGCAACGCGCCGGTGCCCGCGACCAACCCCGGAGGAGAGATCACGCTCACGCTCGGGCCGTTCGACGTGCTCAACCTCGAGACGGCCGACGGGACCACGATGGACGACCCGCGCACGATCACGGACCTCAGCGGCTCCGCCGTGCTCTCGTCGCAGCCCGTCGCGGTCTTCTCGGGCGTCGAGTCCACCGGCGCGCCGAGCGGCGTGCTCGACGTCCCCACGCCTCCCGGCTGGAACCGCGAGAGCACCTGCTGCCTCGATCACCTCGAAGAGCAGATGTTTCCGATGGAGTCGATCGGAACGCGCTACGTCATCCCCCGCTCTCCCGTCCGCTCGACCTCGAGCTTTCGCGAGCCCGACATCCTTCGCTTCGTCGGCGCCGCCGAGGCCGCGACGGTCACCACCTCGCTGCCCGCTCCGTTCGACCGCTTCACGCTCTCGCCTGGAGAAACACGGACGACGCACACGCAAGACAACGTCACCGTCACGTCCGACAAGCCCGTCATCGTCGGACAGATCCTCGTCTCGAGCGGCTACGTCGACGGACCGTTCATCGGAGATCCGTCGCTCACCGTGTTTCCGCCGATCGACCAGTTTCGCTCGGACTACGTGATCCTCACGCCCGGCGGATGGACGCAGAGCTGGGCGGTCCTCGTCGCCGAACCGGGCTCCAACGTCACCATCGACGGCGCAGCGCCAGGCAACTGCATCGTCGAGTCCGCAGGATCGATCAACGGGACCACGTACGAGTCTCGTCGATGCCCGCTCAACCAGGGAGCGCACCGGCTCGCCGGCGATCGTCGCTTCGGCGTCGTGGTGTACGGCTACGGCAGCGCGGGCTCGTACGCGTTCGTGGGCGGCGCAGACGTTCGCCGCATCTATGATCCGCCCGGCTGATCGCTACGCGAGCGCGCTCAGCTCGGGAGGCGGCAGCGCGCCGCCGCCCGGCATCAACGTCTGACACCCAGCGTCCTCTGCCTCGGGGAGGCACATTCCGTTCGCCGTCGCGCGCGGCTCGGGGATCGCAGCGTCCTGCGGGCAATCGCAGCGAGGATTGCCAAACGGCCCCGGCGGGCCGTTGCCCGTGGGCCGCTCGGCGACGGGCCGATTGCACGCGAGCGCGCTCGCCGCCACCGCCACGAGCGCGAGCGCCCGCACCAATCGAACCGAGCGAACTTCACCAGCGTTGTGCATCACCCGAGCAGTATCGCACGGCCATCGGGCGAGAGCCGTCGCGGTCCCCTACCCGCGCGGCTTCGGAGGAATCGCGGACTCGGCGTCGAGCAACGCCACCACGCGACGGTACTGCGCCTCGGCTTGTTCGTGCGTCGCGGCGATGCTCACGAGCCCGAGCTTTCCGTAGGTGGCGAGCGCGCCCATCAGGTGAAACACGACGCCCTCTTGGCGAGTCGAGTCGAAGTGCAGGCGGTGGTCGACGAGAATATCCAGCAAATCGTCGGGCGTAAGCGACTGGTACGCCGGCTTCATCAAGTTGTCCGTCGCGTAGTAGCAGCGCGGATCGCCGAGCGGAGTGCGAAACTCGCCCGAGTCCGCGTCCTGCTTTCCCGCCGTGAGAAACTGCAGCATTTGGTAGGGCAGCGTCGTGCCGCCCTTGCGCAAGTTGATCTCGAGCGCGTGCGCGGTGTGCGACCCGTCGGCGTTGCGCGTGGTGACGAAGTCCACCGCGAACCGCCCGAGCACGCCGCGGTCTCGCAGCTGCTCGCCGACCTTGCGCGCGTCGTCGACCAGCTGCGATCGATACTCGATTTTCGCAGGAAACGTGCTGCCCAAGAACACTTGTCCCGTCGCTCCGCCGAGCACTTGATCGTGCGTCGAGATGATCTCGAGCTCGCGCGACGGCGTGACCCGCATCTGCACCGACGGCGACGCCTTCGCCTCACCCTCGACCCACGCCTCGACGATCCCGCCCATGCGCTCGTACGCGCGAAGAAACTCTGCCGCGCTCTGTCCGCTCGCCTCGGGACGCAGCGCCGTGTCGAGCATCGCCCGCGCGCGATCTTCGCTGAGCGTCTCGCCTCGAGGAAGATCCAGGACCGCGTTGCCCTCGCCCGAGAAGCCGTCCTCGAGCTTGAGCACCACGCGACGAAGGGAGGGATCTCGCTCGCGCAGCGAGAGCACCGCACGAGCAGCCTCGCGCGCGTCGCGAATCCCCTCGACGCCCGCGGGGTGAAGCACGCCGGCGCTCGCGAAGATCCGGCGGCTGCCGCTCTTGGTCCCGAGGTGATTGAGCGCAGGATCGCAGCCGTACAGCGGAATGCCGAGCTGCACCGCGAGCGTGATCTCATCGGGCGTGGTGTTGAACGCCGTCAGGTGCGTCACCGACGGGTCGGCGATCGCGTCGCGAATGCGCTGCACGAGCCGCGGACGACGAAGGATCTTTCGCGTGAGCGCCTCGTCGCTGCTGTCGTTGCAGCTGAGCAGCGTCAGTCGCCTTCGCGCGTGCCCGTACGGGACGCCCGTGAGCATCCCCAAGTAGTAGTCCACCACGGACTCGGGCACGGGCGCCGAGGTGAGAAAGATCACCCGCGCCCTCGGCAACCGCAGCCACGCCAGCATCGAGAGCTGCCGCTCTTCGTAGTGCTGCGCGCCGACGAGCTTGGTGAGCGTCTCGCGATCGAGGCTCAAGCCCGGCAGCACGACGACGGCGCGCGGCTGCCGCGGGTCGGGATAGACGTCTTCGAACATCCGTCGCAGCCGCGGCTGAAGCGCGTCGAAGGCCGCTCGTTCTGCAGAAGAGCCCGGCGCGGGCTGATACGAAGGCAGCTCCATCGAGCGCGAGTGTATCGCTGATCACCGCGAGGCTATCGCACGTTCGAGAAGGTCGAGCGCCGAGCCGCGCGCGGTCACCGCCACGCCAGCGAGTAGCGCGCCTGCGTTCGGCTCGCGTCGTCGTGGAGCGTGACGGCTCCCTCGCGCTTGCAGAGCGAGAACGAGTGCAGCAACACGCCCTTCCAGGCGAACCAATACTCGTCGGGCACAGCTTCGACCTCGACGGTGAGCGTGCAATCGCACGAGTGATCGCCGGTCTTCTCGTAGCGCAGGCTCATCCCGCGAAAGATGGCCTTCATGAGCAGCTCGTTGCGGGCGAGCAAGCTGTGCACGTCCGCGCCGAAGACGCCGAAGATCCCTGTGACGATGGGCCGGAGCGCGCCGGTGACGAGCTTGTCTCCGCCGCTCTTTCCCCAACGCTCGACCATCGCAGCGCCGTGCTTCTCGCTGACGGCGATCGCGAGGTCGAACGAGTGCTCGATCGCGACCCACTCGACGATCGAGGGAGGTTCGGCGACGAGCGCCTTCGTTCGCGCAGGCAACGCGCGGACGACAGAGTCTCGAATGCCGAGCAGGTCCAACCCGGACAACTGCGAACGAATCACCGCTCCCTTGACCGCTGCGCTCATTGCCCGAGTGATCGTAACAACAGCCCGCCTCGGCCGTCGCTCGCCGGTAGGTAGGCAAAGCGAGGAGCGAAGAAAAAAATCACTCCCCGTTTGAAGGCTCTACCGCGCTCGAGCACTCATCGCTCGAACAAGATGAAACGCTCTTTTTGGCTCTGGCTGGTGCCAGCGGTCGTCGTGAGCGCCTGCGCTCCGACCACGATTTCAGGGGACGACGGCGGCGACGCGGACGTATCGACCAGCCGCCCCGACGCGACCGCGAACGACGTCGCACGAACCGATGTTTCTCCAGTGGATTCTGCGGCGGATGCCGTCAGCATGAATCCCGACTCGAGCGCGGCAGACAGCGCGACGACGCCGGACGCCGCCGCGGATTCGAGCAGCGCTCCGGACTCTGCAGCCACGGATTCATCGATCGAAAGCGATAGCTCGACCCTGGATTCGTCGACGCCCGACGCTGCCCCCGACGCGACGTCGAGCGGCGACAGCGCCGCCGTCGACGACGCGGCCGCGGACAGCGCCGCCATCGACGATGCAGCGCCGGACAGCGCCGATGCCGCAGCGGACGCGAGCGCGGAGGACAGCGCGACCGACGCAGGCGCCGAGGCGGGAAGCGACGCCGGGGCGATGCCGGGCTACACGGTCTCGCGCATGGCTGGCGGCGCGAGCTGCGACTCGCCCGCTTCGTGGACGGACACCGGACTCGTTGGGGACGACTCGACGATGGACGCGCCGGCGGCGCTGCCGTTCTCGCTCTCGTACTACGGAGGCGCGGTCACGCACTGGAGCGCGACGAGCAACGGGTTCGCGGAGCTGTGGACGTCGGCCAGCGGAATTCCAAGCGATGTGTATCGCAACGAGATGCTCCCGACGACCTCGGTGAACGGGTCGATGGTGGCTCCGTTCTGGGACGACCTCGACATCGTCTCGGGAGCATCGGTGCGAACCGCGACCGTGGGCGCCGCGCCCGCGCGTCGCTTCGTCATCGAATGGAACGACGTCTCGACGGTCGACGGCGAAGAGACGCTGCGCTTTCAAGTGAAGCTCTTCGAGACCAGCAACGTCGTCGAGTTTCACTACTGTTCGCTCACGACGGTCGGCTCGGGCACCCGGCAAAACGGCGACGAAGCCACGGTCGGAATGCAGAACCTCACGCAGACCATCGCGACCAACGTCTCGCACAACGCCGTCAACGCCGTCGAGACGGGGCTGCTCTTGCGCTTCACCCCGCGCTGAGCGGCGGGCGGACGCGAGCGACGCTCGTTCGCGCTGCGCTCACGGTCGTCGCCGCACTCGAACGCAGCCGAAGCGCACCTCGCACCCCGTGCACTCGGGCTGTCCGCACGTGTCGGGGCTCGCGCAAATGTCGTCGCCCGACGTGTCGCCCACGCACGTCGCGCCCGTCACGCCCGCGCCCCCCGCGACGAAATCGCACGAGTGATCGCCGTCGAGGTAGCCGCCTCGAAAGGGCGGGTCGAGTACCGCGTCGATCGCTCCCATCGCAGGAGCGCTCATCGACGTTCGACACGCGCTTCCCGTGGTCCAGTCCGAGACCGTCTCTTCTGCGGTCACGCACGCGTTGGCAGCGATCTGGTTGCCCGCGATCGACCAGTCCACAGAAATGCTCACGTTCGGACCGTGCCCGTTGAACTCACGATCGCCGCGCGTGAGGTTGAGCGGCCAGACATTCACCGTGGGAATCGTCAGACATTCCACGCACGCCGGGTCCTCGTCCACGGTCCCGTCGCAGTTGTCGTCGGCGCCGTTGCACACCTCCGCGCCCGGCGCGCCAGGCACCGCATCGCAGCCCGTCATCCCCGTGCCGGTACACACAACCCGCCCGGCGCGCATGCACGCGCCCGTGCCCTCCGAGCACGCCGCGCCAGTCGGCAAGCACGTCCCGCCACAGTCGCTTCGACCCGCGGCGCACACGCACGCTCCGCCCACGCATGCGCGATCCGCGCCGCAGCTGCGGCCGCAGGCGCCGCAGTGATTTCGGTCGTTGCTCGTGTCGACCTCGCACCCGTTGCTGTCGTTGCGATCGCAGTTGGCGAAGGAGCCGACACACGAGATCGAGCACGCTCCGCCCGAGCATCGCGCATCGGCGTTGGGGCGAGACGGACAGGACCGACCGCACCCTCCGCAGTGCTGAACGGTGTTGTCAGGGTTGATGCAGTCCGCGCCGCACATCAATCGCGGCGCCGCGCACGCGGTGCACACCCCCATGATGCACCCCTGCCCAGCGGCGCACGCGCGTCCGCAGCCTCCGCAGTGGCGCGGGTCGTCCGCGACGTTGACGCACATCCCCGCGCACTCGGTGGCGCCAGGGCACCGCGCGGCGAGCTCGGTGACGACATCGGATCGCGCGCCGTCGAGCGCCGCGTCCATCGAGGGCCTGCGCGCGTCGAGACCGCCGTCCTGCCCATCGGGCATCACGGTGACCTCGGGCCGAACGCACGCGCCTTCGTCACCGCAGGTGAGCCCTTGCTCGTCGCACCGCGCCGCCACCGTGCAGCTCGCAGCGCGCGTGCACCCCGTCGCAGCCGCGAAGCAGCCCGTCGCGATGAACACGCGCACGGTCCCCTTCTGGTGCGGCAAGAATCCAAACGAGACGCGTCGCTGAAACGTGACCTCGGTCCTCGGGCTCTCGCTCGTGCGAAGGGTCGCCTCGACGAGCACGGTCACGCGCGAGTCGGGCGCGGAGTCTCTCGCGGGAAGAACCGTAAAACTCCCGAGAAAATCGCGGCTCCCCGCGTCGGACAAGTCCCACCGCGGAGCCGCCACGCTCGACCCCTCCACCGAGGCGCGCACGAAGATCCGCTGCGATGCCGGAGCGTCCGTCCCGAGCACCACCTGCACCTGCGTCGCCGTCGGTCGGCAACCGAGCCCGACGAGCGCGAAGAGCGTCGCGAGCGCGCGGATGCGAACGGACGAGGCGACGGTCACGGCGGCGGGGGAGCCTCCCATCGCTCGACGATCTCACGCAAGCGCTCGAGCGCTCGAGCGCAGTACAGCCCGTCTTCGATGCGCTCATCGAACGTGTAGCGCACGAGGCAGTAACGACGAAGCGAGCCATCCTCGGCGCGCTCTTCGTGCACGCGGCCGAGGGCGGCGAAGATGGGGCAGTTTCCCCACTCGTACAGGTGGTGAAACGCCGCGTCCAAGCCCACCGAGCCGAGGTTGGCGATGAAGACGCTGGCGTACAGCGGGTCGGGGCCGATCATCGCGTGCGGCAAGAGATTGACCCCGTCGAGCCAGCGCGCGAGCCGCACGAGCCAGCCGAGCACCAGCGTCGGAAACTTCAGCAAGATGCTCAGCTCTTGATCGGTGTGATTGGCCTTGGACGAGCGCCCCTCGGACACGCCGCCGAGCAGCGTTTGCACGTGCTCGTCGAAGGTGGCGTTGGGGTCGAACGCGCGCTTGATCGCGACGACGGGCGCGCTCTCGTCCATGGACTTTTTCGCAGAAAATCCAAGCTCGATCGCGCTTCGTTGATACAAGTGCCCGCCGCTCGTGAAGCGGTTGAGCCGGGGCCGCTCGACCAGCGTTCGCACGATCGCGTACGAGTAGATGTGAAACAGCGTGAGCTTGCTCCCCTCTTGCGCGCGGCGCGCGATGTACTCGTACGCCTTGGTGACGTCGAGCTTCTGCTCGAAGTACACCGCGGACTCGGTGCGCGTCCGCATGATGAACGGCATGATCGCGCGGGTGAGCGAGACATGGGGGATGTGCGTTCCGTCGCTGCGCTTGAAGAGAGGCACGGTGGCGACGATGAGAGCACCGTCGCTGCGCCCCGTGCAGCGCGTGTCGCGTTCGAGCCCGCATTTGTCGTGAACCGTCCGCGCGCTCGCACAGCGCCCTGCCCCACACTGCGCCGCGCATGAACGCCCCCGCCTCGACCGGCGCCGTCACCGCGCTGCACTGGCTCGCCTCCCTCGCGCCCACGCGCCTCACCGGAACGCCCGCTGAAAAAGCAGTGCAATCCGCGATCGCCGAGCGACTGCAGGCCGCGGGCTATCGCATCGACTGGCAGCCCTTTCGCTTCGCCCCGCACATCTACGGCGGCATGGCGATGCACTTCGGCCTCGCGCTCGCCTTCGTGCAGCTCGGACGGCTCTCGCACGCCCTCGCGTGCGCGGGGCTCTTGTTCGTGTGGTGGAGCTTCTTTCGCGAAGTCACGCACCGCCGCCACGTCCTGCGCGCGCTCTGGCCGAAGGTGGACACTCAAAACGTCCTCGCGACGCTCCCGGCGCGCGCCACGATGCGCCGTCGCATCGTGTGCGTCGCGCACGCGGACTCCGCGTTCACGGGGCTGATGTTCGAGCCGGCGATCTTGAAGCTCATCGCCGCGCCTCCGCCCAAAGCGCTCGGATTTCTCCGCAAGCAGCTCGCCCTCCCGATGGCTTCCATCCTCTTGCTCGCCGCGCTGCACGCGCTCTCTGCGCTCGGGCTGCTCTCGATCGCCGCGTGGCTGTGGGGGCTGCTCTCGATCCCCGTGGCGATCGTGTTCTTCTTCAACGCGGACGTGCTCTTGCGAAACACCGTCGTGCCCGGGGCGGCGGACAACCTCTCGGGGTGCGCGGCGCAGGTGGTGCTCGCCGAGCGCTGGGCCCGAGAAATTCCACGGGATGACGTCGAGATCGTCTTCGCGTTCACCGGCGCCGAAGAGGCTGGAACCGGCGGCGCCGCGCACCTCGCTCGCGCGATGCGCGCCCACTGGAGCGCCTCGGACACCGACATCCTCGTCTTGGACACCCTCTCGAACGGAACGCTCTACGCCCTCGAAGAAGGCGAGCTCACCCGCGTCCCGCAGCCCGAAGAGCTCGTCACCCTCGCCCGCGCCGCCTCGCGCAACGCCGTCGGCAAAGAGCTCGAGAGCTACGTGATCCCCGCAGGCGCGACGGACGCTCTCGTGTTTCTCGTCGAGGGCTACCGCGCCCTCGCCCTGACGTGCATCGACCCCGAGCAGCACGCGCCGCGCAACTACCATCACCCCAACGACACCGCCGACCGCGTCGACGCCGTACAGCTCGAAGCGTCCACGCGCGTCGCCTGGGAGCTGATCAACCTCCGCGCCGCCTAGTGCCGCACATCTTGCTGACCGGCGGCACGAGCGCTGTACGCTGTCCGCGGTCTGCGCCCGATGCCGCACCGCGATCCTCCCTTCATCTTTCGGCTCACTCCCCTGATCTTGCAGCTCATGGGGCTCGACGCGCACGAGGCCCGCGCGCTGCTCACCCGCTGCCGTCTGCCCGAGCGCGCGACGCTCGGCGTGTGCACCGCCCCGCTCTCCTCGGTGCGCGCGCTGCTCGACGAAGCGTCGAGCGCGCACGAGGGGCCCGAGCCGTTCAGCGTCCTGCTCGCCAAGAGCGCCCCCGAGGGCACCTACGGGATGGCCGAGCTGCTCGTGCGCACCGCGCCGACCCTCGAAATCGGCCTCCAATCCCTGGCCAAGTATGCAGCCCTCATCAACCCCATCGCGCGCTTCAACCTCGCCTCGGACCCCGCTGCGCTGCGCCTCGACTACTACGTCGTCGGCTGCCCCGAGACGCTCGGCGAAGTGCTCAACGAGTTCACCATCGCGTTCATCGCGCAGGCGATCGCGCGGGTGGCGAGCGACGACTTCGCGCTCGAGAGCGTGTGGTTCTCGCACGAGACGAGCCGATCGCTGCCCGCGCTCCGCGCGCATTTTCGCTGCCCCGTCGCGCTCGCGAAGCCCTCGTGCGGCTTCGCGCTCAGCCGCGAGCGCGCCGAGCGACCGCTGCGCACGGCAGACCCCGTCGTCTTCGAGTTTCTGCAGCAACAGGCCAACGAGCGGCTCGCGGCGCTCGGTGAGCGCAGCTTCGCGGTGATCCTCGTGGACCTCATCGAGAGCCAGATCGGCTTCGCCCGGCTCGACCTCAACGCCGTCGCCGACGCGCTCGCCATGACGCCGCGCACCGTCCAGCGCAGGCTCGACGAAGAGCACGTGACCTTTCGCGAAGTGGTCGACGACGCGCGACGCCGCCAGTTCGAGCGCATGACCGCCGCAGGAGCCTCCGTCGAGTCCATCAGCGAGAGCTTGGGCTTCGCCGACGTGAAGAGCTTTCGCCGCGCGCTGCGCCGCTGGATCGAGCGCTGAGCTCCAGCGCTGGCCCCCGGCGCGCTCACTCGATTCGGCCGCGCGCGAGGTCTCGCTCTCGTACGACGATCATCGTCTCGAGCCGGTCGAGCCGCTCGCGCGCGATCACCACCGTGCGGCCCGCGCCGTCGCTCACCATCCAGCCCGTGAGCCCCTGCGGCGCAGAAGGAACCGCGACGCACCCCATCAACCCCACGTTGCGCGCGAGATAGCGAAAGCTCGCCTCGGCGCTCGGCCACGCCGTCTGCGACTGCCCCGACGAAGCGCCGTACAGCTCGCGCACAACCAACGGCTGCCCCGTCTCGTTGCGCACCGACAGAACGCAAAACGACGGGATCGATCCGAGCAGCAACGGCAGAGCGAACAGCAGCCACCGACGAGTCGACCGAGCGCGCACGGGCCGAGCGTACTCCGCGCCCGCGATGAAGTGGCGCAGCGCGCTGCTGCGAAACCGTTGTCCAGGCGCCGCCATCGGCTACGATCGCGCCATGAGCGACGGGGGTTCGACCGGTGATTCTGAGCGGCGCGAGGAGCATTTTCTCTGCGAAACATGCGGTCAGCGCTTCGCGTGGGGAGGCACGTGTCCGCACTGCGACGAGACGCTCGTCGACACCGACGAGGTGCCCGAGTGGCAACGGACCTCGAAGCGCCGATCGCGCGAGCTCGAGCGCGCTGGATCCGTCCTGATCCTGGTGTTGTTCGCGCTTCCGTACATCGCGATGCTCGCGCTCGCGCGAATGAACGCCCCCGCGTCCGGTGAGCCTCCGCACTGGCCGCTGTGGCTCATGCTGCTCGTCTACGCCGTGTTGCTCGCGATCGCGGCTCCGCTCATGCGCGCCATCGCAACGCGGCAGCGCCTGCGCACCGCCGCCCGACGCAGAGACGCGCTCGAGCTCACGCCCATCGCGTCCGTCCATTCGTCAGGTCCCGTTCGCATCCGCGGCGCCAGTCGCGCTGTGCGATACGCGCACAACCCCGAGCGCGAGCCGTGCCTCGCATACGAGCAAGTGAAGCCCGAATCCGCCTGGGAGATGCCGTCGATCGTGCGCACCAACGGCGGCGAATTCGAGATCGACGACGGATCGGGCGCGATCGCGCTCGTGCGCGCTGAACACCTTCACGTCGTCGGCGGAGCGCTGCGCGACGGCCAGCTCGTGATCCCCGTCGGGGCGACGGTCGAGGTGATCGGCGAGGGGCATTGGGAGGTCGCGAGCTCGGACAACGCTCGCGCCAACAGCCGCGCCGCCGCGCGCGTCCTTCGCGTCGAGGGAGACGAAGCGCGTCCGGTCCTGCTCATCGCGCGCGCCAACGACACAGCGCCGACCGAGACGGCCTCGAAGCGAAGCACGATCCGTTCGCAGAGCGCGTCGAACGAATCCACGCCGACGGGCGTGCGCGTCGACGGCAAGTCCGGGGCGCCGTCCGACGCGACGTCCAGCGCGGAGGGCGACGGCGCTCAGCGCTCGGCCGACACCGCGCGCGGCGGCGCAGACTGAGCGTTCGCACGAGCCGATGCGCGATCAGCGCGCGATCGATGGCGCGCCTGGCGCACGCGCGGGTCGAGCGAGAGCGCGAGCTCGAAGCACTGATAGCGCAGGGCCATCTGCGCTTTGGCCAGCGAATCTCCTGCGAGGACGCGATCGATCAGCGCCACCATCCGATCGTTGGTCTCGCGCGAGCAGCGCACGAGAAACAGCTCGTCGGTGAAGGTCGAGCTCTTCACGAGGTCCGTCCGCGCGAGCTCGAAGCCGAAGGTTCGGTAGAAGTGCAGCATCTCGGGCGCGCAGCTCACCAGGACGTGATCGTAGTGAGTGGCCTCGGAGCACTCGCGGTGAAACTTGTGACACTGCGAGAGCATGTGCAGCGAGAGCGCGGTCTTGCGAAACTCGCGCGCGACCACGAGGCGGCTGAGCGCCCCGAGCTCTCCCTCGAGCGACCGAGGACAGTGCGCAAACTCGAACTCGCTCGGCGTGTGCTTCTTGTACGCCATGCGAAGGCTGCCCACGCACTGCTCGCCGCGAAGCGCGAGGATCACCATCGAGCGCCGTCCCCGCGTCACCAGCGAAGAGTCGTCGCCGCTCTTCGCGAGATAGCCAAACTCGTCGCCGTATACGTCGCGCCACAGACGCGCGGCGAGCTCGCACAACGGGTGGTCGTCGCTGACGATCCGCAACGAGAGTTCTTCATCGCGCACGCGAACCGAGCCCAGTCGCTTGTGAAACATCACGCAGCGACGATCGCCGATGGACCGGTCCCGCTCCTATGACTCGCGATGAAGTCACCTGACACGGCATGAAGCGAACGCCGTGCAATGTGCGGCTTCAGCTCTGCAGTTGACGGATCGCGCCGGCCCAGTCCTCGACGTGGTGCGCGCGCACGAGCCTTCCGTCGGACACCGTGTGAATGTCGATCGTCATGATCGAGAAGCTCTTTCCCCCTGGGGCGACGCCCATGAACGGCGCGGCGGGAGTCCCCTTCGCTTCGCTGCGCACGATGATGCGATCGCCGTCGACGAAGAGCTCTTTGATCTCCCAGCGCAGGTCGGGGAGCACCTTCGCGAAACCTCCCACCTGTTGGATGAACTCGTCGCGTCCCTTGCTGTTGGTCTCGCCCGCAAACGAGCGCCACTCGGGGCTCGTGACGGACTCGACCAGCGCTCGGACGGCCTTGGTCGAAGGGGCGTTGAGGGCGTCGTAGAAGGGCGCAACCAGCGCCTGAGCGGTCTCGCGATCCATGAGCGTGTCTCTCCGTTCGTCGGGCGAATCAAAGGGCTCGACGAGCGAGCTGTACGGCGCCGCGATGACCCGAACAATCACCGCGCTTCGAAAACACTGTTCGCTATCATCGAACAATGCTGACCAGCTCCGACGCGCCGCTGCTCGCGGTGTTCTCTGCGGTCGTGGCGCACGGATCGATCACCGCCGCCGCCCGCGCGCTGCGCTTGTCCAAGAGCGTCGTGAGCGAGCGAGTGTCCGAGCTCGAGTCGCGCTGCGGCGTTCGTCTGCTCGAGCGAACCACGCGCAGGATGCGCCTGACCGAAGCGGGCGTCGAAGCGATCGCCGCCGCGCGCCGCATCGATGACGCGATCGACTCGCTCTCTCGCAACTTCGACTCTCGCGCCCTCCAACCGAGCGGAACGCTCCGCGTCGCCACCACCGTCGACCTCGGCCCGCTGCTCGTCGCCCCGACCGTCGCGCGCTTCGTCCAACGCTTCACCAACGTGCGCGTCGAGATCGTCTCCGACGACACGGCCAGCGACATGATCGAAGCGCGCATCGACGTCGCGGTTCGCCTCGGCGCTCCCAAGGGATCCACCTTCGTCGCCCGGCGCCTCGCGCGCCTCGAAGAGCCCATCGTCGCCGCCCCGTCGATCGCCGAGCGATTCTCCAGCGCGAGCAGCCCGCGCGAGCTCGCCCACGCCCCGTGGGTGAAGCACTCGCTCGTGATGGGAACGACGCTTCGCTTTCACGGCCCGCACGAGGCGCGCGACGAGGTCACCCCGCGCTTTCGCGCCGAAGCCAACAACGGCGCGACGCTCGTAAGCCTGCTCGTGCACGGCGCGGGCGTCGGCGTCATGCCCGAGCACGCCCTGCGCGAGCACATCCGCGACGGTCGCCTCGTGCACCTGTGCCCCGGCTGGTCGTGGAAGTCCCTCTGGCTCTACGCCCTCACGCCCTCGACGCCCTCGAAGAGCCCCGCATCCAAAGCCTTCTTGCAGGCCCTTCGCGAGCAGATCGAGACGGACCGCGCGCGCTGGTCCGCCGCGTGACGCGCAGGCGCGGTATCGTACGGCGATCGTGAAGAACAACCCGTTCGCCAAGCTCGCGAGCCTGCGCGAGGCGCTTCCTCCAGGCGCCGCGCCAGAGGCTCACGATGCGCCCAAGCCCGTCGCCGCCGCCGAGAACAAAGCCCCGCCGCGCGCGGTCCTTCGCTACGAGCGCAAAGGTCGCGGCGGCAAAGAGGTCACGTTGATCGAGCAGCTCGCGCTGAGCGAAGCCGAGCTCGATGAGTGGTGTCGCGAGGCGCGAAAGGCTCTCGGCTGCGGAGGCTCCGTCGAAGGGACGGCGATCGCGCTCGCAGGCGACCAACGCAAGCGACTCACCGAGTGGCTCACCCGTCGCGGAGTGAAGAAGGTCGTCGGAGGCTAGTGCCGCCGGTCAAGAAGACGGGCAGGTTGTCGAAAGAGACGCGAGCGATGCAAGGAGCGGCGACGCTGCAAGGCTGGATGCCTTGCGAGGAGCAGCACGCATGATCCACTTCGACACGATCCTCGGCATCGCCACGGACGACCGCCGCTGCGCTCGCTGCGACGAGCCGCTCGTCGGCGAGCTCTTCGCCAGCAGCACGTGGAACAGCGCCGTCTCGCTGCACCTCGACTGCGCCGTCGACGTCGACGCCAAGGCCGCTTCCACCGCGATTCGCCTGTGGAACAAGCCGTTCGCCGCGCGCGACGCGCTGCTCGCGCTCGCCGACGCCCGCATGCGCGCCGAGCGCGACGCCAACGTCGCTCGAAAGCCATCGTCGCCCGTCGCGATCGAGCCCGCGCGCGATCGCCGAGGGCGGCCCAGGGTGCGCGTCTTGTTCGTTCAGTCCGAGCGAGGAGCGCTCGGCCCGACGGACGAGTTCTTCGCGGTGCAGCACCTCTGCAAGCACTCGCAGCTCTGCTCGTCGCTGCGCGAGTACGCGCTCGTCGAGCACCTCTATCCCAAGAACGCGCGCATCGACCCGTCGCAGCCCACCGTCGCGTGCATGTACTGGCAGCGCGCGGACGCCGCCGTCGCCACCAACAACGGCAGGCTCGTCGAGTGGAAGGCGCTCGGCCTCGCCGCTCCCGTCCTCGTCCTGGCCGGCCACGCCGCAGACGCGACCGCGCAGCGAGACAAGCTCGTCGCGAAGCTTCGTGCGCTCGTCGCTCGGGCGGGGTTCGACCCGGACGACGCGCCGGTGGTCTTCGCCGCGCGCGTCGAGGCCGCAGCGATCGAGCGGATCGCCCTCGCCCTGGACGAGCAAGCGCCGAAGGTCGCCGCCGTCGTCGAGAAGAGAAAGTCCGCGCGGTTCTTCGAGAGCTTGGACGAGCTGTTCGCCGACGAACGCGACGACGCGCTCGCGGCCGCGTTCAACAGCGCGTTCAAGCGCTTCACTCGCTCGCGCGCAGACGAGCGCGCCCGCGTGATCGCGCTGCTCGTGAAGTTCGCCGAGCGATCTCCAGAAGAAGCGGCGAAGACCATCGTCGGCGTCGAGCGCCACCGCATCGAGATCGACGACGAGAGCTTTCACTCGATCACGCGCGCGATGCTCGCGGTGGACAAGCGCGTCCCAGCCCAGCTCGCTCGATGGATCGAGCACCGCGCGCGGATGGGCAACGCGCGGTCGAAGACACTCGAAGCGCAGTTTCGCGAGGCGATTTGCAACGCAAACGCGCGAAAGAAGAAGGCCCTCGAGGCGGTCGCCGCCCAGTGCGACGTCCGGCTCTCGTAGAAGTCGCACCGTCGCCACACCGCACGCGCGCGATTTCGAGGCACCATCGCGAACGTCATGGCTCCATCGAACGCGGGCGGATCGTTCAAGCTCATCCGCCCTTCGCTGCATCGACAGTTCACCGCCGACGCGTTTGCCGCGCTGCCCGAGCCGCACTTGATGGTCGCGATGGTCGAGCTCGACGTGACGTCCGCGGTCCAAGCGATCGCCGCGAAGCAAGCGAAGGGCGAGCGACTCTCGTTCTTCGCGTTCGTCGTTCGATGCATCGCCGTCGCGATGGCCGAGCACCCCAAGCTCAACACCGTTCGGCACGGACGCAGCGTGGTGCAGTTCGACGACGTGGACATCAGCGTCCCTGTCGAGGTCGACGAAGCGGGCGAGCGACAGCCGCGCGAGATCGTCTTGCGACGCGCGCAAGACCTCACCGTCGAGAAGGTCTACGAAGAGCTCTCGCAGGGACGAAAACGGCACGCGAGCGGCGGCGAGCTCGGCCGCGAAGACCACTGGAACCGCAGGCTCTTTCGCCTCCTCTCGTGGCTCCCGCGCTTCGTTCGCGTCGCCCTGTTTCGCTGGATGATCGCCGACGCGTTTCGCATCAAAGCGCGCGCGGGCACGACCATCGTCACGTCCGTCGGCAAGTTTGCGGCGCTGCCAGGCACCGGGTTCACGTTCACCACCGGCCCGCGCGCGGCCACCTTTGTCGTTGGAGCCGCAGTGAAGAAACCCTGGGTGCACGAGGGCCAGATCGTCGCGCGCGACATCCTCTCGCTCTCGCTCATGCTCGACCACGACATGATCGACGGAGGCGACGCCGCGCGGTTCGCCGTTCGACTCGCGGCGCTCATCGAAGGCGCGCACGGCCTCGTCGACGAGCGCACGGACCCGGCGCGCTGAGCGCGGCGAGCGTCAGCGCCCCACCATCAACACCCAGCGATTGCGCGGCCGTCCTGCGTGCGGCTCGGTCCTGCACGTCTGCCCCTGCAAATCGAACCGATTGGCGTCGCCCAGGTCGAGTCCGACCGCGTACCCGAGGGGTCCGACGCCCCCGACGCCGGTCACCTTGCGCTCGGGGTACGTCGCGTTGAGCAGCGTGTTCTTCGTGCGAAAATCCACGAAGATCGCAGCGTTGGGCGCGAACTGAAGCCCGATGCACTGCGCGCTCGCGTCGAACGAGACATACCCGAGCTGCTCTCCAGGGATTCCCGTGAAGCGCACCGCGCCGGTGAGCATCACGTCGAATACAGCGTCCCCCGCAGTGGCGAGCCATTGCCCAGGACGAACCCCAGCGAGCGATCGAATGGGCTTGTCCGATACAGGCACCGAACCGCCGTACTCGCCGCTGGTCGCGTCCCAGAAGTGCGCATGTCCGCTGGTCGTGCCCGCGGCGATCAACCGTGATTGCCCAGCGAACGCGGCGGCCGTGAACACCGCGCCCGCGGGCGCCGCGAACGTGCGTGTCCCGTTGGCGTCGAGCAGGACGAGCCCGTCGGGATACACCACGAGGGCGCTGCCCCACGCGTCCGCCGCGAGGTCGAGCGCCGCGGGACGCACCGCCGTGCTCGCTCGCAACTGGCCCGTGGCGGCGTCGAACCACCCAACGGTCCCGTCGCTGGCGAGCGCGATGGCGAGCGGCGAGCTCAACGCGACCGCGGTGATCGGCGAACGAGCAGCGAATCTCCACACCGGAGACTCGTCCGCCGTTCGATACCCCAGCACTTCGACCCCATCCGCGCCGAACATCCACTGCGCGTCGAACGAGAACAACATGGCGCGATGCTGCCTCATCGGGCGACGCGCCGCGAACAAACGGTCGCTCAGGCCCGAAGCACGGCGGTGCCCGAATCGCGCCGCTCGACCACGGTCGAGACGCGCTCGTTGCACAGAGAAAACACCGCGTCGACCGCGGCCGCAGCGGACTCGAGAAAGGCGTTCGACGCGTACGCAGCGGCGTCGAGTCGGGTCATTTTCAAGCAGCGCTCGGACGAGCTCCACTCGACCGTCCCGAGGTCGCGGTACATCAGCGCCCACGCCTGCGGAGCCCAGCGCAGGATCGACTCGGGGCGCAGCCCGAACAGCCGCACGCTCGAGTCCCACAGCGTGCGCAAGAGCGGCCCTTGCAGCGTGTCGGTCATCGCGCTCGAGCACCACCGACGAAACTCCGCCTCGCCGAGCTCGCGAAGCGCCCCTTCGAGCAGCGCGCGCAGCGCCGCGAAGTCCACCCAGTCGGTCATGCCGGCGCGCTCGATCGCCTCGATCTCTCTGGGGATCGAGGCTCGAACGCGCTCGGCCGCCGCCGGATACCGCTTTCGCAGCATCGCCAGGTTGAACTGCGCTTGCCTCGCACGCATCGCTCCTGCCATGGCTCGTGGCTGTGGGCAGTGCCGCACGCGCTGCGTCCGGTCAATCGCTTTCGACGTACTACGCTGCGGTCGCCGGCGCGAGCTCGGTCCGCGGAGGAAGCGAGAGGCGCAGGATGCGGCGCAGCGCCGAGGCGAGCTGCCCCGAGAGCGTCCCGGTGTTGTACGGCAGCCCGTACTTTTCGCAGAGCGCGCGCACCTCCTTCGAGAGCGCGGGATACCGCCACGACGGAACGTCCGGAAACAAGTGATGCTCGATCTGGTGGCTCAAATGCCCGCTCAGCACGTGCAGCCACCGCGGGCCGTCGAAGTTCGCCGAGCCGAGCAGCTGACGTAGATAGAACTGCCCGCGCGACTCTGCCTCGAGCGACTCCGCGGCGAACGTCTGCGCTTGCTCAGGAAAATGCCCGCAATAAATCACGGCCGCCGCCCACAGGTTGCGCGCGACGTTGGCGACGAGGTTTCCCGCGAACACCCACGGCGCGTTGGGCCCGGCCAACAGCGGAAACAGCAGGTAGTCCTTGCGCACCTGCCTCCAGCCCTTGGCCTTGATTTCGCGCACACGTTTTACGTCCTCGGGGTCGCGCGCGGCCCTCGGCGTCGAGAGATATCGCAGGACATCCACGTCGTGCGCGGCGACGCCCCACTGAAACAGCGCCGCGAGCACGCCCGCGTACACGACCTGCGGGACGCGATGCCACGCCCACGGCTGGCTCTCGTCCACGCGAAGCACGCGATAGCCGAGGTCGTGATCGACCCCGCGCACGTTGGTAAACGTGTGGTGCAAATAGTTGTGCGAGTGCCGCCACAGCTCCGAAGGGCAGGCGTTGTCCCACTCGTAGCCGCGCGACGAGAGCGCGGGGTCGCCGGTGAAGTCGTACTGACCGTGCATCACGTTGTGCCCCACCTCCATGTTCTCGAGGATCTTCGAGAGCGAGAGCAGCGCCGTGCCCGCGACCCACGCGCCCGGGACGAAGCTCGCGAACAGCAGCGCTCGCCCTGCGATTTCGCTGCCCTGTTGCCAACGGATCACGCGACGGATGTACGCGACGTCCTGCGCTCCGCGCGCGGCCCGCGCTCGCTGGTGGATCGCGTACATCTCTTCTCCGAACGACTCGATCTGCGCCGCGCTGAGCGCGATGTCTCTTTGCATAGTCCTTCGCTCGCTTTCTGTGTTTTCTGTGGGTTCACAGGTCGATCGCCACGTCGCCGACCGCGACCGTCGAGCAGAGCGCGACGTCCACGTTCGACTCGGTCGAGACCTCGCCCGTGCGCAGATCGCGCGTGGTGCCCGAGAGCTTCTTGCAGTGGCACGTCCCGCAGATGCCCATGCGGCAGCCGCTCTTCGGCTCGAGCCCTTGCTCTTCGGCCACGACGAGCAGCGTTCGATCGCTCGTCGCGCTCTTGTTCGATCGCACGAAGCGCACCGTCGCGCTCGACTCACCGCGGGCCTCGTCGCCGAAGGCGAAGCGCTCGATCGTCAGCGCCTCCCTCGCGCCGCGCGCTTCGAACGCGCGCTCGACCGCCGCGAGAAGCGGCGCCGGTCCGCACGCATACGCGCGGGTGCGCTCGAAGTCGTCGACCACCTCGGCGAGGCTCGCTTCATCGAGCGAAGGCGCGCGCCCCGAGGCCTCGTCGGTCACCAGCCGAAGGTCGAGCCACGGCATCTCGCGCAGCTCGTCGATGAAGAGCGCCTCGGCTTCGCTGCGCGCGAAGTGCAGAAGCGTGATCTTCGACCGCGGACCACCCTCACGGATCGCTCGACGATCGATCGCGCGCAGCATCGAGAGCACCGGGGTGATTCCGCTGCCGCCGGTGACGAAGAGCAGCCGCGGAGCGAGCGGCTCGTCGAGCACGAAGCTCCCCATGGGCTGCGAGAGCTCGACAGTGGCGCCGACGATCGAAGGGTCGACGAGGCGAGGAGTGACCGTTCCGCCCGGCTTGGCTTTGATCGTGAGCTCGATCAGCGAGCGATCGCCGTCCGCGCGAGGCGCGCTCGAAATCGAGAAGCAGCGGGTGCGTCGCACGCCGTCGACCTCGATCGTGACGGCGACGAACTGCCCCGCGCGGTGCTGCGCGAAGCGACGGTCCACGCGCACAAGGATCGTCGCGCACCCTGCAAAATGAGGGTGAATCGCGATCACTTCGCCGAGCAGCGGACCGAACCGCGCCGGCGCGAGCAGCGCGAGGTACGCCTCGGGCTCGCGGGGATAGCTCATCCAACGCAACGCTCGGTCGAGCGCGCGGCGCACAGCGCCGACGACATGCACAGATGGGTCTGACTCTCGTGTGTCCATGAGATCTTCCTCGGTGATGGGCGCGCGATCGCGCGCGACCGACGCCCTCGAACAGGCTTCGGTCGCGCGCCAGCAACACAGAGGCGCGACGTCGCGCGCAGAGCCGCGCGCGCCTCCGATCCACAATCAGAGCGCTGCGATGAGCAGGCTTCGCTCGCGAGCGAAGCGCATCGCGATCGCTATCGCTTCTTGCTTCGTCGTCGCTTGCTCAGGGCCGAGGCCGCGCCGGACTCGTTGGCCTTGCGCACCGCGCGCTCCATCTCGCGAGCAAACATGATTCGCACCGCTTCGATGCTCACCGGACGAAACTCTTCGTACGCGCGGTCGAGCGTCTCGCCTCCCATGTCCGTGCGCTCGATGAAGAACGTCGTGAGCTCTTGCGCGAGCTTGGACAGGTGCTTGTGCATCACGCTCGCGGCCTCGCGGGACTGATCGACGGTGACGCCGACGCGCTCGAGTCGCAGCGCGAGGTCGAGCAGCGCGGGGCTCTCGACGAGCAGGGCGTCGCCGCGGCGCTCGATCGCTTGCGTGCGAAGCAGCTCCGCCGCGAGGCCCGGCCGGTGCTCTTTGAGCATCGATTGCAGCTCTTGCTCGCTGAGGATCTTCGGGCGATCGCCAGCCCACGGCGAGCTGAGCTTGTCGTGCAACCCGAGCCACTCTTGGATCGAGAACTCGCCCTTCTCTGCCTGCTCGATCACCGAGCGGATCGCTTTGATCTGCAGCCCGCGGTCCTGAAGCATCGCGATCTGCTCGAGCCGCTCGACGTGCGCGCGTCGGTAGATCGCCACGCGACCACGGATCGTCGGCTTCGGAAGCGTCCCTGCCGATTGATAGAACCGGATCGTCCGGCTCGGAACGCGCGTCACCGTCGCGAGCTCGTCGATCGTGTACTCGGGCTCGGCGCCCTCAGCGGGCGACTCGGTCGGGGCAGGCGCCTTGGTCATGGACGGGTCGAGCATACCCGCGTCGTCCACAGCGACTGAAACAAGATCGGTAGCAAGTGAGTCATTCACAACAGTCACTGTTCTAGATGTTACAGTGATCACTGTCAAGGTTGCTCCGGCGAGATTTCGCCGCGGCGGCTCGGCGCCGCGCAAATCACCGCCGCTCGGCGCCGCGCAAATGACCGCCGCTCAGCGCAGTCGGGGCGCCGCGCGGTCGAGATACCAGCGGTTGACTGGGCGGCCGGCGAAGTCCGAGTACGATTGGTTTCCGTCGCCGGGCGGGCGCGTGTTGATGAGCGAGAGGTGCAGGCACACGCTGCTCGAGCACCCCGAGTCGCGCGCGTCGTACTCGGCAAACTCCGAGCGCGTCGGGTACATCGCCTGCCCCGCGCGCATCGCGTTGCTGTTGAAGCCCACCAGCCCCCGCGTCGGGTCGCTCACCGCGATGAAGTACGCCCAGCGCATCGCGCCCACGCTCGCCGCGGACAAGTTGCGCTCGGGATCCGCCGCGATTCCCCAGTCTCCGTCGAGGTCGAAGTACAGGACGCGATCGCGCACGAGCCCCCCGCGATCAGGGCGCTCGACGAACAAGCGATAGAACCCCTCCGCCGCCACGTACGCCCCGCTCGAGTGCGCGATCACCGCGACAAACTCCGTGCTCGCGTCGACGTGCGCCACGAGCGAAGCGGCGATCGCGCGGTTCGCGATCTCTTTTCCTCGGTAATCAACGGCCGCCGGCCCCTGCACCGCGTACACGTACCGCACGCGATTCGCCTGCATCCACGCGTCGTAGAGCGCCTCGGCCCACCGCTGCGACGACGCCGCGCTGATGTTGTAGCCCGCGTACAGCACAGCGACGTTGCGCGCCGCGCTGTCGTCCGTCTGCTTGAACGAGACCCCCGCGCCGAGCGACTCCCACGCGATCGCGCCAAACGGCCGCTGCATCGCGTCTGGCTGCGCGCTCGCGTCGCCCGCATCCACGGTCGCGTCCGTCGCGTCCGTCGCCGAAGCGTCGAGCACCGCAACGGCGTCCATCACAGCCACATCCGCGACGTCCGCCGCCGTGCCATCGCTCGCGCTTCGCTCGGCGACGACGTCGCTCGCGTCCTGCTCGTCCACAGGACCGCAGCGCGCCGCGATCACCGAGACGAGCAGCGCGAGCGCTCGTTTGCGAGAGATCATGCGATGATCGTACGGTCCCGTCCGCGCCGTGCGCAGCAGCGACCGTGCGAGGTCCGCCGTTTCGCAGCGCAACGCAAACCCGCGGCGCCCATCGCCCGTCTCACGAGGTCACCATGCACTCGGATGAAGCTCCGCGAGAACGCCAGCCCCCGGACGAAGACGCGGACCGCGAGGCGATCCTTCAGCGAAGACGGCGCTTCGTCACCAGCGCGCTCGCCACGGTGATGGTGGCGTCGTGCGAGCAGTTCTCGCCGTTTCGACCGTGCTTGGAGGTCCCGCCGTCGCGCGCAGACGTCGAGGTTCCCGTCACGATCCCGCCGTGCCTGACGCCCGTGGCGCCGGACGTGATCGAGCCCAGCGCTGAGCGCGACGCGAGCGAAACCCCACGCGACGCCGCGGACGACGCGCGCGACGAACGGGCTCGCGCGACGCACGAGCGCTCGGGGCGCTCGACGGTCGCCCCGCATCGAAGCTGCCTCACGCCCGTGCGCCATCGCGAGGTCGCTCCGATGGTCTGCCTCTTCTACAAGCGCGCGTCCGACGAGGATCAAGACGATTGAGCGCGACCCCGTCGCGCGATTTCACTCAGACCGCAGCGAAAACAGCTCGCGACCGCCCCCCTCGCAGCGCTCAGAGCAACGGCCCGCAGTGCCCGCGGCTCACGTAGCAAACCTCGCTGAACCCCGGCACGCGCGGGCACTCTTCGTCCCGCGCACACGCGCACGTCTCCGCCCGAACGCACGGCCCCCAGCAGCCGCCCACCACGCTCGGCGCCTCGCCGCGCCCGCACACCGGCGCGATCGCGTTGCACAAGACCGCAGCCGGGTTGCAGCTCGGCGCCCCGCTCGCGCCGTCGCTCGCTGCATCACTCGCGCCGTCGCTCGCTGCATCACTCGCGCCGTCACGCGTCGCATCGAGCGCAGCGTCCGCAGCCGCATCCCCCCCTGCTTCGCTCGCTGCGTCGCTCGCGCTGTCACTCGCGACGTCCGCGCCCACCGATGCGCCGTCGCTCACCGCGCGATCAGCGCTCGCGTCCATCGGAGCCGCGCTCGCACCGCACCCGGTGACCGCCGCGGCCACGCACAACAACAGCCCGGACCATCGCAGCGCTCGCATCGCAGCGCCGAGCGTACTGCAGGCGCGTGCTCAGCGCGATTCGCTGGCGAGATACCAGCCCCACGGCGCGTTGGTCTCGATCACCTCGCGCACCGCGCTCTTCGCCGTGGCCTCGAAGTCCCACTCGCGCCCCTCGCCCGTGAGCTGCACGATCGGCGCGTTGGCGTCGACCTGCGCGTACGCCACGCCGACGAGCCGCACGCCTTCGCCGTCTTCGTACTCGTACGACCACGTGCGAACCGAGCCGCCTTCGTAGCGATCGCCGCGCTTCCACAGCGCCTGGCCGAACACGAGCGCGCCCGATCGCCCGTCGTCCGAGAGCAGAAAGCTCTGGGATTCTGCTGACCGATCGTCGATCTCGAGGCCGAGCGCAGCGATCGCTGGGTCCTCGAGCGCGGCGTCGAGCGCGCGGAGCACTCCGTCCGTCGTGAGCTCGTTGCCGTGACGATCGACCTCTGCCGCAGAGCCCATCCCCGAGCTGGTGACATAGTGAACCGCGCTGATCGCGGTGTTGGGCGCGATCGTCCTCGGCGCGTCGAACACCGTGGGCGATCGCGAGCTCGCCACGCCGACGACCACGCGCCCCGACTGCGCCGCAGGAAACACCGCGAACGTCTCCGCGTGCCTCTTCCAATCGCGCCCGAGCGCCGAGACCGCCTTCTGCAACGCGGCCGTCGCTTCGGCAGCGTAATGTTCTGGAGGATTCTTCGCGGTCGCAGCGTAGCCGAGCACCACGCGCACCGCCGGTTGGTATTGCCGCTTCACGCCCTCGCACAAGCCACAGCCGCGGGTGCCGTTCAACTGCTCTCGCGTGAGAAGTGCGCGCGTCGGCTCGAGCCCTCGCGGCACACGCGTTGCTCGCTGATCGAGCTCATGAAGAAACTGCAGATGCGATCAGCGCTGTTCGTGCTCGGCGCGTGGGTGCAAGCGTGCTCGACGACCCCGCCTCCGAGCGACGCTTCGAGCGACGCGAGCGCCGACGGCGCGACGCCGAGCGACGCCAGCGTCGACGGAGAGAGCCCACGGTTGCGGGCGCTCACCGCAGCGAGAACCGCGTACGAGCGCGGCGACACGCAGATCGACCTCGACGGCGACGGACGCGCTGAGTGGGTGCTCGAGGGTCGCGTCGGCGCCGGCCGCCCCACGCGCGAGACCATCGACAGCAACAACGCGGGAACCCCGGACATGATCTGGGACCGCACGGGCCCGGTGCACACATTTCGCCTCGACCGCAATCGCGACGGAAAGCCCGAGTTCATGATCGAGTCCCGCGTCGCAACGGCCAACCCGTCGCTCTACACGCACGTCGTCACCGAGGACACCAACGGCGACAACACCGTGGACTTGCGCCGAACGTTTACGCCCGATCCCGCGCAAGCCTCCGTCTCGGTGCAGGTCGAGCTCGACGACGGAAGCGGTCGCTGGACCGCCGGCGGATGGACCACGACCACGCCGAATCAACAGCGCCGCGTCGTCGCGCACGTCCCCACCAGCGGCGCAGGAGCGTGCACACCCGCGCAAGCCGCGCAGATTCAAACGGCGCTCGACGACGCGCTGAGCAAAGGTGCGGACTGCCTCAGCAAGATGGACAGCACGTGGGCCTTGCAGTTCGCGCGCAAGTTCGCGACCTCCAACGTGCGGATCGACTGCGCCGAGACCGACCCGACGAGCTGCGGCTGGGCGCGTATCGACGAGGTGGGCCGCAACTGGTTCGGCGACGACGACGTGCACGTCTCGCTCGGGCCGGCGTCGTTCGGCGCTTCGTGCCCGGCGCTCTCGCAGACGCTCTTTCACGAGCTGATGCACTTCGTCCTCGGAGCGCACCCCTACGGAGACGGAAGCGCCGACGGCGCCGACCGCGTGTGGGGCTGCGAAGCGGCGTGCTTCTCGCCCTCTCCCACCAGCATTCAGTGCGCCCAGTGCTTGGGCACGCTCAACGGCAACAGTCGCTGCTCGGGCTTCGCCAATCAATCGTGCGCCGGGATGAACGTGAGCACCGTCTGCAAGGCGACCGGAATGGTCTACCCCAGCGCAGGCGCGTGCGCCGCGGGCTGCTCCGGTGGAGCCGGCGGGTGTCAACAACGCGGACCCTGCGGACCGCGCTACGTGTGAGCCGAGCCCGCAGCCTTCCGCGCGCGATCATCGTCGAGGGCGCCGACGCAATCGCTCCCTGGCGAGCGCTGCGTCCCCTCTGTGCAGCGCTCGTGGCTCTACGACTCGAACCTCCCCGAGGCCGACAAGCGCCTCGAAGCGTGGGTGTTCTCGCGTCGAACGTTCGACCTCTGATCGCGCGGGACCGTTCGTCGACAGCCCGACGCCCTGCCCGTAGCTTGCGCGCATGTTCGCAGAGCAGCTCTTCATCGCGAGGCTCGTCACGGCCGTCGCGGTGGCGATGATCGCGCTCGTGATCGAGGCTCGATCCGACCGAATCCCCAACGCGCTCACGTTTCCTGCGCTTCTCGCGGCGCTTGCCCTGCGAACGGGGCTCGGCGCACGAGAGCAGCTCTTCGGGTGGCTCGCGGCGACGTTCGTCGGGCTTGTGCCTGGTTACTTCGCGTTTCGCCGAGGCGGCGCGGGCGCAGGCGCGATCAAGCTCGTCGCCGCGACGTGCGCGTTCATGAGCCTCGCCGGCGCCGCCGCAGAGACCGCGTGCGTCTTCGTCATCGGGCTCGTGCTCGCCGCGCGAGACGTCGACGAGCGCCGTCGATCTACGCCCGCCATCGCGCTCGCCACCGTGGTGGGCGCGCTCGTCTCGTGGTTCGCGCGCTGACCCGCTACAGCGTGCACAGCGACGATCGACTGACGAATCGCACGGTCGATCGTCGATCAACGAGCCGCTCGCAGTCCGCGCCGAGCACGCGCAGCTGCGTGCTGCCGCCATCGCTCCACTGCCAACCTGTCGACCTCGCGATCGTCGCTCCGTCCTCGGTCACGAGCTCGACGCGATCTCGCTCGCTCGCTGGGACGCTCGTTCGAAGCTCGCAGAAGTACGGCGCGATGATGTTCTCGCGCACCCCGGCGGAGATCGCCTCGGTCTCTGTCCAGTACCAATAGTGCGCGGGCCCATTTCTGCGCGCTGCACCTCCCGCGACCGACCAGGCCTCGAGCGCGTCCGCCCACTGACCGACGTTGCTCTCCCACGAAAAGGCTCCCGTCCTCTCGTTGTCCGGAAACACCGCGAACAGCATCACCCTCACGCCGCGACGCAACGCCGCGGCAAAGTGCGGCGCTGCGACCGCAGGATTCGGGTCGCCCAGCCTGCTCGTCTCGCATGTCGCGACGCCGCTGTCCTGCATGAGCACCCACTTGGGCGAGCCAACGGGCGCGGCGCGAACCAACGAATCGACGACGTCATCGAGCGCTGCGACGTTTGCGTCGGGCCCGGTCCGAGGACGCAGGTCGCGATACAGCGTCAAGACGCGCTCCGAATTGCGCTCTGCGTACGGAACGAGCAGCTCGGGCCACGCCGTACACACCGGCGGCCGCTCGCTGGGCAGAGAAAACGGCGCACCGAGCGCGGGCTGCCACGTCCCGCCGAGCACCGCGACGCCATCCAATTGCGGAAGCAGCCGCTCCCACAGGAGCAGCGACGCCTCTGCGAGCAGAGGACCGCCGTGCGTTCGGTTGAGCCAGGTCGTTGTGCTCCTCGCTTCGAGCACCGCGACCGTCGGCGCCGTTCGCACGGTCTCGTACTCGCACGGCACCCTGAGTCCCGTCTTCGCGCCGCAGCCCAAAGAGCCAGCGACCGCGCAGTGCGCCGCGACCTTCCGCCATGCGCTCGCGCGCTGCACCGCCCCGACTGGCTTCAACGTTTCACCCCGCACTGGGCTCGAACGGTATTCGCGCTGCGTCCAAACGGCAAACGCCGCGCCCCAATCATTCAGCGCGTAGCTGCGCGATCCGATCGCGCTCGACCTCGAGCATCCCGACGAGCGCGTCGGCTCCCTCGGCCTCATCGAAGCTGTCCACGCATCGCTCGCTGCCATCCACGAACACCGCGTACACGGGATACGTCGTCGCGCCTCGCGCGCCTCGAGACACGCGACGCTCGATCCGACGCACGCCAACCATCGTCCACGACTCGCCGCGACCGAGCACAAACGGCCCCTTCGCCACCCGCATCTCGACGCGATCCGCCGCGGATGCCGCGCTCGCTGCGGCGCGATAGCCGTCGCCCGTCACAGGCTCGACGTGCGCGCGCAAGCGCACCGAAGCGCGGTTGAACACCTTGCCGAGCACCACCCACTCGCCGAGCGCCATGATCACGAAGACCGGGGTCACGCAGAGCAGCGTGAGGAGGGTCTCGTACGTTCCGCGGAAGAGTTCGGTGATCAGCGAGAGCTCGAGCGCAGTGACACCCGCAAACGAGAGGCTCACCAGCGCGAGCAGAAACAGCGCCGTCCCGCTGAACGACCGCCATCGAACGCGCGCGCTCGGCGGTCCTCCTCCCGGCTCGCTCTCGCGCGTCAGTCGAAACGGTCCGCGCACGGCGATCTCGTGAGTCATGGAAGCATCTCCGTCGCGCGCGCTCGTGAGGGTGACGAACCGCAGCGGCTCGTTCGCTGTATACACCGCATCGTCGCTCCGTTTCCAGGAGGTCAGCTGCTCACGGATGCGCGATCATCGCGCGCGATCATGGCCACAACGAAGATCCCCAAGACGATCAAGGTCGACTCGTACTTCGCCAGCCGCATGAGCGTGAGCCCCGACGGACGCTCCGCGCTGATCAGCGGCGAGCTCGGCGCGATGTTTCTACTGGATTTCTCCAGCTGGAAGGCCTCTCCATGGACGCGCCTCTCGAGCGCGCCCAACGCGATTCAGCACTCGCCCGACGGCGCCAAGGTCGCCCTCTCGTTCGCGAGCGAGTCGAGCGCCCACGAGCGAGTCGAGGTGCGCGACGCGAACGACGGTTCGCTGCTCGCATCGTTCGACGCTCGTGATCCCACGCAGGCCAGCGCGGTCATCGAGACGCTGAGCTGGTCGCCCAACGGCGCGCGCATCGTCGGCGTCTCATCGAGCGCCGTCGACAAAGACTCGCCCCACCTCGCGGTGTTCGACCTCGCTCACAGCTCCGTGAAGCACCTGCGCGTCTGCTCGCACTATCAGCTCGCCGCAGGATTTCTCGACGATCGAACGGTGCTGGCCCTGACCTCGCGCAAGCTCCAGCCCGGCGACGGCCCCGACACCGACCTGCTCGTGCTCGATCTCGAGACGGGTGCGATCGAACGCAAAGGCGACGGAGCGATGGACGTCGTGAAGAGCGTCGAGCGCCTCGCAGATGGCAAGATGTTCGCGACGGCCTCGTACGACGCAGCGCGCGTGATCGACCGCGACGCGAACGTGCTCTGGACCGCGGGAAAAGGCGGCCTCGCGTTCAGCGACGGCTCGCAGATCCTCACGATGGACGGACGCAAGAACCTCGAGCGCACCACGCCCGACGGCGTCACCACGCCCATCGGAAAAGCCGCGAAGGCCTCGTTCGCGATGTTCGTCGTCGCCGGTCACCTGCTCTTGCTGCAAGAGCGGCAGGTGCAGGTGCTTCCGCTTCAGTAATCGCCCGCTGAATTCACAGGGTCCGCGACTTTCTTCACCCGCCCAAGGAACCGTTCGCGACCCGTGTTGTCGAGCGCCCCCATGAAGCCCTCCACGTTGGTCGGAGCGGCGTTCGTTGGGTTGTTGCTCGCGAACGTCGCTCCCGGATCGTCGAGTCACGCCCAGAGCCGCCCGCGCAGCGAGCGCCGCGCGAACGCGCGCAACTGCGTGAGCTTCGCGCAAGAGCGCGCGAGCGACGGACGCTCGATCACCGTCACCGTCGACAATCGCTGCGCGTTCGAGGTCGAGAGCACCATCGCGTGGCGACTGTTCTGCGGCGACAACGACCTCGGCACCGCCGTCGAACGCACCGAGCGGCTCACCGCGCGACAGCGCCGCGTGGTCGTCGCCAACGTCGACGCCTGCGGCGCCAGCTCGTTCAGCATCGAGGGCATGCGCTGGAGCTGGAGAAATCCAAGCGAATGAGCGCCGGCGCGGCAGCTCACAAGCGCGCGCGATAGCCGCCGATCCACAGGTCGCTCTCGCTCACGACCCGCACGCGGCTCTGCTGCGTGTACGCGAAGCTCGGCCCCCCGAACTCGACTGGATCGCTCCACGCCGATCCCGTCCACCGCTGCAACAGCAGCACCGTGAGCCGCTCGCGAACCGCGAACACGCCCGCCGGCGTCGCGTCGAGCGCAAACAGATTGCCGGCGTTCCCCGTGCAGTCCATCGGGTGCGGCGCCCACGCGCTGCCGTCGAACTCGTACGCTGTCCCGAAGCAGCGCAGCGCATCGTTGACCAGGCTGCGAACCCACACGCGTCCCTCGGGGCTCACCGCGACGCTCGTGATCGGCTCCGAGCTCGGTCGGGCAACGGTCGCAACAGCGCCGCTCGGCGCCACCCTCGCGATCGAAGACGCGGTGAACACCCACAGCTCCGAGGGCGTCGCGACCACGTCGACCAACGCTCCCGCGATCGGTGATGACAACGCGAGCACCCGCCACGCGCTGCCATCGAACCGGGCGACCGAGCGCGTCGTCGTGATGGCCCATACGTCACGATCGCTCGAGCCCGCGATGCGCTCCACGGTCGAGCCTCGCACGATGTCGTGCACCGCGAGCACACGCCCCGAGTCGGCGTCGCGCTGCTCGATCGCGCCCGAAGTCGTCGCGCTCCAGACGCTGCTGCTGGCGCTCATCCAGAAGGCCCGCGTCGTCTCCGCGGGCGTCTCCGAGAGCCACGTCCATCCCTCGCGCTCGGCGACGCGCGTGAGCCAACGGCGCGCTCCAACGCTGCACAACCCATAGGCGAGCGCCGCGCCGCGCGGCCGCATGTCCACGCAACTCTCGCTCGGAAAAAACAGCCCCAACACCGGCGCCGAGAGCGGAGAGCTCGCGCGCGCGTCGAAGATCGCCGCCCCCCTTCGGACGAACGCACGATCCGGCGCGGACACCGCGACAAGACCGTCCGACGCGATCGAAGACTGCACGACACCGCCTCGCACCACCACGACGCCGTCCGCGAAGCTCGCCCAAAGCTCGGCTCCGAAGGCGCGAAGCCGTCCCTCGCCCGCGACGCGCGCAGCGACCGCGCTCCATGCGACGGACGGACGTGGGCGGTAGAGCAGCGCAGAGCGCGTCTGCGCGTACTCGCCGTCGGTGGTCCTCACATAGTCGATGATCCCCGCGCCGCTGAGCGTCGGATCGACGACGAAGGTCGTCGAGCCCGGCGCGAGCCGAAGCAATTGCGTCGCGTTCGGGCCTGCGAGGGCGAAGACATCGCCCGCAGGCTCTCGCCAAATCCGCTGCACGCACGCTCCGGCCGCGATGGGGTACTCGGTCCAACTCGCGCCATCCCAGCGCTGGATCTCTGCGCCCCCTCCGCAGTCGGCCGCCCAGAGCTCGTCCGCCCCGAGCGAGAGCAACGTTCGAAACCCGTACGACGTTCGAGCCGGCCGAGAGAGCCATCGAAAGCTCGTCCCGTCGAAGCGCGCGACGCTGTCGCCCCACGTCGGCCACGCTGCGTGCACCGCATCGGGTCCGCTCGCGCTGAGCGCGTTCGGAGCACCGGCCGCACGCCCCCCCGAGGCCGGAGGAGCGTGCGCGTCGAGCGCGCGCCCTCGGCGCCAGCGAAACAACGGCGACGGTGCGCCGACGGCCATCCAGAGCTCGTCGGGAGAGACAGCCTCCATCAGCGTCGCCGACGTCTCGAAGCGCGAGGGATACACCCGCGTCGGCAAGCCGCCGACGAGGGACTCTGCTGGGGCGACGAGCAGTCCACAACGGCCGATGGCGCCGCTGGCACCGCAGTATCCAACGAAGCACGCGCCGCACTCGACCGACCGCGTGCGTCCGCACGAGTCCGTCACCGCAACGGGTCCACACTCGAACCCGAACACGTCGCACAGCTCGCGATCGCTCTCGCACCGCACCGCGCTGTCCGTGACGACATCGCTCGACGAGTCCCCGCCGCCCGCGTCACCCGCGCTCGCAGCGTCCACGCTCGCAGCGTCCTCGACGCTCGCCACGTCTGCTCGGGACTCGGCCTCGATGATGTCTGCGCCAGCATCGCCCACGTCCGACGCCGTCGAATCCGAGCCTGCGTCGCGCGGTGCTGGCGCCACGCACGCGAGCGGAAAACAAACGAGCGCGCAGATACCAACGAGTCGGCGGTCCACCATGAGCCATCGTACCGGCCGAGAGGGCGTCAACGACACATCGTCGCTCGAAAAACAGGCGCTCGCCGTCGTGCGCGCGGTCTTCTACGCCGAGTGAGCGACGCAAGGGCGTCGGGTTCGTCCCACCTCGCAGCCCCTACGCCACGCGCTCGTCGCGTCATCGCGCAGGCCAGCGTCCGGTGCGACGTACGGAGCGCGTCGCGGCGGAACAGCGGCTGATCGAGAGAACTGGCCCCACCCGCGCTGCCAATGGAGTGAGAGCGAGCGAGGCGAGCGAGCCCCCACCCGCGCTGCCGCGCGCCCGGTTCGCAGGCCCCCACCCGCGCTGCCAATGGAGTGAGAGCGAGTGAGGCGAGCGAGCCCCCACCCGCGCTGCCGCGCGCCCCGCCCCCGCAGAGCGAGGGCGGCGGCTCTGCATTGGGAAAACAGCGACAGAACTGATTTCGTGGATCGCTGGGAACCCTTGCTCTGCAAGGGCTTCGATGGTCTCTATCGGCGGTGGCAGCGAGAGATGCGAGAGCGCGCAGCGCATTCTCGACGCAGACGCCAAGCGAGCATTCAGCGACGACCAACGCTGCCGATCGCCGCGCGAACGCTCGGGGCGAATCGCGATCGGCTGAGCCGCTTCGCTCAGTGAGCGGTCGCGACCGACTCCATCGAAGCCCTTGCAGAGCAAGGGTTCCCAGCGATCCACGAAATCAGTTCTGTCGCTGTTTTCTCAATGCAGAGCCGCCGCCCTCGCTCTGCGGGGGCGGGGCGCGCGGCAGCGCGGGTGGGGGCCTGCGAACCGGGCGCGCGGCAGCGCGGGTGGGGGCTCGCTCGCCTCACTCGCTCTCACTCCATTGGCAGCGCCGGTGCGGCCTCCGTATCCTCCCGCCCTTCTCTGGGGGAACAACTCCACACTGCTCCCCCGTTCGCGCCGCACAATTTCGGCCAGCCCGGGGCGTGCACGGGAGAAGCCACGCGGGTGAGCGGTAGACCGAGGAGCAACGCGCCCCCTCGGCGCGGCTGCCCCACGGAGGAGCCCACAATGATGCCCATGAGCAAACATGGCGCGTTGGTCGCACTGGTGTGCGCCGCGCAAGCCTGCGGTCCTGTCGCCATCGCCGACGGACTTCGCCCGTACGGATCGAACATCCCCACCTACGCTCAGACCGCGACGAGCGTGACGTGGTCCACCGACTCCCGTGATTTTCGCGGAATGAACGGCGTCCGCGTCCGCTTCGACTGCCCCGCGCGCTCGGACTCGGTCGGCTCGGTGTACGGAGCAGACCTGTTCACCGACGACTCGCCTGTCTGTGAGGCAGGACGCTTCGCAGGCCGCATCAACGCCGCAGGCGGCGTCGTCGTGATCGAGGTTCGCCCCGGCGCCTCGCAGTACGTCGCCGCCACGCGCAACGGCGTGACGACCAACGCGTACGCCGCGTACGACGGCTCGTTCATCGTCCTGTGAGCGCAACGGCAGTCACGGAGGTCTCGCTGATGAAACGCACCCTCGTCGCACTCACGAAGCTCGGCGCGACGCTCGCGCTCTGGGCGCTCTCGCCGCGCGACGCCCTCGCGCAGAACGTCTCTTGCGCGCAGGCTCGCGCGTGCTGCGAAGCCTCCGCGGGCGGCGCTCGCTGCGCGCAGCTCGCGCAGATGGAGCGCGTCGCGCCCCAAGCGTGCGCCGCGATCTACCAGAATATCGTCAGCAGCTACCAGGGCTCGGGCCGTCCCCTGCCCGTCGCGTGCGGCGGAAGCGCGCAGAGCGCAGCGCCCAACAGCGTCCCCACGAACAACACCACCAGCGACGCGCCGCCGCCGAACCAGGGCGCGTCGAATACAAGCCCCCAGAATCAAGCGCCCGTCGCCCTGCCTCCCGAGCTCGCCACGGTCTCAGCCGGAACGCGCTCGGCCGGCGCCAGCGACGAAGCCCCCGCGTGCATGGTCGTGCGCGTCCGCGGCTCGCGCGTGATGTTCTCCGACGAGAGCTCGCTGCTCGAGCTGCGCTGCGTCGGCCTGCCCGGCGTGCCCGCGCGGGTCAACGGCGACCCAGCCTCGTTTACGCCCGGTCGCGCGCCGGGCAACAAGACCATCACCGTCACCTGGTCCGTGATCCGCGGCGGCGGAACGCTCGCGCCCAACGGCAACACCGCGGCCTTCACCAACGCTGCTCCGCGCGACGGCGCCGAGGACACCGAGCTTCGCGTGCGCGTCGCCGTCACCGATCGCACCGGACGCGAGCTCGGGCAAAACACGCACACGGTGATCGTGCGCACGATCAGCCGAGACTGGACGCTCGAAGTCAACCAACGCTTCGAGACCCAGTGCTGGGAGAGCGACCGGCGCTCGGTCGTCGTCGGCTACTCGCTCGTCTGCGACGGCCTCCGCGTCCCCCTCCGCGTCAACAACGACGGAACGATCCAGAGCACCGCCTCGGGCACCTGCACCAACCGCCTGCAGCGCTCGTCGCCGTGCATGCAGTCCGTCTCGAACATCGAAGCCCCGCCGCCCGACGTCGTCAGCGGCGTGCAGGGCAACCTCGATCGCGCCAGCGGCGTGGTCACGCTTCACCTCGGCGGGGCCCACTACGGCGGCCCCAACTACACCGTCGCGGGGCGCGTGCAGCGCGAGCGCGCCGTGGACTTCCTCGTCCCGCCGTTGATGCTCGAGAGCGTCAACGGATCGAGCCGAACCTTCGCCGGTCCGCACGGCCCCGTGCAGGGATCACGCGCGTACACCCTCCGCGCGAGCGCTACTCCCGCGCCCCATCGATAGCGCGCCGCGCCCGAGCGCACGCCGCCGCGGGAGGCGCTGCCTTCACGACGCTTCTTCGTTCGCTCGCGCGAAATTCTCCCGCATGCTCTGCGCAGCGACGGCGCACACCGCTCCGTCGCAGCACCAGGAGCAGTCGATGGCATCGTGGCAAGAGAAGATCGCGCCGGGCGAAGAAGAGCTCTTCGAGCGGCTCGCGCGAACGTTGGTCGAGGGACGTTCGGGCGAAGGACGCACGCTGCACCGCTATGCGCAGGTCGGACTCGAAGGGCGCTTCGTGGTCCCCGCCAACGTCCCTGCGACCCACGCGCACGGGCTCTTCGCGAAGCCCGGCGCCTACGAGTGCTACGTTCGATTCTCTTCGGGTGCAGGAAAATCCCAGTCCGATCGCACCCCCGACGTGCGCGGGATCGCCGTGAAGGTCGTCGGAGTCCCCGGTGAGAAGGTCATCGCGCCCCTCGCCGCCGCGCAGACCCAAGACTTTCTCGCGATCCTCAGCAACACCTTCGCGATCCCCGACGCCGAGACCTTCGTGGGAATCGTCGAGGCCGCGCCGAAAGGTCCCCTCACGATCCTGCGATACCTCATCGGCCGCGTCGGATTCTTCAACGCCCTGCGCCTCGCGGGCGCCCTCGGAAAAGCGCAAGACAAGGGCAAGGTGAGCCTGGCCGAGCGGACGTTCTGGGTTCCGCTGCCCGTTCGCTGGGGTGAGCACGCGGCGAAGATGCGATTTCGTCCGCTCGACGTGCCCGCCACGCCCGCGACCATCCCCGCAGGAGACCGCGGGCTCACCGAAGCCCTTCGCGCTCGCGTGCGCGCCGCGCCGCTCACCTTCGCCGTCGAAGCGCAGCTCTTCGTCGACGAGCAACGCACCCCCATCGAAGACGGCGCCGTCGAGTGGCTCGAGTCCGCCTCGCCCTTCGTCGAGGTCGCGCGCCTCGAGATCGCCGCGCAAGACCCCGAGAGCGCCCGAGGAAAACTCCTGCAATCCACCTGCGAATCCATGAGCTTCGACCCCTGGCACGCCCTGGTCGAGCACCGCCCGCTCGGATCGATCATGCGCGCCCGCAACGCTGCGTATCGGGTCAGCACCAGCGCCCGAAAAGCCACCTCCGAGCTCGAGGTCGTCCCGCCCTCCGCGCTCGCGGGCTGACCGCGCTCGCCCGCACAGCCAAAGCCCGTTGCGTCGCTGCGACCTCGGCGACGATACTGTCCCAAGTGCTCTCTGCCGATGAACAAACGGACCCGCCATCCGGCTCGCTCGAACCGCAGGCGCCGTGGGCCGACGAGATCCCCAAGCTCGAAGAGCTGCCGCTGACCACGCTGCAGCCCGAAGGAGCCTCGCCGAGCGCTGGCGCTGACCTGCGCTCGATGGGCCTGCTCGGCGAAGGAGGCATGAGCCACGTGTGGCTCGCTCGGCAACGGTCGCTCGCGCGCAAGGTCGCCGTGAAGACCGCGCGCGTCGGCGTCGACGGCGAAGACCGCGGCGCGCCGCTCGTGCGCGAGGCGCTCATCACGGGGATGCTCGAGCACCCGAACATTCCTCCGATCCACGCGCTCGGCCGCGATCCCAACGGCCGGCCCGTCCTGGTGATGACGAACATCGAGGGCGTGAGCTGGGCGCGCGTGCTCGACGAGCCAGACCATCCGCTGCGCGAGCAGAGCCCGCTCTTCGCTGGGCTCGACGCGCTGCCGGCCAACCTCGAGGTCCTCGCGCAAGTGTGCAACGCGCTCGAGCTCGCGCACGCACACGAAATCATCCATCGCGACGTCAAGCCCGCCAACGTGATGCTCGGCCGCTTCGGCGAGGTGTACCTGATCGACTGGGGCGTCGCGTTCAACCGCGCCTGGCACCGCGAAGGAGAGCCCGTCGATCTGTGCGGAACCGCCTCGTACGTCGCCCCCGAAATGGTCACCGGCGAGCTGCCCGACCCGCGCACGGACGTCTATCTGCTCGGCGCCACGCTGCACGAGCTGCTCACCGGCTCGCCTCCGCACAGCGCCGCGACGCTCAGCGAGAAGCTCGCGCAGGCCTTCGAGTCCGCCCCGCACGAGTACCCGCCGTCGGTCCCGCCCGAGCTCGCCGCGCTCTGCCGCCGCGCGATGGCGCGCAGCCGCGACGAGCGGCCCGCGACCGTGCGCGAGTTTCGCAACAGCCTGCGAAGACACCTCTCGCATCGATCGTCGATCGCGCTGTGCGCCGAGGCCGACCGACGCGCGGTCGAGCTGCGCGCCACGCTCGAAGCGCGCGAGCCGAGCGTCGAAGCCCTCTCGCGCCTGCAAAACGAGTGTCGCTTCGGCTATCAGCAAGCGCTGCGCGAGTGGCCGGACAACGCCGCGGCGCGCGAGGGCCTCTCGACGGTCCTGCGCGCGCTGTGCGAGCACGCCATCGCCGTCGAAGACGTCCGCGGCGCCCGCGCCCTGCTCGCAGAGCACGGAGCGAACCCCGCGCTCGAGTCCAAGGTCGTCGCCCTCGAGGCAGCCCTCGCCGCGCGGGACGAGCTCGCGCGACGCGCGCGCGAAGCGGCAGACGCGATGGACGTGCAGCGCGCGGCCCGCGAGCGATCGCTCGTGCTCGGCGCGATGCTGCTCATGGCCGCCGGTGTGCTCCTGTGGCGACGGCTGTCTCCCGTCGACGCGCTCGATCCCCGCGCGCGAAGCGTCTCGCTGTTGGTCGTGTGGATCGCCGTGGCCCTGACGTTGGGGACGATCGTCGCGATCCTGTGGCGGAGGCTCTCGACCTCGACGGTCAACCGCCGGATCGTCACGCTCACGATGGCGATGATCCTCGCGGTGCTCGCGCATCGGTTGACGGGACTCGCGCTGCTCACGCCCGCATACAACGCGATGGCCGGCGACCTCGCGGTGGCCATGATGACCGCCCTCGCCATGGGCGCCTTCGTCGCGCGCGGAATGCTCTGGATGACGCTCCCCTCCATCGCCGGAATGATCGCCACGTGCCTCGTCCCCACCCGCGCGGGGCTGTGGTTCAACGCATCGATGCTCGTGTTCGTGCTCGTCGCCGCGTGGCAGCTGCGAGGCTCGAGCCGCGCGCCGCACGACGAACGAGCGCCGAACGAGCGCTGAAACCCCCTGTCATCGCCGCGCAGGCCGCGGGGCTGTTGGTTGCGTCCCAATTTTCGTAGATTGCGCGCCCCATGCGTCGCCCGGTTCTCTGCTCGATCGCTTCTCTTCTGCTCAGCGCAAACGCGTTCGCGCAGAGCTCTCCCAACGGAGCAGCGGCCACGGGGCAGCTCGCGCCCCCGGACGACGTCGCTCGCGCAGAAGCGCTGATCACCGAGGGCGTCTCGCTGCGCACGCAGCAACGAGACGCTGATGCGCTGCAGCGCTTCGAGCAAGCGCAGGCGATCCACGGGACTCCGCGCGGCCTCGCGCAGATCGCGCTCGCCGAGCAAGCGCTCAACCGTTGGGTCGCGGCCGAGCGTCACTTGCGAGAGGCGCTCGCGGCGAGCAGCGACGGGTGGATCACGCGCAACGGAGCGGCGCTGCGCTCGGCGCTCTCGGTGATCGAGTCGCACTTGGGACGGCTCGAAGTGCGGACCAACGTCGCGGGCGCCGAGCTGTGGGTGGCGGCGGTGCGCGAGGGGACGCTTCCGCTCGCGGCGCCGATCCGCGTGGTGATCGGGCAGCAGCCGATCGAGCTGCGAGCGCCGGGCTATCAAACGGCCACGCGCACCGTCACGATCGCGGCGGGACAGCTGACGACCGAGACCGTCACGTTGACGCCCGAGCCGTCCAACGCTGGCGGCGGCGCTGGGGGCGCTGGGGTCGATCTCAACGAGCAGACCCGCGCGCGCATGATGCTCATCGCGGGGCTCGGCGTGGGAATCCCCTGTCAAATCCCGATCCTCGGCATCGGCGTGCGCTTCGGGTTCTTTCAGAATCGCTTCGAGATTCAGGGCCGCGCCGAGGCCTCGCTGGCGTGGGATCCGCTCACCGCGACGAGCGTCACCGTGGTCGACGCGATGGGCATCAGCTCTTCGCAGCTTCGATCGGTGCACTACCTCGGTCCGATGGCCGGCGTCGACGGAACGTTTCGCCTGCGCCCCCTCTCCAATCGCTCACCCTGGTACGTCGGGCTCGGGTTGATGGCGCGCATCGGCGGGCTCTTTGCCGCGGCGGCGCCGCCGCAAACGATGACCTCGATGCAGGCGTTTCCGCCGCGCATCGCGTGGGCGCTCGGGCTCGTGATCGAGCCGACGGGCTTCATCTTCGGCGACCGAGGCCAGTGGGACTTGAGCCTGCGCTTCGCCTTCGGCTTCGGCGCGCTCGGCGGCGCAGTCACCCTCGGCTACGCGCTCTGAGCGACGCGCGGTCACTCTTTCGCGCGCGCAGGGCGGGACGCGCGCAGCTCGTCGACCGCGGCGAGCAGCGCTTTCGCCGAAGGCTCCGAGCCGCGCGGCATCTGCCCGACGAGCCAGTCGCACGCGTTCGCGAGGTTGGGACGAAACTCGAACGCCATCTCGAAGCGAAGCACCATGCGCATCGCCGTGATCACCGCGCGCGCCGTCGCGACGCGATAGTCGTCGAAGTCCGTCGTCACCGCGGTCGCGCGCGTGCGCATCTCGGCCGGCGGGTTCGCGAGCAGCTTGCGCGCATCGGCGTGCGGCGCGCCCGAGCCGCGCTGGATCAAGACCAGCACCAGCGGATCGGCGTTGGGTCGCCGCGCGCGAAACGCCTTGAGCATCGCGTTGAAGGCCAGCACGTCGCTCACCTGCAGCGGGCCCGCGGTGACCATGATCGCGATCGAGCCGCACATCGCGAAGGACGCGTTCGGCGCGTGCTCGAGCTGAGCCAGCGACGACGAGGACGGAGAGGAGTTCGATTGCATCGAAGAGGCTGTTCGGAGTGGAGATCCGAGACTCTCGCACGCAGCCGCGAGCCCGACTACCGCGAGCTTCGCGCTCGAGCGTCCGACGACGACACGCGACCGCACCGAGGCCCAGGCACACCGTTGACGCTGCTCGAAAGACTCATGACGCAGCGTCGGCATGCTTTTTGTCGGACTGACAGATTGCAGGAAGAAATCACTAGGCGCGCCTAATGAAACCGCAACGCTGCGCGTCAATTCGACGTCTGCGCCCCGCGACGAACGCCGATCCGCGCGCGCCGCGAATCACAACGCCGCCGCGCGATGCAGTGTCATCGCGTCGCGATGGCGAAGCGCGGTGCGCTCAGCGCATGCTGCGCGCGATGAGCGTGAACGACGACTTCGAAGACGTGCGAATCCTCGACAACTTCTACCAAACGTCGAGCTACTTCCCGATGCCGGTCGTGTTGGTGGGGACCGTCGCCGAGAGCGGACAGACCAACCTCGGGCCGTATTCGCTGTGCTTTCCGCACGTGATCTCGGGGCAGCACGCGATGATGTTGATCGCGCGCAGCAACAGCAACACCGCGACGAACATCCGACGCACGCGCTTCGCCTCGCTCAACTTCATCCCCGACGAGCGCGCGTACCTCGAGAACTGCGTGGTCCTGGGGTTTCCGGGCGAGACCACCGAAGAGAAGATGAAGAACAGCGTCTTCACCCTCGCCCCGTCGCACCGCGACCGCGTCGAGGGCGAGACGTACCCCCAGATCGTCACCGAGGCCGTTCAGGTGTTCGAGTGCACCTGGGACCCGAGCCACCCCCACGAGACCGGCGGCGCCGAGCACCACTACCTGCTCAGGATCAACAAGATCGTCATGCGCTCGAAGTGGAAGAGAGCCCTGCTCGCGGGCGAGGGATTTCCGAAGCTGCCCATCGACTACGGCTACCGAGACAGCCTTCACTTCTGGTTCACCGAGGGCAAAAAGCCGTTCGCTGTGGATATTCCCAAGGGCCACGGCGTGACCGCCGACGCCGTGCTCTTTCAAGCCAACCGCATCGACCCCGACGTGACGTGGGAGCCCGCCGCCGCCGCCGCGCTCGCCGGCGTCCCGCGCGTGTTCTTGAAGACCGTGCTCGAGGGCTGCGTCGCGACCGCCAAAGAGCGCGGCGTGCGCGTGATCACCGCGGAGTTTCTCGGCGAGATCCGAGACAAGCGCGCGAAGGACCGCCCGCCGTCCCTGCTCGAGCGGATCGAAGCGTTTCTCCATCGCCGACCGCACGAGTGAGCGCCGCCGCGAACGGTGGCATAACCGCGCGCCATGCCGATCGGAGAGACCTTCGCGCTGGCCGCTGCCCTGTGCTGGGCGATCGGCTCTGTTCTGTTCTCGCGCATCGGAAAGACCGTCTCGCCCGCGGCGATGAACCTGATGAAGTGCCTCACCGCCGCGACGTTGCTCACGCTCGCGCGGATCGCGCTCGCCGCGTCCACGACGCCGCTGCACCTCACCGCGCGCTCGTCGCTCTTGCTCGCCACGAGCGCCGTCATCGGCCTCACCATCGGCGACACCGCGTACTTCGCCGCGATGGTTCGCATCGGAGCGCCGCGCGCCGTGCTCTTGCTCTCGGCAGCGCCCGTGTTCGCCACGGTCGGAGGCGCCCTGCTCGGAGAGACGCTCTCGCTGCGCACGGCCCTCGCCATCGCCCTGACCCTCGCGGGCATCGCGCTCGCGGTCACCTCGCGCGACGACGAACGCGACGCCCATCCGCTCGCCGACGACACCGTCGACCGTCGCACCCAGCGCTCGGGAGTCGCCTTCGGTCTGCTCGCCGCGCTCTGTCAGGCCGCTGGCAGCCTCTTGTCTCGTCGCGCGATGGCCGACGGAATCGACCCGCTCGCCGCCGCTGCGGGCCGCGTCGGCATCGGCGCAGCCGCCCTGCTCGTGAGCGCGGTGATCTTCGGACGCGCCCGCGAGTGGACCCGCGAGCTCGCCGCGGACTTCGCGTGGGCCAAGGTCGCGCTGGCCTCGATCGTCGGGACGTTCGCGGGAATCTGGATGGCGCAGATCGCCCTCGCGCGCTCCGCTTCGACCGGCGTCGCCACGACCTTGCTCGCGACCAGCCCCATCTTCGCGCTGCCGCTCGCGCACTTCATCGGCCACGAGCGCACGCGAGCGCGGGCGGTGATCGGTGCAGTGGTCGCGGTCTCGGGCGTCGCGCTCATGACCGTCCCGCGCTGATCGCATTCGAGTCGCACGCGAACGGGACCGAGCGCGCGCCGCGCGAGGGCGATGATCGCGCGCTCAGCGCGAACGCAGCGCCGCGCACACACCTCGCAGCGAGAGCGGTCGCGTGCGCGCTGCGACGCTGACGCCGAGCTGGTCGCCGAGGTTCATCCCAACGATCGACCGGCTCGCCGTCGTCGCCAAACCCGAGCCGCTGCCGGTAAACACGTACGCCGCGCCGTTGGCCGCCGGAGCCATCGGCGCGCCCACGATCACGTCGCCGACCCCGTCTCCGTTGACGTCACCGCAGCTGTTCACCGAGCGACCGAAGAGGTCGCCGGGCGCGAGCCCGTCCAGTCGAGTGACGACGGCGGGGCTGATTCCCAGCAGACCGCCGTGGAAGACCGCGACTGAGCCCGCGTCGGTGCGCCCCGCGGGCGCTGCGCGCTGCGCGCCCACCAAGATGTCTGCGAAGCCATCGCCGTTGACGTCGCCCGCGGCCGAGAGAGAACCGGCGAAGTTCGCCCTTCCAAACGTCCCGTTGATCGTGGTCGTGGCCGTCGTCGGAAGCGTCGGAGCCCCGTGAAACACCCGAACGAGGCCGACGTCGGTCACGCCGCCGACGGTGGCCGCCGCGGACCCCACCAGGACGTCGCAGTAGCCGTCGCCGTTCACGTCGCCTGCGGCTGAGACGGTCACGCCGAAGCGCTCGTTCGTCGCCTGCCCGCTCCACGTGACCGCCGGCGTCGTGGTCAAACCCGCGCTCGAGCCGAGGTAGATCTGCGCGAATCCAGCGGTGGTCATCGCTCCGTTCGGCGCGAGGTTCGCGCCGACGATCACGTCCGCGTATCCATCGCCGTTGACGTCGCCCGCGCCCGCGACCGAGACCGCGAAGTTCGTCATCGGCGCGCTCGCGTACACGACGGTCGGCGCGCGTGCCGGCGCTCCCGAGCGTCCGCCGTAGTAGACGGCAAACGCTCCTACGTCGGGAGCCACCATCGAATCCGCGCTCGGAACGCTGGCCACGATGTCCGCATATCCGTCGCCGTCCACGTCGCCCACGCCATCGACGACGCGCCCCAAGGAGTCACCCGCAGAGTCGCCCTCGAAGAGCCGCGTGCTGGTCGCGATTCCGCCGCCGAAATGGACGCGAATCGCGCCGGCGTTCATCCTGCCGCCCGGGTCGGATCCAGCGGCGCCGAGCACTGCGTCTGCGAGGCCGTCGCCGTTGAAGTCGCCGGCGTTCGCGACGGCGCCGCCGATCGGCTTGAACGTGGCCGAGGCGGCGATCGCTGCAGCCGAAGCGTGCCCCATCGCCGAGCTGCGATAGAAGTACACGTTGCCGTTCGACGCGGGGCCCGGCGCGCCGGCGACGACGTCCGTAAAGCCGTCACCGTTGAAATCGAAGTCGGACGAGCACGTCGTGTCGACGGTGATTGCGCTGCGCGTTCCCAGGCGAAACTGCCACACGGCGCTCGTCTGTGCGGCGCCGCTCGTCGTCGTTCGCACACGCCAGTACCAGGTCCCCGGCTCGAGCTCGGTCGCCGGCTGAAATCGCTCGGCGCTCGCGACCGCGACCGTCTGGCAGCTCGCGGTCATCATGCGATCGCGGCACACGTCGAGGTCCATCGAGACCGCGTCGGGCGCAGGGATCCAGCGCAGCGTCGGCCGTCGGCTCGTGAGCACGCTCGTGCTGAGCGGCGCGAGCAGCCGTGTGAGCACCGGCGCCGCAGCGTCGCGCGCGTCCGCCGCCCCGTCGCCGACCACGTCCGTCGCGGATTCATCGTCGCTCGCGTCGAGCGGCGCGGCGTCACCTGCATCGAGACGACTGACGCTCGCGTCGAACGCGCTGCTGCCGTCGAGCATCGTCCCGACTGGGATGGCGGTGAGCGGAAGCTCCCAACGAACGCACTCGCCGTTGTCTCCGCAGGTGGCTCCCTGTTCGATGCAGCGACGCGAGACCGTGCACTCTTCGGGCGCGACCGTCGCGGCGCAGTCCGTCGCGCGCGCCGCGCACGCGCTCGCGAAGCGCAAATACCCCTGCTGCGGAACGCGCTCGACGAACGCCATCCGGTGCATCCGCTCGATGTGCAACGCGGGCTCGCTCTGCGTCGCGGGCGCGTCGTACACCGCGAGCAACGAGACGGTCCCTGTGCGCGCGGCGCCCGCCTTCGGAACGATCGAAAACGTGTTTCCGAACAGCGATTGTTGCGCGCTGCTGGTGAGCGTGACCGACGGCGTCGCGAGCGCCCCGCGCAGCTGCTCGTAGCTCGCGGCGCCTTCGAGCGTCGCGATCGTGACCGTCGCCGCGCGGCTCGCCGGCGGGTCACCATCGACGAGCAACGTGATTTGCGTCGGTCGATAGCGGCACGCGCTCGCGCCGAGCAGCGCCGAGGCGATCATCGCGCAAGACGCCCACGCGCCCGAGCGTCGTCCCGCGCTTGCGCGAAGCACATTCGCGCGCGACCCGATGGTTGCAGAGCGAGGCGTCGAAACACGTCGCGCCACGGGTTCGCGGTCGCGAGCCTGATCAGGACCGAAGCGAGGCCACATTCGCACGGCATCGTATCGCGAACGCGCCTTCGATCGCCGGTCGAACGCCAGCGACTCACCGTCAAAACCCGACGGTTGACGCGCGATCCACCAGCAAACCACCGCGCGCTCGCGCTCGCGCGATGCTCTGTGGCCAGAACGAACCGAAGATCGTCGTTTCTGCCACTGTCCACGAGCGCCGATCCTCGTGCACGTTCACCGCTGTTGAAGACGCTCCGTCGCGCTTCACGCGCAACGCGATCGAGAGAAAGAGCATGAGCACCGTGATCGAAACCGCCCCGCCCGTGGTCCTCGTCGGACGCAGCGGCTCCCATTTCACCCGCGTCGCGACGATGGTGGCGCTCGAGCTCGGCGTGCCGTTCGAGCGACAGATCGTTCACGATCTGCTCAGCGTCGAGCCCGAGACGTACAGCGGTCACCCCGCGCTGAAGATCCCCGCCCTGCGCGTCGGAGACTCGACCCTCTTCGGCACCGAGAACATCTGTCGTCGCCTCGTCGAGCTCGCTGGCCGCGAGGGCGATCGCCGCGTCGCCCTCTTCGAGCACGCGCGCACCGACCTTCTGCGCAACGCGCAAGAGCTCGTGTGGCACGCGATGGCCGTGCAAGTGCAGCTCATCGTCGGGGTGCGCTTCGCCAAGCTGCCGACGGACAACGTGTTCTTCGAGAAGGCGCATGCGGGGCTCGCGGGCTCGCTCGGTTGGCTCGACACGAGGCTCGATCGCGTGCTCGGCGAGCTGCCGAGCGACCGCGCGCTGAGCCTCTTCGAGATCGCGCTGTTTTCGCTGGTCGAGCACATGCGCTTTCGCACGGTGCTCTCGGTCGAGCCCTACGATCGCCTCTGCGAGTTCGCGCGGGTGTTCGGCGCGCGCCCCTCGGCGCAAGCGACGCCGTATCGACTCGATCCGCGATAGCTCCCGGCTCGATCCGGGCAACGGTGACGCACTCGGAGGCGGCGCGCCGTTCGAGCCAGCGATTGCAGAAGCGCAGACGCACCCCATGCTCTGTCGCGGGGCGCACGAGCCGCGCCCGTCACCTTCGAAGCATGTCACACACTCCAGTCCTCCATCGCGCGACGCTCCATGGGCAGGCGCGCGCGGATCGCACCCACGCTGCGCTGACCGGCGCCCTCGCTCGCGCCATCGGCGCCTGCGTCGCGTCGGCGTTGCTCTCGGCGTGTTCGGTCGCTCCTCCGACGCACGCTGCGGACGCAGGCGACGCGCAGGTCGCAGACGCCATCGACGCGAGCCTCGGTGACGGGCGCCCTCCGCCACGAGCGACGGTCGAGCGCCGAATCTCGGGTCGCGCTGTGATCGCGTGGATTCGAGCCCACCCCGCCGAGCCATGGTGGATCGAAGAAGAGCTCGCGCCGATTCCGTATCGAGAGGGAGATCGCGAAGTCGGGCCTCGCGCGATCGTTCGGGCGAACGGCGAGGGACCGTCCGCTGTCGTGTTTCGCGCTGAAGGAGCAGAGCGGCTCGCCTGGGCCGTCGCGCATCCGTCCGGCGAGTGGACCGCGGCCGTCGTAGACGGGATCGGAGCCGTCTCGCTCGTTCGTGGCCGCGCCGATGGGTCCGTGCGCGCGCGAGTCGCCGCGGATGACCCGTTGTTTGCAGCGGATCCCCTCGCGTCGTTCGTCGACGCAGCGGGGCCGCCGCGCGCCGCGCCGATCGCTCCAGGACGCGCGCAGGACTCCGTTCGTCTGGCTGTCGACGGCGAAGACGCGCTGCTGACGCTCACGACGTACTGGGGCTCGGTGCTCGCGTATCGCTGGCGCTTCGTCGATGGAGCGTTCGTTCGTTCGACGCGAACGCTGCTCGTGCCGGCCGGTCCGCTGCCGGTGTTCATTCCCGACACGGCGAGCTACGACGTGTTCGACGCGATCACGAGCCCGTGGAGCACCTATCCGTGCGTCGCGCCCGACGGAAGCGCGTACGTCGCCGTGTGGATCGACCAGAATCGTGTGCGGGCGATCAACGCTGCGTGGTCGAGCACCCTCTCGTTGCTACGTCGCGACCCCACGCTGACCGAGCGTCCGTCGGACATCCTCGTGACTCGAATCCTCGCCGACGGAACGCGATCGCGATCACTCGTCGTCGGCACCGCCGACGTCGACGACGAGCCCTTTGCCATTGCGTGCAGCGCGGACGGGCGCGTCGCGATCGGCGGTCGCCACCGACGCGAGCCCGGCCGCGACAACACCGAGTTTCACGGCTTCGTCGCCCTGGTCGACGGCGAGGGCGCGACGTTCGCTCCCCTCTCGTTCGACGGAGATGCGCTCACGATCGTGCAGGCCGTCGCGTTCGACCGCGGCGGCGCCGTGCTCTTCGGCGGAAGCGAAGGCTGGACACAAAACCCCGTGGGAGTGAGCGTGGGCAGCCCAGGGCGACCGTTTCTCGCGCGCTGGGACGGCCGCGGTGCGCCCGAACGGTCGAGCGTCGTCCCGACTCGTGGACACAGCGAGCTGCGCGCGATCGCGACCTCGCCCCGTTCCTCCGTCGCGCTCGGCGGAATCGAAGACGGCCCGCTGAGCCACAGCTACGACGCCGATCGCTCGGCGCTGCGCGGCGACGGATGGCAAGTGATTCGCCCCGACGAAGTCGCCGACGCGCAAGCGCGCTGAGCGCCGCACGAAGCCCAGCGCGGAGGGGGACGGCGACGAACGAAGCGAGCATCACGACGGACCGCGACGGCGACGGGCGTCGCAGATGACCGGAGCACCGAAGGAATATCGAAGCCGGTGAAATTCGATGCAAACCAAAGCCGGGAAGAAAGAAAACAACGGCGGCCGGCGCGGTATTGGTCTACAACACCGCGGGTGCAGGTGACGCGACGGGCGGGGACTGCAAGGGAGGACGAATGAAATTCAGACATTGGTTGTGGTTGAGCGCTGCCGTTGCCATGGGCTGCGGCAATTCGACGTACGGCGAGGGGCTCGACGTGGCGGCGCGCGCTTGTGTGCCGAGCAGTCAATTCTCGTGCGTCTGTGACCGCGGCCGATTGGGGGTCAGCACGTGTCTGCCAAACGGCCAATTCGGCGTGTGCCAATGCACAAGCGCGAATCCGACGGTCCCGCTTTGCGTGCCGGGGCTGCAGGTCGCTTGCGCGTGCTCCGACGGACGAAGCGGAGCGCAGCGCTGCCTCGCAGACGGAGTGTTCGACCGCTGCGAGTGCACCGGTCCGACGCCCACGATGGACTCGGGCGTCGATGCCGCGGTCGCGTTCGACGCAGGGGCAACCACCGATGTCGCTTCTGCTGACGCCTCGAGGGACGTGAATCTATCCGAAGGAGGACCGTCCGTGACGCTCACCTCCGGCTCGGATCGCATCGTCGATGCGTTTGTCATCGAGGCCGGGATCATCATTGTTCGCCCGACGTTGGTGGTGATCGTCAATCGCGCCGGCGCGGTGCTCCGCAGCTGGATGGCGCCGCGTGAGATCACCGCCGCGGCCTTCGACGGAACATGGCTAGCTGTCGCTGACCGCGCCATGCTCAACGTGTTCGACACATCCCTCGCGATGATGAGCAGCACGACGCTGCGCGAGCCGTGTGTGACCGCCGCGATCTTGCCTGGGTTGCGGTTCGTATGTGGCCCTGCGGGCGACTGGGATCGCACGTTCGGCGTCCACCAATTGCCGTCCGGCGCAGCGCTCGCGGCGAGCGGTCGGTTCACCTACGAGGGCACTCCGATGCGGCGCGTCCCTGGACGCGATGACTTCACGACGGTGACGACCAACCTGAGCCCGTCGGACTTTTATTTGAAGCGGTTGATGCCCGACAACTCGATCGTTTCGTTTCGGGATTCGCCGTACCACGGCGACTTTCCGGTGACCAACGTGTACGCGTTCATCGGCGATCCGGCCACGCACGTGGTCACGCATGAAGGCATCCTCCTGCAAATCTACGCGCCGACTTGCAGGGGATCGACGCCCCCCGGGACCGGGGCGTGTTTCATTCGCGACGGCAACCTGGGCACGCTCTCGACCGGACAAACCTTCGTCGGAATGACCGAGATCAGCGCGACTCAGCTCGTCGGGATCACCGCGATGGCCGCTGGATTTCCGCCAGATTCGCTGTGCGGCGCGGGGTGTGCGATTCAACGCATCGACGCCAACACGCGGACGATCCTGTCGTCCGGCACCCTCGCCGCTCCCTCGGTGCAGGCGATTTCAGTCGTGCGCTACGACCGATGGACCGATCGCGCGCTCGTCGCGTACTCGCTCGGCCGCCGCTTCGACCCGCCGACAGGATACAACGTCGAGCTGCTGTCCTTCTGAGCGGCGCAGCGCGACGAGCGACGGACGCGCAGCGGCGCGAGGACGATGCCCTGCGTCGCGTCGCGCGATCCTCTGGCGCGGCGACGAGCGACCAGCGCACAGGCGCCGTTGAAATCCAGTCGAAACCAAGACCGCGGACCGAGAGAACGACGACGAGCGTCGCGGTATTGCCTCAGAGCCCGGCGGCGATCCACACGCTCAACCACTGGCGCGCGCTGTCGATGGTGCTCGGCGTGCTCCAGGTGAAGTTCGGCTCATTCGTGAGACGCGTGTGTCGCAAGCGCCGCGCGGTGTCGAGGTACACCAGCTCGAGCACCGCCGTCGCATCCGCGCCGCGCGCGAGGCCAAACGGGCTCGCTTGCGGGATCGACGTGACGCCCGCGACCGCGCGAAACGCGGTCCACGACGCCCCGTCGTAGAAGCCGACGGACACGCCGCTCGACGCAGTGAGATACGCGAGCGCGACGCGCCCATCGCGCAGCGGCGCGAGCACAAACGGAGCGGTCACCCCGCGCGAAGCCACCACGTCGCTCGCGAGGTTGCTGACCGCAGACCACGCTCCTGCGCGAAAGCTCGCCCACGCGATGCGCGCGCTCGACCGCGTCGCGCCCTCGACGAGAAACGCAGCCACGATTTCGTCGACGCCCGCGCGCCCCACCGCCGCCACCGCCGGCGCCGCCGTGTCGAACGCAGGAACCACCGCGCCCCCCACCGTCGTCAACGCGCTCCACGTCGCCCCGCCCCCCACGAGCCAGCGATAACCGCCGCGCGAATCTCCGTCGATCACCAGCTGCTGCCCGCTCTCTGTGACCGCGACCGCAGGAACACCGCGGTTGTCGCCGAGCAGCTCGAGCGTCGCGCCCGAAGTCCACGACGACGTCGCGCTCGCCCACGTGTCGACGCGGAGATTGCTCGCGCCCGAACCGCTCTGCCGCACGTATGCAGCGCCGAGCGCGGTCGCCACAGGGCCGCTCACGAAGCTCGAGAGCGTGCCGCCGGTCGCCGTCGCGCCGCTCCATCGCCCTGCGCTCCACACGGCGCTGTACGGCAGCGCCGTGCCGTTGCTGCGGATGACCGCGAGCCCCCGGCCGTCGCGCATCACGGTCACGCCTCCGCCCCCCGGCCCGTAACAGTCGCTGCCCGTGAGCGCCGTCACCGTCGCCCAACTGCCGCTCGCAAACGAGCTTCCGTAGGCGGGCATCGCTGCGTTTCCCGTCGCGCCCAAAAGCAGCAGCGGCGTCGGCGCTGCGTCGGCGGCCGCATCGACGGCGGCGTCCGATGCGCCCTCGTCGAGCGCATCCACGCCAGCATCGACCGCAGCCGTCGCGTCGGTCTCAGCGTCCTGCGCGTCGCTCGGCGAGTCCAACACCGCGTCCCCCTGCACGTCGCTCGCGCGGTCCGCTGCCGCGTCGAGCGCCGCTTCGACCTGCGCGTCCTGCGACGCATCGGGCGCGGGGTTGTTCGTCGAACACGCCACGCCAACCACGGACGCGAGCGTCAACGCGAGGCCGCGAGAGACACGGAGAGAGAGTGCACCGTCGAACTTCATCGCTGTCTGATATCGCAGCAGCAGTCCGTTCGTCGAAGGCGACCGCAGTCTCTGTAGCTACACAGGATGAGCCGCGATCGAGGCGCTGCGAGCCTGCGCGCAGCGTCCCGCGACCGCAGAAATTCACTGGTGGTATGCACACCGAATCGCCAACGCGCTTCGCCTCACGCGCGGCGCACACGAGCGTCGAGCCGCCGTCGTTGCTCGCCATGACAGCGAAGGCGACGAGCGAGAGCGAGACGGACATCGCCCTCGTGGTGTGCACGGAGGTTCAACGGATCGGACCACCGTGCTCCGCGGGCGCATCGGCGACGCCCGTCGCTGGCGCGGTCTCACGAGCGCTCAGTACAGCGCCTCGACGTTGAGCGTCATCGTCGCGCCGAGCTGTCGCCCCGCGAGCACATACAGACGACCGTCGGGCGTCCGCGCCATGTAGCCGGCGTAGTGAACTTGGACGTTCGGTGTTCCGACCGCCCAGCGGTCGAGCGCGGGGTCGTAGACGTGGGTGAGGTTCGAGAGCCCGCTCGCTGTCGCGCCGCCGGTGATCACGACGCGGCCGTCGCTGCGAAGACCAGCGAGGTTCCAGTGCACCAGCGTCGGCTGCGGAGCGCCCGTCGTCCACGCATTCGTCGCAGGGTTGTAGATCTCGTTGAGCGCCGAGAGCGCGCCGAAGATGTACCCACGGTTGCCACCCGCGACCATGATGCGGCCATCGCGAAGGGTCACCGCCGTGGTGCGCTGCCGCGGTGTCGGCATCGGCGCGCCGGTCGTCCATGTGTCCGTCGTCGGATCGAGGACATACGTGCGCGCGACGGCGTACAACGCGCCGGGCATGGCCGCATCGTCCGCAGCGAACACGTAGATCTTTCCGTCTGCGCCGAGCTCGCACGAGTGCTCGTAGGTTGGCGTCGGCAGCATCGGGCCTGGCGCAAACGTGTTGGTCGTCGGGTCGAACACGGCGACGTTGCGAACGCCCACCATACCGCTCTGCCCGCCCATCACGTAGATGCGCCCGTTGCGCGCGCGCACCGCGCAACTTCGATACGGGACGTACGGCGCGTCGGGCCCGCGCGTAAACGAGTCCGTCGCGGGATTGTAGATCTGCACGATCGGCTGCGGAGTTCCCATCGACGTCACTCCGCCGAACAACACCACGCGTCCGTCCGCCGTCGACGCAGCGCTGCCCCCGTACACCGCAACGAGGCTCGCCGGCATCGACGACCGCCACGTCGGTCCGCACGCGCCCGCCGTGCAAAACTGCGCCGCGCCGCAGGTCGCTCCGTCTGCACGCGCGCTAAACGCGCTCGTCGTCGCGCTCGCGACGCACCCGCGACAATCGTTGCTCGGATCGAGCGCGCCATCGGCGACGAACGCCCCGCTGATGAAGCACCCCGCGACGCACCCTCCCCCGCTGCACACCCGACCGCTCGCGCACGTCGCCCCCTCGGCCAGCGCCGTCCACGCGGTGCGCGAGCGCGCTGGATCACAGCGCTCGCAGGGATTCTCGGGGTTCGCTGCGCCCGCCTCGAAGACCATCGCGCCGATGCGACACGCCGCGGCGCATCGAGCCGCGCTGCACTGCTCGTCGCTCGCGCAGACACGACCGCATTCGCCGCAGTTGCCGTTGTCGACGCGCAGATCGACGCACGCTTCGTTGCAGGCCGTGAGCCCCGAGCCGGCCTCGCATCGGTCCTGCGCGCCGTCGTCGCGTTGAATGACGTCCATCGTTCCGTCTTGCCGTAGCGCATCCGCGCCATCCGCCTCGCTCGTCGCGTCGGTCGCCGTGTGCGAGTCGACTCCGCCGTCGGGCGGCGCAGGGCTGGCGCACGCCGCGAGCAGCGGCAACGAGAGCAACAGGAATGATCGCGAAGGAGCCATGCGCGCGACGCTAACACCGGCGCTCCGTTCAGCGACCTGACACAGCTTCACACTGTGAACCAACCGGCAAACCGGGCGCGAACTCGACGCGCGCTCGGTGTAGAGTCGTCGCTCGACTCGAAGCGATGAAAGCACGCGACCTCGACGCTACCAAAGCCAACGGAGCCTCCCCCGCGCGACGCGAGCCCAAGCAGCGCCGGGCCAAACAGACGGTCGAGGCCGTCCTCGAAGCCGCGCAGCGCGTCGCGCAACGCAACGGCGCCGAGGCGATCACCACCAACCGCGTCGCAGAGGTGGCGGGCGTCAGCATCGGCTCGCTCTACCAGTACTTTCCCGACAAGCAGGCCATCTTCGAGGCGCTGCACGACCGCCACGTCGACCGAGTCCGGCTCGTGATCGAGCGCGCCGTGACCGAATGCGCCGCGGCCTCGATCGAAGAGGTCAGCGGCGAGCTCGTTCGACAGCTCGCTGCGGTGCACTCGGACGAAGCCGCGGTGCACGAGCTGTTCTCCATCGCCGTTCCGCGCGGCGCCGACGGGTTCAAGCGCGCGCTGCACAGCACGTTCGAAGCTGCGCTCTCGCCGTCGCGGCAGGACCGCTACTCTGCGGATGAAGCCGAGCGGATGCTCTTCGTCCTTCCGCCGATGGTCGAGGCCTTGGTGCACGGCGTCGCTCGACAGCCGCACCCGCTCGCGCGCGAGCGCGCCCGAGACGAGGCCCTTCGAACGGTCTCGCTCTACGTCCGCTCGTGCTCGTCCTCGACGAACCGCTGGAGAGTCATCGCTCCCGCCGCGGGATGCTGAGCCAGCGCGAGCCAGCGACGACCGCCGATCGCAGCACCGCTGCTTCGGGGATGCGGTCTACCGAAACTCGTCCGCGTTCTCTCGCGCCCATCGCTCGAACGAGAGCGGCGCTCGCGAGAGCACCCGCTGCACTCCGTCCGTGACCGTCGCGAGCCGTCCTTCGCGCACCGCGCGCCAGATATCGACGAGCGCGTCCGCGTACGGTCCCTTTCCAGCCCAGCGGATCACGCTCGCGTACGCCTGCTGATCGGTGATCTCTTCGTAGCGGACGCGCTTTGCGATCACGGCGCCGACGATCGCAGCCATCGCCCCGTAGCTCAGCGCCTCGGGTCCGGTGATCACCAGCGACTGCCCGTCGTACTCGCGCGAGAGCAGCGCCGCTGTCGCGACATCGGCGATGTCATCGGGGTGGATCAACGCGATCGTCCCCTGCCCCGTCGAGCTTCGCAGCACGCCGCGCTCGCGGATCGAGTGAGCCCAGCCGTAGGCGTTCAGCATGAAGCCCGCGGGCTGAACGAAGGTGTACGCGACGCCGCTCTCTCGCACCGCGCGCTCGCCGCGCGCGTGCCACGGCCCAGTCCCGACGCCGTTGTGCACGTCCAGCGTCGAGAGCTTGACCACGCGCCGAACCCCCGCGGATTTCGCGGCGTTCGCGACGGTGCGATCTCGCTGGTCGAGCTCGGGCCCGTCCGTCACGAGAAACACCTCGTCGATGTCCTCGAGCGCGGCCGGCAGCGACGCGCGAGGCTCGTCGAGGTCACCCACGTGAAGATCGACGCGCTCGCCGAAGAGCGCCTTCGCTTTCTTGGCGTCGCGAGCGAACACCCGCGGCCGCTCGCCGCGCGCGATGAGTCGCGCGGCGACGCGAGAGCCGATGTTGCCCGTCGCGCCGATGATCAAGCACTTCACGATCGAGCGCCTCCCTGCTCCTCAGCCTCCCGCGACGTCACGCTCGATGCTTCGGGCATCGAGTCGCGCCGCGCCAGGGGATCAGAATTGCGATGGAGACGGCTCCAGCCCTCGAGCACCGCGAGCGCCAATCGCTTCTGTCCCGCCACGGTGAGGTGCAGTCCGTCGCCCATGAGCAGCTCGGACGACGACGTCTCGAGCGCAGCAGACGCATCCACGGCCGCCACGTCGCCCGCGCTCACGATCGAGCCGACGCGCGCGAGGTCCTCGTTGCGAAAGCGAACGCCGAAGCGCGCCAGCCCCCAGTGCCCCGCGACCTTCTCTTCGTTCACGGCGGGCGGAGTGATCCACAGCGATCGCGCCTTCGTCTCGCGAGCCGTCCGCTGACGCAGCTCGGCGATGTTGCGCGCCGTCTCCTCGGGGTGAACCAGGGTCTTGCTCGGGTGCGGCCCCTGCGTTCGGGCGTCGTTCGTTCCGATGAGAAAGAGGATCCAGTCGGGCTGCTGCGCGACGACCTCGCCGAATCGCACGAGCGCGTGCGTCGTGGTGTCGCCGGCGACCGCGCTCACCGTCAGCGAGATCTCGTCCGCCGCGCGGCGCGCGCTCAGCACTTCGCTGAGGATCAACGCCCACGACTGCGGATCGGACGTCAGGCTGTCTCCAAACGCCACGACCTTCGCGCCGCTTCGAAGCGCGAGCCGGTCCACCATCGCGACCACCGCAGGGTCCGCGAGCAGCTCGTGCGCCGCCGCGCTCGCCTCTGCCTTCATGGCAGCGAGCTCTGCCAAGTATTGCTCTGTCGAGAGGCCGAGCAGCGCTGCGTGGGTGTCCTGCGAGAGCCCCGCGCCTCCTGGAAGCGATGACAGCGTTCGCGCGGGCTGAACGACCTTCATGAGCCAGCGCGTTGAATCATTGGACATGCGTGCGATCTCCTGTTGATCGAGGGAGCACGCAAACTAGCCAGCGCTCTCGGGCCCGTCAGCTCGCCTTACGGACTCTCCAACCGTGCAAATCCAATGATGATTTTGCGGCACCACCGACGCTTGCTCAGATCTTGCCGACCTTGGTGAGCCACGGCTCTGTCGACGCGAGCGCGACTCCCTTCTTGTACGCGCGCGGATCGACGCGGATCGCGCGTCCTTCGCTGAGGCGAAGGCGTCCCTCGACGAAGCTGCGAAGGGCCTCGGCGCGCGCCTCGAGCGCCATGTCTACGCGCGCAAGAGCGCTGCTATCGAGGGGCGCTTCGTCGTCCTGCGCGTCGCGCACGGGCGTCGCGAGGCGCTTGGCGAGCGCGTCGACGGCCCCCACGCGAAAGTCATCGTGCCACCGTCGAGAGCGCCCCGCGCCGTGCGTCGCCGAGAGCCACTCGATCTTGCGCACGAGCCACGCCCACAGCGTCGTCACCGCTTCGCGATCCGCGGCGCGCCCCACGAGCACGAGCGACTGTCCCTCTTCGCCTTCGAGCGTGTACGCGACGCAGCCGTTGTGCTCGGCGAGCGTCACCGCGAGCAGGACCTTCCACGGGCGGATCTTGCGCGCGAGCTCCAGCGGCTGATCGCGCGCATCGGTGATCGGGTCATCGCCCGCGTGCGCGGCGGTCTCTTCATCGAGGATCGCGCGCAGACGGTGGCGATCGATCAACGCCTGCGCGTGCGCCGCGGCGGACGCGGCCTCGTGCGCGTTCGGCGAGGTCGCGAGGGCGAGGAGCTTTCGCACGCGATCGAGCGCGCGTTGGTCTTCGGGAGTGAGCACGGCAGAGCCTCGGGGCGCGGTACTGGGCTTCGAGAGAGAGAGGGAGTTAGCACCGCGCGCGAAAGCGAAACAACCGCCCGAGACAACGCGAGCCACACCCGCACGAGCAAGAAAGCGGCCCCCTTGGCCAGCGCGGCGACGCTCAGCGCCCAGGCGCTCCCTCGCGCTCCCACGCGTCCAGCTCGGTCCGCAGCTCGCCGAAGGGCCCCTCGCTGCTCGTCGCGATCCCCGGCGAAACGCCGTCCAGAATCGATCGAGCCTCTCGATGCGCGCTCGCGGCGAGGCCCCCTTGGCCGAGCGCACGCGCGATCCGCGCGCGCACAAACGCGAGCCGAACAGCGTCGATGGCGGGAGGCGTCCCCTCGATCGTCGTCGCGCGCTCGAGCGTCCCGCGCGCGTCGCCAGCGCGACCGAGCGCCAGCTCGCACTCGGCGATCCCAATGAGGCTGTAGCGCACGCAGCCCGATCGTTGCGTGGCCTCGCACAGCGCGAGCGCCCGCCGATGCGCCTCCATCGCCGGCTCGAATCGCCCGCGGCGCCGAAGCGACTCGGCGAGCCCGTCCCAGTGATGCGGAAGGTTTCGCCGCGCGATCAAGTCACGCAGGATCGCCTCGGCCTCGTCGTAGCGGCGCAGACGAATCAGCACTTCGGCGATGTTTCCGTAGGTGTTGTCCAGCCCTTCACCGCCGCCGACGTGCGCGCGTCGCACGGCCTCGGCGCTGCGATAGTGCGCGAGCGACGTGTCGTAGTGCCCCTGCCAGAGATGGATGTTTCCGAGCTGGTCGTCCATGAACGCGGACTGCAGGTTCTCGCCCCCTGCGATCTCGACGAATCGCCGCCGCGCTTGCACGCAAGGCTCCATCGCCCGCGCGAAGTCACGCGTCTGTCGCTCGCGCGCCTGACAGAGAATCGCCAGTCGAAGCGCCTCGCGCGGCGGGTCTGCGCCGATGCGACGAAGCGCCCCGGCGCCGATCACCGCCGCGAGCTCGGCCGCTGCGATGTCACTCGAATGCGCGGACGCAGCGATGAGCCCCGTGCTCGCGTCCACCATCGTCAGCGGGTCGTCGAACGCCGTCGATCGCTCGAGCGCCACGCGAAAGTCCTCGGCGCCCTCGCCCGTCTCGGGGTGCGTCCATCCGCGCTCGACGCGCGCTCGCGCCGAGAGCACTCGCAGCGAGCGCGCGGTGGCCTCTTGTTCGAGCTCGATCAACTGCTGCAACGGAGGCTGCGGCAAGCCCATCGTTCGACGCGCGACGAACCCCGCGAGCGCCGCTTCGATGCGCCGCGCCGCCGCGCGCACGCTCGGGTCCGCGGGCGCAAAACGCTCGGACGCCGTCGCCGCGCCCCGCGCGCACACGTCCGGCGCAGGAAGCGTCAACGCCGCAGAGATCGCTCGCTCGAGCGAGGCCTCGTCGGACGGCGCGATCGCGGTCACCACGGCGCTCGCCTGCGTGCGCAGCGCGTCGAGGCACTGCGCGCTCGCCGCCCCAGCGCTGCGATTCGAGTCCCGGCACGCGCCGTCGCTCACCGTCGCCCATCGCGAAGAAAACCGCTCGATCGCCTCGCGAACGCGCGCGAACGCGAACGCCCCTGTGCGAGGCGACGCCCGCTCGAACGCGCGGCGCATTTCTCCCGCGCGCTGCTCGGTGAACATCGACGCGATCTGCGCCGCGCCCGTCACGCACGGGTCCGCGCGCGGCCGAGCGCTGAGCGCCACGAGCACGACCGCCGCCGTGACCGACGCCGCCGCGATCACCCACGGAGCCCTGCTGCGCCCCGCGCCTCCGGCGTACGGAGCGAGCGCTCGCAGCATCGCCCGCATCGACTCGAAGCGCGCGCTCGGATCGGACTGCAACGCGCGCTCGATCGTCGCGCGCAGCCCCGCAGAGACCTCGCGCGCGCTCGCCGTCGGCTGCGCGATGTTCGTCGCTCTCACGTTGCGCGCCAGCGCTTCGACGGTCTCACCTTCGAAGGGACGCGCGCCGAACAGCGCCGTCCACAGCGCGACGGCAAACGAGAACTGGTCGGTGCGCTCGCTCGCGGGTCGACCGTCGAGCTGCTCGGCGGCCATGAAGAGCGGCGTTCCTGCGAGGGCGCCGGTGCTCGTCAGCGACACGTCGAGCGATGGGCCGCCCGAATAACTCGCGGTCAGAACGCTCTTGTCCGCTCCGCGCGCGAGGCCGAAGTCCGTCACGCGCGCGCGACCATCGCGGCCCACCAACACGTTGTCGGGCTTGAAATCGCGGTGGATCACCGAGGCGTCGTGCGCCGCAGCGAGCCCCTCTCCGGCCTGCGCGAACATCGCGACGATCTCCGTCGTCGTGCGCGGCTCTCGCGCGAGCCACTGCGTGAGCGTCTCGCCCTCGACCAGCTCCATCGCGAGAAACACCTCGCCGTCGTGCTCACCCACGTCGAACGCCGCGATCACGTTGGGGTGCGCCACCTTCGCGAGCGCCCGCGCCTCTCGCAACAACCGCTGTCGAAGCGTGTCCTGCGCGTGCTTGGACATGGCGCTCGACGGACGCAGCAGCTTGATCGCCACGCGCCGATCGAGCGGAGGATCGTACGCGGCGTACACGACGCCCATCGCTCCCTGGCCGACGAGCTCTTGCAGCTCGTAGCGCCCCACGGTCCGCGACGAGTCTCTCAGCGAAGCACTGGAACCGGACCGCGCCTGCGAAGCCACGAGCGAAGCGAGCGCCGCGCGGCACGAGTCGCACTCGTCGATGTGCGAGAGCGTTTGCTCGCGCACAGCGTCGTCGGCCTCTCCCGTCGCGACCGTCACGAGTTGCTCCTCGCTCGGGCACTGCTGCACGAAGTCGCGTGTACCATGGCCCTCGATGGTTCTGGAAGACCGCCAATGGGAGTCGCTTCGCGCCGAAGCAGAGTCGGTCTATCCCTCGGTCCGCTTCGACGGCGCGCGCCACGTCATCGAAGAGCAGCTCGCGAGCGGAGTCGCTCTCGAAGAGCTGCACGCGGTCGACCTGCTCTTGGCCCGGCGCGGCGCGCAAGGAGACCGCGCCGCCGTCGCGTGCATCGAGCGCACGTTCATCGCGCGCATCGCCGCGTGGCTCGGCGCGATCGAGACCGACGCGCTGGTGATCGACGAAGTGAAGCAGCGCGTGCGGGTGCTCACCCTCAGCGGAAGCCCTCCCAAGATCAACGAGTACCGCGGCCGCGGTCCGCTCGGCGCGTGGCTGCGCGTCGTCTCGCTGCGCGAGCACGCTGAGCACTACCGCGCGAGAGGCGTCGTCGCGCGCGGCGCCGTCAGCGACGAGCAGCTCGCCGAGCTCGCGCAGAGCGAGGGACTCTCGCCCGAGCTCGCCTGCGTCAAAGCGCGCTATCGCCCTGTCATGAGCGCGGCGTTTCGCGCGGCGATCCAGGGGCTCTCGGCGCGCGAGCGAACGCTGCTCAAGCTCTGCTACGTCGACGGGCTCTCGCTCGACGCCATCGGCGGGCTGTACGCGGTCAACAAGAGCACCGTGAGCCGATGGATGGCGTCGATCCGCGAGCAGGTTCTCGACCGCGCGATCGACCACGCGCGGCGCGAGATCGACGGCGCGAGCGACGACGTCGAAGCGCTGCTCAGCGCGGTGCGCTCGGGCGTCGACTGGAGCCTCCGCGGGCTTCTGTGAACCTCAGCGCTTGCCCTTGCCCTTGCTCTTGCCCTTCGCCTTCTTGCCGGGCAATTGCCGCGCCCGTCGGCCGTTGAGCCGGGACTCGATCGCGCCGAGCGCGCGCTTGGCGACGGCGATCTGCTTGAGCGTGGCCTTTCGCTGCGCGGGCGTCGCGTCGGCGATCACCTCGGCGAGCCGCGCGTTGAAGTTCTCGTCGAGCAGGCGCTCGCAGAAGCGCGCGACGTGCGACTCGACCCTGCGCAAGGTCACGCGCGTCTGCACTTCTTCGCCGCTCTCGCGCAGGACCGAGCGCACGTACGCCGCGGTGCCAGCGATCGAGAGGTTGGTGGCGATCAAGTGCTGCGCTCCCTCGCGCATCAGCGCTTCGTCTTCGAGTCGAAGCAGCATGGACTTGCGCGTGAAGTCCAAGAGCCGCCAGCCGTCGCTGTTCAGCCGCTTGTCGTACGTCGCGCAGAGCACCGCGTCTTCGATGAGCTTCGGCGTGAGGCGCAAGCGCGGTCCGTCCGCGGCGAGCAGGATCGCGTTCCACAGGGCGTTGTCGTGGCGGCTGTCGATCGCCGCGGACGTGTCTGCGCCGAAGACCCGCGCGAACAGCCACTGACCGAACTCGATCACCGCCTCGTCCGCGGTCTTTCGCAGTTTTTGGCCGCGCTCGAGCGCCTCGTCGAACACCATCCGCTCGCTCGCCGTGAGCTTCTTCGCGCCGCTCGCGGCCACAGCGGGCGTCTCTTCTGTTCGGTCCATGAGTCGCGCCAGAGTGCGCTCGCGCGACGCTCGGGCGCAACTCGCGCGCAGCAGAGTGGCAAAGATTTGCCATCGTGTCCGGAGGACCGAGGCGCGATCCGACCCAGTGATTCAGGGCTCGATGCGAAATTGACGCGGCGCGACTAACGCGAGTTAGGAGATTGTAACTCTCCCGCTGCTGCGCCCTCTGCGACGCGCAGCCCGGGGGGTTCCGCTCCCCGCTCGTCACCGTCGAGCGTCCGGCCCACACTGCTCGACGCATTGATCACCCTCGCCCCAGAAGACTTCGCGATCGCTCCCGCTCGTCAGCTCGGTGACCGGGCAGTGCGCCTCGATGATCTCGAGCTATCGCACGGCGTTCTCTCTCGCGACGGTCGAACGCTCGCGCTCTGGACGCGCTCAGCCGTGGTCGAGCTCGACGACGAGCAATGGGCGACGCGCGCCGTTCACCGACACGACCGCGCGACGCGCAGCCGATCCGCCAGCGAATTCACAGGCCCCATCCTAGCGTACACCCGCGCCGACGGCGAGGTCACCCTCTGCAACACGCGCGGTGATCGCCGGAGGTTCGCTGCGCCGTCCTTCGCCGACGGAACAGTGATCCCCGCTCTCGCGCCGGACGAACTCTACGTGCGCGCACCTCGCTCGCTGACGCGCCTGCGCTTCGACGGAGGCTCGCTGCGCGTCGAGGCCACCTACGCTTGGCCCGAAGAGCGCCGTGACTTCGGGTTCGAGCTGCGCGAGCTGGCGTTCGCGCCCGACGCGACGTCGCTCTACGCACTGACGGACAGAGACATCATCGTGATCGACTGCGAGACGCTGCGGCCGATCGAGCCGTCGGTGCTCTTCGACGTCAACACACACAACGGCGACCCGCGCGCGTGGATCGAGACGCAGTCGCTCGGCGCGATGACGCTGCACGGAGACGCGCTCTTCGCGCTCACCACGCAGCGCTGGGCGAAGGCGAGGCTGCTGCGCATCGCGCTGCGAGATCGCTCGGTGACCGAGCTCGCAGCGCCGCCAGACATGACCCTCACGTCGCTGAGCAGCGTGATGAACAACGGACGCGTCTTGCTCCGCGGCCTGAGCGGATGGGTCGCCGTCGACGCCGCGACGATGACCGTCGCCGACGTGCTGAGGAGAGGGTCTCCGGCGAAGCTACGATGGACTGACCGCGAGCGAAGCGTCGACTACGCGCTCGAGAACGACGGCGTGTTCACCGCTGTGCGCTGCGACGATCGCATCACCGGCTCCTCCCGCGAGGGCGTCGTTCGCCGCTTCGACCTCCGATGGAACGACGATCACATCATCGCCCTCTCCGCCCAGCGCGGCGTCGAGCGGTTCTCGCCCGACGGCGCGACGCTCTCTCGCATCGACGGCGCCGCGGCGACGGTGAAGTCGAGCCTGTCGCCCCGAGGACGCTGGGCGGTCGTCGCGCGCGATCAACGGCTGGTCGCTCAGGACACCAGCGATGCACAGCAGCTCAAAGAGCTCACGACCGAGCTCGTTGCGTTCACCGACGTGCGCGAGTTTGCGCTCACCGACGACGGGGCCGTGTGGCGTTGGACTGGGCGCGAGCTGCGCAGCGACGAGGGAGCACGCGTTGCGATCACGCGACGCGAGAGCACCGCGAAGCTCGGGATCGGGCCGGACGCGAGCCGCATCCTCGTGACCGTGGGCAAAGAGATCATCGTGGTGGACGCCGCGCTGCGCAAAGAGCGCATTCGCATCGCCGCTCCCAAGCTCGCCGTCGCGCACCTCGCCTCTGCGAATCAGCTCGTCGTGACCGGGAGCGACGGCGTTCGTTGGTTCGACGCCGACAGCGGAGCGCTGCTTCAGTGGCACAAGCGACGGTTCTCGCGGGAGGTGCGCTCTTGCGCGAGCGCGGACGGGGCGCTGCTCGCGCTCATCGGTGAAGACGGAGTCATCGAGCTCATCGTGCGCGACGACCCAGCGCGCTCGCGCTCGTTCAGGGGCGCCGAACGCGCGCAGTCCGTGGCGTTTTCGCCGGACCAATCGCAGCTCGTCGTCGCGAGCACAGAGAGCGTCCTGCGCGTGTTCTCGGTGGAATCCGTGCTCGCGGCGAGCTCGAAGCCCGCCAAGCGCGCGCGGCAGTGAGCGCGCCGCGGGTGCAGGCGACTCCGATCGCACCGCGCCGTTTCACGCGCGCGGGGCAACACGCTACGGCGCGCTCGGGCGCTGGGGCGCAGGCTCGAGCACAAAGCGCCGCGTCTCAGCGTCCCACACCGCCACCGCTCTCAGCGCCGCCAGGCGCTCGCGACTCGCGTGAATGAACCCGTTCGTCTCGCCTTGCGCTACGCGCCCGCGGTGCGCGTCAGGTCGCTCGGACACGTCGCAGTCGTCGTGGCCCGAGCACCAGGCGTTCAGCCGCGAGAGCTCGGCCGCAGCTTGGGTTGCCAAGGACGCCGCCTCCCGCGCCGGCGATGGACTCGCAGAGTGCGCGCAGCCCGTCGCGACGCAGGCGACGGCGAGAACGATGGTGGTAGCGATTCGACGCACAGCGCGCTCGAGTCTTCACTGAGACGGCGGCGAGTCAAGCGACGCCCGCCAGCGCCGAGACAACCGCTGCAATCCGACAGCGCCGCGAGAGGCTCTCGAGCTGCTTCCGCGTTCGGAGATGGCGCGCAGCGCCGTTCGCAATTCAGTGCGCCGTGCGATTTCGAGAAGGGCCGCCACGCTCGCGCGCACTAGTCACATTCGAGGGACGCGCAGACTCACCCGCGCGCCGACGAAAGGCACTCGAATCATGAAACGCACGCTCTCGCTGAGCGCGGCGGCGACGATGCTCGCGCTCGCGCACTCTGCACACGCTCAGTCCATTCTTGCGATCGGCGATCCGACGACGAGGACGCCGTACGCGATCGAAGTCGCCGTCGCGCGATCGAACAACAACGTCGTCGTGGTCGATCGCTCCGACGACGGAGCGAGCATTCGCGCTCGACTCGGCAGCCTGTCTTCGTCCGGCACCGTGACGTTCGGAGCCGCCCAGATCCTCTCGTACGACGGAAACACGCTCGCCGTCGCCGCGTCGAACAACGAGGTCGCGGTCGTGTTTCAACTGGGCTCGTACGTAGGGCCGCTGATGCTCCTGCGCGGGACGATCTCGGGCTCGAGCATCACGTGGCGCGGCGCCGGACAGCAGTACGACGTCGGCGCCAATCCGGCGATCGCCATGTGGGGATCGCGGCTGATCGAGGTGCACCAAGGATCGTACGGCGCAGGGACGCTCTGGTATCGAACAGGCACCGTGGTCCCGAACGCGGGGGTCGTCTGGGACGGCAACGCCCAGCCCTACGACACCGGCGCCAATCCCGCGATCGCGATGTACGGCTCGAACGTGTTCGAAGTGCACCAGGCGACCACGGGCGTGGGGGCGCTGTGGAATCGCAACGCGACGATCGCGACCAACGGCGCCGTCCACTGGGGTTCCAGCGCGTTGTACGACACCGGCATCAACCCGACGATCGCAGCAAACTCCGTCGGCGTCGTCGAAGTGCACCAGGCGACGACGAACGGGACGCTGTGGCAACACACCGGCGCGTTCGACGCGAATGGCGAGTTTGGGTGGGAGTCGTACTGGCACCGGCAGCTCGACCCGACGGGCTTCGGTCCGTCGCTGTGCGATCGGCTGCTCGTCTACGTGACGCCGACCTTTCGCTATCTCACGACGCGCCCCGTGCAGTACTACACGCTTTGATCGTCACGCGCGCCGACCGCGAGCCACCGACGCGCATCGGACGCGCTGTCACCGGACGGCGCGAGCACGATCCGCCCGACCTGCTCGAACGCGGGGCTCGCGGACCACTCGGTGTACACACGCAGCGGGCTGGCGACGGCGTCGATGCGCGCCTCGCGGGGAAGCGCGTCCATCGCTGCTTCGGTCAGCGCTGCGCCGCGAGACACGATGGCGCGCTGCGCGGCGGCGCTCTGCAGCACCGCGACCGCGAACTGCGAGCAAAACATGCTGTCGAACGAGGGAGGGCCTCCGTCGCGCTCGAAGCTCGCCGCGAACGCGAGCGCGTTGCTGCGCGCACCGGCGCTCCACGCAGCGTCCCGAACGAACACCTCCGTCGGAACCCGATACGTCATTCGCCCCGTCGCCCACCGTCGCGCGACCGCGACGACCGCGGTGGCCACCTGCGGATCGCGGTGACGAAGCACGCGCCAGGTGGTGCGAAGACGGTACGGGGCGAAGAGGTTCCAGGTGTTGACCTTCGCGTTGTCGAGGCCCGTGCCAAACGCTTCCGCCGTCATCCCGTCGCCGAGGTACACCGCCATGTGCAGCGCGTTGGGGTCGCCCGACGCGATCGCCCGCGAGAACCGCCCCTCTTCGATGCGAAACAAGTCTCGAACGGCCTGCGAAGTCAGGTTGACCGCGTCCGACGTCGTCTGCGCCACCGACTGTCCCCCGTGGATCAGCGCGTTGATGATCTGTCCGTCGACGGGATCCGACGGGTCCGCGTAGCGAAACAAGAAGTCTCCCGGACGCAGCAGCGCCTGGGCGTTGGCCGACGACACCGGCACGTTCGGAAGCGTGTCGATCGACGACGGTCGATGCGCGTAGCAGCCCGCGCTCGACGCGAGCGACGCGCCAACGAACAGCGCGCGCGCCGCGCGCGAAGAAGCGATGGGCCGCGGTCTGGACGGTGTCGCGTGAAGGTGAACCACGACGGTGGTTTGGCGCGCCCGCGCCGCGCGGTCGTTGACCGATCGCGCCAGCGACTTGATCGAACGCGAAGGCGCACACGAGCGCGATGCCGTGAACGAGCGACGCGAGAGAACGTCAGTTCACGCACACAGCTCGCATGTTGCTGCCGGTCGCCGTGAGCTGGCACGCGCGAAACCCGAGCGCCGCGCAGTCAACGGTGGTTCGCCTGCCGCTCACGCAGCTCTGGATCTGCGCGCCGGTGCACACGTCGTCCGCCGAGTCATCGCAGGCCGAGCTTCCCGGAACGCACTGCGCGCGCCCAATGATCACCGAGCAGTGACCGCCGCTGTAGACCGACGCGCAGTCCGAGCGAAGCTCGCGGAGCAGATTGCTCGGGCAGGTCACGAGCGTGTCTCCGTCGCAGCGCGTCGCGTCGGCCGTGCAGGCCGGCGTCGGCGGGACGCACCCCATCCCATCGGCCGTCGCGCCGCACGTCCAAGACGGCCCGAACTCTGCGCAGTCGATCGAGACCTCGAGGCGCGCGTCCGTGTTGCACGTGACGCGACGTGAGCCTTCGCAGCGCACCATCGAAGCGGCGCACGCGTTTCCCGTCGTGCAGACCGCGCGCGTCCCGACTGCGCGGCACTGCATTCCGTACGCGCTGCAGTCGACCGTGTCCGCAGGACGATCGGCTCCGCACACGACGAGGACGTTTCCGTCGCACGAATCGCCGGGGTGCGCCGCGCAGTACGTCGCGCCGTGATTCATCGAGACACAATCCGCGAACGACGCGCAGCTGTTCGCGCTTCCGCAGGTCGTAAGGCGGGCGGCTTCGCGCGCGAGCAGTCCCTGGGACGCGGACGCCCCCCGGTTGAGCGCAGCCTCGAAGACCGACGCGCACTGACCGACGGTTCCCCGAAAGGCCTCGCCGGCCTTGCAGGCCTCCACCAACACGCACGTCCGCGCGAGCACCTGCGATGCAGGGGATCCGTTGGCGCTGCAGCCGCTGAGCGCGAGCGCGATGACGAACGTGAAGCGTGCGAAATGCCTTGAAGCGGTCATCCAAGTCCTCGGTGATCTTCGTGAGAGTTCCCTTCGCTTGTACCGCGCCCAATCGCGCCCTGCGCTGAATTGCGCAAGCCCTGTGCGACGCTCGGCCGGCGCTCTCTCGCCGACGAGCCCCGCTGCGGGTGAGAACGGCATCGCGCGATTCGCGTCGATCAGCGTAGCGTCGCTCCATGGCAGGGACCGCTCGTGTGCGTGGTGTCCTTCATCCCTTGGCGCTCGTCGCGCTCGCGTCCGCGTCGTGCGCTGCGCCCGCGCAACGCCCGTGGCCCCTCAGCGAGCTTCGCTGTCCGGTCTCGGCATCCGAGCACTGCGCTTCCGCAGGTTGTCCGGCCAACTCCAGGCAGATCTGCGACTTTCTACGGAGCCGCGGCGGAAGCAGCTACGGCGGACCGATCGCGTGCGACGCCGTCGGAACGGGCTACGACTTCTTCGATCGCGACCGATCGCTGCGCGTGCTCTTCGACAGCGCCGACCGCGTCGTCGCCGTGATCGACATCACCAACGAAGCCTCGCCTCGCTGCCTCGGAGGCCCACCGGTGCTGCCTGCGACCGGCTGCTCCAATGGACTGCTCTTGTACACGTGCACGCCGCTGGGCGCTCGTGACCAGTGATCGACCGCGAAGGCCTCGACGGCGCAAGCGCTGCCCCACACTTGTCTCCTGCGCACGAATCGCGCTCGCACCAACGAGCGCCGAGGGTTGACCGCCGCGTGTGGCAGCGGTCCCATCATCACCGATGACGAACCTGCCGCGCTGTTCGCTCGCGTTCGCGACGCTCATGGGGTGCCTCGCGGTGGAGTCCGGCTGCAGCGGTGTTCGCCCCGCGCCCGCCGACTCGAGCGCGAATCCCATGCTCGACGCGACGGTCGACGACGCACCGACGGACGCGTTCTCGATGGACGCGATGTGGGTCGAGCGCCCTCCCCTTCCTCCGCCGATGTGCGCGCCGCGTGACGCCTCCTCCGAGGCAGCCGTGAGCGCCAACCCCATCACCGTGGTGCGCGTCGACCCTTCGCTGTCCGCGCCGATGAAGCTCGCCGTCCACGCCTGCGCGGGACTGCGCAATCGCGCGACCCCCGGCTCGGTGTACGTGCAATCCACCGCGAACGAAGCGGCCTGGCTCACCGAGCTCTCGCTCTCGGCAGCATCGACCGTGGACGCCGCGGAGTTCGTTCAGACGTGCGCGGCTGAGCTCCCTTCGTGCGTTCGCTACGACTACACGAGCCAGCGACCGCTGATGCCCAACATCCTCACGGCCGCCTCGGCGCTCGGGGCGTTGCCCGTGGACCGAAGCATGACCGTGGCGTGCGCGACGACCTCGTTCGACGCTGTCGAAGCGCTGCGAGACCGCAACACACCAGCGCTCGCGACGCGGTACGTGTTCGACCGGTTCGGCGCGCAGACGACAGGGCTCGCGATGCTCAACCCTGGCTACGAGCTCGAGTCCATGACGCCCGCGGATCCGCGCATCACGCGAGACATGCCGCCGGCGCTGGTGGACTTCGTCTTCTCGCGACGACTCTTCGTGGTGTTTCTCGTCAACGGCTGCTCCGAGTCGAACCCCGAGCGAGCGCTGCTCAGCAGCATCGTCAACGCGGGGATCTGGCCCACGCCCGTCGCGGTCTACGGCTACAACAACTCGTGGCTGACCGCGGGCGGGTATCTTCACGAAGCGCAGACGTTCTGCCTTCCGTCGCGCAACATGGGCGCGATCGCGAGCGAGACGACGAACCTCTCGTTCTTCTCGACGCGCGCGTCGTTCGCGGCGCTTCGAAGCAACGCGCCCGAGGCGACGACGTACGACTCGACGCGGACGTACGTCGCGTTCGTCGTGGGCGACGGCGACAACATCGACTACGTGATGAGCACGCGACGCGAGTGGTTTCGCCAGCGAATCGCCGCGTGCTCGCAGAGCGGCGCGACGTGTCCACCGTTGAGCTGGTCGATCTCTCCGCACCTCGCAGAGCTCGCGCCGGACGTCTTGCGTTGGTACTACGAGCAGAGCCGCGTGACGGGGCGCGACTACTTCGTGCTGCCGCCGAGCGGACACTTGTACGCGTATCCGAGCTCGCTCGCGCCGGACTCGAAGGATCGCTTCGTGGCAGCGACCGAGCAAGACGCGTGCACGCTCGGCGTCACGGGCGTCGTTCACTGGGACTGGTCCGGAACGTGGCAGGACGCCGAACGCAATTTCTTGCCCAAGTACGCGAGGCTCGGCGGCGCGATTCGCGGCGTGTTCGCGATGAACGTCCCGTACGTGCTCCCTGCGTTCTCGTGGCCTGCGACGCGGTTCTTCACGATCCTGACCGGCGCAGACGGCGGGCAAGTGGCGCTCTTCAAGCCGCGCTCGTGGCGCGGGGTCAACAACGATTCGAACCAGTTCTTCTACAGCCCGAGGCGCATGGCCGAAGAGATCGCCGGCTATCCACGCGGGACCATCACGTGGGTCTACATGACGAGCGACGGCGGATTGACGCTGCAGAACTCGTTTCTCTCGCTCGCGGCGATGCTTCCGCCGCACGTGCAGATCGTGAGCACGGACACCGCCGCGCGCCTCGCGATCGAGTCTCGGCGGTAGCGATGGATCGGCCCGTGGTCGTCGCGGCGATTGTCTCTCTGTCGAGCGCGTGCGCGGCGCAACAGGCGGACGTCGTGCGAGTTGTACCGGCGGTTGTCGCCCGCGACGTAGCCAACATTTCGGACGTTCGACTTCTGGACAGTGCGCGTGCGCGGTGCTCGCAGAGCAGCGCCTCCTCGGTGCACTCTCCTCCCCGATGCATCAACTTCGACACCCCCTCTCGCTGGCGTTCATCGCGCTGGCGCTCGCAGACCTCGCGGCGCTCGCGGTGGCTCCTTCAGCGCACCCGTTCACCAAGTCCCTGTTGATGCCGGTGCTCGCCGCGCTGCACCTCGCCCTTCGTCGCCGCGAAGCAGCGCGCGGCCCCGGCGCGTGGGTGCTCGCAGCGCTCGCGCTCTCGTGGGCAGGCGACCTGCTTCTGCTCGCTCCGTCGCTGTTTCTCCCAGGGCTCGGCGCGTTTCTCTTCGCGCACCTCGCCCTCATCGTCGCGTACCGACGACACCGATCGCGCGATCAGGGCGCTCGCAACTGGGCGCTCGCGGTCGGGGCGATCTCGGTCGCGATGGGGCTCGCGCTGGTCGCAACGCTCGTTCCGAAGCTCGGGCCGCTCGGAGCGCCGGTGCTCGCGTACGCCGCAGTGTTGGTCGCCATGGTGTCGACGGCGGCGGCGCGGGCGCGACGCACGAGCGTCGAGAGCGGCGCCGTCACGCTCGCCGGAGCGACGCTGTTCTTTCTCTCGGACGGGCTGCTCGCGATCGACAAGTTCGCCGCGCAGATCCCGCACGCCGGACTCTTCGTCATGAGCACGTACGACCTCGGCCAACTGCTCATCGTCGTGGGACTCGCGGCGCATCGCCCAAACGAGTGAGCGCCCTTCGCAGCGAACGCGGCGCAATCGCGCGGGGCGCACTTGAAAAGATGGCCAGGTCCAGAGCGCGCAGCGGCCGACGCCAATCGCAGCGTCGGGCCTATCGCCGCGGCCTCGAACACGGCAGTCTGCTTCGAACGACTGGCAACCATCCCACGCGGCGCGCGGTCACTCTGTCCGCTTGCTGCGAGGACTCTCGAGGTCTCTGATGAAGCGATACGCAAGGTATTGGGCAGGCTCACTATTGCTAACCGCGTCGTGCGTCGCGAGCTGCGCGCCAGCGCCGTCGAGCTCGGGCAACAATCGAAAGCCGTGGGGCGAAGAGACCGCGCAAGGACCGCGCGTTGGCGGACGGTCGGTCGGGCCGATCACCGTCCAGGGCCGCACCGGAACGGGCTACGACGTCGACGGCGACGGTCGCGCAGACGAGATCGACCTCGACGGCGACGGGATCTCGGACGGCGAAGACGTCGACGGCGACGGCACCATTTCGCTGTGGAATCAGTTTCAGGCTGGATGGGTGCCGGACAGCGATCCCACCAACGACCTGCCCGCCTCGGACCCCGACGACTTCGCTCGGCTCGATCCCATGATGCCCGTCATGAACCGCGCGCCCAACGGCACGGTCAACGAGCCCATGACCGTCTCGCTCGCCAGCGACGGGCCCTCCATGGCCACCATGGCGACCAACGCCCCCAACTCCAACGGCGATCTCTTGCGCCCGCTCAACCAAGGGCAGCAGGGCTCGTGCAACGCCTTCGCCAACGCGGGGCTCGGCGCCATCCTTCGCTTCAACCGCGAGCGGATGAGCAACCCCTCAGCCGACGCCAACGCGCTCTGGCCGAGCCCTTCGTACATCTACTCCCGCGTGCTCGGGACGAGCGCGTGCAACCAAGGAACAACCATTGTTTCAGCGCTGAATCTCTTCGCTCGCCTCGGCGCCGCGACGCTCACCGAGCAGCCCTATCGCTCGGGCGACATGCCCATGCTCTGCGAGCCCACCATGCCCGACGTCGCCGAGACCCCGCACGAGTACCGCATCGGCTCGTGGCAGCGCATCGGAGGCACGGGCACGCAGCGACGCGCCAGGATCCGCGAGGCGCTCGCCGCGGGAATCCCAGTCCCGTTCGGCGTCAACCTCCCCGAAGGCTTCATGGAGTTTCGCGAGACCACCGCGGGCACCAACGTCCGCGAGCCCTTTCGCGGGACGGGCATGTGCACCGGCAGCGGTCACTGCGGCGGGCACGCGATGCTCATCACCGGCTACAGCGACGAGAAGAGCGCGTATCGCGTGCTCAACTCATGGGGCAACGACTGGGGCGACGGCGGCTACCTCTGGTGGGACTACGCCTCGCTCGAAGGCGCGCAGAACTTCGACGCCTACCAGGTGATCCCCGTGCTGGGAGCGCCGACGCCGCTGCCCGCCACACCACCAGCGATCACCATGACGCAGCCCATGGGCTCGCAGCCCGTGCTTCGTCAGGTTCAGTACAACTTCACCTCGGGCCCGGCCACGCGCTGGACCCTCTTCGTTCGCGTCGCCTTCAACGACCCTGTGACCGTGCGAACGCTCAGCGCGACGGTCGACGGCAACGCGCAGGGTTTCGGGGTGGACTCCACGCTCTCGTACGGCGATCTCGCGTTCTTGATGCCCGGCGACGCGATGCCGACCGCGGGATCGATGGCCGAGCTGACCGTCGAGGGCGCAGATCGCGCAGGCGCGACGTTCATGCAGACGCTCACCGTGATGGTGCCCGCCGCGACGACCGAGTGAGCGCTCGGGGATCGCCCAAGCCGAGCAAGACTTCGAGCGCGCGGTCCCAACGACGCCGTCAGCGTTGGCTCACTCGTAGTGACGACACACGAACCGGCTGACCTGGCGCTGCGTGATTCGAACGATGCGCGCGCCGGGTCCGAGGTGCAGCGTCACCGACCAGATCGTGCCGGGGCCCTCCATCGTTCCGCAGCGGACCGAGCGATATACCGCGCCCGCGACGGGCATCGAAGATGGCCAGAGCGGATGAGCGCGGTTGAAATTCAGTCCAAACCAAGACCGCGGACCGAGAATAGTACGACGACCGTCGCGGTATTGGTTTAGACCACGGCCGAGCGCGACTGCGAATCGGGCGGGCCGATCTCGTCGCGAACAGCCGCGGGAGTCCGTCCGATGAAGCGCCGCCACCGCGGAGCGCCGCCGTCGTCGCAAAACCCCGAGACCTCTTCCGCGAGCGCCGACGCAGGGCACAACGCGACGAGCAACGCAGCGCACAGTCGAAGCGGAGCCATCGATCTCGAGCATGCAGCGGATCACGCGGACAATCCAGCGCGGCGCGCAAGCACCGTCGTCCGCCGCGATCGTCGCGGTCAGCTCTCGAACTCGCTCCACACCGTGCGCGTGAGCCAGTCGGGCTCTTCGTCGGAGAGCGCGGATTCGCGCGCGGGATCGCCGAGCGCGTCGAGCGCCGCCTGGCTCGCCTCGGTGTCCGCGACCCACGCCACGCGCTGATCGAGCAGCGCGTTCGCGCGCTTCACCAACGCGTGCAGCGCCCGCTGCGTGCTCGCTGAAATCCACAGCGACGCCCTCGCGCCCGGCGCGCGCTCGTCGTCCGAGCGCACGTAGATCGCGCCGAACTCTTCGATCAACACCAGCTGATCGAGCCCGTCCACGGTCTCTCGCGAGTGCTCGGTGAACGCGGCGCACAGCGCCGAGCGCACTGCGCGCGAGAGCGGCCCGACCCACGCGCGAAGCCACAGCCCCGCGCGGTGGTACGCGATGGGCGCGTCCTCTTCCGATGCCTCGATGTCCGCCTCGGGCCCCCAAAACGCATACGGAACGTTGTCCTGCCCATACGCCCCTCGGATCGCCGCAAACACCCACTGCGAGAGCGGGACCGGCGCGCTCCACCGCGCGGGCCCGTCGCCGCGGACGTGCTCGTACACGAGCGGATCGGCCTCGCTCGAGAACGCCACAAACGCGTGGTGCGTTCGCATCACATCGCGCTGCAGCAACACCAGCGCTCCCCACGCCGGGTCCGCCGCGAGCCCGTCGAGCTCGGGCGCCGTCATGCCCGCGCGCGCCTTGCGCCAGCGATCGAGCACGGATTCGAGCGACGCAAAATCACCCTCGACGTACTCGCTCCACAGCTCGTTGAACGGAAGCGTCCAGAGCTCATCGCTGTCGCTCATCGCGATCGCGCAGCCGTGCTCGTAGAGGTCTCGAACCGTCGCCGGCAGCTCGATCTTGTACTTGCGCTGCCACGCATCGATCGCGTCGACCACGGCAGGATCGCGCTCCGCGGAGGCGTGCAGCAGATCGAACGTGTGTTGTAGCGAAGACACCATCGCGCGCAGTGTGTCGCAGAACGATCGCGCGCGCTCCGTGAATCCGCGTCCCGTCCGAAGCCGTGCGCTGCGAGTGAAGAGAGCCCCCTGGTGCGCGGCGGCCGACACACTACAGTGCGCCCACGTTGATGCGCAGAGTTCGTTGGATCGTCGAGCGCCCACGAGATGGATCGCCGACCGCGTCACAAATCCAAGCAGCGGTCGAAGCGCTCGGCGGCGAGTTCGCGCTCATCGACGTCACGCCTCGCGAACGAGTGGAGTTTCCTCGGTACGACCGTCCGACGGTGCTGCACGGACGACGCACGCTGTTGCACGCGGCGATCGCGCACCCGGACTACGGACGCGCGGTGTTCTTCGACCCCGCGGCGTTTCGTCCCTCTGCGTATCTCTCTCACTGGGGCGAGCTCATGCTCAACGCCGACGCGCGTGTGGTCTCGGTCGATGAAGCGCGACACGAGAATCGTTCGCGCGCTCTGTTCGCGCGCCCCGACGACGACGACAAAGCGTTCACCGGCCGCGTGTTCGAGCGCGGCGAGCTCGCGACGGCGAGGATCGAGAACGATCGGCTCGTGATCGCTCCTGCGCGCGAGGTGGACGCCGAAGCGCGGTTCTTCATCGTCGATGGAGAGATCGTCGCCGAGAGCATGTTTCGCCCCTCCGTGTTCGATCGCGTCTCCCTGGAGCTTCGCGCGTGCGCACAAGCCGCGGCCAAGCGTTGGGCGCCCGCGCGGGTGTTCGTGCTCGACGTCGGGCGATCGGAGGCCCGCTCGGGGATCGTCGAAGCCAACTGCTTCAACGGGAGCCGCTTGTACGCAGCGGACGCCGCGTCGATCGTCGAGCGCGTGTCCTCGGTCGTGCTCGATCTCTGAGCCGCAAGGTCGTCGGGCGTCGCGAGACCGTCGCTCGCGAAGGAGTCGACGAGCGTCGAGCGCGGCCCGTGCTCGAGCGTCCATGGTGTTACGCTCCCGCGCTCAACGCTCGACGGGACGGTGGCTGCATGACAATGGCGACGGCGGACGAGATGATGGCGTGGGTCGAGCGCCAGGCGGCGATGGGCGCGCGCCGCGCAGGGACGGCCGCGGGCCGCGCAAACGAGGACTTTCTCGCGAGCGAGCTCGAGTCCTTCGGACTGAAGGACGTCCGCAAAGAGCCCATCCCGATCGTGCGCTGGGAGCCAGGGGAGTTTTCGCTCGCGATCGGCGACGGTGATTCGCTCCGTGAGATTCCGTGCTTTCCCATTCCGTACAGCGCGTTTACTTCGCCCGAAGGCGCCCGCGCGCCGCTGCGCTTCGTCGACTCGAACAGCCTGGTTCAGTCTGGGAGCTGGCAGGGTGAGATCGTCGTCACCGAGCTGCGGTTTCCCGCGTTGGACATGGCGTTGCTTCGTCGCCTCGGTCTTGGCGAACACGACCCGGATCACAGCTTGAACGGCCCCGGCCACCCGGCGACCTGGGTGCGCCTCGGCTGGCATATCTACGGAGAAGCGGTCAAACGCGGCGCCGCGGGCTTCATCGGAATCCTGCGAGATCAACCCGGCGGATCATGCGAAATGTACGCGCCGTACGGGTTTCGAGAGTCGGACATCCTGGACAAGCCCATTCCCGGTTGTTGGATTCGTCGCGACGACGGCCCGCCCGTGATCGAGCTCGCCCGTTCGGGCCGCGGACAGGCGCGGCTGCTCAGCACAGGAACGCGCGAGCCAGGCATCACCCACAACGTCGTCGGTGAGATTCCGGGCCGCGGCAGCGACGAGCTCATGGTGCTGAGCTGCCACCACGACTCGCCCTTCACCTCGCCCGTTGAAGACGGCAGCGGCGTGGCCGTGGTGCTCGCCCTCGCCCAGCACTTCGCTCGAGCGCAGAAGCTCCGTCGCCGACTCGTGGTCCTGCTCTCCGCAGGGCACTTTTACGGTTCGATCGGCACCCGCACGTTCATTCGCGAGCACCGCGCCGAGCTCTTGCGTCGAGCGGCCATCGAGATCTCGATCGAGCACATCGCGCGCGAGGCCGTTGAAGACGGCGCAGGACGGCTCGTTGCGACGGGCCTGCCCGAGCCGACGGGAGTGTTCGTCCCGCACGACCCCGCGGTGGCGAAGCTCGTGCTCGAGAGCCTTCGAGCGTTCGATGTTCGGCGCTCGGTGCTCTTGCCGTCGGAGGGACCGCTCGGAGACTATCCGCCGACGGACGGGGGCGACTGGTATCACGCAGGGATTCCGGTGATTAACTGCATCAGCAACCCCGTGTACCTGCTCACCAACGACGATGCGCTGCAGTGGGTGGACAAGCCCCGCATGGCGGCGATGGCGCGCGCGTTCGAGCGAATCCTCTGTGAGTTGGACAGCGTTTCACGAGAACAGATCGCCGCGCGCGGCTCGCTCGGTCATCGGCTGCTGTTGAAAGCGATGCGTCGCGTCGCCACGGCCAAGACGACGGCCTTTGGGCTCAAGCCCGTGTACTAACCGAGCTCTCGAGTCAGCGCGCGATCGCCGTTCGGCGCCTCGATCGCGGGGCTCACGGAGCGCAGCAGCGGAAGCCGATGGCGTTGTTCGCCGTGTTGCGCGCGATCGACTGCGCGTTGGTCGCGCACGCCACTGACGGGCGCACGTTGCCCATGACTCGGCACGTGTCCGACGGGCCGGCGCTCCCAGTGCACGCATCGACCCACTCGGCGGCGTTGGTGAGCAGCCCGTGGATGCGAGGGTTGGGCGTGCTGCAGCACACGCGCGCGTTGACGTCTTCGAGCACGCCCGCGGCCGTCGTGCAGAGCTGCGCATCCAACGCCGAACCGTACGGAACGGGCGCCGTGTTGCGCTGCGTGCACGCTTGAAACCACTGGCTCGAGCTCGACGTGGCCTCGGCTTCAGCGAGCGGCGCAGGGCTCTCGACGCGACCGCAGAGCGTCTTTCCGGCCCAGCGGCAGTACGCCGCGGCGTCGCACCAATCGACGCCGACGACGGGCTGATTCGGCGCGGTGGCAGGAAACGTCGTCGGGACAAAAGAGGTGTTCCACGTGCACGTCGCGGGCTGTCCAGCGACGCTCGGCATCGACGCGAGAAACGCCGCGTATTGAGCGTTGGTCACCTCGGTTGTGTCGATGCAGAACGGCCCGGTCGAGCCGTTGAGCAGCACCATCGCAGGGCCCGGCCCCGTCGGACACGTGCGGTCTCCCGGCGAAGGCGCGCAACAGATGGTGCTCGGGTCCGAGTCGCGCACGCAGCCGGTCGCCGACGCGGTACCCGCGATGCAGCGCGGGTTGGAAGATCGCAAGTTGCTCATGCGATACGACGCCGGGTTGCCCGAGCGGCACGACCCGTCGGAGCTGACCGTGGTGGCGAGCGCGGTTCCCGTGCAATTGGCGCCAGAGAACGCGACCACGTCGCCGACGCAGCCGTCGGACGTGTACGCGCACGAGCAGCTGTTGCACGCGCGCGTGTCGCTGCGATTCTCGTAGAACACGCTGCGCTGCGCGTACTCCGCGGGGCACGTGTGCTCGCCGCGGCGAACGACGCACGAGCGCGGGACCGGCGCGACGCGCGCGCGACACACGCTGCCCGCTGCGCATCCTCCGCCTTGTCTCGGCGGCGTCACGCACACGCGCGCCTCGGACGTCGGCCCCGTCGCCGCAGAAATGGTCGGCGTGGTCGTCGCAGTGCACGTCCCACGCTCGGCCAGGCCCGTGCGAAACAGATAGCTCGTCGACGCAAACGTGCTCGTGAAGCACCCCGCTGCAGCCATTTCGGTCCCGCCCGGAGGGACGCCCGGCGGACAGCCGGCGGTGTTGTACTCGTTGGCGCGCGGCGCAATCGAGCACGTCCCAGTGCCCACGGCGTTGCTGCACGAGCACGCGCAGGTCGCGCTCGCGCCCGCGCTTCCGATGGCGCCGAGGTACGCCTGCGTCTGCCCCGCCCCGCACGGAGAGCTCGCGCCGATCGCGCCTTGGTTGAGCGATCCAGGCGCGCTCCAATCGGTGGACTCGCAGCGCACCTGCGGCGCGCACGCTGGGTCCGCGCAGTCGACGAGCCCGTTGCCGTCGTTGTCGACGTTGTCGAGGCAGTCTCGTTCGACCGCGGCGTCCGAGACGACGTCGGCGGTCGCGCCCGCTTCTGCGTCGGCCAACACAGCGCCGTCGCTGAGCGCGTCGGCAGCGCCGTCGCTGAGCACGTCGATGGACGCTGCGTCGTCCACGGTCGAGGCATCACCGGCGTCCGCTGCGTCGTGCGTAGACGCGTCGCTCTGCGCGACGTCGTTCTGCGCGACGTCGTTCTGCGTGACGTCGCTCGGGCCCATGTCCGTTTGGATCACGTCGCGCGTCGCGACGTCGATGGGCTGAGCGTCCGGTGACGAACCGTCGGAAGCGTCTCCGAGGTCGGGAGTCGAGGTGCACGCTTGCGCCAGCGAAAGCACAAGAAACGAGAGGCGGCTCAGGGTCGTTCTACGCATGTCGTGGGGTCTTCGATCGTTCGAGAGCATCCGCGATCAACGGCCGTGGATGGTCTCTCGAAATGAAAGGGCTGCTCGGTACTTCAAGCATGGCTCGTCGCGACCGTCCGGCGTTCGAGGATGACCCGCCGTAACTTCGCGTGATACCGAACCGCGGACGACGATCGAAGCTCACCCACGGCAGAGCGCCGTTCAGAACCAGCGCTCGGTGACCGTGGTCTCCGGTTCTTCCGCTTCGGTCGAGACGAGCACGCTCTCGCGCAGGGACGTTGCCGGATCGACGTCGAGAGCTGGCGCTCGCCGCCGCGCTCGTCCACAACGACTCGCATGACCCTCTTTGCGCCGCGCGGTGAGCTCGCCTCTGTCACGCTCGGAGAGAAGCTCGCGATCGATCGCGGGACGACGACGCTCGGGGCGCTCGCCGTCACGTTCGAGTCGGTGACACCCGAGGCCGCGCACGGCCACGTCGAGCTCGACGGAGCGCGAATCGCCCTCTCGATCCCGTGCGATCGCGCACTTCGCCGCGGACGCCACGTATTCACACTCCGCTGATCGGCAGCGCGTGGTGTTCGCCGCTCGCGTTGATCGCGCAGTCAACGCAAGGGTGCGCGATCGCCGCTGGGACTCCGTGGACTCCGCCGTGGCATGCTCGATCGCCACGATGACTGCCCCCGACGATCGCTCTGCTGCTCCTTCAACGGCCCCGAGGCGCGCGCTGTTCGCCGCGCTCGCCGCGCTCGGGTGGATCGCCCTCGCCGCGACGTCGCAACCGCGATGGCACGTGCGGGCCAACGCGGGCGGCCCTGCGTTTACGCTGGTGGGAGCGGCGCCAGGCGCGCCAGCGCCGAGCCAGCGATTTCGGCTCGTGATTCGTCCATCGCCTTCGCTGCGCGCGGCGCACGCAAACCGCGCGAACGCCTCCGTCACGCTCTCGGCGCGAGGCATCATCGCAGGGACGCCCAGACCCGCCGCGCTTCGCCTCGAGCTCTCTGCGCCGGGAGGCCCCGCGGCCGAGTCCGCATCGAACGCGACGGTGTTTCTCTCGCGCGCGTTCGCCTGTGCGCAGAGCGCGCCCGAGTGCACGCCGCCGTTCGTGGCTACCGTTCGTTGGCCGGACGCTCCCGCGGGGGCGAGCGCGAGCGTCCTGTGGTCGGTCGACGCCGAGGTCAGCGGGCTTGGCAGCGATGCGCCGGCGGGAGCGCAGATCGCAGTGGACATTCAACCCGAGCCGCAGTGAGCGCGGGATCGCTCGTCGCGCATCCCTCGACGATCGCCGCGCTCGTCGTGCTCGTCGCCAACGACCACTGGGCAAAGGCGCGGTGGCCAGGGTTGATCACCGGCAAGCTCTCGGACTTCGCTGGCCTCGTGCTCGCGCCCACGCTGATCGTCGCGACGATGGAGCTGCTCGCGCGAAGGCCCCTGCGCGCGCGGGTCACCTTCGCGACCACGCTGATCGTCGGGATCGGGTTCGCCCTGGTGAAGACCTGGGCTCCAGCGACGGAGGTCTACCGCTCGTGGTGGGGCTGGCTCTCGCATCCGATCGACGCGGTGATCGCCGTGGCGCACGCGCTCGCGCCGAGCTTGTGCGTCGCGAGCGCGGGACCGCATCGCGTGCAGATCGCGAGGGATCCGACGGACCTCGTGGCGCTGGTGGCGCTGGGGGTTCCGGTGGCGATCGCGAAGAGAGCGCGGGCGTAGCGGCGGGCTGCGAGCGAGTGAGGGAGCGACCGAGCGACGCCGTATTCACGACGTCGGGACGTACGCGTCGATCATGGCTCGAAGCGCTTCTTGCACAGCGCTCTCGGCGGCCGTGTTCGCAACGTTGGTCGCCACGAGCAGGACGCGCCCGCGGATCGGCACGATCCAGACGCTCGCGAGAAACATCGTGTTGCTCCCCGCGTGCGCGAGCGCGCGGCCGCCAGCCCACGGTCGTTCGGCCACGATCCAGCCGTCGCCGTAGTTGCTTCCCGCCATGGCCGAGTGCATCCGCGTGAAGCTCGCTTGGGAGAGATACGAGTCCGCACGACCTTGCGCGCCGCGCAGGTGCGCTCGCGCGAAGCGCGCCCAATCAGCGAGCGAGCAGTGAACGGTCCCCGCCGGTCCCGAGGCCGGCGGATTGTCCGCGCGCGGTCCAGGAACCACCGGTCGAAGCGTCCCTCCGCTCTCTTCGTGTCCCCGCGGTTGGTCGACGGCGTCCGCGCTTCCCGGCGCGCCGAATCCGCACGAGGTCATCCCCAACGGGTTGAACACTTCCGCTCGGATGAGCTCCTCCCACGCGCGCCCTGTGGCGCGCTCGATCGCGGCGCCCGCGATCATGTAGCCAGCGTTCGAGTAGAGATCTCGCTCGTTGGGCGGCGCCGCCGGCGCGAGCGCGAGCATCGCCGCGGCAAACGTCCGCCGTTGCGCGACGACGTCCCTCGTCATCCACAACGGCGTCCACACCATCGACGGAATCTCTGCCGGAACCCCGGCGCGATGCCGAAACAACAACCCCACGCTCACGGGCCGGTACGCCGCGTTCATCGTCGCCGCGGAGTCCGCAAACGACTCTTCGAGCGTGCTCTCCCAGCGCATCGACCCTCGCTCGACGAGGCGCGCGAACAACGTCGCGGTCATCGCCTTCGTGCACGAGCCGATGTGCCACAAATCGCTGTTCGTCACGACCGCAGGATCGTCCACCGAGCGCTGACCGACCGCCGCCTGCTGGAGAATCCCGTTGTCGTCCGCGACCAGCGCCGCCAGCGCCGGAAGCCCGTTGCGCGAGCGAACGGACTCGAGCATCGCCGCGAGCCCCGTGGGCGACGCGTCGTCCGTCGCGTCCGTCGTTGTGTCCCCGAGCGCGCCGTCACGCGCGTCCGCGACGTCTGCGGCGTCCGAAGGAGAAATGACTGGGGGCGGACTGCACGCGCTCGCGGCGAGGCACAGAGCGAGCGCGCACGCGGTCCATCGGCTCTTCATCCTCATCGCCGTAGCACCGCGCGCCGCGGCGAGACCAACGCGTGAATCGGTCAACGACTCAGTGAACGCACACAACCGCGCTCGGTCGCGCGTCCGCGCGACGCCGTCGAGGATGCCCGCGGATCACCGCAGAGAATGCACAGCGCGAGCACGAAAATCTCGAAGCGCGAGGGTTCGACGACGAGCGTCGATGATGAGGAAAAAGACTGAGGAAACTTGCAGATAGCGCTGCGTCGAGCGGAGCGTATCGGACGCTCCCAACATTCCGTGCTCGTGCCGCACGCACGGCTCACGCGAAGACGATTCTCGAATGCGCTTCGATGCCGTATGCAGTCGGGTTTGAATGACTGACATGCGATCGCCGTTTCAGGGATCTGCTTTGTCCCGTGGCATCGGTGGAGGAGCAATGATGAAGTCGATTTCGTCTCGCGCGGCCGTGCTCGGCGCGCTCACGGTGAGCGTCGCGCTGCTCGCGCCCGCGACCAGCTTCGCCGAGAGCGGACGGTTCAACCTGCACATCGACCTGGGGTTGGGCGCGCCGCTGCTCGGCGAGCTGGGGCCCACGAACACAGGTAATCAAGTGACGCTCGGCGCGGTCGGGCAGCTCGGCTTCGACTGGCAGCTCGCGGCGCCGTTTGCGCTCGAGATCACCGCGGGTGGAGGCTATTTCTTCCGGGGATTTCCGGGGACGATGGCGACGGGGCAGCCGTACTTCAACGTCGCGCTCGGCGGGCGGCTTCGCTTCGCGGACAACCAAGAAGGCTACATGAACGAGCCCGGAGGCGACGTGCTCGGCAACTACTGGGTGTCCGCGCACCTCGGCTACCACCGGTTCGACGGAAACCAATTCGGCGTCGACCTCGGCACCGGCTACGAGTGGTCCATCGTTCGACCGCTGCAGCTCGGGCTCTTCGTCCGCGGGGCGCTCTTGTTCGACTTCGCCGCGGGCCGTCAGCACGACCTTCTCTTGGTGGGCGGGCTGTCCGCCTCGATCGAGCTCGGTCCTCGAGCGCCGAGCGTCGACAGCGACGGCGACGGGCTCGCAGACGAGCGCGAGAGCAATCGCTGGGGCACCAACCCCAACAACCCCGACACTGACGGCGACGGGCTCAACGACGGGCTCGAGACCCGAACGAACACCAGCCCGGTCAACCCCGACACCGACGGCGACACCCTCCGCGACGGCCAAGAAGACGCGAACGCGAACGGAACCGTCGACGGGCAAGAGAGCGATCCCCGCCTCGCGGACACCGATCAGGGCGGCGTTCGCGACGATTGGGAGGTCGCGCATCCGCCGCACAATCCCCGGGACCGTGGCGACGACGACGAGGACGGCGATCGCGTGCTCGCCAACAACGACGCGTGCCCGCGCACGCCGCTCGGCACCGAGGTCGACGCGCGCGGCTGCGCGATCCTGCGCGCCGAGCTCGTCCTCGACGGAATCACCTTCGCCTTCGGTCGCGCCGAGATCCTTCCCGAGTCCGAGGCGACGCTGCAGCGCGCGGCGCAGATCCTCCGCGACAACCCCACGGTGCGCGTCGAGATCGGCGGGCACACGGACAACGTGGGCTCGGCGGCGGACAACCTCCGGCTCTCGCGAGCGCGCGCAGAATCCGTCCGCGATTGGCTGGTTTCGCACGAGATTCCCACGGCGCGCATGACCGTCCGCGGCTACGGAATGACTCGTCCGCGCGGCAGCAACGACACCGAAGAGGGCCGCGCGCAGAATCGTCGCATCGAGTTTCGACGATTGGACACAGCCTCCGGTCGCACGAGCTTCTGACCGCGCGCGACGGGCATCGACCATGACCTGAGCGGATCAGCGCGGTTGTGCAGCGGTTGAACCTCAGCGCAACCCGAGACCATGGTCGCGGTATGGGTTTACGAGACCCAGCTGCCCTGCTGCGGATCCCACACGAAGAGCCCGAGCTCTCTCAGCGTGCCGATCGCGTCGATCACCACTTCGATTTGATACGAGCCTCGCCCGGCGTTGTGCGTGACCAGCACGTGCGTGGGCAGGACGTCGATGAAGACGTAGTCGCCGCCGGCTTCCCACTTGAGCGTGCCCTTCGCGCCGCCCTTGAAGCGCTTGCCGAAGGCGGCGCGCACCTTCGCTTCATCGATCACCGTCGCCGTGTCCGTACCCTCGACGATCGGGCCGACGCGCTTGGCGTCTCGCACCGGAACTCCGTAGTAACTGATGCTCATCGATCCTCCTGCGCCACGGAGGCTGCACTGGGGTTGGACCGACAGGCAACTCATCGGGTCGCACGTCGATCGCTCACCGTCGCAGCGCGCATGGTGTTCGACGTGCAGAAGCAAGAAATCCGGAGCCCTGTTCGCGTTGGTCTCCGACAGCACCGAGTCTCCCTTCGACGTCGGTAGATTGCGAAACCAACGCCGCGAGACGGCTGTTGGTACACCGTCGCTTTCTCCGTCCGCGATCTTGGTTTGGACCGGAATTCACCGACGCGAACCCGCTCGCTCTGCTTCGCCTTCCGTGGGCGACCCGGGACGAAGCGTCGTCGGGGAATCTCCCAAGTTTCGCCGCCCATGCGAGCTCGCGGCAATTCGTGCGCGACCGTGAGCCGATCGCGGCGCTGCAGGGCTCTGTATCCACGATGAAGCCTCTGCCGCGCTCGTCGCGCTCTTCGCTCGTCGCCCTCGCGCTGGTCACGTCCGCGTGTTCGGGCCTCATCGGCGACCCCAACGGCCGCGCGCAGGACGGCGCGCTCTCGCCGTCGGACGCCACGGCCAACGCGGATGGCGCCGGCCGCGTTCTGTGCGACGGCGTTCAAGCAGCGCGCGCGCCGATGCGTCGCGTCACCCCAGCGCAGTATCGAACGCTCGTCGCGGACCTGTTCGACGGACGGGTGCAGGCGGGAGCGAGCTTTCCGGCGCAGACGCGGTTCGAGAGCGATCAGGCGACGGGCTTCAGCACGGACCCGGGCCGCAACGTGGTCAGCGAAGGCTCGGCCGAGCAGATCATGAACGCCGCCGAAGAGACGGCCGAAGCGCTCGTCCCCGCGCTCGCGACGCTGCTGCCGTGCAGCGCGCAGGCCTCGCCCGCAGAGCCGTGCGCGACGACGTTTATCCAGACCTACGGTCGGCGCGCGTTTCGACGGCCGCTCACCGCGCAAGAGCGCGACAACCTGCTCGGCGTCTACCGCCTCGGCCGCATGAACAACGGGGATTTCGCGGACGGAATCGCCGCCGTCACCACGGCCCTGCTCCAGATGCCGGACGTGCTCTACATCCCCGAAGCAGGCCGCCTCGACGCGAACAACCTCCGCGCGCTCGATGACTTCGAGATCGCCTCGCGCCTGTCGTTTCTCTATTGGGACCGCGCTCCGGACGAAGCGTTGCTCAGCGCCGCCGAGCGCGGAGAGCTTCGCACGCGCGCGCAGGTCGAGGCCCAGGCGCGACGACTGCTCATGAGCGATCGCGCGGTCCCGGCGATCATGCGCTTCGTGCGCGAGTGGATTCACATCGGCGTGCTCGCGCAGGGAGATCGAACGAACCCCGAGTTCGACCAGCGCCTCGCGACGGCGATTCAAGAGGGATTCGAGCGCTCGATCACCACTGCGATCCGCGAGCAAAAGACCCTTCGCGAGCTGCTCACGAGCACCGAGGTCTTCGTCAACCAACGGCTCGCGAGCTTCTACGGCCTCGCGCCGAGCACCTCGAGCAGCGACGCGCAGTGGGTGCGCGTCTCGCTCGATCCGGCGCACTACGCGGGGCTCGCGACGATGCCCGCGGTGCTCGCGGGCCTCTCGCACGACAGCGATCCCTCCTACGTCTACCGCGGCGTGTTCGTGCTGCAGCGCCTGTCCTGTCAGTCCCTCGGGCAACCGCCGGGCAACGCGCAGTCGGTGTTCGACATGCTCCCGCTCGCGCCCACGGCCTCGGCGACCGAGCGCTCGGAGGCCGTGCGTCGCCGCGGCGATTGCGTGGGTTGCCACAGCCGCATCGATCCTGTCGGTCTCGCGTTCGATCGCTTCGACGAGCTCGGCCGATTGCGCGCGCGGGACCGCTACAACAACCCCGTCGCAGGGCCGGGCGAAGTGATCTACTCGTCCAGCGCGCCGCTGCAGTTCGACGGACCAGCGTCGCTGATGCGCTCGGTCGCCGCGTCCGGCCAGTGCGAGCCGTGCGTCTCGCGCCAGTGGCTTCGCTTCACCTTTGGCCGCATCGAATCCAGCGAAGACGCCTGCACCCTGCAGGCGCTCACCGACCGGCTCGACCCCGCGCGCGGCGCTGCGGACGCCTCGCTGCTCTCGATGATGGTCGCGATGTCGAGCACCGATGCCTTCTTCTACCGCCGCGCGAGAGAGACCCCATGACGATCGATCGACGACGATTTTTGCTGGGCGCCGGCGGAGCGGTGCTCACGCTCCCCATCCTCGAGTCGCTGTGGCCCGCGCGCGCGTACGCGCAGATGATGGCCCCGCCGCGGCGCTTCGTGCTCGTCACCCACGGGCAGGGCGCCAACTTCGACCGGTGGAAGCCCGCCGCTGCAGGAGCGCTCCCCGCGAGCGGCTCGATCTCGCCTCTGCTCGCGCCGCTCGACCGTCACAAGGACAAGATCGTCGTGATCTCGGGCGTCGACAACGTCACGCGCCACGCGATCGACGACGGCGACGGACACCGACCGGCCAACGCGTCGATCCTCACGGCGGCGCAGCCAAACAGCGCGCCCTCGCTTGATTTCGTGGTCGGCGAGCGGCTGCGCGGCGCGAGCGAGCGCGGCAACGTGCTCTTTCACGCTTCGCCCGACGGCAGCAGCGCGACCTTTCACTACTCGCGCGCGGCGGGGATGATCCAGCCCACGCAGGCGATCTCGGGCAACCCGCGGCGCGCGGCGGAGGTTCTGTTCACGAACGTCTCAGACCCGATGATGCCGATGCCCGCGCTCTCGCGGCGCGATCGGCTGCGCGCGCAGCGAGCGGGCATCCTCAGCGCCGTTCGCACGCAGCTCGGGACGCTGCGCGGGCGCCTTCCGCAAGAGGACCGCGAGCGGCTCGACGCGCACGTCGCTCACCTCGAGACCCTCGAGCGGCGCAGCACCGGCGGCGGATCGATGTCCGCGTCGCCGAGCTGCCGTCGGCCGGACCTCGCGACGCTCCCGAGCCTCGACGCGGTGTGGCCCGGCGAGGGAGACCGCGACAACCAATCGGCGCCGGCGCAGATCGACAACCTCGTGCGCGCGCTCGCGTGCGACGTGACCCGCGTGGCGGCGCTGCACTTCAACGTGGCGCACGACCCCAGGTTTCCCTGGTTGTTTGGCGGCGATCGAACGCGCGCGGTCACGGGCTTCAACGACTGGCACGACATGGTGCACATGGGCTGGAGCAACGCCTCGGGCGCGCCCTCGCCGCTCGATCGACTGGTGACGGGGCAGCGCTTCTACGCAGAGATGTTCGCGCTGCTGCTCGATCGCCTCGCGAGCACGATCGACCTCGACGGCCGGCCCATGCTCGACAGCACGCTCGTGCTCTGGGTGAGCGAGTTTGGCAACGCGGGCTCGCACCAGGTCACGCGGCTGCCCGTCGTGCTCGCGGGCCTCGGCTCGGCCTTCGCGAAGAACCGTCACCTCGATCTCACCGAGGCGCGACCGACGACGGGCGACCTGTACGCGACGGTCCTGCGACTGCTCGGCGGCTCGGACATGACCTTCGGAATGACAGGCATGCTCTCGACCGCGCACGCGGATTGGGCGGGACAGTTTCGAACGCCGTACCCGTTTCACAAAGGGCCCATCGCGCTCTGAGCGAGTCGCGCGCAGCGAGAGCATTGCGGTGGGTCGAGCGCGCTCGGCGCGGCAGCGAGGCAGGCGCGCATGGTGCTTCGCGGTGGGTCGAGCGCGCTCAGCGCGGCAGCGAGGCAGCCGCGCGCCTGGCCCATCTGCCCTGTCCACGCTGCGCGCGACGAAGCTCCGCACGCGCGGGACGATCCTGGTCGGAGCGGACCTGATCGTCGACGAGCTGCTCTACGCGAACTCGTCGAACGACTTCGAGCTCTTCGTGGGTCGAACCGTGAAGACGCCGGTCTTCATCGAAGAGGGCACGCGCTGCGAGATCGTCGGCCAGCTCGTGGCCTCGCACGTCCTCTCGCTGCAGAATTCGGTGACGTTCGCGAACAAGACCCAAACCGTGCCGCGTTCGCGCGACGCGCGCGGAGTCCTGCATCCCTCGCTGCTCGACGCGAAAGGCTATCCGTCGCTCGAGCGGGTGTTCGAGGCGATGCTCGAGGACGAGCCGCTGCGGCCGTGACGACGGCCCAACGCTCGACACCCTCACTGCTCAGCGAAGGAAGCTCGCGATCCCGCCCCCGGCGTTGACCCACACGTCTCCAGTCGAACTCGCGTAGAGGTTGTCGACCGATGCGGCGATCGAGAGCCGCTCGACGGTAGACCGCGACGAAGACGTCGCCCGCGCTGGTCTCGATCACGCCCGCCGCCCGCGTCGCGAGCGCAACGACCGGTCGCGCGCACGGCTCCGTCCAATGCACCGCCTCCACGATGTCGTGGTCGGTCCATCACGCCTTGTCGCCGACGCGCCCGGCGCCAGCACGAACAGATGATTCTGCGCGGCGACCGCGACCGCGGTTGCGTCGCTCTCGCTGATCTCGACGAGCGTCTCGTTGTTCGGGAGGCTCGCCGACTGCCACCCCGCACCCGTGCGTCGAAAGAGCGCCACCTCGGGCGAGCCGTACGAGCCCGACACGCCGCACTGTTCAGCGCCGCATCCTGCGGTCACCGGTCGCACGGCTTGCGAGCAGCCGCTCAGCGCGAGCCATCCCACGATCCACGAGCGCATACGCAATCGAAGCGGTCCCATGCCCGCAACTCTGCCGCCGCCCTCGCCTCGACGCGAGCACAACGATCGCAACTCCCGATCGCGTCCCGTCGGCGCCGGTGATCCGAGCGGCGAACGTGCGGCGGCCGCAGATCACACCGGGACCGATTCACCGCGCGCGGAGGCTCGCGGCGCGCGACTCGCGCGCAGTGAATCAACGCTCAGTTTTCATCCCAGAACCACGCGCCGCCCGCGCGCACGAGCCGCACGTGCGACTCGCGCGTGCGCTCGCCACAGCGCAGCGTGGCCGCGGCGTCCGCGGCGCCGTCCCCGTTGACGCCCTCGCCCGTCACCGCGCCCATGGACACGAGGGTGCACGCGGACGATCGCCAGGTGCTCCAGAACAGGCTCCACGATTCGGCGTCACTTCGGGCCTCGCGCTTTCGCGCGCTCAGCACGCGCATCGCTGCGCGCTCGTCGTTGGCCGAGACCGCGGCGAAGAACTGCTCGATCGCCTGCTGCGCGCTCGCCGCGCCCGTCGCTGCGTCGACGGCGCTCGACGGCCCCACGCTCGCGCCGCTGCTGGCGCCGCTCGAGGTCGCGCTTGCTGCGGACGTGGTTTCGTTGCTCTGGTTTGCGCTCGCGCTGCAGCCGATCACCATGAAGAGCGCTGCGGCCAGCGATCGATTCGTACGTTGGTTCATATCGCGGGCGCTCGTAGCACGGCTCCACGGCGCGCCGCCGCGATGCGCGACGGGTCGGCGGGTAAGCTAGGGTTACCGATCGCGTGTTCCGTCGGACGCCTCCGCGACGCAAAGCAGGGCACGACGCCCGCGCGCGGCTTCGGTCGATCGTCGTGAACCGTGAGGTCCACGCGAGATCGACACCGGAGGAAGCAATGCGGTCTTCGTGCGTACAACGGCGCCATGCATTCGCTTCGCCCTGTTGGGTGCCTGCTCGCGCTCGCGCTGACGGGTTGCCCTTCGACGCCCGCGGCTCCCGACGCCAGCAACGATGGAGCACTCGCTGCCGACGCGACCCCGGACGCGGTCGTCACCGACGACGGAATCGACGGCTCGAGCGTCCCGGACCCGATGTGTCCCGCGCAACCCACCGCGCCAACAACAGCGGTTCGTCCGGTGCCGGGCGAGCTGTTCTACGCGCAGCTCGGCTTGGGAGGCCTGCAGATGGGCGAGTCCGCGCTCGTCGTCGGCCCCGACGGAACGCGCGTCCTGATCGACGTCGGCAACAACTCGCACGACGACGACGTCGCCGACGCGTTGATGCAGCTCACCGGGAGCACGGTCGTCGACCACATCGTGATCACGCACTTTCATGCAGACCACGGCGACGGCCTGCAGCAGCTGCTTCAACGCATCACGCTGCGAGGGAGCATTGTGCACCGAGGGCTGACGGACATGACCGCGGCGGCCAACGAGGGCACGCTGAGCGTCGTGTGCAACGCGGCCGCAGCGCGCGCTGGGATGGGCGTGGGCCTCTGCAGCGCCGCCGGGGTCGCTTCGTGCAACCCCGCGCAGTGGGGAGGACAGCGGCCTGCGACGGGCTGCCCGGGGCTCGCCACGGCGGACATCGGGCTGGGCGAGAGCGCGCAGCTTGATTTTGTGGCCGCGAACGGGTTCATCGGCGACGAGAGCTTCGAGCGCGTCGTCCGCCCCATCTTGATGAACGACTCGAACGGAGAAAACGCGCGGAGCGTGACCGCGGTCTTGCGGCACGGCGCGTTTCGCATGCTCGTCGCCGGCGACTTGACCGGCGGAGGTTCGGACACCGACGCGATCGAGGGCTTCTACGCCTCGCGCGTGAGCCTCGGCGGAGACGAAGCGCGCGGCGTGGACGTCCTGCACGCTGGCCACCACGGTCGCAACACGAGCTCGTCCGGCGCGTGGGTCGCTCGAATGCTTCCCAACGACGGCCGGTCGCGCAACGTGGTGATGGGCATCAGCACGGCGCACCTTCGCTCTCCGCACGCGGAGGTGCTCACCGAGGTGCTCTCCGCCGAAAGGCTGCGGCAGGGCTTCGCCTGGACCACTCAGGTCGCCGCCGGCGGAGCGACGCACGCGTCTCTGATCGACGCGGATGGCGGGCGCGTGCTGATCGCCACACAACAGCGAGGCGCGACGTACGTGATGCAATCGGTCTCGCGCTCGGGCGCGGTGCTGCGCTCGCAGGCGTACGTCTCCGTGCGCGCGTGCCGCTGAAACGATCATCGCGCGACGGACGCGCTGCGCAGAACGGCGCTCGGGTCTAAGCGTCGGGCCGCAGCGATGTCCGTGCCCAATCCCGACACCCGCGCGACGAAACTCGAAAAGCACTCGACCGCGCGAGCCGCTTCGACGCCGCTCGTTTGTACGTCTTCTGTCGCGCGAGGCGCCTCGCGATCGGTCGCGGTCGACGGCGAGAGCTGCGCTACGTTGCCCACGACGCTGTGAGCAACGAGACACTCGAAGACAGCCGCGTGACGATGGGCGCAGCGATCGCGAATCCGCCGCGGGACACTGCGCACGCGGCGACGATCGTCGCTGAGGACGCCGAGCTGAGCGCCTCGATGTTGGGCGCGGCGCCACCCGCGGTGAACGAGCTGCCCGAGGCGTCCTTCGAGCCCGAGCCGAGCGCATCTGCGGAAGAGAGCGGCGCCCCTGGGGGCGACGGTCGATCGGACCTCGTGGCGCACAGGACGCTGGGACAGGGAGGGATGGGCCGAGTGCTGCTCGCGACGCAGCGATCACTGCGACGCCGCGTGGCGGTGAAGACCGCAAACGAGCGTCGCGCGAGCGCCGTCGCGATCGTGCGCGAGGGCGTGGTGACGGGGATGCTCGAGCACCCGAACATTCCGCCAGTGCACGCGTTGCTGCGCGGCCGCGACGGCAGGCCCGTCCTGGTCATGAAGCACATCGAGGGCGTGAGCTGGTCCGACGTGCTGGCAGACAGAGGGCATCCGCTGCGCAAAGAGAGCCCGCTGTTCATCGGGCTCGACGAGCGCGAGGCCAACCTCGAGATCCTGGTGCAGCTCTGCAACGCCCTGGATTTCGCGCACGCGCGCGGGATCGTTCATCGCGACGTGAAGCCCGAAAACGTGATGCTCGGGCGCTTCGGTGAGGTGTACCTCATCGATTGGGGAATCGCGTTCAACGCGAGCTGGCACTCGACCAACGACTCGATTCCGCTACTCGGAACGGCAGCGTACATGGCTCCCGAGATGGTCCTGTGCGAGCCGCCCGACGCGCGCACGGACGTGTACTTGCTCGGCGCGACGCTGCACTGCGTGCTCGTCGGAGCGCCGCCGCACGAGGCCGAGACCGTGGACGCATCGCTCTCGCTGGCGCTCGAATCGAAAGAGCCCCGCTACGACGAGTCCATCGCGAGCGAGCTCGCCGCGCTCTGCCGATGGTCGATGGCGCGCGATCGCGACGAGCGCCCGCCGAACGTCCGTGCGTTTCGCGAGGCGCTGCAGGCGTTTCGCATGCATCGCGCGTCCAACGCGATCTGCGACGAGACGGACAAGCGGCTCGATTCGTTGCTCTCGCTGCTCGCAGCGCCCGCGCGCGACGAGAGCGAGCGCGGCCGACTCTTGCTCGAGTGCCGCTTCGGCTACGGTCAGGCGCTCAAAGAGTGGCCGGACAACGCGCGCGCGACGGACGGCCTGCGTCGGTTGCACACCGCGCTCGCGCGCGACGAGATCGCCCTCGAAAATCCTCGCGGCGCGCGGACGCACGCAGCAGAGATCCCCGGCGGAGACCCCGAGATCGAGCGCGCGATCGAAGCGCTCGAAGCGAAGGTCGCCGCGGATCGCGCCCATGATTTTCAGCAGTCTGCTCGCGAGCGAAGGCTCTTTCTCTCCGCGACGGTCGTGTTCGTCGCAGGCGTGCAGGTGTGGAGGATGGTCTCGCCGGTCTCGACACAGAGCCTGCGCTCGCGGCACCTCGGGCTGCTGGTGGTCGCGCTCGGTCTGGACGTGTTCGTCGGCGCGGTGCTCGCGGTCTTGTGGAAGCGATTGGCGCGCTCGAGCGTCAACCGCAAGCTCGCGTTCGGCGTCGGATCGGCGTTCGTCGGCGTGACCCTCAATCGCTTGATGGGGCTCTTGTTCTTGCCGGGAGCGTCGGTCACGCTCGTCGCCGACGGGCTGATTATCGCGTCGAGCGTCGCCGCGGTCTCGCGCTTCGTCGCGCCCGCGCTGCTGTGGGCGATCGCCCCGCTGCTGCTCGGAATCGTGGCGATGTGCGTCGATCCCTCGCGGACGCCGCTCTACTACAACGTCTCGGCGATCGTGTTCGCGCTGCTCGTGATCGGGATCTTTCGACGCCACGAGCGCGATCCGCGATCGTCCCGCGCGTGAGCGTCGCTACAGGGTCGCTCAGCGAAGACCGCGCTCGCGAACGCACCACGCCGTGGCAACGATTTGCCAGCGCGCACCGCAGGACCGAGCCGCGATCCAGCAGCATAATTCCTACACAACCGCGAGATTGACGCATCGAGACTAACGCGAGTTAGGAGATTCTAACTCTCCCTCTGCGAGCATCGCTGCGATGCGCGCGATGGCCCCGCGTGCCGCTGGGCGCCGCCGAGACGCGATAGCCTCTCGGTCAACCCAATGGGTCTGTTCACTCCGCGCAAAGCAAAGGCCGAACGGTACGCCGAGATCACCCGAGCCGTGACGCCGCTCGGATTCACAGTGTTGCCCGAGCCCGCCGCCTACAACTACATGCAGCCGCTGTTGCCGATGCAAGGGCACACGACGCCGGACGGATACGGGATCGCGATCATCGGAAAGGTCGACAGCCACCCGGTCCAAATCATCACCGGCGAGTACGTCTCGCGCGACAACGACGGCAACGAGACATGGGGCGACGTGCTGCTCACGATCGTCGAGCATCCGCTCGTGCGCGGCACGGCGGTCGTGCACCCGGATTGGAAGCACTCGACCGGCGGGGCGATCCTCGACAAGCTGCTCTGGATTCCGCCCTTCACCATCGTGAAGTTCATTCAGATCGTGTTCGATCGACAGACGCCGGACCTGGTGATCGGCGAGCCGACGTTCGACGCGATGTTCAAGGTCAACGCCGAGTCGGTCGCGGTCGCGCAAGAGGCGATTCCCCCAGCGGCGCGACGGTATCTGGTCGAGAGCCACTTCGACGGGATGATCGTCACTCGCCCGGGCGCGCTCGTGTACCGACTCGGCCGCGCCCAGGTCGACGCCGAGTCCGTCGCCGCCACGCTCGCGGCTGCCTCGCCGCTGATCGCCGCGTTTACCCAGCGCACCGAAGGTCACCCGATGCGTTGAAGGCCCCTCGCTCGCGTCGCGCGCCCGTGACCGAAGAGCGCCGCTGGGGTACGGTGCGAGCACGCAACAGGCGAACACAACGGGGGGAGCGATGCGCGTGCGAAGCGTGTTGGTAGTGTCGGGGCTCGCGGGAATTTCACAGGGGGCGACGTGTCATCCGCCCATCGTTCCTGTGGCGGCGTACATGCCGGTCGCGCCGGCCATGCGGCCCGCGGGCAGCGTGACGGTGAGCGGCGTTGGCGGCGGCGCGCTGGGCGTGATGGGCCCGCGCTTCGAAGAGCGCAGCTCGCTTGCATCGATGCTGTTCGGCGGCGCAGGACGCGTCGAGCTGCACGCGCTCGACGGAGTGTCCTTCGCGCTGAGCGGAGGCGCCGTCGCTCCTCTCGGACAGACCGCGGGCGCAGCGCCGTTTGTTGGCGCAGCGCACGGCGTGTTCGAAGCGAGATTTCGCGTCCTCGAGCGCCACTCAGCGTTCGTCAACGCCGGCGGCGGCGCGCAAATGTGGGTGCAGAACGGCAGCTACGTCTCCTGCTCGACGCCTCCATGCCCGACGGACAGCACGCCGAGCGCGACGGTGCTGTCGCCGATCGTCTCGCTCAACGCAGGGTTCGGCGCGACCTGGATTCAGCGCGCGTCCGTCGATTGGTACAGCAATTTTTCCCTGGGCTTGACCTATGGAACCGCGTTCATCGTCTCGCCCCCCGTGAGCGCTCCCACGGTCCGCACGGCGCACGACGTCTCTGCGTCGCTGCTCGTCTCGACGGGGCTGCGCATCACGTTGCTGCGCGACGCTCGCTCGCGCGTGCGTTGGTCGATGCTGCTCGACCTCGCGGCGCTGGGACGAACCGAACCGCTCGCCGCGGGCATCCTCACGATCGGAACGAGCCTCGATTTCGACCAGGCGATGCCTGGCCCCCAGCCAACCGTGCGACGACTCGAGCGCGAGTAGCGCTGCCCCTTCGGCGACGGACAACGGCGGGTGTCGAGCCGATCAGCCGAGCGCCCTCTGGTAGGCCGGGCGCGCACGCAAGCGCTCGATCCACGCGGTGGTGCGCGGGCCCGCGGGGATCGCCGCGCGGAGCGCGAGGTTCACGATCGAGCCGCAGTTCAGATCGGCGAGCGTAAAGCGATCGCCCACGAGGTACTCGCCCGTGAGCGCCTCTTCGAGCTGCGCGAGAAAGCGCGCGCAACCGCTCTTGCCCGCTTCGAGCTGCTTTGGATCACGCGCGGGCTCGGGCAGAAGGTGCGTGTGCAACAGGACCTTCAGCGCTTCAGGCTGCAGGTTGCTGATGGCCCAGTACGACCATTGATCCACCAGCGCCCGCTCGTACAGATCCGTCGGCAGAAGCTCGGGCTTGTATTTGGCGGCCAGGTACCCGTTGATCGCCATCGACTCGAACAACCGCACGTCGCCGTCGACGAGATACGGAACCTTTCCACCGGAGAACACCTCCCGCACGTACTTCTCGCGGCCTCCGGGCTCCTGCATGTTCGAGTTGAGGCGCTCGTAGGGGACGCCGATTTCTTCCAACAACCAGAGACAACGCCCCGCGCTCGACGCGGGCGAACCGTAGATTTGAATCATCGCCCGCGACGATACCTCGCATCCCCGCACCGCTGCGCGGCGGAGCCGCCTGGCCGTTGGCTCCGCAGTTGGCGACGACACGATCAACGACGACAAGCGTCGGCGATTCGCTGCTTGCAGCCCATCCATTCGGGGTCCGAAGGTCGCTCTGCTGCCTGCGCGACTCGGAGCTTCAGCCTGTCGCGGACGTCAGCGCTCGCCGAGATCGCCCCCGTGTTCGGGCGGATCAGCGGCTCGACGACGTCTCTCCATAGCTCGTCTCGTCGGATGGCGCGGATCCCGTCCGATGTGTCGTGAAAGCGAAGCTCGTGATCGAAGAACAAGTGCTCGAACACGGGAGCGCTCTCCACGACCCCGAGGTGGTGCACGACCATCTTGGCAAACGTCTCGAAGAATTGAAGCGGGAGGACGACCTGGCCCTTCTGCTGGAGTCGCTCGATCCGGTTGCGGTCGGGCAGCGTCGCGTCGATCGGCCCGGCGCGCTCGAGGCTCTCGATGATGCCTCCGGCTGTGAGCTTGGTCGCGGACCAGGCGGCGAGGCGCTGTGCATGAATCGGGGCGTTTCCTGTAGCGAGGGTCTCGAGAATGGCGTGAAGCAGCACCTGCTCGACCTCCGCCGAGATCGCTGGCGGATGCTCGCGATCGCCATAGGTCCTCGAGCCCGAGAGGGCGCTCGAGAACGCTCGAATGGTCGTCACCAGGTTGAGCGCGTGGGCGTCCAGAAATCGAAACAACGGCAAGACGTCGTCTCGCTCAACGGGCTGGTCGTGCCACGTGGAGTCCCAGTGGCAGAAGCGCGGCTTGAAATACACGCCCGGAGCGAGGACGCCTTCGTTGCTGTCTTGGTTCTCGCAGCAAGCGCGAAACAGCTCCGCTTGGGTCTGAAACGCGAGCGCGGCCAGAATACGCCGGCCGCCGCCGAAGCAGTCCACCGCGTACGGGCCGTTCGCGCGGAGCTGGCTCGTTTGAACGAAGACGTTGGCGTCCCGAGCGACGCGCTGAAACTCGCGTTCGGCCGCGAGGAGGTGCGCTCGCACGGGACGGTCTTTGTCGGGGAGCCGGCGCGAGACCTCTCCGCCCCCGGTCAACTCGATGATCGCCTCGCCGTGCCACGGCAAAAACCAGATCTGCTCGCCGAAGGGCATCACCTCGCCGCGGCCGTGATGGGACAACGCGCTGTTGTTCGAAGGAGCCTTTTTGCCCTTCTTGACGGGGACGTTCTGCGCCGAGAGCTCGAACTGCTCGGTCTTGCCCGTGGTCAGGTCCATCCTCGCGACGGTGCTCTCGTCCTGCTGAAACACCACGCGATGACCATCCACCACGGGTGTGGCGATCGCAGGGACCTCCACTGCACGAACAGCTCCCTCAGCGTCGATGAGCGCGATGAAGGCTCTTGCGAGGCTCGTGTCGAGCGCGACGACCGTCACCGTCTGCTGTCCCGCAGAGAAGAACAACGGTCGCGTCGGAGCCCGCAGGCGCATCTTCCAAAAGAGCTTTGGTCCCTTGGACGGACTCTTGATTTCGCCGGCATACAGCACGCCTCGCTCCCACATCACGAACGTTCCGCTTCGAGAACAGGCGAGGTGGATCGTCGCGTCGGTGTGGCCTCGACAGTCGGGACCGAGCGTCCGCGCAGGAAGCTCGCGCGCAGGCAGCGAAGCGAGACGTCCCTTCCACAGTTGTTTGCCGTCGAGCCGGTGAATGGCGAGCAGCTTCACCCATTCATCGCTCTCGTCTCGTTCGACATCCCACAAGACGACGTGCTGCCCATCCGGCAGGAGGCTCGAGTTCTCCAGCTGCGCGTGCTTCAAGCGTCGCGTCGCGGTGAGCGTCGCGTCGAAGAGGGTCACGCGCCCTTCGATGCCGTCGTACGCGAGCAGCTGCTCCCCGGTCTCGTCCTGCGAGAGCAGAGAGTTGCCGCCGGCAGCGACGTTCTTGTCCGTCTTCACCTTCGACGGAAACGTGATCTGCGTGAGGCCGTGCGCGTCGAGGAGCGTCAGGCGACTTCCATCCGGCGAGAACAGATGCATCCGAGCGCTCGATAGTGCACTCGTCTCTCTCGGTCAACGACGAGCGACGGCATCGCAGTCTCGTTGAATGCTCTGCGACAACGCGCTCGGTCGCGCGGACCGTCGTGTCACGGACTGAAGCGAGAACGCGGACCGCGACGGCCCACATCCAACGCTCGACCAACCGCCCCCACGTGCACCATGCGCTCGCCCGAGGCGTCCGGTCGAAGTGACCGAACGACGCGACGCTGCGATCGAAGCTCGATGCGCCCTCGCCGCTCCACGAACTCGAGCGAGTCGTCCTCGAGCTCCTCGCGATAGCGCTCGACGACGCGATCGCAGCCGAGCACGGACAAGAGCACATAGTCGGTCTTGCTCGAATCGTGGCGCCCCACGGTCCGAACTGCGACGTACGTCCTCGCCCCCACCCGCAGCGCACGAACGAACATCGGGTGCTCGTCGCTCGGCCCGAACGCACACCATTGACGCGTTCGGTGGTACACGATCGGCGCCGCACAGTACCCGCCGCGCACGTGCAGGACCGCGAAGTACGCGACCTCCGAGCGGCCGCCGATGACCGCGCGAAGGTCGCGCGTTCCGTCGCCGTCGAGATCGCCGACGTGCTCGGCGTCGTAGACGCGAGCCTCGCGAGTCCGCAGCGCGAGGATCGAGGGAGCCACTCCAGCGACGACGAACGCGCTCGTCTCGACTTCGTTCGAGAGCGCGGTCTGCGCACGGACCGAGCGCGCGGCGAGCAGAGACGAGAGCGCCCCGAGGAGCACGCAAGCGGTGAGTGATCGCATCGCGACCCCGAAAGACAACGCGACACGCGAATCGTTCTCGGCGAACCACGGGCGCCGTCCGACGCTCACCCGCCTCGGCGCAGGCTCGCGCGCGTCGGCGAGAAGCGCTCGAACGATCGACGACCGAGAGGGTACCGTCGAGAGGCACCGATGGCAGCACGAACACCAGCAGTGAAGCGAACGCAGAGAGCGCCGACCGACGACGCGCGCGAACATGCGCCGTTGCCCGAGTGGTTCGACGAGCTCTACGAGCCCTTCGCGCCAGCGGCGCGAGACGCCTGGGCGATGGTTCGAGCAGCAGAAGACGCGACGTTGATGGAGGCGTTTGTCGCAGAAAACGCCGAACGACCTCAGAACGACGTCGAGGCGAAGCGAGCGGCGACCGTGCGCGCGCGGCTCCTTCGAGCGCAAAACGACCTGTATCGACCGCACGTCGTGCTGCTCTTTCGACTCGCCTGCCGGCTCGACCTCGAACGCGGCGCCGCGCTCGTACGGCGCGCGCTCGCGGCGCCAGTCGCCGATCACCACGAAGCAGCGCGCACGGTGCCGGAGCTTCGCCTCATCGCGGCGCGGCATTTCTGGACCGCCAACGAGCTGCGCGAACAGCTGCTCGGCGCGTTGCTACGCGATGGCGGAGAGCTGCGCTACGGAACGGGAATCACCCATGAGCTCGCCTCGACGCTCGCGACGAAGACCGAGATCACCTCGGCTGAGATCGTCTCGCGCGCCGAAGCGTTGGCGACCGGGGTCGCCGGCGATGCCACGCTGCAGCCAGACGAGACGCTTCATTCGCTGCTGTTGTGCGCGAGCGCGCTGTTGCACCGCGATCGCAGCTCGTACACGCCCGTGGTGAAGAACCTCGAAGGACGCTGGTCGGCGACCCTGGCGGCAGCTCACCCTGATTGGTCCAACCTGAGCAAGCAGTGCTTCGAGGCGCTGTGGCGACGGCACGCTCGCTGACGAGTTCGACGCGCGATACCAGGGCCCGCTTGCAACGCTCCGGCGTCGGCTCCGTTCGCCGCGCACGCCCGCGACGCAGATGGCAGCGCGCCGTGAGCCTCTGGCCAACGACCGATCGACCCGCGCGAAGCCTCTCGAGCCCGCGCAAACCCGAGGTGATCGAACAGCGTCGACCGCGGCGCGGTGTTCGCTTCGATGCATTTCGAGCGCGCCAGATCGTCGCATCGCCGCTCCCCGTCGGACAGCAAGCGCGCGAGACCGATCCCGTGCGCAGCGGCGTCACTCCGTCGATCGGACCGAGCGCCCCTGCCGAAGCGCGCGCTCGAACCGTCGATGCCCCGCGCTCGCGAGCGCGCGGGCGAGCAGCGCCGTGTGCCTGGGACTCACGAGCCCGTGCGAAAGCGCGCAGCGATCGAGCTCGTCCGCGATGTGCTGCGCCACGCGCGCGCTGCCCCACGCCAACAGCAACGATCGATGCCGCCTCGGCGCGTCCGTGAGCGCATCGCCCGCGGCGACACGATCCCCTTCGCGCACCACGAGCCCGCGTCGCGGCTCGGGAAGCAGCGCACGCGCTCGGTCATCGCCCTCGACCGCGATCGTCCGAGCATCGATGCGCACGATCGTTCCCGCGATGGGCGCAACCAACGCGCACGCTCCTCGCTGCCCCACCACGCTCAACAGGTTTTCGAGCGAGCGCTCGTCGCGCGCGAGCGTCGAGTCGGTGTGGTCCGCCACGAGCGCCGCGCCGGCCTCGACCCACTCGCCGTCCATCACCAACAGCGCGTTGCGCTCAGCGTCGAACACGTCCGTGCGACTGCCATCGTCGCTCTCGATCATCACGCGCACGAAGCGCTCGTGTCGCTGCGCGCGCACGAAGCGCACGGTCCCGTCGCAGCCCGCGAGGCGCATCAGCAGATCACCCTCGTGAAGGTAGCGCCCTCGAGCGCGGCGGCCTGCGCTTCGAGCGCCCGCGACGAACGAAGCCCGACCTTCGAACGGACCGCGACCAGAGCGTCGTCGAGCGCGTTCGCTCCGTAGCAGCGCGCGCACACGCCCTCGCTCGCCTCGCATCCGAGCGGCGTTCGCGCGGCGACGTGATCGATCTGCCGCGCGACAAGTCTGTCGATCGAGCGCTCGGTGAGCAGCGCGCCGCGCGCGAGCACCGACGAGCCATCGGCGTCCTGGGCGTCCGCGGCGAGCACGAGCCCAACGGCGCGCGTCGTCTGCACGCGCTGAGAACGCGCGGTCCCGCAGTCATCCACGGTGACGACGAGCTCGGTCAGCACCGCGCGCAGCGCTCGCTTGTACGCGCGCTCGTCGCGCGATCGACCGAGCGCCGCCCAGGATGCAGCGCGCGCGTTCATCGTGTGCTGCGCGTACTCGTGCGCGGACAACCCCTGCGCCCACGAGGCAGCGATCCATCGATCATCGACGTGTGCGGGCTCGTCGCTGGCCCCCACGGGCTCGACCTGGTCGCGAATCAGCGGCTCGAGCCACGGCAGCTTCGCGCGATGGTCGTTCGCCCGCGCTGTCATCGCGTCGTCGATTCGAAGCTCGTTGGCGGCGCACGCGCGCTCGTGCAGCTCCTCCGCGGTGATCTGCCCCGCGTCGAAGAGCCGCGTCGCGTCGCGAACCGCTTCGATGTGCGTTCGGCGGCGCGGCGCTTCGTCGGTCGTCTCCGCGAGCAGCGGCTCAGCCGCAGGCCAGCCCATTCGCGTGGCGAACGCGCGGCCCAGTCGATCGAACGCACGCGCGCAGCGCAACATCACGGATCTCCCGTTGGTCCTGCGAATTCGCTGCAGCACCGCCCGCGTTCGTCCGTCGCTCAGCGCGCCGCTCGACGCAAGCTCGCTCGACGACCGAGGAACCAACGTCGCCACGAGCGCCCTCGCCACCACCAGCGCTCGGTCGCTGATCGATCGCACGATGACCGAGCGCGAGAGCGCGAGCTCGTCCCGCGTCCAAGCGTCCCAGAGCGCGTCCGCATTCTGAAACCATCGTGGAATTTCAGCGTTGGATCGCGCGCTCGTCGCCCAGTGCAGCCCGACGCTCCCAGCCAGTGACAGAGCACTCCGCATCGCCGCGAACATTGTACAGCGCGCGCGCCCTGCCCGATCCACTTCGTGCTCGAAGAGCCCCCAACGAATGGGTCGCGAAGAATCCAAACCGCCGACGAGCCGTGTCCGACGCGACGCTTCGTATCAACTGCAGGGGACCAGCTCACACGAGCCGCGCCAGATCGCGTTCGCGTTCATCGGGCCCACCTCGCAGACGCACACGCGCTCTTGCTCCGGACATTCAGGCACGCGATACGCGCACCGCTGCCCGAGGACCGGGCACCGCTGTCCGCCTTCGCCCGGAAAGACCGCTGGACACGGAGGGAGCGCGCCGTCCGCTACCGGGGCATCCGACGCTGCGTCACCAGCGCGAGGAGACACCGAGACACCGCAGCCGCTTCCGAACACAACGACCAAGAGCGCGACGCGTTTCATCGGTGGACGTCGGTGCTCCATCGCAGCTTCGTCGGTGCAGACTGAAGACGAAGCGCCTCGAGCGCAAGCGAAGGCGCTGGGGGTCGACCACGGTCACGAATCACCTCGGTGCGCGCTAGCGGTCGCACAGGGCTGTCGCGACGTTGAGAACGCCGGTCGCGGGGTTGTATCGAGCGAAGGCGACCTGTCCGTTCGGCCACACAGACGACGTGTACTTCTCGCGTTCGGTTGGGGCGAGGTCCGGAAAAGCTACTGCCTCAGGATTCGAGTCGTACTCGAAGTTTCGGTCGAACAACGCAAACACCGCTCGAGGCGCGCTCGCTCCCTGCGGTTGGCGCAAGTACATCCCGAGCGCGCCCGGCAGCGTGTCGAGTCCGCCGAGCAACGAAACGTCGAACGGTCCCTGATCGCCCCCGACTTCCGCCATCGTCGGCGGCAACCAGTATGGCTGCGGCAGCAGCGGTTGGATCACGATGCTCGGCGATGCTGCCATCGGAAGTTGCAGCGAAAACGCGATGCTGCGGTTGGCCGACGAAGCAACGCCGATGATCGACCCGTTGACGTTCGCGATCGAGCAGTTCTGAATGTCAGGATCACCGGTGTCGAATCTTCCACTGGGATTCGTGGCAGCGCCGCGATACCAATCGACGACCACGACGCCGTCGGCCGCAGCGCATACGATGGGCCCGAATTTCAACGTCGCGCCCTGACGTTGCGATGCAGCAGACCGCCGACGCAAAGGCGTGAGCGGAAACTCAAAATAGTCGGCAGTGCCCAGAGATTTTCCAATCCGATCGACGGTGAACGTGCCATCGGCCTCCATACGCGGCGTCTCGACAACAACAAGGAATCCCGGAGCAGTCCCGGTGTTCGTTGAAAAGATCCCGCTCACCGACGTTGCGATCCGAGCCGTCGGCCGCGCGATGCTGAAGAATCCCGCGCGCATCCCACTCACGGGGCGAGCGGTGACGAAGGATCCCTGACGTTCGACCGTCTGAATCCCTTCACCGAAGTTGATCGCAGCAAGAACACCCAACGGTTCGCTCAGCACGTTGCTGCCGCCCAGCAGAGGCGTCAGCATTCCCGCAACCGGAGTCAGTCCGTCCGGAACCATTGCAAACGGAGTCGGTTGTGTCCTTGTCGTGGGATCGACCGGCAACACCCAACCGCACGCGGTGGCAACGGGAACCATCCGAGTTCGATCGACGTCATGCGCGTGCACAAACCCAACCCACGGCTCACAGTTCGCAGCCGGGGCAGGAACGGTGAATCGATTGGTCGACCATGCCGAGCAACGCACCGGTGGATTCGTAGGAAAAATAGGGGGCCGGGTCGCAAGAGCCGCATCCGAGCCGTCCGAGGTCGCGTCTGCCGTCACCGCACCGTCTGCGCGCGGCGGTGCCGGCGGCGAGCAGTGAAAAAGAAAAAGGCAGAAGCACGTCGAAGAGGAGACTGACGCTTTGAGCACAAGAGCCGCGACCGTAATCGCCGATTGAAAGACCGTCAATGTACGACGCGCCATTCGAGGCGACCACGGCGACCAGCACCGTATACCGCGACTGCGACAGGCATCGCCGTTGCCCGTCGCTGGCGCCGTATAGCGGGAATCGACGATATCTCCCTGCGCTCACGCCAGCGGTCTCTCGATTCGCTTGATCGCGCATCGCGCTCGGCGCTGAGACGATCCGCCGCGCGCTGAGCCGCGGTCCCGTGAACGCTCGGGAGTCAGTGGTTCGACGATGACTTCTCGATCGACCGTTCGTGCGCGGACGAGTCGTCCCCAGCTCGATCGCGGTCGTCGCGATCCTGGTGCGTTGCGCGCGCTTCCTGCGGTTGCACGCGCACCCTCGCGCTCGGCTGCGGCAGGGCGTCGGGCTTGGTGGCGATCGCTTCGAGCCACGTCGTGTACTCGTCGGCCACGCCTCGAAAGCCCTTGCTCAGCGAGCGAAGCCTCGAGCGCGCGAGGTCTGCGCCGCGCTCGAGCGCGCCCAGCCCCGTGAGCAGTCCGGGCGCGAGCTTCACGAGCGGGTGCTCGACGCTCGTCTGCTGCTCGATGGCCTGCTCGATGAGCGCGCGTCGCGAATCGTCGAGTAGACCGTGCTTCTGCGCTTCGATCCCGAGCGACGCGGCGAGGAGCCACGCCTGTGGAAACACCGCGCCGTGTTCGCGCGCAAACGCGAGCGCGCCGTCGATGGCCGCGTCGACCGCGCGCTGTGTGGGCACCGGCAAGAGCTTGTCCTCGGGCTTCGCGAGCGCGATCCGCTCGTGCATCAGCAAGAGCGAAGACCAGCCCCGAAGGTCCTCGGGCAGCGCGTCCGAAAGGCCGGCCGGAACCTGTGTGCGCGCGCCGAAGCCGGTCGCAGCGATGACCGAGAGGAGCGCCTCGCGCAGCTCGGGCAGCGTTCCGGACAGCGATTGTTCGTCGGTGCCCTCGCCCTCGGTGAACCGGTAGTGAAGCACGTACGTCCCGTCGCTCAGCGCTTCGAGCCAGCCGAGCAGGCGTCGCCCGGGATAGTTTGGGATCCACGGGACAAACGCCTCGTAGCCCTTGTTCTTGAACCGCTTGAGGTGCCGCCGTGAGCGCCCTGTGACGACAGGCACCACGCCGCGCGCGTGCAGGTCCGTTGCGATCTCTACGGCTTCGACGAGCGCGTGGCACGCAGCGGAGAACTCCGGCCTTCGCGGCTCGCTCTCGTCGTCGATGTCTTCGTCCGTCGCGGCGACGAGAAGAACGTGCGTCTCCTCGTCGCGCTTGGGCGGCAAGAGCCAGCGTTGCGCTCGACGGAGGCCGTGCACCCAGAGGGGGCCCGGAACGGCGGTGAGCGTTACGCTTCCGTGTGGATTTGTCTCGGGTTGTTCGGCGGCCACCGACGGGGCGCTTCGCAGCACAAAGGCACGCCAAAGCAGCAACACGGAGGCGACGGCGAGCGCGGCGTACTGCACCGATTCGGGCAGGGCCTTCGACGCTCGCGCCACCGTCGCCGCGAGCAGCGCCACGTAGAGGATCCACGGGGACCGCGCGCGCGAGGGAACTTCGTCCGCGAGCGGACGCTCCTGCGTCGTGAGCACGTAGGGCTCGCTCCGCGCGGGCAGCGCGCGCCCGCCTCCGCGCGGCGGCTCGTAGTCGAGCACCCAGACGAACGCGCCCGCGGGCACTGTGTACTCGCCGGATTCTTCTCGGGCATCAGCGATGGACTCGATCGCGAAGAGCTGGCCCTCGGGCACGACGATCGGCCGGTCCATGGCGTCGTGCACGACGAGCTCGTGCGCTCGGACGACGCCCGGCTCGACGACGACGCCGAGCGCGACGCGCGATCCCGCGACGCCCGAAACCCGCACGCGGTAGAGAAACCGCGCGTGACGTTGTCGGTGAAACGAGACCCATCTCGACACGACGGCGACGTCGATCGAGATCAGCGCGACGATTGCGAGGATGGTGAAGAGCGCCGCCACGGCTCGTGACGATACCGCGTCGGGCGCGGCCGTCACCGCGCTCGAAAGAGCGCGTCGAGCATCGCTCTGACGTCCGCGTCGCGCGACGCGTGCGGCGTACGGAGGGCGCTACGTCTGGACTTCGACGCGCAGCACGCGCTCGTCCTCGAAGCGATGCCGTCGCCCGAACGAGCGTTTGTCGTCGCTCACCCATCGCTCGACCAGCATCTGCTCGACGAAGACCAGCTTTCTTTGAAACCGTGTGCGATGCTCGAAGAAGCGCTGCACGACCGCGGTGATCTCGTCTTGCGTCGCGGCGTCGAGCGCTCCGTACGCAGTGATGGTCGTCGGCTCTTGGTACGTTCCGCCCGTGACAAAGAGCGCGGGCTGCTCGCGGTCGCTCATCGCGGACTGCGGAAAGCGAAATCGCGAGAGCAGCGTCGCTCGCAGCTCGTCGAGCTCGTCGCCATGGATCGGCCAGAGCGTGTGTTCGTACACGAAGAACGGGTCCGCGAGGCCGCGGGATCGCGCGTAGCGGACTCGCGCTCGATCGAAGCACATCCCGCAGAACGCCTCGTGCGCGAGCGTCTCGATGTCGATCGTCGGCGGTGCGCTGTTCGCGCCGTCGAAGCACGCTGAACACAACTGGAACAACTCGAACGAGCGCGTCGGTTCGAGCTCGCCGCTCTGCATCTGCGCGCCCGCGTGCTCGCAGAGGATGGCGAGCCCGTTGAGCCCGTGCTCGGGGCAATCATAGCAACCCATCGGCGCACCATCGTGTCTCGTTCGAACGCCGTCAATCGAGCGTGTGTCCGCGGGATGCCGAGCGCGCCCGCAACGGACCACTCCACGATCGCGAGCACATCAGCGCAGCGCTCACTGCTGAACGATCTCCATCGCGTGTGCGTCAGTGCCGCCCGTTGCGATCAACGCAGCAAACCGAGGCCCAGGCCGAGTGCCGCCGGTGAAGAAGACGGGCGCCACTCGGCCTGCGGGGCAGACGTGGCCGCACGTCCTGCAGATGTCCCGTTCGACGTCGCGACTCGACAACGTGCGCATCCGGTTGCAGCGGCCGTCGGCGCGCGGCGGGAGAACGCGCGTAACCACCACGCCGTTCGCACGTAGTCTGCGACCCAACGACGAATCGCGAAACAGTCGATTCGCTCACGAGAGGCGCTGCTCAAATGAAAGTCTCCGATCTGCTCGCGACGCTCGATGGCCTGCGCGGAAACGAACTCAAAGCGGCGAAAGAGCGCGTCGTCGAGGGGCTGGAGGCCGACGAGCTCGCCGAGTTTCTCGTCGACGCGCCGCCGCCGTCGATCAAGAAGCTGACGGATCTATTTCTCCGCGGCTTCTTTCGCCTCCCGACCGAGCGGGCGGTTCCGCTCTACGAGGCCACCTACCGACAGCCGACTCCGCCGCGGTCCGTGAAGGCCGTCGCGATGCTCCGCACGATGCTGGTGCGCGCCGTCGACGCATCGACCGCGCTCGACTGTCTCGATCGCCACCCAGAGGACTCGGTGCTCGTCGATCTCGTGCGCTCATCGGGGACCGTAGCGCAGCTTCGTCTGGCCGCCGCGCGGGGAAAGCCCAGCGCGCATGTCATCGCGCTGTTGCCGACGCTGGAGCAGACCCCCGGCGAGCTCGGGATGCCCAGCGCTGAGGCGCTCGCGAAGCTCGGCTGCACGTGGAAGCCGCCGCTCGCAGAGGCAGTCTATCCAGAGACATATCGACGGAGCACGCGCTCGTCCTGGTCCCGCGTGGACCCGGACGGACAGCTCCCGGCCCCGTCGGGCGGAGGCTGGCTCGTCGCGACCCGCGCCGCGTGCGCGCGCCGCGACTATCGTTGCAAGGTGCGCAGCTGGGACACCGAGCCCTCGACCGTGCAGTGGTTGTCGGGCGGTGAGGTGACCGACGTCGAGGTCCAAGGCGTTCGTCGCGTGCTGGCGCCGATCGCGTACGCAGAAGAGATCCAATTCTACTTCGCCGTCGACCTCGCGGATCCAGCGCCGAACCCGCGGATCTACAGCATCGATCACGATGGCACGGGCCCGTCGTACTTCACGGACTTGCCCGGCTTTTGCTACACGCTCTGCCGCTGATTCGACTCGGGCCGCGCAGACGGAGACTCGTCGCAGACGCAGCGGCGCGAGACCAATGACGGTAGCGTTGATGGGACCGAGGCAAAGCGCTCGATCGCTCCGACGAGATCGCGACCGGCAAAGAAGCAGGCGCGCGGCGCAGCAGCAAAAGAGTGAGGGCGGGGACGAGGCGATGACCGATCGCGGCACCAACAGCTGAGGTGTGCTCGACCGACCGCCGTTGGATGTCCTATCCGCCGTACGACGAGTTTCTCGCGGCGCTGGGCACGGAGCATCTTCGCCGCTGAGCGCTTCGCCGAGCGGTCGCGCTTCAGTGACGATTCGCCAGCGAATTTGCTGCTCGCTTCGTGTTGATCAAAAACTTTGGAACGCGCTCGGTCCTCGTTAGCTTCGCGCCCTTCACTCATCCGTGAGAGGTTCGATGAACAAGACTCTGCAACGACGCGCGACGCTCTCGTCGCGTGTGCTCTGGGTGGGCGCGCTGCTGCCCGCCGCCTGCTCGACGCCCAACACGATGCCGCCGGACGACGCCAGCGTAGATCGCGCGCCAATCGATGGCGCCGCGGTCGAGCCCGACGCGAGCGCCGCGGAAGACGGCGCGAGCGCGATGGACGCGAGCGCGATGGACACGAGCGCGGATGGCGCGTCTGCGAGCGACAGCGCGAGCTCCATCGACGCGAGCGAGGACGGCGCGACGACGCCTGCGGACAGCGCAAGCGTGGACAGCGCAAGCGTGGACAGCGCAGTGAGCGACAGCGGGGTCGCGCCGGACGTTCGGTGCCCCGCGGCGCAGCAGCTCTGCAGCGGAGCGTGCGTGGACACCGCGAGCAACGCGATGCACTGCGGAGCGTGCGGCGTGGCGTGCACGATGGGTCGCGTGTGCGAGGTCGGTGTGTGCCGCGTTCCGTGCGCGGCGGGCGAGCATCACGTGGGCGACGCGTGCGTGGCGGACGGCGGAGTGCGACCGATCGTTCCGCTGTCGCTCGGCGACACATCGCTGCGACGTCCGACGCTTCGCTTCGCGCTTCCGATGGGCGCGGACGGCGCGGTGGTCGAGCTCTGTCGCGATCGCGCGTGCACCATGGTGATCGAGACGCTGCGCATCGCCGGAACGTCCGCTCGCCCCTCCGCCGCCCTCCCCGCGTCGAGCGTGGTGTTCTGGCGCGCCCGCGCGCGGGTCGGCGCAACGGAGGACACCGTCGCGAACAACGGCCCGACGTGGCTCTTTCACACGCCGGCGCGCGACAACACGGGCGCGGTCGACACCAGCACCCACCCACACCTCGACGTCAACGGCGACGGCTTCGACGACGTGATCATCGGCTCGCCCGGCGCCGATCCGAGCGGCCGTTTCGGCGCAGGCACCGCGACCATCGTCCACGGAAGCGCCACGGGCCTCGCCGCCACGCCCGCGCGCGTGCTCGAAGGTCTCGCGACCAACGACGCCTTCGGAATGGCTGTCTCCAACGCAGGCGACGTCAACGGCGATGGCTTCGCCGATGTGATCGTCGGCGCGCCGAACGCGCAGGCGCGCGGATTCAATCGCGCGGGAACCTCTCGTGTGTTTCACGGCTCGCCCTCGGGCGTGAGCGCGACCGCTGCGGTCACGATCGACGGCTTCTACGCGAGCGCGTACTCGGGCTCGGCCCTCGCGTGCGCAGGGGACGTCGACGCGGACGGGTACGCCGACGTGATCGTGGGCGCGTACGGCGCGTCGCCAGGAAGCCTCTCGCAAGCTGGAACCGCGAGCGTCTACCACGGCAGCGCACGGGGGCTGCGCACGCCTGCGACGCTCGTTCTGCAAGGGGTGTCGCCGACGGTGCGTCTCGGCTGGTCCGTGGCGAGCGCGGGCGACGTCAACGGCGACGGGTTCAGCGACATCATCGTGGGCGTTCCCAGCGGATCTGCGAGCGGTCGCAGTCAAGCGGGCGACGCGATGGTGCACCTCGGCGGCGCGACGGGCGTCAGCGCGAGCGCGCAGCGAACGCTCTCGGGCTCGGGCGCCGTCGCGTACTTCGGTCACTCGGTCTCGAGCGCAGGTGACGTGAACAACGACGGCTACAGCGACGTCGTGATCGGCGCGCCGCGAACGACCACGGGCGCCTGTGATTTCTGCGGCAGCGCGAGCGTGTTTCGCGGAAGCGCCTCGGGCATCGGCGCGACCGCGAGCCGTCGGCTCGACGGCCCCTCGTCCGGCTCCAACTTCGGCAACCAGGTGTGCCGCGTGGGTGACGTCGATCAAGACGGCAGCAGCGACATCGCGGTGGCGTCGCCCAACACGGCCAGCGATCAAGTGAGCGTGTATCTGGGCTCGGGCATTCCGGCGTTCGCGCTGACGAGCACGCGCCGCGGCGACCGCTTCGGCGAGGCGCTCAACACTGCGGGCGACGTCAACGGCGATGGTCGCTCGGACCTGATCGTCGGCGCGCCGGGCGTGATCGCGCCCACCATCATGACCGCGGGAAGCGCGAGCGTCTTTCACGGCGACGCAGCGAGGCTGCAGTCGACCGCCGCGCGCGTCTTCGTGGGCACGGACGTCGAGGACGACTTCGGGTACTCCGTCGGGCGCTAAACCAATACCGCGACGGGCATCGTCGTTTTCTCCGTCCGCGGTCTTGGTTTGGAGCGGATTTCAAGCGCGCTCATCGGTGACGGTCATCTTCGATGGACCTCGCGGGCGCGGTATCGTCGCTCCACGCGCGCGATGACTGCGTCGCCCGCGCGAACGGGCACGAACGGGAACGCACAAGTAGTGCGGCGCGGCGAGCAACGCGCTCGGAGCATCGAGGAGCGCGGGCCATACCCGTTGCGATACGCCACCGCGTCGCTCGAGCCCGTCGCGAGGTCGCGCCGGTCGGTTGATGCACACCCGCGGCGTCCGCTCGGGCATCAGGCAGTGCGGCGCCAAGGCCACGGCCTCGATCACATCCGCGAGGCATTTCGCAGGATGGATGCACCTTGAACGGCAGCTCCGCAGAGGGCCCCAGCGCATGCAGCAGCGTTGCGCGCGCGCGAAGGTGCCGCGATTCACCCGCGCCTTGCGGCCGACAACGATCCATCGCAGCAGTCGCTCGCGTGGTTCGTCCACCGATCGCGCCCGTTCTCGATGAATCGCATCAACCCTCGCGCATGCGTTCGGAGATCGTCGATCGCGTCTCTGATCAGACTGCGCGCTTGAATTCGTGTGCTCTCGATCTCTGCCCACGCGACGAGCGCGTCGAAAACCGGCCCAACCTCGTAGGAGTTACGCAGTGAGCCATCCTGCGGAAAACAGACGCGATTTGGCGGAGTCGCGCGCGGCAGGTCTCCAGACTTGCTTGATGCGTTCGTACCACGACACTCGCCGTACGATGCGAGCCCATTCGAGGCGTAGAAACGCACGAATCGAGAGTGCGACATGGGCGAGGATTGCGTGGCGGCGCCAACGGCTGAGGTGAGCTCGACCGACCGCCGTTGGATGTCCTATCCGCGGAGCGCAGCGGGCACATCGTAAACGCGCGCTTTCTAACGGTGCACATCGCCGAAATACACTGCGAATTTACAGACCAAATGAATTGCCAAGCGCCGCGTTCGCGCTCAAGCTCGGGCGGATGAACGAGCTCGAGGGTCGCTCGTCGCGAGGGGTTTCGCGGCGATTTGCGTCGATGTTGCTGGCCGTCGCGTCGGCGACGTGCGCGCCTGCGCAGAGCGCTCGGCCTCCGGTGCCCGACGGGCCTCCGGTGTACGTCGGGCGCGTCGAAGGAAGCGACGCGCTCGTGGCGGTCGTCGCGCAGAGCGGAACGATCGTCGCTTACACCTGCGGCGGTTCGCAGTCGTGGGAGACGCACACGGGGTGGTTTCATCCGCTGCCCGACGAGGCCGCGACGGAGGGCGCGACGCTCACGATCCCGACGACGCGCTCGGCGCGAGGCCTCGAGCTGCGCGGGACGATCGAGCGAGAGCGCGCGACAGGGACGCTCCAACTGGTCGACGGCCGCACGCTCACGTGGAGCGCAGACCGCGCGGACCCGCGTACCGGCGCGGGATTTTTCACGCAGAACGACGGCGAGGCGCTGGCGGGGCTGATCGTCACCAACGACGGCGCGATGGCCGGCGTGAGCGTCGGAATCAGCGGAGACGACGAGCGAACGCCCTCGCCCATCACCGCGACGCCGCCCACCAACACGACGACCACGGTCACGGGGACGGTCGTCACGGGGACGCCGGTGAACCTGCAACGAACGCCGGTGACGCAGCTCGTGCAGGTTGCTCGGCGCGGCCCGAGCATCATCGTGCTGTTGCACGGCGTCACGTCGGAGGGCGATCAGAGCTTCGTCGAGAACGGCGCGCTCACGACGGACGAAGACCTCACTCGCGTCGCGGGCGCGCCCGTGGTCAAGCCGCACCCCGGAACGCGCTTGCACGCGCGCTCGTACTGGACCGCGCCGTTCGTGAGCGGGCTGCTCTACGGGCGACCGACGGGGCCGTTGTTTACGCTCGGGACCGGCATCGACGTCTCGGGCGACAACTTTCTTCGCGCGAGCACCGCGGTAGACATCACCACGACGCCCGTCACGCGCGCGCCTCCTGCGGGCGACTGCAACCTCGATGACTTCATCATCCCGACGCCGCCGCCGACGCCGAGCAGCACGCCGGGCGCGCTTCCGCAAGCGCCGCAGGTCTCGCTGCTGCTCGCGCACCGAGACGGAAAGCTCTCGTTCATGCGGCAGGTGATGGACGCGACGGACCAGGTGTATCGCTGCGTCGAGCTGTATCAACAGCGCTTTCAGATCCAGCCGAGCCTCGTGTTCGTCGCGCACAGCGGAGGCGGGCTCGTCACGCGAGCGATCCTCTCGAACCCTTCGCGACAGGCGATGGCGATGGCGGGCGCGCAGGACGTCTCGCTCGCCGAGAGCGCTCACTATGATCGCCAGAACATCAACGGCGATCCGATGAGCACGCGGCAGAAGATGGCGTACTTGCGCGACCGCGCGCAGTTCGCCGTGACGCTCGCGACGCCGCACCAGGGGAGCCCGTTTGCGGACTTCGCAGAGCGCGCTCGTCCCGAGGTCGAGCGGGTGATCCAGTGGCTGCGCGCTGGAGCAAACGCGGACTTTCCTCGCTTCGATCTCACGTTGCCCGTTGTGACGGCGATCAACGCGACCGCGTCGGCGACGGTGATCCGCCGACCCGAGCCGCTCGCGAACACCGTGCTCGAGAGCGCCGAAGCCGTCACGCGTCGGGCGAGCGCAGAGCTGCTCGCGGTGCTCACCGAGAAGGTGGGCAGATTGCACGACAACAACCCGATCAACCTCGAGCTCACGAGCACGTTCTGGCGGGCGATGAACCGAGGCGCGCTCGCGCCACACCGGGCGCGGCGCAGCCCGTCGAGCCCCATCCCTGGCGCCGCGGGAGCGCTCGTTCCGATCTACACAGCGGGGGCGCGCGCCGCGGGCTCGGACCTGTTCGACTCGCTCGACGTCAACGAGATCGGCCGTGGATTGAGCGGCTTGAACACGCGGCAGATGTCCTCGCGCGCGCTCGGATGGACGATCGGCCTGACCTTCGTCGACGGGCTGATGCGCGTATACGGGGGGATTCCGAACGCGACGCCCGCCAACGCGGCGAGGCTCGACCGAGTGCGCGTCGGAGGCTGGGCGCGAGAGGTCACGGGCATGTACGAGCGACGGAGCGTCGTGTTGGAGGGCGCGTTTCGCGCGGTGTATCGGCTCTCGGCGCTCGACGAAGCGCAGAACATCGCGCAGTACCTGAGCAACGAGACAGGGCTGCGGCTGAATCAAGAGTCGCTCATCGCGCCGGTGTTTCTCTCGCGCCCGTGGGAGCTCACCGATCGTCCCGTCGCCTTTCCTGTGCCTGCGCTGCGGTGCACGGCCAACGACGGGACGAGGCTCGATCTGCCGTTCGATTACACGCCGATGTTGCGCGGGCTGGTGAGCACGTTCGGCACGATCGACGACGCTCTCCGCGCGATCCGCGACCAGAACTTCTCCGCGCTCATGACCCGGTTCGAAGGGTTGGGCGGGGCGTTGGCGGCGACGGTTCCGAACCTACGAGCAGACTTCGACGCGCTGTTTCGCGCTGCGGCGCACCCCGAGTGCGTGGACCCTACGCGCTGGCGAGTGGTCGCGACGACGCGCAGCGTGCAGATTCCGTTGCCAACCGAGCTCACGTCTTCGGCCTCGGACGGGATGGTCGACTACGACGGCTTCGTCCTCTACGACTCAGCCCACGGATTTTCTCTCGGCCAGGACGGAACGAACGGCACCCCCAACGTCGCCGAGTTCTTCGACCACACGCACCTCGACGACACGAGCGGCGACTCGCCTCGGCCTGGCAGTTGGTATCGCCGCTACACGAGCGCGCTCGAGCGGTTCAACCACGAGATTCAGCGCTTCGAGACCGGCGAGTGGATCTACGCGAGCATCTTGTCTCGCAACCCTGGGCCGCTGCCGGCCATCAGCGGTGAGCTGAGCGTGCACCCGTCGCGCTGAAGCAGCAGCGCGCTGGCTCGTCTTCGACCACGCCTCGGATCCCGCGGCCGTAGTCGACGCGGCTGCGCTCGGTGAGCGATCGCTCAGAGAGCGCGGCCTCGACGACCTCGTCGCCCATGAGCGCGAAGACGCGGTCGCCCCAGTAGTTGGGACGAGTGTTTCCGTACCAGTCGTCGCAAGAGGTCGAGCAGCGGTTGTCGCGGCTCGGGCGGGCGGCGACCGTTTCGATGCACGAGAGGGCGAGGATGCTCACGCGGAAGAAGGTCACGTCCGAGCTGCCCATGCCTTCGCCGCTGCTCGACGGACCCGTTGTGGCGATGCCAAAGCCCCCGGCGCGCGCCCGATGGATTGAAGAAGAACCCGTGCGAGCGGCTCTCGCCCTGCGCGCGCAGCAGACGCGCTGCCGACGCTCGCCTGGGAGAGCGCTGCCAGGTCCGAGCTGCCGTTCGACGCAGAGAGGGGCGCTCGAACCGTGGCGGTCGGCTGGTGGGCGCGGGTCTGCGCTTCGTGCTCTCGCTGTCGCTGTTGAACCAGCGCGCGAATGCGTGTGCTCTCTTCAGCGCGGCGTCGAGCGACGGCGCGCAGGTGGGCGTCGAGCGCGGCGCGCGTTTCGAGGGGAGAGAGCGTGGCGGTGGTGTTTCACGCGTCGGAGGCGGCGCGGACGAGCGAACGAGCGCGAACGGCGCCGTCGAGCGGAGGGTTTTCACGGGCGTCGATCGCAGCGACATCGGACGCAGCGACGTCGGGCGCAGCGTCCGGTGACGGAGCGCGCGGCGACGAGGGGGGATCGCACGCCGCGATCGAGACGATCGAGAGCACGTCGAGCGAACGGCCGCTGTGCATGAGGTGGCGTATCGACAACCTGGCCGCGCAAAAGTCTGGCGTGCCGTGATCACCGAGGACGGCGGCGAGTGGCGCTGGGAGCGAACGTCCGGCGAGGCGCTGCGAGAAGCGGTGATGCGCGGCGACGACCTGCGCCCGCGCCCTCGCGCGGTCGCGCAAGAGCCCGTCGCGAGCGTGCACTCGGCCGATGGAGCGCGCCGAGCACGTCAGCGACGGTGAGACGCTGGCAGCGGATTGTGCGCGAGGATGGGAGTAGGCGCGATCGATCGATCTGGTTCGCAACAGTTCGGACCCGGTCTGCGTGTATGTTTCGTATTCGTCACTGTGTGTTTCGCAACTGTCACTTGAAATCGACGTAAAGGCCTTCGTCAACGAGGGCATGCATGCGGTTGTCACGGTTGCTTCTGTCGATCGGTTCTCTTTCGGCGGCGTTGGTGACGAGTCACGCTCACGCGCAGACCGCTCCCCTCGACGCTCCACCTCAAACGGGCACGCTTCCGCCCACGGAGGCGACGCACCCTCAAGAGGCGCAGCGGAGCATCGCGCCCGCGGACGCGCACGGCTCAGCGAGCAGCGTCGAGGTGACGGCTGGCTCCGGACGAGGGCTCACCGTTCGAACGCGGGACGAGCGCTTCTCGCTCACCGTTCGCGCGCGCATGCAAGTGCGCGCGACGCTCGACCTCTCGATGTCGCAACTCGCGATGAACCCGACCGGCGCCGACCCGCTGCGCGCGGAGTTCAACCTGCGCCGAGCGCGTCTGGTGTTTCAGGGCAACGCGTACACGCGCGCGCTGCAATACTACGTGCAGCTCGGCGTCTCTCCGCAGGACATGGAGAGCGACCTGCTCATCCCCCTGCGAGACGCGTACTTCACGTGGACGCCACACCGCTATTTCGCGATCCGCGCCGGGCAGATGAAGGTCCCGTTCAGCCGACAGCGCGTGATCTCATCGGGCTCGCAGCAGTTCGTCGATCGCTCGGGGACCAACGCCGAGCTCAACCTCGACCGCGACATCGGCGTGCAGTTTCGGTCGGACGAGCTGTTCGATCACCGCGTCGGCTACTCGATCGGAGTCTTCGGCGGCGGCGGCCGCAACCGCCCGTCGCTCGACGCGGGCCTGCTCTACGTCGCTCGCTTGCAGTTTCAGCCGCTCGGCCGCTTCGAGGACATGGACGTCGAGGGCGATCACAAGCGCACTGGACCGCGGCTCTCGATCGGGATCGCCGGCGCGTTCAACCATCGAACGAACCGCGCGCAGAGCACGATCGGCGCGACCTATCAGCTTCGTCGCTTCGACTACGCGCACGCGACGGCGGACTTGATGTTCAAGTGGGCTGGGTTTTCGCTGCAGTCCGAGGCGATCCTGCGGCTCGCCGACAGCCCCGGCGCGACGGGCATGGTCGGTACAACGACGCGCACCGAGTACACTCGCTCGGGCGTGGGCTACATGGTGCAGGCGGCCTACCAGCTCCCGTCGCACATCGAGTTCGGCGCGCGTTGGTCGCACGTGATCCCAATCGCGCTCGATCGCGCTGACTGGGGCGCGAGCGCGCTCCCGACCGGCGTCATGGCGCAGGACCCGGGCTTTCACGAGACGCACGAGCTCGGCGCGGTGCTCAACTACTACCAGCTCGAGCACTCGGTGAAGCTGCAGTTCGACTACTTCTATCTGTTTCGCAACGACGCCTCTGCGGGCAATCACCAGCTCCGCTTGCAAGCGCAGGTGATGTTTTAAGCCGACACCACGACGCGGTTCGCAGCCCGCAGCGCCCTCCGCGCGCGGTCTTGGTTTGCGCTGGGATTTCAGCGGTCACGCGACGGGGCTCCGCGACGAACATCGAGCGTCGGCCGCGCTTGCGCAGCGCAGTTTGCGCAGCGACGAACCACGCACGTCCGCGTGTCGCCCTCGCGCTCGTCGAGTAGCGCAACCATGCAGTGCGTACGCGATGCCCAATCCCCATGCGTGAGCGCGGCGCAGCTCATTGCTCGCGCCCTCCGGGCTCTTGCAGGTTCGAGTTGAGTCGCTCGTCGGGGACGGCGATTTCTTCCAACAACCAGAGACAACGCCCCGCGCTCGACGCTGGTGAACCGTAGACTTGGATCATCGCTCGCGACCGAAGCGTGCTCGGCGCCCAAGCGCGCGCAGCAAAACACGCAGTCGTTTCTCGTCGGTTACTTCCACTCGAACCGCGCGCTCGCGTGTTCGAACGACACGCTACTGTCGTCGCAGAAACGACGATCGCAATCGATATGACAGCCCCCACCACAAAGAGCTCTCACGCAAGCCGCCACGGCGCTGTGAACCCCGCGCGCGCACGTTCACTCGCGCTGCTCGCGGGCTTCGCGCTGTCCTGCGTACGTGCGCCGTCGCGTGCCTTGGAGCGTGAGCGGCCGCGTCCGAGGCGTTCGACCGCTGCGATCGCCGACGCGTCCGCTGCAACGCCGCGCGATGCCGCGCGACTGCTTCCGCTGGTCGACGCGATCGCAGCACACCCACATGTGGAGAGCGAATTCATTGGCTCTAGCGCGACCCCCAGCACCGCGTGGCGTGCCTTTCGCGCGCTCGCAGACGCCGCGACGCTCGACGACGCGCGGAGCTTGCTCTCCCATCCAAGCCCCGTCGTGCGCGGCTACCTCGTGCGACACATCGCGAGCACGTGGCCCGAACACACCGAAGCGCTCTACGCGTCGCTGCGCGATACGACCTCGGTGCTCACGCTCGAAGGCTGCGTCGGTTCGCCGACAACCATCAGCGGGCTCACCATGGCCGCGCTTTGCCAGAACGTTGCTCGCACGAACGCATCGCTCCGCCGCGCCGCGCTCGACACGACGCTCGATCCGGCGATGCGCGCCAGTGCGTTTCGATGCCCCGCGAGCAGCGAAGCGCCGTACCGCACACTCGCTGTCACCCTGTTGAATGAGGCCGAGCCAACCGTGCGAGCCGCGGCGCTGCACTGGTTCGCGTGCACAGCACAGCCCTCGGACCTCACGCGCGAACTGCCCTTTGCGACCGATGCTTCCGCTGAAGCGCGCATCGCCACCGCGAGTGCGCTCGGAAGAGTTGCCTCGGCCGAAGCACTCACCGCGTTGCGCGTGCTGCTGCGCGATTCGGATGCACGGGTGTGCACCGAAGCCGCTCGCGCGATGGCGCGCCAGCCCGCCACACCACAGAGCGAGCTGCGCTCGATCCTCGAAGGCCCCGACTTCGACGCGGCGGTCGCAGTGGCCTCCGTGGGTGTGTGCATGCAAGCGCCATCCGCGCTGCTCGCTGCCGAGCGCGTGCTTCGAAGGCCCAACGAAACGGCAGACTCCACACAGCTGCTCGACCTCGCATTGCCATGGCCGCCAGACGCCGCGCGCATGGCAGTGGCGCGCCGACTGTTGTCCTCGCCTCGTTATCTCGTCGCAAATCGCGCCATCGCTTAGAGATGGTTTCAAAACCACACCGGAGCTCCCGATCAGGGTGGTAGCGGACCAGCTCGTGGCGTAGACGTTGGCCGTGAAGTCGAAGCTGATCTCGGACGCGTTGTGGGCGAAGGTGAAGGAGCTGCTTCCTCCTGAGGCGCCGAAGCCAAAGGGAGGTCGCCCGCGCGTGGACGACCGCGCTGCGCTCACGGGGATCGTGTTCGTGCTCAAGACGGGGATCCAGTGGCGCGAGCTTCCCTGGGAAATGGGCTGCGGAAGCGGCGTGACGTGTTGGCGACGACTGCGTGACTGGCAGCAGAGCGGCGTTTGGGAGCGGCTTCACGAACTCCTGCTCGAACAGCTTCAAGGTGCCAAGAAGCTCGACTGGAACACCGCCGTCCTCGACTCTTCGTCGGTGCCGGCAAAAAGGGGGGCGAACTCACCGGGAAAAACCCGACCGATCGCGGCCGTCTCGGCAGCAAGCACCACGTCATCACGGACGGCCACGGGCTCCCGCTCTGCCCGCCGAAGATCACGGGAGCGAACGTCCACGACGGCACGACGCTCCGCGTGATGCTCGCGCGAATCAGACCCGTCGCAGGACGCGTTGGCAGACCCCAACGACGGCCGAAAAAGCTGTACGCGGACAAGGCCTACCACTCCGAGAGCAACCGACTTCACTTGCGCATGCGCGGCATCCGCTGCCGCATCGCACGCCCCAGAATCGAGAGCAGTGAGCGCCTCGGACGCAAGCGCTGGGTCGTCGAGCGCACCATCGCCTGGTTTCATCGATTTCGACGCTTGCTCGTTCGCTACGAGCGCCGCGCCGACATCCATCAGGCATTCCTCACCCTCGCGAGTTGCATCATCCTCATGCGAGCCCTGAACTGACGGTTTTGAAACGGCCTCTAAGTTGTTCTTTGTCAATCCGACGGAGGATGCTCTGCCCCAGAAGTTGGTTGTGATCGAGTGCGGAGCGGTTCAGCGAGTGATTTGGGAGAAGCTCGAAGGCGGCCTTGGAGAGGTTTTTCTCGACGCAGGCGAGTTCGAGGCAGTGGCGAGCGAGTTTGTTGATGCGGTCAATCGAAAAATGCAGCTTGAATCGTGAGCGAGCGCTTCGGCGCATCGCACGATCCGAAGCTCGAGCGAGCGCGCGGATGCCGTCTGCGACCGCGACGTCGACAGGAGCGAACGAACGCAACCGAGCAGCGTCACGGGCTTGTCATTGAATCGATCCGGCCGAGTTGATTCGATGGTTCGTTCTCGAACACCTCACGATCGCAGCCGCGATCATCACCGTTCAAATGCGCGATCTGTCGGCGAAATTGCAGCGGATGCGAATGGCCGCGTGGCTCGCCGGATCCCTGGTTCGGAGCGCTCACGTGGGTCGGCGCGTCGAGAGTGACCGCCATCCCGGCGCTCGTCGGGGTGTCGAGCCGAGGTGAAGCTGATACCGTCGCTGCAGATGTCCGGGAGTGACGTTGATGGGAGCGACGAGGGCAGCCGTTCTCAGTCGGACCAAGAGGATCGTCCGTCGCTCGCGTTCGTCCCGGTTGGCGCTCGTCGCGAGCGGTCTTCCGTTGTCGTGACTGGACTCGGGGCCATCTCGTCGCTCGGACAGGGCGTGGACGCGATCGTGCGGGCCATGATCGAGGGGCGTGACGGGTTGAGCGAGATGACTCGCTTCGACATCACGGGGTTGCACCCGGTTCGCTTCGCGGGCTGGCTTCGCGAGCCATGGGAGCGCCGCGAGCCTGCGTCGCTCGAGCGCTGGGTTCGCGCCGCGGTCCGCGAAGCGTGGAACGACTCGGGACTCGCCGAAGTCTCCATCGCGCCCGAGCGAATCGCGGTCGTGTCTGGCACGACGCTCGGCGAAGAAGGGGCGCTCTCTCGGTCCGCCGATGATGCTGCGGCCGAGGTGGGCGCGCGCGGCCCTCGATGGACGATCTCGACGGCGTGCGCGTCGAGCGCGAACGCGATCGGCTTCGGTCGAGACCTCATCGAGTGGGGAGACGCCGACGTGGTGATCGTCGGAGGCGTCGAGAAGCTCGTGGTCGAGATCATGGCGGGCTTCGCCGTGCTCGGCGTGCTCGGAGCGGACAAGTGCGCTCCGTTCGGCGAGCAGATCGGAACCACGCTGGGGGAGGGGGCCGGATATCTCGTGCTCGAGCGAGGGGACCTCCGCGCGAATCGTCGTCGGAGCCCTGCGTATGTCCTTGGCTACGCGCTCTCGGGAGACGCATGGCACGAGACATCGCCGGATCCGCGGGGCGCTGGACTCGCTCGCGCGATCTCGGCGTGTCTGGTGGACGCGAGCGTCGAGCCGGAGGCGGTCGACTATGTCAACGCTCACGCGACGGGCACCGCTGCCAACGACGACGCGGAGTGGCGAGGCATTCGCAAAGCGCTTGGGGCGCGGGCGACGAGCATTCCCGTAAGCGCCAGCAAGGGCTTCTTGGGACACGCGCAGGGAGCGGCAGGCGTGCTCGAGACCATCGCCACGATCGCGTGCATGCAATCGAACAAGATCCCGCCGAGCGCTCGCGTCGGTCGCGGTCGGCCGAGCGGTCCGTCGGACCCTGTCGGCGAAACTGGCCGCGCGCGCGACGGGAGCATCGACGTGGCGCTGTCCAACAGCATGGCCTTCGGCGGGTCGAACGCCGTCGTCGCGATCGCGCGCGCAGCGAGGTCCGCGCGGCCCCTCACCGTTCGCGCTGTGTCGATCGAGGGGCTCTCGATCATGCGGACGGCCGCGGGCTGCCCGCGGGATGCGCGCAGCCTCGCCGCAGCGGTCGGCGACACCGACCTGCGCGCGCCCGATCCATCGACGCTCTACGCGATCGCGAGCGCACGGGCAGCGCTCGCCCAGGCGGGGCTTCGTCTCTCGGCAGCGTCCAAGGACCGCACTGGATTGTTCGGCGGCTGCGTGGGCCCTCCGAGAGCGAGCGTCGAGGAGTTTCGAGAGAGCCTGAAGCGAGGGCTCGATCGCGCGAGCGCTCCGGCGTTCGCGAGGACGGTCGCGCATGCGCCGCTCGGCGCTGTGTCCCGCGCGTTGGGCGCGCGGGGGCCGCTCAGCATGGTGGTCGGCGACGCAGTGGCAGGGCTGCTCGCGCTCGCGTACGCCGCTCGATGGCTCGCGGTTCGATCCGATGCTGACCAGATCATCGCGGGCGGGTTCGACGAGCGCGCGATCGACTCGATGGACGACGAGGGCGCGGCGTTCGCGGTGTTGTGCACCGAGGGGTCGGGGCCGCTCGTTCGCGGCGTCGCCACCGCAGGAACGCTTCGAGACGCCGTCGATCGAGCGCTGAGCAGCGCCTCCTTCGAGCGCCGCTCGGTGGACCTTACGCTGGGCACCGGCAGCGACTCGACGCGCGCGTATGCGTTTGGAAGCGTCCTCGAGGCCGCGCTCGACGCGCTTTCATCCAAGGCGCGACGGGCGCTCGTGACTGCCGAAGGTCCCCAGGGCTCCGTTGCTGTCGTGCTGGAGGCACGGTAACAGTCGCTTGGGAGTTGGACGCATGAACGAAGGCACTTCTGTGGCGCTCGATGCGCACATCGAACGGAGCGAACGGACTCTCGAGCGCGTTCGCCGAGTGCTGATTCAGAAGCTCAAGGTCGCGCTTCCGCCGGAGCAGATCGATCTGGACGTGCCGTTGTTCGGGACGGGTCTGGGCTTGGACTCTGTGGACGCGGTCGAGCTGGTGATCGCGATCGAGACCGAGTTTGGCCTGCATCTTCCCGAGGGAACGACGGGACCGGTTCAGTTTCGCACTGTGTCCTCGCTGCTCGAATTGATCCTGAATCCTCCCACTGTCGCGCCCGCTGCGGGACGCGTCTCGACCACAGCATGAGCGCCGCAAACCTCCTCGAACAGTACGCTGCGATTCGCACGACCACCGCGCTCGTGCGCGCGAGCGAGACGCGCGTCGTCCGACTCCGTGGCCGTGACGCTCAGTCCGCTGCGCAGTGGTTGCTCCCGTCGAGACTGTACCTGCGTGACGCTCAGGCGAGGCAGTCGCTCTTGCTCGACGAGCGAGGCCGACCCGTCGCGGACGTGCTCGTCGCGGCGGACGACGAAGACTATCTCTTGCTGATCGACGGACCGATCGACCCGATCCCGCACATGCGCGCGCATCTGCGAGGCGACGCGCAGATCGAGTCGCTGAGCGAGACCCATCAGGTGATCGAAGTGCACGGTCCGTGGGCGTGGGAGCTGCTCGCGCAAGTGCTCGGCGAAGACCTCCTCGCGTTGCCGTACCTCAATTTCTTTCGGATCGATGAGGGGCTCTGCGTGCGCGCAGGCAAGACCGGCGAGTTCGGCTATCAGGTGATCGTCGCGCGCGGGGACGCACCATCCGTGGTGGATCGCTTCGTGGATCGCGGCGCAGAGTTCGACATGGTCGAGGTGTCGCCTCACGCGCTGTCGCTCGCGTCCTTCGAAAACTGGTTCTTCGACCCGCATCACGTGGCCGCTGACGTGACCGCCGTCGAGCTCTCGCTCTCGTGGAGGCTCGCGCACGACCGCGATTTTCTCGGTCGCGACGCGATCGTCGCGCGTCGGGCGTCGCGCACGACCGCGCAGGCCTGCGTGCTCGCGGAGGGCGAGGTGTCTGCCGGTGATCGAGTGATGCTCGCGGGGCGCGCCGTGGGAAGCCTCTCTCGCGCTGCGTTTTCGCCGACGCGTCAGCGCTGGTTCGCCTCTGCTCAGCTCGAGACGCGGCTGGTGTTCGCGGGCATCGATCTCGTCACCGAGCGCGGCGTTGCGCTTCGGACGATCGCTCCTCCGTTGGTCGACAACCGGAGCTTGTACGTTGATCCGCGTCGTCATGCGTACCGGTCGCGCGACGAAGTGGCGTTCGGCGTCGCGTCGACCGGGCGAGGCTCGACGCGATGAGCCGACTTGCGGGCCGCACGATCGTGATCACCGGTGGCTCCCACGGGATCGGGCGGGCGATCGCAGCGGAGTGCGCGCTCGAAGGCGCACGGGTCGTCGTCGGCTATCGAAGGCGCGAGCGCGAGGCAAAGCAAGTCGCCGAGGAGGCGAGCAACGGATCGATCGCACACGCGGTGGACGTGCGCGACGCCGAGAGCGTCCAGCGATTCTTCATCGAGGCGCTCGAGACCTGCGGGACGATCGACGGGCTGGTGACCTCGGCTGCCATCGTCTCGGACGGGTGGCTCGCGACGCTGCCGCTCGCGCAGTTCGATGACATCGTCTCCACCAACCTGCGCGGAACGATGCTCGCCATTCGCGCGGCGCTTCGACCGATGATGGCTCAGAAGCGAGGCTCGATCGTCGCGCTCAGCTCGATCGCTGCAGAGCACGCGAGCCCCGGACAGGCGGCGTACGCTGCGAGCAAAGGGGGCATCCAAGCGCTCGTCAGGACCGTTGCGTCCGAGGTCGCGAGCTATGGAATCCGGGTGAACGCGCTGGTTCCTGGGCTCATCGACGCGGGGATGGTGAAGGCGACGCATCCCGAGCGAATCCGCCGAACGCTCGCGCACGTCCCGTTGGGTCGCTTGGGTGAGGGCCGCGAGGTCGCGCGTCCGGCGGTCTTTCTTCTCAGCGACGACGCGAGCTACATCACAGGTCACGCGCTCTCGGTCGATGGAGGGCTCGGAGCATGAGCTCGGACGACGTCTCGTGGACCAAGCTCCCCCTCGGCGCAGACGTGGTGCAGCTGCTGTTGCCGCATCGACGACCGTTTCTCCTGGTCGACAGGATCGACGGGATCGTTCTCGGGGAGCAACCGATGTTGCGGGCGCGCAAGTGGATCAGCGCGAACGAGCCTGTGCTCGAGGGGCACTTCCCTGGATTCACGCTGTGGCCAGGCGTCTACACCATCGAGGGGCTCGGGCAGACGACGAACCTGCTCACGCTCTTGCGAGCGCTCGTCGCGGGAGCGCGCGCCGAGGGCGTCGCCGTCGAGAAGCTCTTCGCCGCGCTGCGCGCCATCGATCGAGGCGCACGCGGCGCGCCGAGGCAGCCCACTGCAGAGCAGCAGCGGCTCTTCGACGCGATCGGCGCGCCGCGCAATCGGATCGGCTACGCGGGCGCGATCGACGTGAAGCTCATCGAGCCCGTGTTCGCGGGCTGCGTTCTCGAGTATCGCGTCGCGCTCACGCGAGAGGTCGGCAACGTGCAACACCACGAGGTCGAGGCTCGGGTCGATGATCGACCGGTCGCGAGAGGGTCGATCACGAGCGCGACGCCGTGAAGCCAATCGCCGGGACACCGTTGGTCCGATCCGTGCGAACCGTTTACGATCGGCGGAGAACCTCGTGATGAACGGTAGAACGAACGTAGGTGTCGTGCTGCGGTGGGGGCTCTGCGGGGCTCTGCTGCTCGGATGCGGACCGACGATCAGCACCCGGCAGCGGCTCGCCGACCTGGCCAAAACGACGTTTCTGCAGAACGAGTCGTTGGTGCGGCGCGCTCGAGGCGAGGGCAGCGAGCCGATTGTGGACTGTGCGAATCGCGCGCAGGTGTCACAGCTGGCGGCCAACGCCTTCGAAGTGCGGCTCTGCGGGCTCATCCTCGAGTACACCCGCGAAGGCCCTGGGGCCTTCGACTATCCGATGCGACCTGCGGCGTCGCTGGCGGCGGACGCGCTTCATTGTCCGATCGAGTCACTGCGGCCCGTTCGCGCGAGCGCCGCGGTCCGCGTCATCGAGGGCTGTGGTGGGAGGGCGACCTACGATTTGGTGTGCCCCGACCTCTGTTCGTGGCGGCGGCGCTCGATCGAACGAGTATCGCCACCAGCGGGCGGCGAGGTTGTCCTCGACCGCGTGGCGGTTCCGAATGTGTCGCCCGCGCCGCAGGGGAGCGAGCCTCCGCGCGGAGGCGATTCTACGACAACGCCTGTGTTGCCAGCGCCCGGAGGTCAGTGATGGACCGTCGACGGTTTTTGAGCACGTCAACCGTCGCCGCGTCCGCGGCGGCCCTCGGCGCGGGAGCATCGCTCGAAGGGTGCGCTTCGACAGGATTTCAATTCGATCCATTGCTGCACGGACTCGATGTCCGCGCGCTGGTCGAACGGCTGGAGCGTGGCGTACGACGCCTTCGCGAACATCCCGCGGGCACGATCGTACGCGGCCCTTCGTCGGCTCGCCCCGCCCTCACCGAACACGTGCTTCGACAGACGCTCGAGTCGCTGATGGCGCTCGATGTGATCCGCTCTGCTTCGGATCGCGGGGCGATTCCCCCAGCGTTGGCGCGGGCGCTCGAGCCCATGCTCCCGTCGCTGGATCAGTGCACTCACACCCATCACGCGCTGCTCCGCGCGATGCCCGCGTCCGAGCGTCGACTGTTCGACCAGCGCGTCCGAGCGCAGCCCGAGCTCGTGATGAACGCCATCGAATGGGTCGACGAGCGCGCAGCGGAGCTGGGCGTACCGACGGATAATCGCCTTCGTCTTCGTCACGCGGCGGTCACCACGGGGACGCGAATTCGACGGCAGTCGACGGGCGCGGTCATCGACGACTGCGTCGCCCAGCTCGACCAGATGATCGACCGGTTCGACCTGCAGCTGCCGCCGGCGCTGCTCTCGGCCACCAACGCAGTGGCGACCGCGATGTGGCGCAGCGATCACGGAGGCGCGAGCGACGATCGATTGGCTTGCTCTCGCGCGAAGAATCAACGGAGCGACCCAGCGTCGCTGGCCGTCGCGGGATCGACCATCGTCGCGGTGCCCGAGCGCTTCGGCACGCCCGAAGAGATGCCGTTTCCCACAGAGCCCGTGCAGTGGAGCGCGTACTGGGCATCGCCGGGCGACTGGCACGTGCGCACTGGCGCCATCCTGGCTCCGTTCGGCCTGATTACCTGCGGAGTGACGCTCATCATCGGGATCGTGTTGCTCGCGATCGGGGCGAGTCGAAACAACAACTGGAACGGACGGACGACGCAGGCTTCGGAGGCCGCTGGTCCAAGGTGAGCGCGCGCTGCCGCGTCACCGCATCGCGATCCGCGCGAACAAGTCGCGCTTGGTGATCGCGCAGGCTGTGAGCACTCCACCCGCGATCGCGCCCGCGACGCCCGTCGACCACACGTCTTGCCCGGTGAGAAACAGGCCCTCGGTGCTCGTCCACGGCCCAGGCCCGTCGCGAAAGCGAGCCGGCGTGGGCGCGAGACCGTAGATCTCTCCCGAAGGATGAGCGCAGAAATCTCGGGTCGAGAGCGGCGTCGAGAGCTCGACGTGTTCGAGCGCGTCCAGTGACAGATGCCGACGTATCACGCGCAGCATGCTCTCGGTGAGGCGTGCTTTGCGCTCGTTGTATGCAGCGCCGCGGTGACCGCGCCGCGTGTTCTCCCAGCGCGCGAAGCTCGCCAACGACGCGCCAGACGCGGCGATGATCGCGGTGCGGCCAGGGTAGCGCGCCTCGAAGCTGGGATCGATCGCACAGGCGGTGGACAGATAGAGATCCGGTGGCTCGTCTGCATCGCCGTCGCACCACTGCTCGCAGTCGCGATGCGTGTGGTCCACTCGGTCTCGGCGGATGAAGAGGTTGGCGCCGTCGAGGCCGAGCGCGCGCGGAGAGCGCTTGATTCCCAGGTAGAGCGCGACGTGGCAGCCAGAAGGCCCGATGGCGCGGACGCGCTCGCGCATCGCGTGATCGTCGGGCGCGAGCCACGAGAACGTTCCCCACGCGCCCACGGCGCTCACGACGATCGGCGCGCGCGCTTCGGTCCCGTCGCTCAGCACGACGCCTGTGGCGCGCCCGTTCGCGCACGCGAGCCTGGCCACCTCCGCGCGAACGACCACCGCTCCGCCGGCGTTCGAGATGGTGTCTGCGATCGCCGTCGAGAGCGCCGAGCCGCCCCCGATCGGATGAAACGCGCCGTGTAGATAGTGCGCGGCGGTCGCGGCGAGCGCGGCGAAGCTGCTCTCTGTCGGGGGCAGTCCGTAGGTCGTCCACGGGTAGCTCATCAGCGCCGCGAGCCGCGGCGAAGCGCCGCTCTCTTCGATGACCGAGGCCGACGTGCGGTCGGACCACGAGAGAAACGGCGAGCGCTTGGGCCGGCTCGACGCTCGAGACAATCGAGAGACGAAGTGCGCTGGCGCGAGCCGCGCGCACTCGATCACCGCGTCGAGAAACCAGTCGATCGCGCGCTCTTCACCGGGCGCGATCGCGAGCCACTGGCGACGCAGCGCATCGCGGTCGCCGCCCAGCCGCGCGTTGATTTCTGGTGTGATCAATCGATCGCGCGCAGAAGGCAGCTGCGCCCACTCGATTCGACGGTCGCACGCGAGGTCCACGGCCCGTCGAATGAGCCGGCCTTCGCCCATTTCACCGACGTAGTGAACCCCCACCTCCCAGCGATAGTTCGGCCGGCGAAAGGTCTGGCTCAGTCCCCCGAGCTCGTAGTGTCGCTCGAGCACGAGCACCCGGAGCTTCGCGTATCTCGCGAGCATCGAAGCGCAGAGCAGCCCGCCGATGCCTGCGCCGACGACGATCACGTCCCAATCACGCGCGAGCAGCTCGTTCGCGCGGACGCGAGGCGTCACCGAGGGCGCGGTCACGAGATCGGTCGTCCGAGCGTGAAGGTCGAGAACGGGACAGGCTCGACGAGCGGGCTCTGTCCGAGCTTCGCTCGAAGTTCGTCGAGCACGAGCTGCAGCGCGTCCCTGACGCGGGGGAGGACTCGTCGCTCGGAGTCGAGCGTGGCGAAGTCCCGAGGCAAAAAGCGCATCGTCGGATTGATCACCATGTGACCGAGGTTCTTCTCGAAGAAGCGGCCCTGCTCGTGGAGCGTTCGTTCGGCGTCGCGAAACATGTGCCGAAACGTCTGCAGGACGCCGAGCACAGCGCGCCTGCCGTGGTGCTCTTGCTCGAGCGCGCCGAGGTCGAGGTGTCGGTCCAGCATGTACGGCTCGAACCAGAGATTGAGATAGCAAGCGGTGTCGAAGTCCCACTTGGACGCGAGCAGGTCGAAGCTGCCGAGCGTGCCGTAGAGCCCGTCGTACAAGAGCGACGTTGCGTCGAGCCGCAGGGCGAACGCTCGCTCGTAGAGCGAAGCGCGGCGCGCGCACGAGTCGGCGCTCTCTCCCGCGAGGTCTCGGTGCACGAGGTCAGCGACCCAGTCGTTGGTCATGGCGATGAAGTCGCCGCCTGGGCTGTAGAGCGGGTCGGTGAATGCAGCGGCTTCGCCGACGAGCGCCCATCGTTCGCGAGAATCGACGAAGCGCGAGGTCCCGTACGCGAGCTGTCCGAGGGACCGATGATCGAGCGTCTCGACGTCTTCGATGAGCGAAGCGACCGCGCGGTGGCTGCGGAGAAACGCGAGCAGACCGGGCGCGGTGCGCAGCTCGTCGCGAAAGCTCTCCTTGCGCATCACGACGCCGATGCTGGTCACACCCTTTCCGAGCGGGATGAACCAGATCCAGTAGCCGGGATAGCAAAAGTGGTTCGTCGACAGCACCCGCGGCAGGTGCGCGACCCTGGCGCGAAACGACTCGGATCCCTTCTCGTCGATGTCCGCTACGTTGCGAAATCGCCCCCACGCAGCAGCGTGCTCGAGCGTCGATTCGACCCGCAGCCGCCGAGCGCGCGCGAGAAGGCTCGAGCGGCCGGTGGCGTCGACGATCCATCGGGCCGTCGCGGTTCCTGCGGGGCGCCCGTCTTCTTCGAGGGTCAGGACGTGGCGACTTCCCTCGGCGCCCACGTTGATGTTCGAGACCCGGACGCCGTGGCGCACATCGACGCCTTGCTCGGCGTTCATCCGCAGCAGATCTCGCTCGAATCGCGCGCGGTCGATCTGAAATGTCGGAAAGGGAAGCTGAACGCTGGTCCCGATTTCGCTGAGCTCTTCGAGCGCTCCCTGGCGGTCTTCGCGGTCGAAGAAGAACCGAATTCCATTCTTGGGCAGGTGCTCCTCGGACAAGTAGCCGCCGAGCCCGAGCCGCTTGGTCAGGTACTTGCCGCAGATGTCGACGGTCGACTCGCCCACTTTGAACGATCGTTCGCGGGACTTTTCGAAGATCGCCACGCTCGCGTTCGGCATGTGTCGACGAAGCTGCCGCGCGAGCAGGGCCCCTGCCTTGCCGCCGCCCACAATCGCGACATCAACGGCTGCCGTCATAGATAAAGCGTTGTCACATCTCTCCTCGTCGGTGAAGTCACTATGGCTGGTCAGCGGGTGTTTGTGAGCTCGATGAGCGATGGACCGTCGTCGATGAGCGCGACCTCACGAGCGCCGAGCTCTCTTCGAAGCAGTCCGCGAAGGACTCTGCCCGGTCCAGCGATGACGAACCGCTCGACGCGCTCTCGCTCGAGGGTCTGCAACACGTCGAGCCATCGCACGGGACCGCATACGCCTGCGGCGACGAGCGACCGCGCGTGACTTGCGTCGGCGACCGCGCCTGTCACGCAGGAGACAACGGTGACCGCGCGGGCCGAGTGTTCGTCGAGGGTCGCGACGGCCTGTTCGACCACCGCCGCGGCTTGCTCCATCAACGGGCTGTGCCACGCGCCGCTGACGTCGAGCATCACCGCTCCAGGAGCGCGCATCGCCGCGCGCATCGCGGCGCGATCGCCGGCAAGCACCCACTCGTCTCTGGCGTTGTGAACGGCCATCACCGCGACTCCGGCGCGCTCGGCGGCGGTCAGCGCAGCGAGCATTTCGGACTCCGACACTCGCGTGAGCGCGACCATCTGCCCTGGCGCTCGCCGAGCGCACTCGGCCATCGCCGCCCCTCTCGATCGCGCGAGCCCCGCGACCGAGCTCGCGCTGAACACGCCGGCGGCGGCCCACGCGGAGAGCTCTCCGACCGAGTGCCCGGCGGCGTGCGAATACGTCAGTCCCGCGCGATCGAGCTCGTCGAGGACCCCGAGTTGCAGCGCGACCAACACGGGCTGCAGAACGCGGGTGTCTCGCAGCGCGCGCCCGTCCGGTGAAAGCGCGCGCTCGACCGTGAGCTCGAGCGCGGAGAGGGTCTCGTCGACGCGTGCGCGAACGGACGCGCTCGCTTCGTACAACGACCGAGCGTTTGCAGGATCCAGAGAGCCTTGACCGGCGAAGAGCACAGCGGTGCGGGGCATTGGGCGGTCGAACTCGGTGGCGCAGGAAGACCCCGCATGCCTGACCTGCTAAGCCATTTCGCCGCAGCCTGAGTGCGGAACTGCGTCGAGAGCTCCGGTCAAGAAGCGGGATGACAAGCGGGGGCGGCACCTCGCACGATGGTGGTCTCTGAACTCCAACCTCGTTCGAAGACCGCCCCACATGAACGGTTCTACGTTGAAGTCGATTCTGGACGCAACGCTTCACCCCGATCGAATCGAACGCGCCGCACAGCGAGCGGCGCTCGTGCGCCGACGAGGCGGCAGCGTGCAGCCGACGGAGCTCGTTCACGCCCTCTGTCTCGCCAGCGCCGTGGGCCCTGTGCGGTCCATCGCGGAGGCGCGCCGACAATGGGAGCTGCTCTCGGGCCGCTGCATCTCTCGCGGCGCGTTCGACGCGCACTTCGACAAGGCCGCGCTCGGCGAAACGCTCTGGGACTTGCTTCGCTCGGCGATGGCCCGCGCCAATCGCGCGCTTCGACGTCAGTGGCCCGCCGCGCTGCGCATGCTCGACGACGTGCTCTTGGACGACGGATCGAGGATGCGCCTGCGCAAACGCGCTGCGGCGTTGTTTCCTGCGACCGACGAGGGAAGCGCGGGCTTGAAGCTGATGACTCGCATGTCGCTCGCCGAGGGATCGCTCCGCGAGCTCAGCGTTGGCGCTGCGCGCACCCACGATCACGCGTTGCGTCCGACGACGCCCTTCAAGCGCGGATCGCTCTACCTGCGCGACCTCGGCTTCTACGATCACAGCGAGTTTGCTGCGCTCGATGCAGCGTCGGCGTCGTTCGTGAGCCGCTGGAAGGACGGCGTGACGGCCGTGGTGAGCGGACACGCAGAGGGGCTCGTGCTCCCCGAGTCGCTCGCGCAAGGAAAGGTGCTCGAACGAATGGACGTCGTCGGTCGCACGAGCGACTTCGACGCGACGCTGCGGCTGGAGAGCGGCGGAAGCGTTGCCGTGCGCCTCGTACGCGTGCGGCTGGTGTTGGTGAACAAGCGCGGCGCCGAGACCGGCGAGCTGGATCGCTGGTACGTGACGAACCTGCCGCGCGAGCAGTGGACAGCAGAGGCGATCAGCGCGGTGTACCGCCTTCGCTGGTTGATCGAGCGTGCGTTTCGCCGCATGAAACACGGCGCGCGCGCAGACCATCTTCAGACCTCGCGCGGGACCGCGGTCATGGCGCTGCTCGCCGCCGCGCTCCTGGTGAGCGTGCTGGCCGAGCGCGTCCATCACGGGCTCGCGCGCGAGCTTGGTCTCAAAGAGGTGAGCGCCGATCGCTGCGAGCTCGCGGTGCTCTCGGCGATGAATCGCATCGTGATGCTGTGGAAAGATCCTCGGCACAAAGGGGCACTCAGCTACGAATCCATCGCGCGATTCATTACCCATGAATCGCGGCATCCGAATCGGAAGCAACCGCATCTGGTGAGCGAGGTGCTCTCTACCCTCGAAACGTGGACTTGACGCGATGCGCAGCGACGCAATGAGAACACTGGGTTTTGTCAGGCCAACGTCGTTAGCAGGTCAGGCATGACCAAACGAGCAACACCTCATCGACATCGACGAGAGCTCCACCGCGCTCAGTTAGCCAATTCCCCGCGGGGGCGCGACACGACGTGGCAGACGGCAGAGCCAGATCGATGACGAAGCCTGACCGTTGAAAGTCGTATTCGCCGAGAACGCGGTCCGGCAGTTGGACGATGAATGATTGAGCGCGAAGAGCGCGTTGCGTTGCTGCTCGCGAGCGGTCGGAGAGCTGGCGATCAAACGCATCGCGTCCTGGCAGCACCGTTGGGAGAACCGACCAAAGCGCGGCTGGGCACTCATCGACGACAAGCGCAGCCGACTGGGTCGACCAAGCCGAATCGCCTCCGGCAAGCAGACCAGGTCCCCCCCCGTTCACGACCGGAGTTTGCGCCTCCAGCGTCCGAAACTTCAGGCAAGGACGGCACGGCATGATTTGCTTGAAGATGCGCGACCCCTGAATCGCGTCGCGCGACCGGCTCCTGGGTCGATCGGTCTCGAGTGCCGAGCAGCACAGCAACCACGCCGACGACCAACGCAGAAGCAGCCAGCCACACCACCCCGACGGTTTGCCAAGAACGACGACTCACTGGCGCAGCAGCGACCACCGCCGCACGAGGGGCAGTCGACGGCGCGGGCATCTGCGCATCAACGGTGTTCACCTGTCGCTCAGCGGCTGTCTTCGCGAACATCGGGGCGAACAGCACGACCGAGCCGACCTCAACCCAAAGAGTCGTTCCCTCGCGACAGATGAGATCGCAATCGAGCAACTCACCATTTCCAATCGCTTGAATAATCGCGGACGAACTGTACGGGCCAAAAACCTCGTCTTGGCGCGACAGAAACCACGCAGCTTCCCCATTTTCAGTCATGTCAGCGGGGGCATCGTACCGCCGCAACAACTGACTAGACAGCGATCACCGAACGCGCACCGCGTCGAGCGAAACCAGCCAAACCCACGCCCCTCGATCAGCGACTGAAGCGCTGTCAGCTCGGAAGAGCTCCGGAGCTCCAGCGCGGCACGCCCTCTGCCGCCACCCTATGCAATCCCACCAACTTCGTTTTTCACTGACGCGTGTCGAACGTAGCAAAAACGTAGCAGACCCGTTCTCGCCTCCCTAGAAACA